>NZ_CP152276.1:920000-1520000 GCF_038719015.1 Nguyenibacter vanlangensis
TCCAGTTGCCCCCCGCCCGGTGAATGACCGCCGACGCCAGCCAGGTCCGCGGGTCCGAGGGCGCCTGCTCGGTCATCTCGCGCAGTTGGGCCTCGGCTTCGTCGAGGTCATCCGCCTGCAGCGCGAGACGCACGACGCTCAGCCTGGCATCCAGGTCCGAAGGATCCCGCGCGGTCACGGCACGCGCGATGGACAGCGCCATCGCCGGCTGATTGCTGGATTGATAAAGCCGCGCGAGCGCCAGCCGGGCGGCCGCGCTGGGCTGGGTTTCGGTCAGCGCCGGCTGCAGCGCGTCGAACGCGTCGGCCTGCCGCCCCTGATCGTTCAATTGATCCGATGCCAGGATCGCCAGGCCCGTCCGCAGGCTGCGCAGGGCCGCCAGGTCATCGGCCCCCAGAGAGGACTCACCATGGCCGGCCATGGCGAGTCCTTCCAGCATCTGACGGGCATGCCGCGAATCCTGCATGCGCATGTAAACCCCGGCATAGGCCAGGCGCTGGCGCGGCGTCGGGGGATAGGACGCTTCCAGGAACGCCTCCAGAATGCTGCGCGCGCCGGCGGCATCCCCGCGCGCCAGCAGCGCGTCGGCGACCAATCGTCCCCGCGCGCCGTCGGGATCCCGGCCACGATGCGCCATCTGCAGGAAATAAAGTCTCGCTTCCGGCAGGTCGGGCGGCGCATCGGCGACCAGTTGCTGGTCTTCGGCCCTGGCCGCGATGCGCTGAATGTCGGGCGGGCGCGCCCCACGCGGCAGGCGCTGCAGAAGCTGCCTGACCGTCGTGAAGTCGTCGGTCTGGTTGGCGAAATAGATCGCGGCCTGCAACGCCGCGACGCCGACGCGCCCATCGGGCGACGACAGCGGCGCCATCACCTCCGCCGCTTCTGCGCGGTCGCCCGCTTCCGTCAGCGCCTGGGCCAGGCGCAGACGGATCCACGGGTCCTGCGGCTGGTCCGCGACGCCCTGGCGCAGCAGGCCGATGCGATCATCCAGGGTCGGCGCCTGCCCGGCCCGGGCCAGCAGATCGGACTGCGCCATCTGCCGCACGAAGGCCGGCGACAGACGCCGCAGCCGCTCCGTCAATGCCGCGGCCTGCGCCTGGCGGCCGGAGGATTGCAGGATCTGATAAAGCCCCTGCAAGGCATCCAGATTGTCGGGCTGCGCCTGCAGGACATGACGATAGAGCGTCTCGGCCCGGCCGATATCGCCACGCCGGCGGGCAATGTCGCCCTGAAGGGCGACCAGCCCGATCTGCGTCGGATCCGCGGCAAGCGTGCTGTCGATCAGGGATTGCGCATCGGCATAGTGCCCCAGCGCCATCAGGCGATGCACCTGGCCGTACGCGCCCGAGACCGTGGCGCCGTTCAACGCGTCACGCCATTTGGCGGCCTCCACCGGACCGGCCTGGCTGGCGCGCGACAGCAGGTCGCGGGCTTCGTCCGCCCGGCCCTGGCGCATCCGCGTCACGCCCAGGCCGCCCAGCGCGTCGGGATCGTTGGGGCTGCCGGTCAGGGCGTGCATGAAATGCGCGGCGGCGGCATCGAGGCGGCCGGCATTCAGATCCTCGAAACCCTGCGTCCGGTCCTGCGCCACGCCCTGGGGCTGCGCGGCCCGCGCCTTGCCCCGCACGGTGCCGATTTCGGTATCGCCGGGATCGAGCCGCAGCCACGCATCGTAGTACGGCACGGTTTCGGGCGCCTCGGGCAGCCAGAGCAGAGCCGTGCGCCAGGCCCTGCGGATGGCCGCGCGATCAGGTGCGGACAAGCCCGGCAGCCCGTCCAGGCGCTGCAGGCGGGCCAGCCCGCCGAGACGGGTGGCATCACGCCAGGTCAAGACCTGGGCATAGGCGATCTGCGCCGCGACGTCGTCCGGATCGGCGGCGACAAGGTTGCGCAATCCCGTCAAACCCTGGTCGCGATAGCCCACCGCGCCGGCCAGGGTATGGTAATATTCCAAGGCATATTGCGGCGGCGGACCATCGGGGAACAGGCGCCGGTATCCGGCCACCGCCGCACTGATCTGGCCGCTGCGGGCCGCCGCGCGGATTGCTTCAAGCGCGTCGCCCGCGCCCCCCTGCAGGCGCAGGGCCTGGTCCAGTTGCCGCGTCTCCTGCGCGGCGGGCGCCACATCGTGCAGCAGCGCCGCCATCCGGCGGGCCAGATCGGGATCGCCCATACGCAATGCCAACTGGCCCGACAGCGCGATCGCGCGCGGGTCGCGCGGCGCGACCTGCCGCGCCTGACCCAGCGCCTGCTGCACCTGGTCGTACCGTCCCTTGTCGAGCCAGTATTGCGCCCGCTGGATCAGGATCGTCACCAGCGCGCTTTCCTGTCCCGCCTCGGCCTGCCCCATCCCAGCCTGCCCCGCCGCAGCAGCATTTGCGTCCTGGGCCCCTCTGTCCTGGGGCCCCCTATCCTGGGCCTCGGCACAAGGCGCGAGGACCGATCCGCCGCCCCATAATCCGCCGCCCAACAGCAGGATGCGCAGGCCCGCCCGGGTGCGGCGGCCCCGGAAACTGCGGCACGGCCTCATCGTCCGCCTGCCCCGCTGGCGTCGAGATAGGCCTGCCGCCGTGCCGCGCGCAGGGACAACCCCTTGTTCAAGGCCAGGCCCGTCACCAGCGCGCCGAGAACCGACAGCAATATCACGCGGATCGGGTGTTCGCGCAGGACCCAGTCCGACCACAGCCACCAGGGCAGAGACCCGACCGTATAGGTCGCACCATTGCGCGACGCGATGATCTTGTCGCCGTCGACCACCGTCAGGTCGCCCTGCACGCCCTTCTGCAGGCTGGGATCCTGCAGCACATGGACCAGGTCGTCGACGCCTTGCGGCGTACCGCCCAGCATCAGGACCACCGATCGCCCCGTCGCATAGGGGGATTCGGTGCCGATCAACGCGCCCCCGCCATTCAGCGGCAGCGACCCTTCCAGGGCGACCGTGCGTCCCTCATGCGACCGGCTTTCCGGAAAAGCATAGCGGATTCCATCCAGGATCGAACGCTGCGCCATCCGCAACCGGCCGTTTTCCAGCCCATAGGGGGTGCCTGCCAGCAGGGACGCGACCAGATCATTGCCCGGCAGCGTATCCAGGACGATCAGGTCGTCATCGCGGACCGTCCCGACCTGCCCCGGGCCGACCACCGCGACGCGTTCCGCCGGATACCAGCTATAAGAGCCCAGCATTCCCATCAGATCCAGATAGGCCGTCAGGATCGCCGGGCCCGGCCGGGGCGGCAGGACCACCGCGGTCTGCGACAGATCCGCCATGCGGGTGAACGGAAAGCCGCTATTGGCGAAATAGGCCAGATTGGGCAGCGTGGCGAAATGATAGGCGCGCCGGAAATCCAGGGTGGAATCCGGGTCGATGCCGACCGAGATGTCCTGCGGCATCGCGCTGCAATCCCGGCGCATCGCCGGACGGCCGTCGAAATAGAATTTCAGCTCGTTCTGGCCATAGACGCCCCAGATCGGCAGCCTTGCCCGATCCTGAAGCACAGGCGACGTATCCGGAAAGAACCGGCTCAGCAGGCGCGGCAGGCGTTCGGGCGCGCGCCAGGAATAGCTGGCCAGATAGACGTCGTTCAGCGCCACGTCGACGCGGGACTGCCGCAGGTCGACGTCGCTTTCCAGCGGCGTCCGGATACGGAAATCGGCCTCGAACGGACGGTCGCGCCACGTATACAGGTCCGGCGAGATACGGAACGGCACCGCCAGCGTGCCGGGCACGTAGCCATGGCCTTGCAGCGCGCTCGAACTGACCAGTTCCCCGAAACGCACCACGCGATCGGTCGGCAGGAAAGCCGGCGCGTCATAAGGCCGGCGCGGTCCGACGGTCACCGGCGGGACGATCTGGCTGGAACCGGCGCCCAGCGATTCCGACATGAAGGCCAGCCCCCGCGCGGCGGCGGCCAGTTCCGCGTCGCTGCGCCCCGTCACCACCAGGATCGTCCCGAACGGGTCCGTGGGATTGCCGATTTCCGCGAGGGTCGGCCCGGCGACGGAAACCGACCGGGCGATCGCCGGCGGCAGGTCGGCCGCCACGCCGATGGCGACGGCATTTCCTGCCGACGGCACGTCGGTCGAGACCGGAAAGCTGACATGATGAAAATCGGCGATCTTGCCGAACCAGGACGCGACATCCGCCGCCGCCTTCAGGACCGCGACCGTGCGCGGCGACGCCATTTCCATCCGGTTCGGCAGCACGAACGGCACGACCGCCCGCTCATTCACCGCCGTATCGACGAAAGGCGCCGGCAACGCGGACAGCATGCGGCGCGCGGGCAGCGGCACGGTCGTCACGCTGATCGCCGACTGCCCGGACATGTCGGCCCACAGCACGTCGCTGACCTGGTTGCCGCAGGTTTCGGTATATTGGCCGGCGAACGTGAAATTGAGCGTGTTCCGCGCCATGAAGAAGGCGGGATTGACCGGGAAGGTCAACGGACCGAATTCCGGATGATCGCGATTGACTGGGATGGTTCCGACATACTGGTCGTTCAGCCGGATCGTGACGCTGCTGCTCTGCGCCAGCAGCGACGGGGACAGCGCGCCCGTCAGCGTCAGATGCGCCGACGTCACGAGCTGGCTGGACGGGATGCCGAAATCCAGTCCCTGAATCGCGGCATAGGGCGTCATGTGCATCGCGGCCGGCGCGCCAAGCTGCCGCAGCGTCCAGGTGCGGGTCGACGCACCGGGCAAGGCGCCGGGCAAGGTCCCTGATAAGGGGCCGGGCGGAGTCCCGAGCCGAGCATCATCCTGCGCCGCCGACGCATCACCGTTGGCGCCGCGCAGTTTCGGCAGCGGCAAATCGTCCCCCGCATCCGCCGCCCCCACATCCGCCCCCACCTCCGCCGGCACGGACGACGCGCCGGCCGGCGGCATGGTGTTCGCCGCCTGGGCCATGGCGGTCGAAGCCAGACCAAGCGCACCCAGCGCACCCAGCGCAACCATCATCGAATTCGTTTTGCGCGGCATCAACGTCACGACCTCCCGGCGCGTATCGCCGATCGATTGGCGCGCCCGCGCCCGCGCGGCGATCGCGCCTGGATGATGACGCGCACTGGCGGGCTTGTCGGCCGGCATGCCGATATTGCGGATGCTGCTGATCGCCATCCACAGGCTGCGCAGCGGCCGGTCGGGACTGTATTCATTCCAGTTGGTCCAGGCATCGGCGCGCCCGAAGACGAAACGGATGATCCGCGCCTCGTCGCGAATCGTCATAGGCTGCCATTCAAAGTTCATCACGCCGTTATGCACGCTCAGCACCCGCGCACGGACGGGGGCTTCGTACGGGTCGGGAAACACGTCGATTTCGGCCGCCGCGTCGAACATCGCCGCATCCGCGGCATCCAGATGCAGCCGGCAGCCGCCGCGCGACACGTCGCTGGTCGTGCCACGGCAAAGCCGCCTATCCGCGCCCCGTACGGTCACGGGCAACGCGGCGGGAATACGCGCATTGCGCCGCAACTGCCGGGTTTCATGCCCCACGGTGATCGCGGCCAGGACGATGATCAGGCTGACCGAGATCCACACTTCGTTCATCCACAGCGCATTGCGCGTGATCGCATCGTTCTGCATCGCGGCCAGGCGCCAGGCCCCCCACGCCATTCCCACCAGCAGAAGGCCGCCAAGGACGATGTTGGGATAGATCGCGCGCCAGTCCGTATAGGATTCCTCCAGGACGCCGCCCTTCTCGGTCACGTTGAACTTGCCATGCTTGGGGAACAGCATGGTCACGATCGTGACGCGGACGAGAAAGAGCGCCAGCGCGGTCTCATAGATCTCGCTCCAGAACGAATAGCGCCAGTTCTTCTGCACCCGGGCCGACGTCGCGATGGAATGAAAGAAATGCGGCAGGACATATGCGAATATCGCCTCGGGCGACGCGGCGATCAGGGTCTGGCTGAACAGAAGATAGGCAAGCGGCGAGGTCAGGAAGATCAGCCTGGGAATAGCGAAGAGAAATCCGGCCATCGCGGAAAAATAGCAGAGCCGCTGCGCCACCGTCAGGCCGGGACCGAAAAGCGGATTATCCACCCGAAGGATCTGCAGCATGCCCCGCGCCCAGCGCATGCGCTGCCCGACATGCAGGATCAGCCGTTCGGTCGACAGGCCGGCCGCAAGCGGCAGGCGCAGATACGCCGTCGACCAGCCCTTGCGCTGCAGCTTCAGCGCCGTGTGGCAATCCTCGGTCACCGTTTCGACGGCGATCCCGCCGATCTGCCGCAGCGCGGCGCGGCGCAGGACGGCACAGGACCCGCAGAAGAAGGTGGCGTTCCAGAAATCATTGCCGTCCTGCAACAGGCCATAGAACATGTTGCCTTCGGGCGGGACGCTGTGCCCCTTGGCCAGATTGCGCTGGAACGGATCGGGCGAATAGAAATGATGCGGCGTCTGCATCATCGCCAGTTCGGGATCGACCAGGAACCAGCCGACGGTCGCCTGCAGGAACGCCCGGACGGGCACGTGGTCGCAGTCGAAGATGACGATGTATTCGCCTTCCGTCTGCCGCATCGCGTAATTGAGGTTGCCCGCCTTGGCGTGGGCATTGTCGGGACGCGTGATGTAACCGACCCCGACGAGACGGGCGAATTCCAGGAATTCCTGCCGGCGGCCGTCGTCGAGGATGTAGACGTTCAGCCGGTCGGCGGGCCAGTCCATCGCCATGCAGGCCAGCACGGTCATGCGGACGATGCTCAGGTCCTCGTTATAGGTCGGGATATAGACGTCGATACTGGGCCAGAGCGACAGATCCGCCGGCATCGGCACCGGCTTGCGCCCCAGCGGATGGATCGTCTGGAAATAGCTGAGCAGCAGCATCATCAGCGCATAGATTTCCGCCAGCCCCAGCGTGATGGCCAGCGCGACCTGCACGGCGGAGCTGAAATCCAGCGTCTCGGTCACCCGCCAGGCCAGGTAGCGAAACGATACGACCAGCGAGAGGACCTGCAGAAACAGCGTGGCCCTGGCGCTGCGATGGCGATTGACGAAAAAGAACAGCAGGATGCCGATGGCCGCCACGATCAGTTGCGCATCGTCGGACAGCAGGGCCATGCTGGCCATCATCGCGGTCACGACGCCGAACAGGACGCAGCCGCCGAGAACGGCACGCCCGTACCGCCCCTCCGCCAGGCGGGCGAACGCGGCGCCCAGGAACGCGGCGCCCGGGGCAGCCAGTCGCGCCGCCGCGGCGCGGGGAAAGATGACGCGACGCATCAGCCGCCCACCATGGCCGTCGGCCGACGTGCAATCACGGCCAGGTCGTGATGCGCCTGCGATCGCGGCGCATAGCTGGCGATCGGCTTCTGCGCCGCAAGAGCTTCACCGACATGTTCGTCACGATGCACGACACCCAGCAATCGCCGCCCCATCCATTCCCCCAAACTGCGCGCGATCGCCGACCCCGGACGGGTCATCGGATCGAATTGATTAATGACGAAGACCTGGCGGGGGATGTCCGCGAACAGCGCGACGGACGTCGCGTCGTCTATCAAGGACATGAGACGATTCTCGAACTGAAGGGTCCCGCCATGGCCGACCGATGACCTGCCGGACGATCAGCGAAACATGCCGCGCAGCGTGCGCTCGGACCGATCGAGGACCGCCTCCCCGCGCAGGACGGCAAACATGTCCGACAGCCGCATGCGCCGGTTTCCCCCCCCGCCCCCTGCCGTGACGGATCCGGCCGCCACGTCGTCCACCCGCCTCCGGTGCGCCGGATCGGGCGGAAACGCGGCCGCCATCGGCGCAGCCGGACGGGACGGCATATCCAGCGGCACGGCGCCCTCGGCCGGCGCCCCGGAGGGCGCGAACGCTCCCGGCGGCGGCATCTCCGCGCCCGCCGCCGCCTCGGACCCGGCCGAGGCGAAGGACGGCGCAAGCGGGGCCAATTCGTCGTGCGGCAAGGCGGCTTCGATCGCCTCGGCCGGTATCTGATCCAGATTGCCGAAGGTCCGATAGGACAGATCGGGCTCGTTCACCGCCCGACGGAGGGCCGACACGTCCGCCCCCTCATCCGCCCCGGACAAAGCCGCGTTGTTCAACGGAAATTCCGAACCGAGCATCGCCCCACCATCACCCCAAGGCTCGGCGCGCTGCACGCCGCGAACGGAAGACAGCGCCCACGACCCGACCCACTCATTTTCGCATCTCTAACATGTGATGACGTTAGCGAAAAGATAACCGTGGAAACGGTAAAAAAAACGGTCAGAACATGCCGCCGTCGCGCTGCACGATGTCCGACGCCAGGCCATCCATCACCAGCGAGGCCAGCAGGGTCAGCGAGGCGGAGTAATAATCCGGGCTTTGCGCCATGGACGGAAAAGCCATGCTCCTGGTTCCGGGCATGTCCAGCAGCCCCGCCCCGATCCCGACCGCATAGAAACCCGGCGGTGCGTCATAGGGCGACCGTTCCCCGGTCTGCAGGTTCACCCAGGCCGGCATCGTCCCGCCCCAGCCGTTCCAGTAACGCTGGAAATCCGCCCGCAGGCCCGGGTCCAGCAACCCAGCCCATTGCAGATAAAGCGGCACCCTGACCGCATCATAGGAAAACCGCGCCGGCCGCCCCCGGGCGATCGCCGGCATGTCGATGCCCGGCGAGACCTGCATCCAGTCCGGGGGCAGGTTCCACCGCCCGAACCGCCCACGCCGGATCAGGTCCATCCCGTCGCGGATGACGTTTTGCCATACGCTGCGATCGTCCAGTTCCGCGGCCGCCATCAGGGAAGGCATGATGTAATAGGACGCGTTCACCAGGGCATGGTCGGGCCAGGCAAAACCATCGAGTCCCGGCAGCAGGACCGCACGCCTGCCGACCGTCACGACGACCCGCTTCCGCAGGGCCGCGTAAATGTCGCGGGCCGACGCCTCCAGTTCCGGGCGCCCCCACCGCCGCCCGGCCAGAACCAGGGCCAGCGCGATCAGCAGGTCGCCGTCGGTCGCGTTGTTCGTATCCGGCACATGGGGCGTCACGTTGGGCAGATAATGCCAGGCATGCAGTGCATCGCCCTGACGTTTCAGCGTTCGCTCGGTCCATGCGAACATGCGGTCGAACACGTCCTGGTCGTCGAAGGCCTGGGCGAACAGCATGCCATAGCCCTGCCCTTCGGAATGGGACTGCATGCCGTTTCCGCTATCGACGACGCGGCCGTCGGACGACACGTACCGCAGCTTGTAGAGTGACCAGTCGGAAGGCGCGGCCGCCTTCCCTTCCTTGCCCGGCACGCCGAGGCAGAGACCGCCCGCAGCGGCCTGGAGCAGACGACGCCTGGCCAGAAATGGAAACATGATGTCGAAGCCGCTCTGATCGGTTGCTCAAATAAGAGTGATGAAGCGGCATGCTACACGCCGATCCGCCGGTCGCCTACCTCCGTCGCGGCAAAGAGGCGGCAAAGTGCCCGAATCAGGCCGTACCGACGCCGACAGAGGGGCAATCCCGGCAGAAGCCGACGACTGGAAATCGCACTGAAATTGACATTGAAGATCCCTGGCGTCCCGTACGGGAATCGAACCCGTGTTACCGCCGTGAAAGGGCGGTGTCCTAGGCCGCTAGACGAACGGGACGCTGGACGAGGCAGCTTCTATGCCATCGCGGACCGGGACGCAACCCACCTTGAACAGAAATATTCACCGGATGGTCATTTTCCCAAGATCGCCAAGATCCATTGAATCCAGTCCATTACGCGGCGGCCTTCACCTCACGGCGTCAGAACCAGCCGTGCTGCGACACGGGCATGGGCCAGATCCCACAGGATGACGCGGTCGGGCCCACCCCCCGACAGCGAAACCGCCAGCAGCCCGTCGCCCTGGCGGGTCATGCCGGTAATGTGGGTGCCCGGCGGTTCGTTCAGCGTCAGTTGGCCATGGGGTCCTTCGAACGGCCACGCGGCGGCGAGGCCGGCGGCGGCATGATCGGCTTCCGGCAGGCCGGGCGCCGGATGAGGGTGGGAAATCCGGTGGACCAGCACCCCCACCAGCACCAGCGAACCCACCACCAGCAACACGCCCATCCCGATGACCGCCGCAAGCAGCGCCCGCGATCCGGGGCCTTTCGACAATTGTACGTCCATGATCCTGTTCCGTGTCCCCCGCCGTCATTTTCCCGGCGGCCAATTTCCGTTAAGAGCCGCGCATGACCGACGACACCCCCCACCTGCCGCCCCTCCCGCCCGGCCGCATCGCTGCCGGCGCCGGGGATGCCGGCCGGCGCACCGACCGTTTCCTGGCCGACAGGCTGGGCACGCTGTCGCGGTCCCGCGTCAAGGCGCTGATGGAAGCGGGGCACGTGCTGCGCGACGGCGCGGTCCTGCGCGATCCGGCCGATCCGGTCCGGGCCGGCCTGTGTTATGAAATAAGGGTGCCGCCCGCAATGCCCGCAACGCCGCAGGCACAGGCGATTCCCTTTACCGTGCTGTACGAGGATTCCGACCTGATCGTGCTGGACAAGCCGGCCGGCCTGGTGGTCCACCCCGCGCCGGGGAACGAGGACGGCACGCTGGTCAACGCGCTGCTGGCCCATTGCGGCGACAGCCTGACCGGCATCGGCGGCGAACGGCGGCCGGGCATCGTCCACCGGCTGGATAAGGACACGTCGGGCGTGATGGTGGTGGCCAAGACCGAAGCCGCGCACGCGGCGTTGTCCGAGGCATTCGCCGCCCGGGATATCGACCGCATCTATCTGGCGCTGGCCTGGGGCATGATGGCGCCGTCCAGCGGATCGTTCGAAGGCGCGATCGGCCGGGACAAGCGCGATCGCAAGCGCATGGCCTTGGTCGCCCATGGCGGCAAGCAGGCGCTGACCCATTACCGCACCCGGCAGAGCTTCCACGGCGCCGTCAGCCTGGCGGAATGCAGGCTGGCCACCGGCCGCACCCACCAGATCCGGGTGCATTTCGCCGCCCACGGCCATCCCCTGCTGGGCGACCCGGTCTATCTGCGACGGATTCCCGCCGCCGCGCGCGGCCTGCCCGAGCCCGCGCGGCGCGCCGCCCTGGACTTCCCGCGCCAGGCGCTGCACGCGGCGCGGCTGGGCTTCACCCACCCGGCGACCGGCCGGCCCCTGCTGTTCGAGACCGCGCCTCCGGACGATTTTCAGACACTTATCGCGAAGATTGCATAGTTTTAAGGCAATCGACAGGGAGGATTCCTTGACGCTCGGCCCGTCCCGACAGTAGGCTTCAAACTTCTCCGGCGGGTGACGCGACCGCCGGAATGGACGTCCCGTGTCGGCGCGGCCCATCGCGGGGGTGCCACACGGGGACGTAATGTCCAATCCACGCGTCATGCGGGACAAGTCAGGGAACCCTTTCACGGATGTGCCGTAGGACATCCAGGGCGCACCAGACCTCCCGGACAAAGGAGTCCGATCCATGGCCTCTTCCGTTCTGAATGTTGGTCCTGAATCCAACCTGTCAAGGTATCTTCAGGACATCCGCAAATTTCCCATGCTCTCGCCCGAGGAAGAACAGCGCCTGTCGCGACGCTGGAAGGACAAGGGCGATTCCGAAGCCGCGCACGCGCTCGTCACGTCGCATCTGCGCCTGGTCGCCAAGATCGCCATGGGCTATCGCGGCTACGGCCTGCCGCTGGGCGAACTGATCAGCGAAGGCAATATCGGCATGATGCAGGCGGTGCGCCGCTTCGATCCCGACCGGGGCTTCCGCCTGGCGACCTATGCCATGTGGTGGATCCGCGCCGCGATCCAGGAATATATCCTGCATAGCTGGTCGCTGGTGAAGATGGGCACCACGGCCGCGCAGAAGAAGCTGTTCTTCAACCTGCGGCGGCTGAAGGGCCAGATGCAGGCCATCGACGACGGCGACCTGAAGCCCGAGCAGGTCAACCAGATCGCCGCCTCGCTGGGCGTGCCCGAACAGGACGTCATCAACATGAACCGCCGCCTGTCGGCGCCGGACCACAGCCTGAACGCCCCGCTGCGCGCCGACAGCGAAGGCGAATGGCAGGACTGGCTGGTCGACGAGCACGACAACCAGGAACAGACCCTGGCGGAAAGCGAGGAATTCAGCGGCCGCAAGGCCCTGCTGGACAATGCGCTGAAGACGCTGAACGTGCGCGAGCGGCATATCCTGACCGAGCGCCGCCTGAAGGACGAACCCGCGACGCTCGAGGAATTGTCCCACACCTACAATATCTCGCGTGAGCGGGTGCGCCAGATCGAGGTCCGGGCCTTCGAGAAGGTGCAGGCGGCGATGAAGGCCGAAGTCGACGCCCATCGCGAGGCGCTGCAGGCAGGCTGAAGCCGGAGGGAGGGGCTCCCCCTCCCGCCTGCCGCTCCGTCAGTTCTCGAACGGGTCGCGCACCAGGATCGTGTCGTCGCGTTCAGGACTGGTGGACAGCAGCGTGACCGGCGCTTCGACCAGCTCCTCGATCCGGCGGACATATTTGATCGCCTGAGCCGGCAGGTCGACCCACGACCGCGCGCCATAGGTCGTCTCGGTCCAGCCTTCCATCGTCTCATAGACCGGCTTGACCCGCGCCTGGGCCGACGGCGCGGACGGGAAGCTGCGGATGGTCCGGCCGTCCAGCTCATACCCCACGCAGATGCGGATCTCCGGCAGCCCGTCCAGCACGTCCAGCTTGGTCAGCGCCAGGCCGTTGACCCCGCCGACCCGCACCGCGCGCCGCACCAGCATCGCATCGAACCAGCCGCAGCGGCGCGGCCGTCCGGTGACGGTGCCGAACTCGTGGCCGCGCTCGCCCAGGGTTCGGCCCGTCTCGTCATGCAGTTCGCTGGGGAACGGCCCCTCGCCCACCCGGGTCGCATAGGCCTTGGCGATCCCCAGCACGAATCCCACGCTGCCCGGGCCGACACCGCTGCCGGTGGCCGCGTTGGCGGCGATCGTGTTGGAACTGGTGACGAACGGATAGGTCCCGTGGTCGACATCCAGCATCACCGCCTGCGCGCCCTCGAACAGCACGCGGCGGCCGGCCCGGCGCGCATCGTCCAGCAGGTCCCACACCGCCTCCATATAGGGCAGGATGCGCGGCGCCAGCCCGTTCAGGTGCGCCAGCAGCGCCTCCTTGGTAAAGGTCGCGGCGCCCAGCCCGGCCAGCAGCGTGTTGTGATGCAGCAGCAGTTCGTCCAGCTTCCAGTCCAGCGTCTCGGGCTCGGCCAGGTCGCACAGCCGGATCGCCCGGCGGGCCACCTTGTCCTCATAGGCCGGGCCGATGCCCCGGCCGGTGGTGCCGATCTTGCGCGCCCCGCGGGCTTCCTCGCGCGCCCGGTCGATCGCGGCATGCACCGGCAGGATCAGCGGCACATTCTCGGCAATCCGCAGGGTCCGGGGCGACACGTCGAGCCCCTGGGCGGTCACGCGGTCGATCTCGGACAGCAGCGCCTCGGGGTCCACCACCACGCCGTTGCCGATCACCCCCATCTTGCCCCGCACCAGGCCCGAAGGCAGCAGCGACAGCTTATAGGTCTGGTTGCCGACCACCAGCGTATGGCCGGCATTGTGCCCGCCCTGGAAGCGGACGACGATATCGGCCCGGCTGGCCAGCCAGTCGACGATCTTTCCCTTACCCTCGTCACCCCACTGGGCGCCGATCACGGTGACGTTGGACATAAGGTGCTCCTTGTTCAAAGGCAGTGGGCTCAAGGCCAGTAGGATAGAGGTGGTGGACAACGGGCGGCCGGCCGCAACGGCCGCGAAAGGGCGATCGGCGAGGCGTGTCAGTCCAGCGCCGCGACACCCCCGCCCGAGGCGATCAGCGCGCAATCCAGGCGCCGCCCCTCGGCGTCCGGATCGGCCACCTGGGCCAGGGCATCGACCGTCACATACCCCTCGGCCCGCAGCCGGGCCGCGAAGGCCGGGTCGGTGCCGGCGGGCAGAAACACCCGCACCCGCCCCGCGCGCGGCGGCGCGGCGCGCAGCAGGGCCTCGGGCCGCAGGGTCAGGCCGCAGGCCGGCTCGTCATTATTCGAGATATAGCGCCCGCCACGCCCCAGCTCGGCATGCTGGCCATGGGCATAGACGGTCATGCAGACGCCGGTATGGTAGCGCCAACCCCGGAATTCGACCGGATCGACGGTCAGGCGGATCCCCGGCACCCGGGCCTCGATCGCCGCGACCGTCGCGGCCAGCCGGTCGCCCAGCGCGCGCACCGCCGGCGGCAGGCTCAGCGCGCCCAGCACCTCCAGCGCCCGCGCGGCCGGGCCGGCCGCGTGCAGCATGTCGGTCAGCACCGGCGCCAGCCCGCCGGCCAGCCGCGCCACCGCCGCCGAATCCTTGCGGTCCAGGGCGCGCATCAGCGCCTGCCGGTCGGCGGGGCCATAGCCGCCCTCGCCGATCAGCGCCGGCACCAGCGACGGCATCGTCAGGTCGAACGACACGCCCGGCACACCCAGCACCGCCAGCCCTTCGGCGCCCAGGGCCACGATCTCGGCATCAGCCTGGGGCGAATCCGGACCGATCAGCTCGATCCCCGCCTGGGAAATCTGCCGGTCGCTTTCCCGCGCGCCGCCGCCGGCCAGCACGCACGGACCGGCATAGGACAGGCGCAGCGGACGCGGCGCATCGGCCATCCGCGTCGCGGCGATGCGCGCGATCTGCGGCGTGATGTCCGGACGCAGCGCCATCATCCGCCTTGTGTCGGGGTCCATCAGGCGAAAGGCCTGCTCGGCCACCGCCGCCCCCGACCCGCTCAGCAGCGTCTCCTCGAACTCCAGCAGCGGCGGCCTGACGCGGCTATAGCCGTGGCTGGCGAAGACCCGCATCAGATCTTCCATGCCGGCGGCCTCGGCTTCGGCATCCGTCGGAAGCAGGTCGACAAAGCCTGCCGGCAGCAGGGCGGGATTGAAGGGCGGATCGTCCGTCATGCGCGCGCCTATATCATTGTCGCCGCCATTCGTCATGCCCGCAAAACGGGCAGGACGCCGATCAGGCGAATTCGGACCGCACCAGGGCCTCGGCCCAGTCCAGCCAGGGCATCAGCGCGCGCAGGTCGCCGGCCTCGACCGTGGCCCCGCCCCACAGGCGCAGGCCGGGCGGCGCATCGCGATAGCTGCCGATATCCAGCGCGACGCCCTCATCCTCCAGCACCGCCGCCAGCCGCCTGGCCGCCTTGGCCTGGGCCGCCGCGTCCAGCGCGCGAAACCAGGGCGCCACGATGGTCAGGCAGATCGACGTGCTGGACCGCTCGGCCGGATTTTCGGCCAGAAACGCCGCCCAGCCGGATCGCGCGACCCACTCCGACACGACATCCAGGTTGGCCCGGCTGCGCGCGACCAGCGCCGGCAGGCCGCCGATGGACTCCGCCCAGCGCAGCCCGTCCAGCGCGTCCTCGACGCACAGCATCGACGGCGTGTTGATCGTGTCGCCGCGGAAGATCCCCTCGATCAGCCTGCCCTTCTCGGTCAGGCGGAAGATCTTGGGCAGGGGCCGCGGGGGCGGCGTCTCCTCCAGCCGCCGCACGGCGCGCGGCGACAGGGCCAGCATGCCGTGCGCGGCTTCGCCGCCCAGGACCTTCTGCCAGGACCAGGTGACGACATCCAGCTTCTCCCACGGCAGGTCCATCGCGAACGCCGCCGAGGTCGCGTCGCAGATCACCAGCCCCTCGCGTTCGTCGGGGATGAAGGACCCGTCGGGAATGCGCACCCCCGACGTCGTGCCGTTCCATGCCAGCACCACGTCATGCGACCAGTCGATCCGCGCCAGGTCCGGCAGCCTGCCGTACTCGGCCTGCAGCACCCGCGCCCCGGGCGCCTGCAACTGCGCCACGATGTCGTTGGCCCAGGTGGCCGAAAAACTCTCGAAGGACAGGACATCCACCGGGCGCCGGCCGACCAGCGACCACAGCACCATCTCGACCGCCCCGGTATCCGAGGCCGGCACGATCCCCAGCTTCCAGTCCGCCGGCATGCCCAGCAGGGCGTGCGAACGGGTGATGACCTCGTTCAGCCGCGCCCGCCCCTCGGCCGCCCGATGCGACCGGCCCAGCAGCGCGCCGGACAGCGCGTCCAGCGACCAGCCCGGCCGCTTGGCGCACGGCCCCGAGGAAAAACAGGGATTACCGGGCCGCCGGCCCGGCCTGACGACGGAATTGCCCGGGACGAGATCATCGGGGGAAAGATCATCCGGGGCGAGATTGGCAGGGAGAGAAGACATCATCCTGTCCGGAAACGGTGGTACGAGAGAGGGGACTCGAACCCCTATGCCTTGCGGCGGTCGATTTTGAGCCGACTACGTCTACCATTCCGTCACTCTCGCCTGCGGCGTTGCTTACCAGCAAATGGGCGAGCGTGGCAAATGGCGAACGGGCGATTCACCGGGCCCCGTGGCCCCGTGGCAAAGTGCGGGTAGCGTGGAAGCGCCACCGTGCTAGTCTGGGCGCCCCCTCTGTCGGGTGGCCTGCTCAATATAACACCCGGACTATGTCCAACGATGAACGGGGAAACCTGTCCATCGTCGTGGAAATAGGCAGGACGTGATTTTAGCCCTGTTGAAACACGTTACGACCCGCCCGACGCCAGGCGGGTTGGGGAAAGGTCCGACCGCGTCAGGCGGCGCGCGGCGCGGGCGACGCCAGGCCCAGCATCAGGGCGATATTCTGGATCGCCGCCCCCGACGCCCCCTTGCCCAGATTATCGAGTCGCGCGGTCAGCACCGCCTGGCGGCGCGATTCGTTGCAATGGACCCGCAACTCCATCAGGTCCGTGCCGGCCAGTGTATCGGCCGACAGCGTATCCTGGGCATCGGCCACGGCGATCCGGTCCGAACCGGAGAAATGATCCGTCAGCACCGCCCGCAGGTCCTCGCCCGTGACCCGGCCCGCCAGCATGTCGAGATGCAGCGGAATCGACACGATCATCCCCTGGGGGAAATGCCCCACCGAGGGCACGAACAGCGGCGTGCGCGTCAGGCCGGCATAGCGGGTCATTTCCGGCAGGTGCTTGTGGGCCAGGCCCAGCCCGTACAGCTCGAATGCCGGGCCGTCATCATGCTCGTGCGCCTCGATCACCGCCCGGCCGCCGCCGCTATAGCCGCTGACCGCGTTGATGGTGACGGGAAAATCGGGCGCCATGATCCCCGCCCGCACCAGCGGGCGCAACAGCGCGATCGCCCCGGTCGGATAACATCCGGGGTTCGCGACATGCGACGACGCGGCGATCGCGGCCGCCTGGCCCGGGTCCATCTCCGGAAAGCCGTACGTCCAGCCCGGATCGACGCGAAAGGCCGTGCTGGCATCCAGCAGGCGCGGCGCGGCACGCCCCTCCGCCCGGATCGCCTCGACCATGCCGGCCGCCTCACGCGACGCCGCGTCGGGCAGGCACAGCACCACCAGGTCGACCGCGCACATCATGTCATAGCGCGCGCCGGCATCCTTGCGCAGCACGGGATCGATCGAACGCACCGTCACCGGCAGGGCGGCCAGGCGCTGGCGAATGCCCAGCCCCGTCGTGCCCGCCTCGCCGTCGATGAAGAGTGTCGCCTGCTCGCCCATGATCCGTCCGTTCCCGCTGCCCCGCCGTCCGGGGAGCGCGACTATAGTCCCGCCCTGCCCGCCCAGCCAGCCCGTCCGCTTCCCGCGGAAACTATGCCATTCTGTCCCAGGCCCGTAAGAATGCGCCAGGAACGCGCCGCCCGAATCTTCCGAAGGAACCCGCCCGATGCCCGACCCCGCCCACGCGATCGCCCGCCTGATCGAGATCATGGCCCGCCTGCGCGACCCGAAGGACGGATGCCCCTGGGACCGCGAACAGGATTTCGCCTCGATCGCCCCCTATGCGATCGAGGAAGCGTACGAGGTCGAGGACACGATCGCCCGCCAGGACTGGGCCGCCCTGCCCGACGAGCTGGGCGACCTGCTGCTGCAGGTGGTCTATCACGCGCGCATGGCCGAAGAAGCCGGATGGTTCGATTTCGCGACCGTGGCGACGATGATCGGCGACAAGATGATCCGCCGGCATCCCCACGTGTTCGGCGACGCGCCGGCCAGGCCCGGCCAATGGGAGGACGGAAAGGCGCAGGAAAGGCTGGCCCGGCGGGAGTCCGGCACGCTGGACGGGATTCCGGCCGCCCTGCCCGCTTTGCTGCGGGCGCGCAAGCTCTCCGCCCGCGCCGCGCGGGTCGGCTTCGACTGGTCCACGGCGGACGAGGTCGCGCACAAGGTCGATGAGGAAATCGCGGAACTGAAGGCCGAACTGCCGGGCGGCGACCGCGCGCGCCTCGCCGACGAACTGGGCGACGTGCTGTTCACCCTGGCCAGCCTGGCACGCAAGCTGGACCTGGACCCCGAGGCCTGCCTGCGGCACGCCAACGCCAAATTCACCCGCCGCTTCACCGCCATGGAGCAGGACCTCGCCCGCCAGGGCCTGGCCCCGGGCGACAGCAGCCTGGATCAGATGGAGGCCGGCTGGCAGGAGGTCAAGCGCCGCGAGCGGACCGCCCGGTCCGAGTGACCACCCCCGGACGGCCGGGTCTGCCCGGCCGTCCCGCCCGACCTCGGTCCGCCTGCCCGCTCCGCCTGTCCGGTCCGCCTGCCCGCTCCGCTCAGGCGGCGTCCAGCAGCAGCGCCCGCAATTCCAGCCAGCTCTCGCGATCCGGGGCATAGAGCAACCCGCCATCCAGGTCGGTGGGCCGATAGGGCGTGCCGTCGAAATGGGCGCAATACCCCCCGGCCTCGCGATGGATCAGCCAGCCCGCCAGGTGGTCCCACGGCAGCGTCCGGTTGAAGAGCAGGAAATCGCACTTGCCGTCGCCCAGCATCAGATATTCGTGCGCGGCGCAGCGGAAATCCCACGATCCCATCAGGCGGGGCAGGTTGCGCGCGACCGCGTCGCGCATCGGCTGCGGCAGATAGCGCCAGGACGCGTTCCCGCACATCTCCCGCGCCGGGAGGGGCGCCGCGCACGACATGGTCCGCTCCACGCCGTCGGCACCGGCCAGCCACGCGCCCTGTCCGCGCACCGCCAGGGCGGCGACGTCGCAGACCGGGTCCAGAATGGCCGCGCCCACGACCTCGCCCCGCGCCACGACCGCGACCATGACGCCGAACAGCGGCACCCCGGCGGCATAGTTCGCCGTCCCGTCGATCGGATCGACCACATAGGCCAGCGCGGCATCGCCCAGCGTGTCCAGCAGGTCGGGCCGGGCGCAGGCCGCCTCCTCGCCGATCACCACCGCCCCCGGCGACAGGCGCAGCAATGCGCCGGTCATCTCGTGCTCGGCCGCTTCGTCGGCGGCCGTCACCACATCCAGCTTGGTGGATTTGCTGCGGATGCTGGCCGCGTCCAACTGGCGAAAACGCGGCATGATCTGCCGGGCCGCCGCCTTGCGCATGATCGCGATCACGGCACGCATATGCCCAACCGAAATGGGGCCCGTCATGTCATTCTCTCTGGCCAGAACCAATATCTAGCGGCCCGCTGGTCCGGGAGATTCTCATAAGGATCTCTCGGGCGGGACACCGGTCACCCGGCGGATTCGCGCGCCGGAGGGTCGCGTTCGCCGCTCTGCGTCTCGAACCGGGCGCGGTCGGCGGGCAGCAGGCGGACCGTGACCACGATATCCTGCTCGCCGTCCCGGCGCGACGTCACTTCCCCATGAGCATACAGCCAGGCCAGCGTCGCGCCGTCGCGCACCGGAATCGTATAGCGCACGGTCTCCATCGCCTCGGTCAGGCGCGAATCGATGGCCGCCAGCAGGTCGGGCAGCCCGTCACCGGTCATGGCCGAGATCACGACGCCGCCCTCGCGCGGCGGCACGGCGGCAGGCCCGCCGATCAGGTCGGCCTTGTTCTGCACCTCGATCACCCGGCGGCGCCAATCCTCCTCGATCGTGCCGCCCTTGGCCATGCCCTCCAGCACGTCCTCCACGTCGGCGCGCTGGGCCGCGCTGTCGGGGTGCGAGATATCGCGGACATGCAGGATGATGTCCGCCTCGGCCACCTCCTCCAGCGTTGCGCGGAAGGCCGCGATCAGTTCGGTGGGCAGGTCGCTGATGAACCCCACCGTGTCGGACAGGATGATCCGCCGCCCCGACGGCAGGCGCAGCCCGCGCATCGTCGGGTCCAGCGTGGCGAACAACTGGTCCTGCGCATAGACCGCGGCGCCGGTCAGGGCATTGAACAGCGTCGATTTCCCGGCATTGGTATAGCCGACCAGGGCCACGACCGGAAACGGCACGCGCCGCCGCGCCGCCCGGTGCAGGCCGCGCGTGCGGCGCACCTGCTCCAGCTCGCGCTTCAGGCGCACGATCCGGTCGCCGATCATGCGGCGGTCGGCCTCGATCTGGGTCTCGCCCGGCCCGCCCAGAAAGCCGAAGCCGCCGCGCTGGCGTTCCAGGTGGGTCCAGGTGCGGACCAGCCGGCTGCGCTGATATTCCAGGTGCGCCAGTTCGACCTGCAGCGCGCCTTCCTTGGTCGCCGCGCGTTCACCGAAAATATCCAGGATCAGCGCGGTACGGTCGATGACCTTGCAGCCCAGGGCGCGCTCCAGGTTGCGCTGCTGCACGGGCGTCAGCCGCGAATCGACCACCACCACGGCCACCCGGTCCTCCTGGACCGCCGCGCGCAGCGATTCGACCTGCCCGCTGCCCAGCAGGGTGGCGGGACGGCGCGCGCGCAGCAGCAGCACCGCCTTGCGCACGATGACAAGGCCGATCGACGCGGCCAGCCCCACCGCCTCTTCCAGCCGCGCCTCGGCGGCGCGGACTTCTTCCTGACGATCCGGCCGCTCCCAGGGCAGGATGACGGCGGCCCGCGTCGCGGACTGGCTCACGGGACCGTCAGAGGAGATCGGCATCCCCCGCCAGGTCTTTGTCCGCCAGCTCCGTCGCCGCCCCCTCGCTGCGCGAGGGCTCGAACAGCACGACCGGGGTCGCCGGCATCACCGTGCTGATCGCATGCTTGTAGACCAGTTGCGTATGCCCGTCGCGCCGCAGCAGCACCGAGAAATTGTCGAACCAGGTAATGATGCCCTGCAGCTTCACGCCGTTGACCAGGAACACCGTCACCGGCGTCTTGGAGCGTCGGACATGGTTGAGAAAAACGTCCTGAACGTTCTGTGTTGCTTCTTTTGCCACGGTTGGGCCTTACTTTTTCTGTGGGCAGGGACGAGGGCCGCATCAGGCCGCCGCATCCGCCGGAAATATATGAATGCTCTTTTCTAGCAGGCCCTTACCCGCGGGGCAAAACCTCATCCGCCCCCACGGTCGTCCGAGGTCACCCCCAACTGCTTCAGCTTGCGATGCAGCGCGCTGCGCTCCATGCCCACAAAGCCCGCCGTACGGCTGATATTGCCGCCGAATCGCAGCAATTGCGCCTGAAGATACTGGGTTTCGAACAGGTCCCGCGCCTCGCGCAGCGGCAGGCCCATCACATCGGCGGCCGGATCAAATTTCAGCAAGGCCGGCGCCCCCTGCCCCACCGACGGCGGCAGCATTTCGGCGCGGATCGGATCGGTGCCGTTCCCCGGCATCATGATCAGCAGCCTTTCCATCAGGTTGCGCAGTTCGCGCGCATTGCCCGGCCAGTCATAGCTCTGCAGCGCCGCGATCGCGTCGCCCGACAGCTCGCGCAGCGGCAGGCCGGCATTTTCCGCCGCGCGGCGCAGGAACATCCTGGCCAGGGCCGGGATGTCCTCCCGCCGCTCCCGCAGGCTGGGCACGCGCAGCGGCACGACCGCCAGGCGGTAATACAGGTCCTCGCGGAACCGGCCGGCGGCGATTGCCTCCTGCAGGTCGCGATTGGTCGCCGCCAGCACGCGCACATCGACCTTGACGCGCGACGCCCCGCCCACGCGCTCGAAACTCTGGTCCTGCAGGGCCCGGACGATCTTGCCCTGGGTCTCGATCGGCATGTCCGACACTTCGTCCAGCAGCAGCGTGCCGCCATGGGCGCGTTCCAGCACGCCGGTGCGCCGGCCGCTGCCGTCGGGCATGCCCTCGATGCCGAACAGTTCCTCCTCGAACCGGTTGGGCGCCAGGGTGGCGCAGTTCAGGGCGACGAACGGCCCATCCGCCCGGCGCGAGCGCGCATGGATCATCCGCGCCGCCACCTCCTTGCCCGAGCCCGCGGCGCCCGAAATCAGCACGCGCGACCCGCTCGGCGCCACCCGCTCGATCTGGTTGCGCACCCCCGCGATCACCGAGCTGTCGCCGGACAGCGTCGTCTCCGGCCCGGCGCGCAGCCGCAGTTCCGCATTCTCGCGCGCCAGGCGCGACGCCTCCAGCGCGCGGCGGATGACCAGCAGCAGCCGGTCGGACTGGAACGGCTTCTCGATGAAGTCATAGGCGCCGTGCTGCAGCGCCGCGACCGCGGTTTCGATCGTGCCGTGGCCCGAGATCATGATCGTGGGCACGGCCGGCTCCTCGCCCTGGATCGCCTTCAGGATGCCCAGCCCGTCCAGCCGCGAACCCTGCAGCCACACATCCAGGATCACCAGGGATGGCCTGCGGGCCCGAAACGCGCTGATCGCCGAATCCGAATCCCCCGCCAGCCTCGTCTCATAGCCTTCGTCGCGCAGGATACCGTCGACAAGCAGCCGGATGTCGGGCTCATCATCGACGATCAGGATCTCATGCCCCATGGTCGTCCTTTACAGGCAATATCAAAATCGAAACCGCTCCCCTCGCGTCCGGCCGGTCCTCCAGACGGATGCTCCCGCCGTGATCTTCCATGATTTTCTTGACGATCGCCAACCCCAGGCCGGTCCCTTTCGGCTTATGGGTCACATAGGGCTCGGTCAGGCGCTGCCGGTCTTCCTCCGGCAGGCCGATGCCGTCATCGGCCACCGAAAGCTGCGCCGCCGCCCTCTCGATCCGCAAGACAATCCGGACAGTCCCGGCAGGACCGGCCGGGTCCTGCGCAGCATCCCCGTCTTTTGGCACCATTGCAATGGCGTCCGTCGCATTCTGCAACAAATTGGTCAGGGCCTGCCCCAGCAGGCGCCGGTCGCACGCCACCACCGGCCCGTGGTCGGGCAGGTCCGTCTCGTAGCGGATCTCGGGATGCGCGGTCCGCTGCAGGACCAGCGCCTCGCGCACGATGCGCGACAGGTCCTCGGGCCGGATGATCGGCTGCGGCATCCGCGCGAAGGCCGAGAATTCATCGACCATGCGCCCGATATCGCCGACATGCCGCACGATCGTGTCCGCGCACTGGCTGAACGTCTCGGGGTCCGAGGTGATCTCGCGCAGGAAGCGGCGCTTCAGCCGTTCCGCCGCAAGCTGGATCGGGGTCAGCGGGTTCTTGATCTCATGCGCGATGCGGCGCGCCACGTCGGCCCAGGCCGCCTTGCGCTGCGCGGCCTGCAGCTCGGTGATGTCGTCGAACGTGACCACATAGCCCGATGCGGTCCCCCGCGCCTCGGCGCCGATCCGCACCAGCAGGGTGCAGGCCCGCGCCCCGGCACCCACCTGGACCTCGCCGGTCCAGACGCGGTCGGGCGCGCGCGCCGCCTCGTCCAGCATCGGGGCGAATTCCGGCACCACCTCGACCAGCCGCCGCCCGACCGCCGCCTCCAGGTCCTGGTGCAGCAGCATGCCGGCCGCGCGGTTCGGCAGTTCGATGACCTGCTGCGCGTCCAGCCCGATCACCCCGGCCGACACGCCCGACAGCACCGCCTCGGTAAAGCGGCGGCGCTCGTTGATCTGGCTGTTGGCGATCATCAGTTCCGAACGCTGGCTGGCAAGCTGGTCGGTCATGCGGTTGAAGGCGCGCGACAGGCTGGACAGTTCGTCGTCGCGCCGCCCCTCGGGCACGCGCACCTTCAGGTCGCCGTCGCTGATCCGCTCCGACGCCAGGATCAGCAGCCCCAGCGGGCGGACGATCTGGTTGGCCAGCACCAGCCCGACCAGCACCGCCGCCGACAGGACCAGCAGCCCGACCAGCGCGAAGATCATCACGAAGGTGAACTGGATCTTGGACCGGTTGCGGTTCAGCCGCTGATAATCGGCCACCACGCGCTCGGTCCGGTGCATATGGTCCAAAATGACCGGATCGACCGGACGGGTGATCACCAGCATCAGCGGCGGCGTATCGCCCAGCGAGATCACCGCGCGCACCGTCTTCTCGTCGGGCGAATCGAGGATCGCGATCTCGTTGGTGCGGGCCATCAGCGTGGCCGAAGGCGGCGGCAGGGCCTGCATGTCGCCCGGATGGCTCATCAGCCCGCCCGAGGCCACCACCGTGTTGGTCAGCGGGTCATAGATCACCGCCTCGTTCAGGCCGCGCAGCGTCGCCTGGGAATCCAGGATCTGGTCCAGCGCCTCGGGGTCGTGCATCAGGTCCGACCCCGACCCTTCCAGGCCGTTGGCCGCGCTGGCCAGGTAGTTGGCCAGCGAGAACGCCTCGGTGCGGATATTGGCGTTATGTTCCTGCAGATAGCCGTGCGACGCCTCCAGCGCCTCGCTCAGCGCGGTATTCACCCGGTCGCTGAACCAGATCTGGATGCCGTAATGAAAGAACACGGCGGCGAAGGTGCCGACCAGGATGGTGGGCGCCGCCGCGACGATGCCGAACAGGGTCACCAGCCGGACATGCAGCCGCGCCCCCGCCAGGCCGCTGCGCCGTTCGGCCAGCACCCGCCCGACCCGCTCGGCCAGCGCCAGCGCCAGCAGCAGCAGGACCAGGAAGTTCAGGATGAAGATCAGCGCCTGGACGCGCGGATAATGCGTCAGGGACATGCCGCCCGACAGCACCACGAAGGTCGCGACGCCGAAACACAGCGCCAGCGCGACCAGGGTGATCGCGACATTGCGCCGCGCCAGCACGGAAAACAGCCCGCGCATCACGCCCGTCCGGCGCGACGGACGCTCGGCACGCGGCGCCGCCGGCACGGGTATCAGCTTACGCCCCGGACGACTGGAATTTCCAGGTCCCGGATCTTCTTGCGCAGCGTGTTGCGGTTCAGCCCCAGCATGGCGGCGGCCTTGATCTGGTTGCCGCGCGTGGCGGCCAGCGTCATCTGGATCAGCGGCCGTTCGACCTCGGCGATCACCCGGTCATAGATGTCGTGCAGCGGCATGCCGTCCTGCCCCGACGACAGGAAATGGCGGATATGGCGCGCCACCGCATCGGCCAGCGGCTCCTGCGACGCCGCCTGCGGCGCCTCGCCCGGCAGGTCGCCCGACGTCTCGGCCAGTTCGGAATCGATCAGCTCGGCGGTGATCGTCTCCTGGGGATACAGCGCGGCCAGCCGGCGCATCAGGTTTTCCAGCTCGCGCACATTGCCCGGCCAGCGGCCGGCCTGCAGCCGTTCGACCGCGCCCTCGGCCAGCATCTTGACCGGCAGCCCGTCCTCGCGGCTGCGATCCAGGAAATGCCGCGCCAGCAGCGGGATGTCCTCGGCCCGCTCGCGCAGCGGCGGCAGGCGGATCGGCACCACGTTCAGCCGGTAATACAGGTCCTCGCGAAACGTGCCGGCGCGGATCGCCTGGCGTAGGTCGCGGTGGGTGGCGGCGACGATGCGCACATTCGCGCGGATCGGCTGGCGACCGCCCACGGTGGTGAACTCGCCCTCCTGCAGCACGCGCAGCAGCCGGGTCTGGGCCTCGGGCGGCATGTCGCCGATCTCGTCCAGGAACAGGGTGCCGCCGGCGGCCTGCTCGAACCTTCCGGGCGTGCGGTTGGTGGCGCCGGTAAAGGCACCCCGCTCATGGCCGAACAGCTCGCTTTCGATCAGTTCGCGCGGAATGGCCGCCATGTTGACCGCCACGAACGGCCCGCCCCGCCGGCGCCCGTAATCATGCAGCGCCCGCGCCACCAGTTCCTTGCCCGTGCCGCTCTCGCCGTTGATCATCACCGTCAGGTCCGACGTCGTCAGCCGGGCGATGATGCGATAGATGTCCTGCATCGCCATCGAACGGCCGATCAGCGGCATGCGCTCGTCGGCATCGGCGGGCGCGGGCTCGGGCAGCGCGCTGGCCGGCGACGCCAGGGCACGCTCCACCACCGACAGCAATTCCTTCAGGTCGAAGGGCTTGGGCAGATATTCGAACGCCCCCCGCTGGGCCGCCTTCACGGCGGTGATCAGGGTGGATTGCGCGCTCATGACCACCACGCGCAGGTCCGGCCGCGCGCGCTTGATGCGCGGGATCAGGTCCAGGCCGTTTTCGTCGGGCATCACCACGTCGGTGATGACCAGGTCGCCCTCGCCTTCCTCGACCCACTGCCACAAGGTGGCGGCATTGGCCGTGGTACGGACCTGGTAGCCCGCCCGCCCCAGCGCCTGGCTCAGCACGGTGCGGATGGAACGATCGTCGTCGGCGACAAGAACGGTCGGCAAGGGCATGCGGGGTTCAATCTCTCGGAACGAAAATCACGGCGGCGAAGGATGCGCGGATACGGGACGCGGATTTGGCGAGCACATATTTGGCGATCAGGGCGCGTCCTTTCCCTCGGCCACCACAGGCAGGTGCAGCAGCACCTCGGTCCGTCCGGGGCGGCTGTCAATCTCGATCACGCCGCCATGATCGTCGATGATCTTGCCCGCCAGCGCCAGCCCCAGCCCGCTGCCGCCGGCCTTGGTGGTCAGGAACGGCTCGAACAGATGCGGGCGGATGCTTTCGGGAATGCCCGGGCCGCTGTCGCGCACCGAAACGACCAGCGGCAGCTCGACCCGCTGCTCCATGCCCGGCACCGCCAGGCGCACGCCGTGGCGATAGGCGGTACCCAGGATGATCTCGCCGCCCAAGCCTTGGTTGCCAGAGCCTGGGTGACCAGAGCCCTGGTTGCCCGACATGATGGCCTCGGCCGCGTTCTTGACCAGGTTCAGCAGCACCTGCACCAGTTGGTCGCGATTGCCCCAGACCGGCGGCAGCGACGGGTCATACTCCTCGACGATCCGCACGCCGCTGGCGAAACCCTGCTCGGCCAGCATCCGCACCCGCTCCAGCACGCGATGGATGTTCACCGGGCGGCGTTCCAGCGGCTTGTCGCTGAACATCTCCATCCGCTCGACCAGGTCGCGGATCCGGTCGGCCTCGTCGCGGATCAGCACCGCCAGTTCCCGATCGCCCTCGCCCACCGAGCTTTCCAGAAGCTGGGCCGCGCCCCGGATCCCCGAAAGCGGGTTCTTGACCTCGTGCGCCAGGATGGCGGCCATGCCCGACACGCTGCGCGCAGCGGACCGAAAGGTCAGTTGCCGGTCCAGCGCCCGCGCCGCCGAGGAATCGTGGAAGGTCAGCAGCACGCCGCCCGGCTCCTCGGCGACCAGCGTGCCCTGGACGGTAATGCCGGTGCGGTGCAGGCGCGGGCCGTCCAGCGTCAGCTCATGCTCGGCGATGGTGACCCCGTCGCGCCGCACCTGCTCGACCAGCAGGAAGATCGGATGGTCGGCGGCCAGCAGATCGGCCAGCCCCATCTGCACCAGATGCGGGCTGGACGCACCGAAGAACGGCTCGGCCGCGCTGTTGACGTGACGGACGCGATTATCGGCACCGACCAACATGACCGGCATCGGCATCGCATCCAGCAGCGCCCCTCCGTCGGGCGGCGCAAGCACGGCTTCCGCGGCGCCATGGACGGACATCGTCGTCCTCACGCCGCCTCGGCGGTGCCCTGGTCGGCAATGCCCCGGCCGCCCGCCGCGCCGAATCGCTCGCGGCGCGAACCCGCCGCGATGTGCCGGTCATAGAAATCGGCAATCATCCCGATCGCGACGTCGGCCTGGTCCACCCGGTTGATCGCGGCCCGGAAATGCGCCGAATCCGGCAGGCCGGCCGAGTACCACGACACATGCTTGCGCGCCAGGCGCAGCCCCGGATGCGCCCCGAAATGCGACAGCATCATATGGTAATGTTCCAGCACGATCGCCTTCTCGGTCGCCAGATCGGGATCGGGGACCGCCTCGCCCGTGCCCAGCGCCCGGGCCACCTGGGCCGGGAACCACGGCCGGCCATAGCATCCCCGCCCGATCATCACCCCGTCCGCCCCCGACTGCGCCAGCGCGGTGCGCGCGTCCTCCACCGTCAGGATGTCGCCATTGACGATCACCGGCAGCGAAACCGCGTCCTTCACCCGCCGGACGAAGGCCCAGTCCGCGGTGCCGGTATAGAATTGCTGCCGCGTGCGCCCATGCACCGTGACCATGCGGATGCCGGTCCGCTCGGCGATCCGCGCCAGCACCGGGGCGTTCAGGCTGGCATGGTCCCAGCCCATGCGCATCTTCAGCGTCACCGGCACGTCGACCGCGCGCACCACCGCCTCCAGCAGCCGGCCGGCCAAGGCCTCGTCGCGCATCAGGGCCGATCCCGCCTGCTGCCCCACCGCGACCTTCTTGACCGGGCAGCCGAAATTGATGTCGACCATGTCCGCGCCGCGATCGACCGCGATCCGCGCCGCCTGCGCCATCGCCTCGGGCTCGCACCCCGCAAGCTGGACGGCGTTGGGCCCCTCCTCGTCCGCGACCTCGGCCATGCGCAGCGTGGCGTCGTTTTCGCGCACCATCGCCCAGGACGCGATCATCTCGGACACGACCAGCCCGGCCCCCAGCCGCCGCGCCAGCCGACGGAACGGCAGGTCCGTCACGCCCGACATCGGCGCAAGGATGACCGGGGTGCGCAACACCACCCCCCCACCCAGATCGATGGGGCGCAGCAATTCGGACGACATGGACGGCATGATCCCCGCTTGGGCTGTCAGATTCCAAACCCGGCACATCGCGCGGCATCCCGAATGGATAAAAAATGCAGCATAGATGCTTAGGATTTGAGCACAGTATATAAACTCTCCGCGTCACGCAATCGCGATGGCAGCATCCCGCGCGCATCCCGCTTCCGAAATTCGCCCATGCGGCCTCGGTTGCGCTTGACGGCGGAAACCTGGCGCCCCATTGCTCCGCCATGCGTGTTGCAGCCATCCTTCTCGCCGCCGGTGCCGGCCGCCGTTTCAGCGCCACCGCGGCATCCCCGGTCGCCAAGCAGTATCTGACGCTGGCCGGCCGGCCGGTCATCCGCCACGCGGCGGACGCCCTGCTTCCCCATGTCGGCCTGCTCCAGCCCGTCGGCGACCCGGCCGCCCTGGCGGACGCCCTGACCGGCCTGGACGTCCTGCCGCCCGTGCCCGGCGGCGCCACGCGCCAGGAAAGCGTCCGCGCGGGGCTCGAGGCGCTGGACCGCCTGCCGCCGGACGCCCGCCCGGACCTGGTGCTGGTGCATGACGGCGCGCGGCCCTATGTGCCGGCCGAGGTCACGCGGGCGGTCATCGCCGCGCTGGCCCATCACCCCGGCGCGATTCCGGCCGTCCAGGTGGCCGACACGATCAAGCGCGGGCGCAACGGGCTGATCGACGGCACGGTACCGCGCGACGACCTGTACCGCGCCCAGACGCCGCAGGGTTTCCGCTTCGCGCTGCTGCGCGACCTGCACCGGGGTGCCGCGGCGTGCGACGCGACCGACGACGCCGCCCTGCTCGAGGCCGCCGGCCACACCGTGGCGCTGGTGCCCGGCTCGGAAGACAATATCAAACTGACCTACAAGGAGGATCTCATGCGGCTGGAACGCCTGATCGGTCCGACATTGCTGCCGCGCACGGGCGTCGGCTACGACGTCCATGCCTTCGCCGAAAACCGCCCGCTGATCCTGTGCGGCATCCAGGTGCCGCACGATCGCGGCCTGGCCGGGCATTCCGACGCCGACGTGGGCATCCACGCGCTGTGCGACGCGATCTACGGCGCGCTGGCCGAGGGCGATATCGGCCGGCATTTCCCGCCCAGCCAGGACGAATGGAAGGACGCCGACAGCGCCCGCTTCCTGGTCCATGCCGGACAGCGGATTCGCGAACGCGGCGGCATGCTGGTGAACGCCGACGTGACGCTGATCTGCGAACGGCCCAAGATCGGCCCGCATGCCCAGGCGATGCGCCAGCGCCTGGCCGACCTGCTGGAGGTCGAGATCGACCGGATCTCCGTCAAGGCCACGACATCCGAACGGCTGGGCTTCACCGGCCGCGAGGAAGGCATCGCCTGCACCGCCTGCGCCACCGTGCTGGTGCCCTGATCCGAATTACGGCGGGCCCGACAGGGGCCCGCCGAGGCGCCTCAGCCGCCGATCGCCATGATGACGACCACCACGGGCACGACCGCCAGCAGCACCCACGCCCCCATGGCGCAGGTCGCGACGATCTGGCCCAGGCGCTGCTTCGTCCGGCGCGACGCGGACAGGCCACCCTGCGCCTTGCCCGGGCGGAAATCCAACTCGTGCGCGTTCAGGGCGGACAGTTCGGATAAGGGGCGCCAATCGATCGAAGCCATGCGACACTCCTGCCTTCACCGCTAAATGGTCTACCGCCCTTCTACCGCAAGCCCGTGTAACGGAGTGTTCGGCTTGGTATCAGAGCGCAAGGCGCCAAGTGCCGGCTTTTTATGGCAGATCAATGGCCGGCGGGACTGATTCGCCGCCCTTCGCGTCCACCAGTCGCAGGAACGACACGGCATCGGCGACGTCGCGTCCCAGGGCGGCCAGGCGTTCGGCCTGCTGGGCGTCATAGCCCCAGATCTCCATCTGGGTCCGCTCGTCCAGCGTGGCGCAGGACGTCGCCTGTTCGGCGCTCAGCCGCCCCTCGACCAGCGCCAGTCCCAGCACCAGACTCCCCAGGGCGGGCACGGCAACGCCCAGCGCCGCCAACACCCCGTCGGACAGCGATTCCAGCAGCCCGCGCACGCGCGCCAACGCCTCCGGCGGCTGTTCGACCGGCATGACGCCATAGGTCACCGCCAGGGCGATGCCGTGACGCGCGCGCAGCCAATCCAGCCACGGATCCCATTCCTGCCGCTGGCGCTCGGCCAGCAGCGCGGGCGCGCGCACGCGATAGCACAGCAGGTCCCCCGCCGCGTATCCCGCCAGGGCCGCCACGCTGGCCTGCCGGTCGGGCGCGATCCGTTCCAGCATCGTGCCCGCGATCCGCGTCAGCTTCAGGTCGGACGGCGTAAATTCCCCGCCCTTCGCCCCGCCGCCGGCCGCCTGCCATTCGGCCGCCAGGGCCGTGGCCAGGGCCGGGCTGGCGACCCGCAGGGCCGCCCCGCCCGGCAGGCGCACCGGACGTCCGTCCAACTGGACGGCAAACCCCTCCGGCTGGGCCACCGCCTCCGCCCGGTCCCAGAAACGGCGGCGCGCGGCGGGCGCGGCGGCATCCTTGCCATCGGTCATCGGAACAATCCCAGGCCACGCAGGAAATCCAGGGCCTTCGGCGCCTTGGCCTTGGGCGCCGCGCCCGGCGACGGCCCCGGCTGGCCCTCGCGCGCGGCCAGCAACGCGGCCGGACACGGATCGGCGACGGCCGAGGACGGGCCGATACTCAGGGTGAAACGCTGCTGGGGCCCGACGCGATCCATGCGCGGCCGGGGCGCCTGCACCGTGCCGCCCACCGCCACCGGCATCGCGGCGCCGGTTCCGCCGATCAGCACCTGCGGCACCAGATGCAGGTCCAGCGCCTGGTCGGCCAGGCCGATCGTGCCATGCCCGGTCACCGACAGGCGATAGGTCTGCATGCCGATCGTGTCCAGCGCCGCCCGCCCGTCCGCCAGGCCCATATGCACCGCCAGGCAGCGCAGGCCGGCCGCCGAATCCTGCGCGGCCCCCGCCGCCGGCCCCAGCAGCGCGCCCAGCGCCCTGCCGTCGATCTGGCCATTGACCAGCGACAGGCCCAGATGCCCGGTCAAGGACGTCCGCAGCGCCGCCCGGTCCCGCCCCTGGGCCTCCAGCGTGCCGACCAGTTGCAGCGCGCCATGCAGGTACGGCGGCATGCCGGCCTGCGCCGCCGCCCATTCCGCCGGCACGACCAGCGATCCCAGGCTGGCCGACAGGCGCGGCACCGCCCCGGTTCCGGCCCCCGAATCGTCAATGGTCAGGGTGCCGTTCACCCGGCGATCCGTCCCGTCCGCCCGCAGCGGATCGACGGCCAGGCGCCCGCCATGCACAGCGATATGTGCCTGGGCATCGCGATAGGTCTCGCCGCCCAGCCGCATCTGCGCTGCCGACAGGTCCAGGTCGCCATCCAGCAGATGCAGCCCCCCGAACGGCAGCGCCGCCACCTGCTCCGCCGGGACCGACCCCGAAGCCGGGGCGGGCGCGGGCGGCGCAGCCGTTTCCGAAGCCCCCTCCGCCACGGGCCCGACCGGGCGCAGCGCGTCCAGATCCAGGCGCGCGGCGTGCACCCGGCCCGTCAGCAGCGGCAGCCCGTTCGTGCCGGCATGGCGCGCCAGGGTCAGGTCGCCGGCCAGCGCCAACTGGGCCGCATCCAGCCGCAGGCCGGACAGTTGGACCTCCTCCCCGCCCCGCGCCGCCAGATGCGCATCGGCGGTCAGCCGGTCCAGCGCCCGGCCGCCGGGAAGGGCCAGCCGGTCCGCCGTCATGTGCAGGTCCAGCGCCGATTGCGCACCGCCGATGCTGCCGCCGGCCTTCAGGCTGGCGCCACCCTGGCGCAGCGTCAGGTCCACCGGCAGGGCCGTGCCCAGGCGGGTGTCGACCGCCGCCCGGATCTCCGCCAGCGTGCCCAGCGCGCCCTGCAGGTCGAACGGCCGGCCGTCATAGGCCCCGGCGGCCTGCACCGCCAGATGATCGGCCGGCGTCGGCGCGTCCAACGCCAGATGGTCCAGATGCAGGCCGGGCACCCACGCCCCGATATCCGCCGCCCCGGTCCGCAGATGCAGGTACCGCAGGCCGGGCGCCGCCGGACCGCCGGCGGACAGATCGACGATGCGGGCGTCCAGCGCGATGTCCCGCACCGCGGGCAGCCCCGCATGCACGAACAGCCGGTTCAGCGCCGCCAGTTGCCCCAGATTGCCCCGCACGGCGACATCATAGCCGCGCAGGCGGGCGGGATCGGACAGGCTGCCGTCCAGCGTGGCGTCGCCCTGCCGCACGCCCGCGATCTCCAGCGTGGCGTACAGCCGTACCGGCCACGCATCCGGCAACGGCGCGGCCAACCGCCCGACATGGCCCAGCAGCGTGAAGACCACTCCGGCATCGGCCGGACGATGGCCCCGCAGATCGATCGTCGGCGCATCCCCCGCCAGGCCGTCCAGCAGCAGGTGATCGACCGCCACCGCGCCCGTCGCATGGGCCTCCCGGTCGTCCCAGGCCAGGACCGCATCCTGCACCCGCACGCTGCCGATCCGCACCCGCCAGCGCGGCGCGGCGGACGGTCCGCCCGCCCCGCCCGGCACGGACTCGGGCCCAGGTGCGGACGCAGGTGCGGGCGGCGGCCGCATCTGCCAGTTCGCCCGCCCGTCGGCCAGCCGTTCGACCAGCAGGTCGGGATGCGCCAGCCGGACATCCTCCAGCCGGATCTCGTGCCGCAGCAGCGGCAGCAGCGCCAGGCGCGCCTGCAGCGAGGCCGCGCTCAGCATGTTCGCCCGCGCGCCGCCCGGCATGTCCGACAATGCTACGTCGTCGACCGTGACCGAGGGATAGGGCAGGACATGCACCGCGACCGACCCGACATGCAGGGTGCGCCCGGTCTGGCGCCACACCGCCCGCGCCACGACCTGCCGCAGGGCGTCGGGGTCGATCATCGTGCGCGCCGCGATCGCGCCTCCCCCCAACGCCAGCACGGCGATCACGGACGCGGCCAGCAGCCAGCCCCGTCCCCGCCGCGCCGCGCGCCCCGGCCCCCTGCCCGGCTCCATCCCCGACCCCGTCATCCTCGCCCCTCCACCGTCTCGTCCCGAAATCCGGCTTCAACCGCGCCGGCTTCAACCACGCCTGGGCGACGGCGTGCTGCCGGCCGAGAAGCCGAGCTGCCGGAAGGTATCGCGCATATGCGGCGGCAATTCCGCCGTGACCACCAGCCGCCCGCCGGCCGGGTGCGGCAGGTCCAGCGCGCGGGCATGCAGGTGCAGTTGGTCGGTGAACCCTTCGGGATGCGCGGCCGCGCCGCCATATTTGGGATCGCCCAGGATCGGCGTGCCCAGGGCCTCGCAATGCACGCGCAACTGGTGCGTGCGGCCGGTCAGCGGCGACAGGGCCAGCCAGGACATCTTGCGCCCCGCGGCGTCCAGCACCTCATATTCCGACAGCGCATGCGCCGCGTCCTCGTCCTTGCGCGAGGCGACGACCGTCAGCGCGCCCGGCCCCGCGCCCAGCCGGGCCAGCGGCTGGTCGATCACCCCGCTGGCGGGCGTCGGCCGTCCGACCACCACCGCCCAATAGGTCTTGCGGACGTCGCGGCCGCGAAACGCGGCGGCCAGCTTCGCCGCCACGCCCGGCGTGCGCGCCAGCAGCAGCAGGCCCGACGTGTCGCGGTCGATCCGGTGCACCAGGCGCGGACGCGGATCGTCCTCCTGCGCCTTCAGCCCGTCCAGCATGGCATCGACATGATGGGTGATCCCCGGCCCGCCCTGCACCGGCAGGCCGGCGGGCTTGTTCAGCACGATCACCTGGTCGTCGCTATAGATCACCATGCCGCGGATTTCGCGGATCAGGCGCGCATCCAGTTGCGGGCGCGGCGGCGGGGCCGGGCGCGCGGCATCGGGAATGGGCGGCACGCGCACCGCCTGGCCCGGCGCCAGACGGGTCGAGGTCTCGGCGCGCCTGCCGTCCACGCGCACCTGCCCGGTGCGGCACAGCTTCTGCAGCGCGCCCTGGGTCAGGTGCGGGTAATGGCGGCGGAACCAGCGATCCAGGCGGATATCGGCCTCGTCCTCGCTGACGGTCAGGGTCACAACACTCATGACTGACGGCTTTCCCGCAGTCTGCTCCGACTGTCCAGCCGTCGCGGCCAGGAAAGCCAGGTTCCGGACCGATTTTCCCACGAGCCGGACGCGCCCGGGCTCGGAGGGGACGCCTGCTCTACGCGTCTTTCTTCTGTTCGCGCCCCTGCTCGCGCCCCCGTTCGCGCAGGCGCGCCCAATGTTCCAGGCGCTTGCCGATCTCCCGCTCGAACCCGCGGTCGAAGGGCTGGTAGAATTGCTGGCGCGCCATCCCATCGGGGAAAAAGCCGCGCAAGGCGCCCCGCTGTCCGGCATCGGGATGCGCATCGGCATAGATGTCCGCATAATCGTCCGCATAGCCGCGGCCATAGCCCAGATCCTTCATCAATCCGGTGGGCGCGTTCAGGATATGGGCCGGCGGCATCAGGCTGCCGGTCGATTTCGCCACGCGCCGCGCGGCCTTGTAGGCCGCATAGACCGCGTTCGATTTCGGCGCGGTGCCCAGATGCACCACCAGTTGCGCCAGCGCCAGCTCGCCCTCGGGCGACCCCAGCCGCTCGTACGTCTCCCACGCCGCGATCGCCAGGGGCAGCGCCTGCGGGTCGGCCATGCCGACATCCTCGGCCGCGAAACGGGTCAGGCGTCGGGCGATATAGCGCGGATCCTCCCCGCCTTCGAGCATGCGGGCAAACCAGTACAGCGCCGCATCCGGGTCCGAGCCGCGCAACGATTTATGCAGCGCCGAGATCAGGTTGTAATGTTCCTCGCGGTCCTTGTCGTACAGCACCGCCCGGCGGGCCAGCAGGCCGGAAAGGCCCTGCGCGTCCAGCGGCCGCTCGGCCTTCACCGCCAGCACCTGCTCGACCATGTTCAGCAGATAGCGCCCGTCGCCATCGGCCATGGCACGCAGCGTGGCGCGTCCTTCGGCGGTCAGCGGCAGTTCGTGCCCGCACTCGGCCTCGGCCCGGCGCAGCAGACGCTCCAGCGCCTCGTCATCCAGCCGGCGCAGCACCAGCACCTGGCAGCGCGACAGCAGCGCGCCGTTCAGGGCGAAGGACGGGTTCTCGGTCGTCGCGCCCACCAGGATCACCGTCCCGTCCTCGACCACCGGCAGGAAACCATCCTGCTGCGCGCGGTTGAAGCGATGGATCTCATCGACGAACAGCAGCGTGCCGCGCCCGGCCTCGGCCAGGCGCCTGGCATCGTCGAAGGCGCGCTTGAGGTCCGCGACACCGGAAAATACCGCCGAAAGCTGCACGAAGCGCAACCCCGCCGCATCGGCCAGCAGGCGTGCAATCGTCGTCTTGCCCACGCCCGGCCCGCCCCACAGGATCAGGCTGGCCAGCGATCCGCGCTCCAGCATGCGGCGCAGCGCGCCGTCCGGGCCCAGCAGATGGTCCTGGCCCACCACCTCGTCCAGCGCGGCGGGGCGCAGCCGGTCGGCCAGAGGCTGCGTCCGGGCCGGCGGCCGCCCCCTGCGCGGCGCGGCTTCGGGCGAAGCACCGCGCACCGCCTCGCCCTGCCGCGGCGCGGGCGCGCCGAACAGATCGCCCTCATCCGGTTCATCCCGCCTGCCCGCCATCACGTCCCGTCCATCCGCATCACATCATGGTACCCGGTCGCCAGGATCGCGCCAGATACATCGCGCCAAATACATCACGCCAGATACCATGCGGGCGCTCCCGGCCAAACCGGCAGCGCCCGCCTGTCATACCGCCATCCGACCCCTCGTTCGGGCCGGCAACGACCTAGTGTCCCGATTCCGAAATTCGCAAGCGAATTTCGGGATCGAAAGGACACTAGAATCAATATTTTAGTGGCCTGCTGATCCGAGAAATTCTCATAAGAATTTCTCGGGCAGGACACTAGAGCCATATCCATTCACACTGGTTCACGGATATGGCTCTAGCTTATTGTTTTAACGAGCATCTTTATCCGACCGGATGAGTCCATCCGGTCGGATGATGCTCTAATGCACATTCCCCCAGGACGGCGCCCCCAGTGCGGGACACGAACACGTGCTGCCCAGCGGCACCTGGGTCGGCAGCCGGCAGCTATAGACGCCCGCCTGGCACATATAGCCATATCCCGCGACCACGCCGGGCTCACCCGGCGGATAGGATTGCGCCACGCCCTCGCACCCGGCGGGCAGCAGCGCCAGCCCGCCAAGCAGCAGCAGGACCGGCCAGCGTCCACCCGGCCGCACCATATCGCGATCCATCTTTCGCATCACACCCTCCTGTCTCGAATGCACACCCGGAACGGATGCCGGCCCGTTACCAGGGAAGCGTACGGTCCATATGGAAGAATCCCCCGGTCGGCCCGTCATCCGGCAGGGTCGCCAGGCGCACGCTGGTCAGGGCGCCCGCCGCCACGTCCAGCGGCGCGGCCTCGCCCCCCATCTCGGTGCGGACCCAGCCGGGATGGGCCGAATTCACCTTGATCCCGGTATCCTTCAGCTCATGCGCCAGATGCACGGTAAAGGCGTTCAGCGCCGTCTTCGACGCGTCATAGGCAAAGGTCAGCTTGCCATAGATCGACGATGCCGGGTTGCTGTGCTCGCCCAGCGAACCCAGGATGCTCGACAGGTTCACGATCCGCCCGGCCTTCGACTTCAGGATCAGCGGCAGCAGGATCTGCGTCAGTTGCACGGTCGCGAACAGATTGATCTCGAACGTATCGCGCAGGATCTGGATCGGCGTGGCCGAGGGCGGCGGGGCGACGCCGCCGGGGCCGCGGTCCAGCAGCACGCCGGCATTGTTCACCAGCACGTCCAGCCGCCCATGCGTGCCGGCGATCCAGTCGCGCAGGGCGATCTGCTGCGCCGTATTGCCGATATCCAGCACGACGCCCTCGGCCGACACGCCTTCGTCGCGCAGACGCTGCGCCACATGCTCCGCCTGGTCGTGGCGGCGCCCGGCCACCAGCACGTGCATTCCCTGCCGCCCCAGTTGCCGCGCGGTCTCCAGGCCGATGCCCCGCACCGCCCCCGTCACCAGCGCGATCCGTCCCGTTTCATCCATCCTCGTGGCCTTTCCTTCCTGGTCCGCATCCCCGGTCCGGCCCCTGCTCCGGCCCCTGTTCCGGCGTTTCCGGTCAGGCCGCCTCGGCGATGGCGCATCCCGCCGCATGCCCGCTGGCCCAGGCCCACTGGAAGTTGTAGCCCCCCAGCCAGCCCGTCACGTCGACGGCCTCGCCCACCGCATAGAGGCCCGGAACCGCCCGCGCCGCCATGGTGCGCGACGACAGGCCGCGCGTGTCGATCCCCCCGCGCGTCACCTCGGCCTTGGCGAAGCCCTCGGTGCCGGACGGGGTCAGGCCCCAGCGGGACAGGATCTGTCCCAGCCGGTTCAGCGCCGCGTCGGGAATATCGCCGAGACGCCCGTCAGGCAGATGGTGCGCGGCCATCGCCTGCGCAAGCCGCTGCGGCAACAGCCCCGCCAACGCGGTGCGTCCTTCGATCCGCGGCCGCTGCCGCTTGGCCGCCCGCAGCGCCCCGGCGGCGTCGATCCCCGGCAGCAGGTCCAGGCAGATCTCCTGCCCCGCCTGCCAATAGGACGAAATCTGCAGGATCGCCGGACCCGACAGCCCGCGATGGGTGAACAGCATCGCCTCGTCGAACCGCGCCTTGCCGCACCGCGCCGCCACGGGCAGCGACACGCCCGACAGCTCCCGCACCCACGGCCACGCCGCCACATCCAACGTCAGCGGCACCAGCGCCGGCGCGGTGTCCGTCACGCACAGGCCGAACTGCCTGGCGATCACGTGCGACAGCCCGCTCGCCCCCATCTTGGGTATCGACAGCCCGCCGGTCGCCAGCACCAGCGCGGGCGCACGATAGACGCCCCGGTCGGTGGTCACCACGAACCGGTCGGACAGGCTGACATCGGTGATTCGGTGCGACAGGCCGATCGTCACCCCGCCGGCCGCGCATTCCGCCAGCAGCATCGCGACCACCGCGCGGGCCGACCCGTCGCAGAAAAGCTGGCCCAGCGTCTTCTCGTGCCAGGCGATCCTGTGCCGTTCGATCATCGCCAGGATGTCGGCCGGCCCGAACCGCGCCAGCGCCGATTTGGCGAAATGCGGATTGCCGGACAGAAAGCGGGTGGCGGCGCAATCCAGATTGGTAAAATTGCAGCGCCCGCCCCCAGAAATCAGGATCTTCCGCCCGGCCTCGTCGGCATGGTCCAGCACCGCGACGCGCCGCCCGCGTTGCCCCGCCGTCAGCGCCGTCATCAGCCCGGCGGCGCCGGCCCCCAGGACGATCGCATCCACGTCCCGCATCATGGGATCAGAGCGCCATGGGCTCAGAAATCGAGGTCCGCATAATGGTCGGGCGGCACGATCCCCGTCACCCGGTCATTCAGCAGCGAGCGGAAACACGGGCGCGACTTGATCCGCGCATACCAGTCCTTGGCCGCCGGCGCCTTGGACCAGTCCACGTCGTTGATGAAATCCAGGCATGACAGATGGGCCGCCGCCGCGAAATCGGCCAGCGACAGCGCGGGCCCGGCCAGCCATTTCCGCGTCTCGGCCAGCCAGTCGATATAGGAAAGGTGATAGCGGATATTGGCATAGCCGGCGCGCAGCGCATTGCCGTCGGGATTGCCGCGCCCCGAAATGCGCTTCAGCACCTTTTCGTTCAGCAGGTTGTGCGTGACCTCGATCGCGAATTTCTGGTCGAACCACGCGACCAGACGCCGCACCTCGACCCGCTCGGCCAGGGTGCGGCCCAGCAGCGGCGTGTCGGGATAGGCCTCTTCCAGATATTCGCAGATCACCGACGAATCGGGGATCGACAGCCCGTTCTCCTCGACCAGCAGGGGCACCGTGCACGCCGGATTGGCCGCCAGATAATCCGGGCGCCGGTCCCACACCCGCTCCATCATCAGTTCGAACGGCAATCGCTTTTCGCCCAGCACCAGACGAACCTTGCGGGAATAGGGCGACAGCGGAAGATGATAGAGGATACGCATCCGCCCGCTTTATTGCATCGCGCCCCGCTTCGCCAAGCCTCCCTTGCCTCGACAGGGCCCCATTCTCACGCTAGCTCACGTCAATCCCCTCATGTTCCGCCCTCCTGTTCTGGCCACCAAAGGTTCGTGACGCCTTGCCCGACGAATCCAGCCCCCTGCCCCGCATCCGCGCCCGCGGCCGCTCCTTCCTGGCCCTCGTGCTCTCGCCCGAGGCGGCGCTCGATGACTGGCTGCGCGGGCTGGACGCGCAGATCGCGCGCTCCCCGTCTTTTTTCGTCGGCAAGCCGATCATTCTCGATCTGGGCCTGCTGTCGGCCGACGCCGAAGGGCTGGACGGACTCCTTGCGGCGCTCCTGGCGCGCGGCGTGCGGATCATCGCGATCGAAGGCGGCGATCGCGGCTGGCCGGCGCTGGCCGGATGGGACTGGCCGGACGGATTCGCGGGCGGACGGGCCTCGGGCCCGGTCGACCTGCCGGACGAGGACGAATCGCCCGTCCCCGCGTCCCAAGGCACCGCATCCCAGGCCGCCGCATCGCTGATCGTCGAGGGACCGATCCGGTCGGGACAGGCGATCCTGCATCCTGACGGGGATGTGATCATCGTCGGATCGGTGGCATCGGGCGCCGAAATCTCCGCCGGCGGATCGGTGCATGTCTATGGCACGCTGCGCGGGCGGGTCATCGCCGGCATGGGCGGACAGGACGGCGCGCGGATCTTCGCACAGGCGATGAAGGCCGAATTGCTGGCGATCGACGGCTATTACATGATCGCCGAGGACATCGACGCGGCCCTGCACGGCAAGCCGGCCCAGGCGCTGCTGCAGGACGACACCATCGTGGTGCGCAAGCTGGACTAGGCCCCGGCCGGGCTCGACCGGCCCCCGGCCAGCCCCTGGGCCGCTTTCCCGTTGCGATTGCCACATATCCGCCATTAGACTCACGCAATTACGGCGCCGCAGAACGGCGAATCGAGACAAGGGAATATGCGTATGGCCAAGGTGCTGGTTGTCACATCCGGAAAGGGCGGAGTCGGCAAGACGACCTCGACCGCCGCCCTCGGCGCGGCACTGGCCCAGACGGGGAAGAATGTCGTCGTCGTCGATTTCGATGTCGGCCTGCGGAACCTGGACCTTGTCATGGGCGCCGAACGGCGCGTGGTCTTCGACCTGATCAATGTCGTGCAGGGCGACGCCAAGCTGGCGCAGGCGCTGATCCGCGACAAGCGGGTCGAAACCCTGTCGATCCTGCCGGCATCGCAGACCCGCGACAAGGACGCGCTGACCCCCGAGGGCGTGGCCCGGGTGATCGGGGAACTGCGCGAGAAATTCGACTGGGTGATCTGCGACAGCCCCGCCGGGATCGAACGCGGCGCCCAGCTCGCGATGCACCACGCCGACCAGGCGATCGTGGTGACCAATCCCGAAGTCTCGTCGGTGCGCGACAGCGACCGCATCATCGGCATGCTGGACAGCACCACCGAACGCGCGAAAAAGGGCGAGAAGATCGACAAGCATCTGCTTCTCACCCGCTACGACCCGGCCCGCGCGGCGCGCGGCGAGATGCTGCGCACCGACGACGTGCTGGAAATCCTGTCGATCCCGCTGCTCGGCATCGTCCCGGAAAGCGAGGAAGTGCTGCGGGCGTCGAACCTCGGCACCCCCGTCACGTTGTCCAATCCGACCAGCGCCCCGGCCCGGGCCTATTTCGAGGCGATCCGCCGCCTGGAGGGCGAGAAGCTGGACGTCAGCGTGCCGACCGAGCGCAAGGGCCTGTTCGACTGGCTGTTCAAGCGGAGCGTGGCATGAGCTTTCTGGCAAACCTGTTCGGACGCAAATCCTCGGCCCCGATCGCCCGCGACCGCCTGCAGATCCTCCTCGCCCACGAACGGGTGGCCGGCGAAGGCCAGTCCGAGCTGATCGCGAAGCTGCAGGAGGAAATCCTCGAGGTCATCAAGCGGCACCTCGCCATCGACCAGGACAAGGTCCAGATCAAGATGGACCGCGGCACCGGCGTGTCGATGCTGGAAATCGACATCGAAGTGCCCGAGATGAAGGCGCGCGAAGCGAAAGCTTCCGAAGCGACGGACAAGGTCGAACAGCCCGAGCCCTCCTCGGCCTGACCCCGCCCACCGATCGCCGCCAGCGCACAACCCCGGACAGAATCTCTCAGATCTTTATATCTCTCAGATCCTGTCCGGACAGGTGGGCTGCGAGCGAGAATGCCGCGCAGCGGCACGGAAGGCGTGTGTTCCCGAGCATCGTAACGGCCTTGTCGACCGCGAGCATCGACGCGCAGCAAACCCGCGTCGGATCGCCACCAGCATGCAGTCCCGATCAGATCCTGTCCGGACATGTGGGCTGGCGAGCGAGAGTGCCGCGCAGCGGCACGGCCGGCGTGCGTTTCCAAGCATCGGAGCGGAGCGGCCTTGTCGGCCGTGGAGCACCGAAGCGCAGGAAACGCGCATCTGATCGCCGCCAGCGCATAGCCCCGATCAGATCCTGTCCGGAAATGCGGGCTGGTGAGCGAGAGTGCCGCAAAGCGGCACGGAAGGCGTGCGTTTCCGAGCATCGGAGCGGAGCGGCCTTGTCGGCCGTGGGGGAGCACCGAAGCGCAGGAAACGCGCATCGGATCGCCACCAGCGCATAGCCCCGATCAGATCCTGTCCGGAAATGCGGGCTGGTGAGCGAGAGTGCCGCAAAGCGGCACGGAAGGCGTGCGTTTCCGAGCATCGGAGCGGAGCGGCCTTGTCGGCCGCGGAGCACCGACGCGCAGGAAACGCGCATCGGATCGCCGCCAGCGCATAGCCCCGATCAGATCCTGTCCGGAAATGCGGGCTGGTGAGCGAGAGTGCCGCAAAGCGGCACGGAAGGCGTGCGTTTCCGAGCATCGGAGCGGAGCGGCCTTGTCGGCCGTGTTAGCACCGAAGCGCAGGAAACGCGCATCTGATCGCCGCCAGCGCATAGCCCCGATCAGATCCTGTCCGGAAATGCGGGCTGGTGAGCGAGAGTGCCGCAAAGCGGCACGGCCGGCGTGGGTTTGCGAGCATCGCAGCGCAGCGGCCTGGATGGCCGTGAGCAGCGAAGCGCAGGAAACGCGCGTCGGATCGCCACCAGCGCGCATTTACGGACAGGATCTCTCAGAATGCGCCTTCGATCGACATGGCCTGCCGCTCCAGGAATTCGCGATACGGGCCCGCGGTGCGCTCCAGCAGCCCGACCGGACCATCCTGGACGATCCGCCCGTGATCCATGACCACGATCCGGTCGAAATCGCGCAGGGTCGACAGCCGATGCGCCACGGCAATCACGGTCCGCCCGATTTTCAACCGGTCCAGCGCCGCCTGCACATGCTGCTCGCTCTCGCTGTCCAGCGCGCTGGTGGCCTCGTCCAAGATCAGGATCGGCGCATTGCGCAGGAACGCCCGGGCGATGGCGATCCGCTGGCGCTGGCCGCCGGACAGCTTCACCCCGCGGTCGCCGACCTCGGTCTCGAACCCCTCGGGCATCGCCTCGATGAAGTCGCGGCAACCGGCGGCGGCGGCGGCGGCCAGCACTTCCTCGTCCGTCGCGTCGGGCTTGCCATAGCGGATATTTTCCAGCACCGACCGGCGCAGCATCGACACGTCCTGCGGCACGACCGACATGCAGGCGCGCAGGCTTTCTTCGTCCAGGTCGCGGATATCGATGCCGTCGATCTCGATCTCCCCGCCCTGCACGTAGCGCAGGCGCTGGATCAGGGCCAGGATCGTGCTCTTGCCCGATCCCGAACGCCCCACCAGCCCGACCCGCGACCCGGCCGCGATCGTCAGGTTGAAATGCGACAGCACCGGCTGGCCGCCGGGATAAGCGAAGGTGACGTCGCGGAACACCACCTCGCCCCGCGACGATTCGGCAAAGCCGCGCGCCTCGGGGGAATCGACCATCTCATGCCGGACCAGGATGGCGGCCAGCGCCTCGTCCAGCCGCGAGATATGCTGGATGGTCTCGACCAGGGCCACGGCCAGGTCCCGCGTGCCGTGCAGGATCATGAAGCCCAGATTCGTCACCATGACCACGTCGCCGATGCTGGCCTGTCCCAGATGCCACAGCATGACCACCCATCCCAGCAGCCCGGCGGTCAGCACCGCGGTCAGCACCGCATGGAGCAGGCGCAGCTTCTCCAGGTACCGCAGCGAACGGCCGCGGGCGGTCATCTCCTGCCGCATCGTCCGGCCCAGGCGCAGGCGCTCGTACTGCGCCATGCCGAACGACCGCACCAGCGAGACATTGTTGATGACGTCCAGCATCTCGCCATCCACCCGCGCCGCTTCCGACGCGAAATGCTGGTGCAGCCCGCGCCCCCCCGCCGCCATGCGGAACATCAGATAGCAAAGCCCGGCGGACAGGGCGACGATCACGCCGGCCATCAGCGGGCTGACGGTCAGCAGCAGGCCGATCGACAGCGCGACGTTCAGGCAGGGCGGCAGCACGTTCCACGCCGCCAGGTTTTCCAGCGTGAACAGCGACACCGCCGAGGTCGAGATGCGCGTCGCCATCGCGCCGGGCATCCGCTCGGCGAAGAAGGCCGCGGAATGGCCGGTCAGGTAGCGGAACAGGTCGCGCCGCACGTCGCCGGTGATGGCCACGAACGCATGGGTGGCGAACCAGCCCGCCACCCGCCAGGACAGGTTGTCGGCGGCGATCACCACCACCAGGAAGGCGACCGCCCGCCAGATCGGCCCCATGTCGTGGGCGCCGTGCGCCGTCATGGTGTCGATCAGGAACCGCGTGGCATAGGTCGCGCCGACCGTGCAGCCGACCGCCACCGCGACCGAGAGGAAAATCACGACATGCTGAAGCGCGTGGCGCCGCACATAGCGAAAGATAAAAGGCAGCGGCCGGCCCAGATAGCGGACCAACTGGTCGTCTGTGATGGTGGTATCTGTGATGGTGGTATCGGTGTCACGCGCCAAAATCGGCTGCCCTCTCGATTGCGGCCGGATCGGCCGGACCATGGTGCGGGAAGACTTACATACTGAAATCGCTGATACTTATATCTATCCGGATCGCCGGGAAGAAAGATAGGCTTCCTCTCCCCCGGTTTATAAGGGCCCTCTGACGTCCCGGATCTGAAATCCATTGGATTTCAGATTGATAGTGGGCACAGGTTAAATCAACAACTTCGTGCCCAGGGCGAAGGCGAGACACGAATGCGCGGGCGGCGCGATGGACGGAATATCGGACGAAACGCGTTTCCCTCGCGGTCGTTTTACCGGCCGCTGGACAGGATCGCGGCCTGATGCCATCGATTTGCCGTTTCCCGGCGAAACGGTAGCATCCCCTGTCCCCTCATGCGCTCTCATGCGGAAGAAAGAAGTGAACTGCCCATGCGTATCGCCCAGGTCGCGCCCCTTCACGAAGCGGTCCCCCCCAAGCTCTATGGCGGGACCGAGCGCGTCGTCTCCTTCCTGACGGAAGAACTCACCGCGATGGGCCATGACGTCACCCTGTTCGCCAGCGGCGACAGCGTGACGTCCGCCCGCCTGAATGCCTGCTGGCCGCAGGCATTGCGCCTCGATCCGGCGATTCGCGACCCGATCGCGCCGCACATGCTGATGATGGAGCTGGTCGCCCGCGCGGCGGATCAGTTCGATATCCTGCATTTCCATATGGATTACTGGCCCTTCACCCATTTCAGCCGCCAGGCGACGCCGATGCTGACCACCATGCACGGCCGGCTGGACCTGATGGAGCTGCAGCCGATCTTCAACGCCTTCCCCAAGGTGCCGATCGTCTCGATCTCCGACAATCAGCGCACCCCCCTGCCCCAGGCCCATTACGTGCGCACCGTCCTGCACGGCCTGCCCGAAAAGCTGCTGACGCCGCAGCCCGGTCCGCGCGATTATTTCGCCTTCCTGGGCAGGATCTGCCCGGAAAAAGGCGTAGACAAGGCAATCCGCATCGCCCGCGCGCTGAACGTGCCGCTGAAGATCGCCGCGAAGATCGACAAGGTCGACGCCGACTATTTCGACCGCGAGATCGCCCCGATGCTGGGCGCCGGCGTGGAACTGATCGGCGAGATCAACGACCGGCAGAAGCCGGCCTTCCTGTCCGGGGCCAGGGCGCTGCTGATGCCGATCGACTGGCCCGAACCGTTCGGCCTGGTGATGATCGAGGCGATGGCCTGCGGCACGCCCGTCGTGGCCTTCCGCCGCGGTTCGGTGCCCGAAGTGCTGGAAGACGGGCTGACCGGCCTGATCGTCGATGACGAGCACGAGGCGATCGCCGCCTGCGCGCGCCTGCCCGAACTGAACAGCACCGCCATCCGCCGACGGTTCGAGGAACGTTTCACCGCCCGCCGCATGGCCCAGGATTATCTCGAACTTTATAACCAGTTGATCGACGGTCGTGTCCCGCCCGAGAAATTCTTATGAGAATTTCTCGGATCAGAAGGCCAATAAAATATTGATTCTATTGTTATATTCTCGAATTTCGCTTGCGAATTCGGGAATATGACACGGGCATTCGGACTGATGCGGCCGGGGCAGCCCGGCCTCGACCGGCGCCGCCCCTCCCACTCTTCTCCCCGACCGGTCAAGCCGGCCGCCACGCGGTGACGACCCGCGCGGCCGCCTCGGCCACCCCGTCCAGATGCAGCCGGCCCCCGGTGACCGGCTGCGCGACCCCCGTGGTGTCCGGAAAGGACAAGGCCAGGCCACGGACGCTGCGCATCGCCAGAAAGGCGAAACATTGCGCCTCCAGCGCGTCGCCATCCCATCCCACCGCCTCGACCGGCGCGACGGGCACCGTCAGGCTGTGGCTCAGCCCCTCCATCAGCACCGGATTATGCCGCCCGCCGCCGCAGACCAGCCAGCGGCGAGGCAGGAACGGCAGCCTGGTATTGGCGACCGCCCGCACGGTGAAGGCCGCCAGCGTCGCGGCGCCGTCCTCGGCCGACAGGTCCGAGAGCAATTCCATGCCGCGATGGAACGACATGCGATCCAGCGATTTCGGCGCCCCGCGCACGAAGAACGGATCGCTCATCAAGGCCGCCAGCACCCGCTGGCTGACCTGCCCGGCCCGGGCCAGCGCCCCGTCGCGATCATAGGGCACGCCGGTATGGCGCATGGCCCAATCGTCCAGCAGCGCGTTTCCCGGCCCGACATCGCAGGCCACCAGGCGTCCCCCCGGCCCCAGCAGCGACAGATTGGCCACCCCGCCGATATTCAGCACGGCCAGCGGCCGCGCCATGTCGTGCGCCAGCGCATCATGAAACACCGGCACCAGCGGCGCGCCCTCGCCCCCCGCCCGCACGTCGGCGCTTCGGAAATCATGCACGACCGGCAGGCCCAGCTCCCGCGACAGCAGCCCGGCGTCACCGATCTGCCAGGTGCGGGCATCCTCGGGCCGATGCAGGATCGTCTGGCCGTGAAAGCCGATCAGTTCGGCGGGCCAATCCAGCGCACGCACCGCCTGGACATGCAGCAGCGTCAGTTCGCGCTCGACCGCGCGAAGCTCCGGGTCGCCGGGCGAGATCATGGCGGCATGCCCATAGATGTCGCGCATGCGCCCCCGCAGTTCGGCCGAGAAGGGAACGGTCACGGCAGGCCCCGTGGCCCCGATCGTCACGCCATCCGTCTCCAGGCACGCCGCATCCACCCCGTCCAGGGACGTTCCGCTCATCAGCCCGATTACCCGGATCATCGTCTTCCTTTCCTGCCGCCCATTCCGTTGTCCAATTCCGTTGCCCAATCCCGGCCATCCCGTGTGTCGGGGGGGCGTCCTGCGAATCGGGCCGGCGAATCGGGCCGGCGAATCGCGGGCCGGCGGGGCGCCACGCTAAGGCAGATCCCAGCGGGGCCGAAGGCTCATTCGTGCAGGACTCCGGACAGATGAACAGGTTAACGCGGTGCGCCGCGTTTCGTGTCCTAATCGCCCCTTTTCGGAAAGGGCCCGCCGCACCTCCATGCCATGCGATATGCACCAGCCTGATATTCCGGAATTCGATACGGTCACGCAAGAACGATGCGATTCCCGACCCGGAGCCTGGAAATCATGACGGCCCCGCAAGAGGCCGGACCGCCTCGTCCTCCCGAATAGCAATAATCAGTCCGGACTGTCCCGCGACCCGATGGAATTTCGTACCGGCTTTACGTCACCCTTCACCGGACGGCCAGGGAAATGATCTTTAAAAACAGATTTATGTCACTTTAAATTTACCTGATTTCTTCACCGATTCAGCCGAGTATCCGTTTCGTGATGTGAATAAATCGCCGCGCAAGGTGCTAGATGCGTTTCGGGTTTCTGCCTCCGTTCTGTCTTTCTCTGCTGCTCTCCACCGCTTTCGTCCTTCAGGCCCGGACCGCCCCCCGGACTGCCCGGTCGGCGACCGTCCTTTCGGCCAATGACGCGCATTCGATCCTGCGGGACGGCGTCCAGGTCCTGCCGAAACCGCTCGGGCCCGACACGCTGTCGATTCTGGACCTTCAGCCGAGCGGCCTTTGGGCGGTGCGCAGCAGCATCGACGTCCCCGCCAGCGTGATCGGACCGCCGAGCGCGCTCACGCTCACGCCGGACGGCAGGATCGCCCTGGCCGCCTCGGCATCGAAACCCGACCCGGCCGACCGGCGGATCGTTCCCGACGACCGGATCAGCGTCATCGACCTCTCCGGCCCCCGGCCGCGCGTGATCCAGCAGGTCACCTCCGCCCCGGGCACGACGACCCTGCGCCTCACCCCGGACCGGAAGCACGTGCTGGCCGCCAACGGCGCGGGCGGCGTGCTGACATGGTTCCGCTTCGACGGGCGGCACCTCGGCGCGCGCAAGACGATCGCGCTGCCGGTGGAAAACGGCTTCCCCGGCGGGCTGGCGATTACCCCGGACGGCAAGCGCGCGCTGGTCAGCCTGTGGAAGGGCGACAGGGTCCTGGTCCTGCATATCGACGGCGACGACATCGCGCTCGCCCCCGATCCGCTGGAGATCGGACCCGGGCCATGGAACATCCGCCTGACCCGGGACGGGCATTATGCCGTGATGGGCATTCTCGGCCATGGCGAGGGACTGCCCGGCGCCCTGTCGGTGCTGGACCTGACGGCATCGCCCATTCGCGAAATCCAGCGCGTCCGCGTTCCCAACGCTCCGGAAGGACTGGATATCTCCGCCGACGGCCGATACGTCGCCGTGGTGTCGCAGAACGGGTCCGCCCTGGCGCCGTCCTCGCCCCGCTATCACGACCGGGGCATCGTCACCGTCTTTTCGCTGCGCGACGGCCACCTGGCGCAACTGGCCCAGGCCCCCGGCACGCTCTGGCCCCAGGGCCTCGTCTTCGCCCCCGACGGAAGGACGATCCTGGTCCAGGGCGTGATGGACCGCGCGCTGCGCACGCTGTCATGGAACGGCAGCGCCCTCACGGTCGTGGGAGACACGATTCTGCCTGGCGGCGGCGCCAATATCGAACGCCAGCGCTGACCGCCGACCCAGAGGAAAAGGGGGGAGGGAAAGGGGAGCAAGCCGTCAGAGGTGCCGCAACCTGATTTCGTTGACGGCATGGCTGCGCTCCTTGCGCACGATCAGGCGCGCCCGTTCCCGGGTCGGCAGGATATTCTGCTCCAGGTTCGGCAGGTTGATCCGCTGCCAGATCCGGCGCGCGACGTCCTTGGCCTCGTCCCGCGGCAGATCCGCATAATGATGGAAATAGGATGCCGGGCTGCGGAACGCCGTGCGCTGCAGCAGCAGGAATCGCTCGACATACCAGGATTCGATGTCGGCCGTGGCCGCATCGAGATAAATCGAAAAATCAAAGAAATCCGACGCCACCGCCGCGCGCTCGCTGCCGGTCTGCAGCACGTTCAGCCCCTCGAAGATCAGGATGTCCGGCCGGTCGATCGTCTCGAACTGTCCGGGGACGACGTCATACGCCTCGTGCGAATAGAACGGCACCTGCAGATGCCGCTCCCCCGCCTTCAGCGCGGCCAGGAACCCGATCATGCGCCGCAGGTCGTAACTTTCGGGAAACCCCTTGCGCTGCATCAGGTCGCGCTCCTCCAGCACCCGCGTGGGCAGCAGGAAACCGTCCGTCGTCACCAGGTCCACCCTGGGATGGTCCGGCCAGCGCGACAGCACGGCCCGTAGCAGGCGGGCAAACGTGCTCTTGCCCACGCCCACGCTGCCGGCGATGCCGATGACGAAGGGCACCGCGCTGCGCGGTGCGCCGAGAAACGCGCTCTCGACCATGCTGTTCAGGCTGCGCGAGGCTAGCACATACAGGTTCAGCAGGCGCGACAGCGGCAGATAGACGTCCCGGATATCCGCCAGCGAGACCGGCTCGTTCCGGCCACGCAGCGACGCCACCTCCTCTTCGGACAGCGACAGCGGCACGTTCGCCCGCAACGCCGCCCATTCCGGCCGGGAAAAGACCAGGTACGGCAGCTTCGTCTCGCCGTCGCGAAACGCGGCATGCCCCCCCAAGGACGACGATGCTGACGACGATATGGGCGACGATGTGGGCGATGACGGGGAGGATGACCCGGCCATGGATCAGGCCCGGACGTGCCGGCGGAAGCCGTATCGCGCGCAAGCTGTCATCGAACCTGTTTCCTTCGGATATCCGCCATCGGGCGGCAAATCTGCGCGGCGCCATCGGGGGCCGCCGGCATGGCTTCTTGCGCCCATGCGCATCAGAGCACGGAAACGCGCGCAAGATGCGCCGGACACGGGGCTCGTGAAACAGCCTCTTACATCTTCCCGCCCCGCCGATCCAGTCCCCAGCCCCACGCCCGGTCCCCGGACCCCGGGCCTCCGTTCCCCGGCTTTCACCCTCACAAGACGGCCCTCGGCCGGCGGAAACCCGCCCCGGCCTTCCGAAGATGTGACACAGACGTGATCCGAGCCCCCAGGAGAGCAAGCAGCGGACCGCCGCAACCTGCGGCCCGCCCTTCTATGCCTTCTACACCCTTACGGGCCCACGCCGCCCTGGCCCCCGCCGCGCCGCCCATGCGGGCCGTAGCTGACCTGCGTATCCGGGATGACATAATGGCCGCCCCCATCCTTGTCGGCACTCTCGTCGCCCGCCGCGTTGGGATCGAATCCCGACGCGATGATCTGCATGCCCAGCGCATCGGGCAATGGCTGGTAATCCGGCGGCCGCGCCGCCGGATCGCCCGGCGCGGCGTCGTCCCGCCCGCCGCGCCATCCGCCGCCATGCCGTCCTCCGCCGTGCGGCCCGCCGCCCGATTGTGCCGCCGGCGCATCGGCCGCGGCCATGCCTTCCGGCGGCACGTCGATCGAATCGCCATCCGGCCGCTTCGGCGCGCAACCCGCCAGACAGGCCGGAAGCAGGCAAGCCAGCAGCACGAAAGCCGGCGGCACCCACACCGACCGCACCCAAACCCGGCACGCCCCCGACCGGCGCTCCAAAAACAGACGCATCGACAACAGAGGCCCCGGCAACAAACGCCTTGGCAACAGACGCACCGGCGACAGGCACGCCCGTCCGCCCGGACACGGCGGTCCGGGTTCCGGCCCGCAAGCCGGGCGGCAGGTCACTGACCGGGGCGGCACATCACGCCGGTCACTCGGCCGCGTCGGCCAGGTCCTGTTCGCCGGGAGAGACCAGCATCGCCTCGGCCACCACGCCGGCCTGCTCGCGCACCCGGCGTTCGATATCGGCAGCCATCTCGGGATGGTCGCGCAGGAACTGCTTGGCGTTCTCGCGCCCCTGGCCGATCCGCTGGCTGTCATACGAGAACCAGGCCCCCGATTTCTCGACGATACCGGCCTTGACCCCCAGGTCGATCAATTCGCCCATCTTGCTGATGCCTTCGCCATACACGATGTCGAATTCCACCTGGCGGAAGGGCGGGGCCATCTTGTTCTTGACGACCTTCACGCGGGTCTGGTTGCCCACGACCTCGTCCTTGTCCTTGATCTGCCCGATGCGGCGGATATCCATCCGGACCGAGGCGTAGAATTTCAGCGCGTTGCCGCCCGTCGTCGTCTCGGGGCTGCCGAACATCACGCCGATCTTCAGGCGGATCTGGTTCAGGAAGATCATCATGGTGTTGGACCGCGACACGGTGCCGGTCAGCTTGCGCAGCGCCTGGCTCATCAGCCGGGCATGCAGGCCGACATGGCTGTCGCCCATGTCGCCCTCCAGTTCCGCGCGCGGCACCAGGGCCGCGACGCTGTCCACCACCAGCACGTCGATCGCGCCCGACCGCACCAGCGTGTCGGCAATCTCCAGCGCCTGCTCGCCGGCATCGGGCTGGCTGATCAGCAGATTGTCGACATCCACCCCCAGCTTGCGGGCATAGCCGGGATCCAGCGCATGCTCGGCATCGATGAAGGCGCACACGCCGCCCTTCTTCTGGGCCTCGGCGATGGCATGCAGGGCCAGCGTCGTCTTGCCCGAGCTTTCGGGACCATAGATCTCGACGATGCGCCCGCGCGGCAGCCCGCCGATCCCCAGCGCGATATCCAGGCCCAGCGAGCCGGTGGAAATGACGTCGACCTGCTCGTTGGGGCGCTGCCCCAGACGCATGACCGACCCTTTGCCGAACGCGCGCTCGATCTGGCTCAGCGCGCCTTCCAGCGCCTTGCTTTTGTCAATGCCCGGTGCCTGCGCCATCACCCCTACCCCGCTTTCCTGAAATTCCCTGGTCCGCCCGCGCCGCCCCATTCCACCCGGACAGCGCCCCAAGACTAGAACAAAACATGATCATCCACAAGCAGCCACCTCAGCCGTCCCTACCCCGGGCAGAGGGCCGAGGGGCAGAGGGCCGAGGCGCCCCGGCCGGCCCCGTCAGTCCGACCCGACCGCCAGCCCCGCCGACCTTGCATCGGTGCCGCCGGCGCAGCTCCCCTCGCCGCCCGGCACGCCGCCCGAGCAGGCAATGGCATTGATGCGTCCGTTGGCGGTCACCGGCCGCGCGCCGGGCTTCGCCCCGGCCAGGACCTGCCGCATCTCGGCGGCCACCGCGTCGGCCGCGTCGTTCTGGCCCGACCCGGTGACCACGGCGCGCAAGGTCGCGCCCTTACTGGCGATCGCCGCCGTCAGCAGCGGGCGCGGCAGGCGCTGCGGCGACGCGCCGATGACGATGCCGGTGGCACCCGCCACCCGGCCGGTGCCGAACAGATTGTCCATGGTCAGGCTGCAGGCCACCGCCCCCCCATGCCGGTCGATCACGGCGAACGAGGTCGAGGCCGGCAGATGCGGCAGGGCGCCCCCTTGCGGGACCGCACCGGAATCGACGACCGCCTGCGCGCGCGCCACCAGTGCGGCCGCATCCTGCGTACCGCCGTCATGCGCGCGCCACGCCGCGACCGCGGACTGCCCGGCCGATCCGGCCGCGCCGCCGGCCGACAACGCCCTGAAGGCCACCGCGCTGCCCAGCCCGCCATCGGCCGGCGGCGGCAGGAACGCGACCGTCATGCGATCGGCACGGACCGTCAGCGGGATCGTCTCGGCCGGGATCGCGCGGCGCAGGTCGCCGGTCTGCAACCCGCCGCCCGCCGCCTGGCTGCCCGCGACGAAGGACTGTGCCAGCGCCCCGTTATACAGGTCGCCCACGCCCATGCTGCGCATCTGCTCCAGCACGCCCGCCAGATGAGGCTGCAGCAGCGTATCGCCCTCGACCAGCGCCTTGCCGTCGTCGCGACCGAAGATCGCGCGGGCACCGGGATCGGCCAGCAACGGCCCCTGCACCGCCGCCAGGTCGCCTGCCAGGGCATGGCTGACCGAAATGCCGCCCCGCGCCAGTTCCAGCGCCGGCGTGATGGTCTCGGAAAAATCGACGCTGCCGTAGCGCACCTGCATCAGGTACAGCCCGCGCGCCAGCATCGGCACCGCCGCCGGCCGGTCGACCGGGGCGCTGCTCCCCGGCGCGGTCGTGCCCGCCACGGGCGTGAACAGGAAGGCATGCCCCCCTCCGCCGTCGCCGGGGCGATAGGCCAGGCAGGCCCCGCCCGCGCCCAGCGCCGCGCGCGACGGCAGGGTCACCGCCAGCGCCATGCCCAGCGCCGCGGCGGCGTCGGCGGCATTGCCGCCCCGCGCCAGCACGTCACGCGCGACCAGCGCGGCCTGCGGTTCGTCCGCCACCACATTGCCGATGAATCCGGTCAGGTACGGCGAGGTACTGCCGGTGCCGAACAGCGCATGGCCGAAGGTCTTGACCGTATTGGCCGTCTCGGACGAACACCCGGCCAGCGCGGCCGCCAGCACCGTCGAGACCAGCACGCTCCCTCTGCGACGACGCGGGGCACGGCCCGGGACATTCGGGGCCCGGGGGGTCAGGGGACGCTCACGCACGCAGAAATTCTCCATAGCCACCGTTCGATCCCCGGGCGAGCCGCCGGGCCTTCGGGACTTAGCGGTCTTCTGGACCCTCGGCAACAGCACCCCGGAACGGCCCGCACCCTATCCCGCCGCCCCGTCCCACCGCCATGGCCGATCGGGCCCGCGCCCTTTCGCCGCCATGCGATCTGCTCTACAGACGGCCGGTATCGGACCCGACCGCCGGAGCACGCCCTTGCCGCCCATCTCCCCCGCCCGCCCGTCCCTCCCGCGCCGCGCCGCGCGGCACGCCGCCGCCGCCGCCGCACTGGCGGCCGCGCTGTGGCTTCCGGGCGGCGGCGCGGCGCATGCCGAGGGCAGCTTCACCCCGGACCAGCGGCGCGAGATCGTCGAGATCGTCCGCAACGCGCTGAAGACCGACCCGACCATCCTGTCCGACGCCATCGCCGCCCTGCGCGCCGGGGCCGAGGCCCAGGCACAGGCCACCACCCGCGACGCGCTGGCCGCCAACCGCGCGGCGCTGACCAATCCGCTCCCCACCGACGCCATCCTGGGCAATCCGCGCGGCCGCACCATCATGGTGGAATTCTACGACCCGCGCTGCCCCTATTGCCGCAAGGTCCTGCCCGACCTCGACCGGCTGGTGCATGACGATCCCGACGTCCGGATCGTCGAAAAAGTGGTGCCGGTGCTGGGCCCGGCCAGCCTGCTGGCCGCCCAGGCCATCGCCGCCGCCGCCCTGCAGGGCGGGCAGGACGCCTATTTCCGCATGCAGCACGCCCTGATGACCGACAGCCAGAAGCCGGACATGGCGCGCATCCGCGCCCTGGCGGCGCAGGCCGGGCTGGATGCCGACCGGCTGGCCAGGGACATGGACGGCGCGGACGTCGCGGCCACCTTGCGGGCCAACATGACGCTGGCCAACGCGATCCACCTCGAGGGCACACCCACCTTCGTCTTCGACGCGCACTACGTCATCCCCGGCGCGGTCGACCTGGACGACCTGAAGGCCGCGATCGCAAAGGTCCGCCACGGCTGACCGCTACGCCCCATACGGTCCCCCGCCGGTCCGGGGGGCCTCCCCCGCCCGGCGGCGCCCTTACGCGGCCTCGGTATGCCGGTCGGCCGACACGCCCAGCAACCTGGCCAGGGCCGCGACCATGTCGTCCATCATCGCGTCGGTATGGAACGGCCCCGGCGTCAGGCGCAGCCGCTCGGTGCCGCGCGGCACGGTGGGATAGTTGATCGGCGTGGCGTACAGCCCGTATTCCGACAGCAGGCGGCGGCTGATCTCGGTGCAGCGATCCGCATCCCCCACCGGAATCGGCACGATGTGGCTGGGGGTCTCCATGAACGGCACCCCCGCCGCCCGCAGCCGGCCGCGAAATGCCGCGACGCGCGCGAACAGCCGCTCGCGCCGCCACGACTCGCGGCGCACCAGCCGCACGCTGGCCAGCGCCGCCGCCACCACCGAGGGCGGCAGCGCGGTGGTGAAGATGAAGCCCGACGCCACGCTGCGCAGATAATCGATCAGTTCGGCCGATCCGGTGACATACCCGCCATGGACGCCGAATCCCTTGGCCAGCGTGCCCTCGATGATGTCGACCTGGTCGGCCACGCCGTCGCGCCGCGCCACGCCCGCGCCCTCGGGGCCGTACAGCCCCACGGCATGGACCTCGTCCAGATAGGTCATGGCCCCGTATTTCCGCGCCAGCGCACAGGTGGCCGCGATATCGGCAATGTCGCCGTCCATCGAATAGACGCTCTCGAAGGCGATCAGCTTCGGCGCATCCTTGGGCGCGGCCGCCAGCTTGGCTTCCAGGTCCGCCAGGTCGTTATGTTCAAAGATCACGCACGAGGCGCCGCGCGCCCCCTTGATCCCGGCGATCATCGAGGCATGGTTCTGCCGGTCGGAAAAGCAGATCCACCCCGGCATGCTGGTCAGGATCGCCTGCAGGCTGGCCTGGTTCGAGACATAGCCCGACACGAACAGCAGCCCCGCCTCCTTGCCGTGCAGGTCGGCCAGCTCGGCCTCCAGCGCAGCATGAAGCGGACTGGTGCCCGCGATGTTACGCGTGCCGCCCGCCCCGGCCCCATGCTCGCGGATCGCGGCGATCGCGGCCTCGACCACCGCCGGCTCGACCCCCATGCCCAGATAGTCGTTCGCGGACCAGACCACCACCTCGCGCCCGTCCGCGGCGGCGACCGCCTGGACGTCGCCGCCCTGCTCATAGACCGGAAAACGATCGGCCTGGCGCGCCAGCGGCGTAAACTGGCGATAACGACCCTGTTTGCGGATATCTTCCAGCGCGGACCGGCAGAACCGGTAGAAAGGATGTCCGCCCACGTCGATGCTGGCCACTCTCGAATTCTCCTGCGCCGCCGCCGGCCCGGCTGGCCGGCGCGTCATGCGCCGTTGCGGTTCGTGCGCTTCGCCGCACGGATATCGGTTCGGATCACCGCACATACACCCGGACCGCGCCCGCGGTCACCGTCGAATCCGACATGGCGGACATTTCCACCTGGGCCGGACGGGCCCCGTCCGCGACGATGGCTGCCGCCACGGCCCTCCCGTCGGCCGCCATGGCGCGGGTCAGCGCCGCGCCCTCGGCCCCCGGCGTCGGGCCCGCCGGCACGATGATCGTCACCACGAACAGCACGTTCGGCTTGCGCGCCAGGGCACGCGCCACCGCGTCCTTCAGCGCCGGCTGCCAGCGTTCGGCCGGCGTGCCCAGCCCGATCTGCACCAGCGGCGGAACGGGCGGCGGCGGCGGCCTGGACGGCGGGTAATGCGGCACCGGCGGCCGGCTGGCACGCGGGTCGAAGGTCCGCTGGTCCACCAGATTGCAGGACGCCAGGCACAGGATCCCGGCGGCGGACACGGCCGTCAGGACGGGAACAGGGCGAAGACGGTTCAGCATGGCGCGCCACGGTTACAGCATCCGCCGGACGGGGCAAGGGCGTTTCGGGGCGCATATGCTTGCGTGCCCGCCCGCCGCCCTCCTATAGCCTGTCGACCGCCCTCCCGGCCCGCGCCGGGCGGGCACCCATATCAGGGACGGCCCCGCGCATGGCAGGCGCGCAAACCAGTTTGACCGAACGGGACGACCCGGCACACGCGCCGGAAGCTCCCCTCCCAGACTCCCTCCTGGCCCCTCCGGCCGCGCACGACACGATCCGCGCGCTGCGCGACGCCGCGCACCGCTTCATCGCCGCATCGATCGCGGACGAGGATCAGGCCGCCCGGGCCGCCGCCATGGCCGTGCCGGCCTGCGTGCTGTGGAACCAGTTCTTGCGCTTCGACCCCACCAACCCCGACTGGCCGGACCGTGACCGCTTCGTCGTGTCCTCGACCCGTCACCGGCCGCTGCTGCACGCCATGATGCGCCTGGCGGGCCAGACCGCCGCCGGCGAGGGCGTGATCGAATACGGCGCCCACCCGGCGGTCGAAATGGCCTTCGGTCCCAGCGGTCAGGGGCTGGGGGCGGCCATCGGCCTGGCGCTGGCCGAACGGCAGATGGCCACGCGCTTCGGGCGCTCCATCGTCAATCACCGGGTCTGGGTCCTGTCCTGCGCCACCGAACTCTCGACCGGCGTCGCGCTCGAAACCGCATCGCTCGCCGCGCGCATGGCGCTGGACCGGGTGACGGTGCTGCTGGAAATCACGCCCGAGGACGCGGACGACGCCGCCGACGCGCTGGCCCGCCACGTCGCCAGCGGCTGGTCGGTCCGCCAGGTGGCCGCCGACGATTCGGACGCGGTCCATGCCGCGCTGGCCGCCGCCATGCGCTCGCGCAAGCCCTGCATGGTGGCCTGCACCGTGCGGGCGGCGCCGCGCCGCATCCCGCCCCGCGCACCCCAGGGCGACCTGGCCAGCCTGATGTGGGCGCGGGTGACGCGCCGGGGCGCCGCCGCCCGGCGCTCCTGGCTGCGGCGGGTGGCCAAGCACCGCCACCGCGCCGAATTCGAACGCACGATCGAGGGCCGCCTGCCCTCCTTCTGGCGCGAGGACTGGATCCGCTCGTGGCAGGTCGCGGCCGGCCCGCTGCCGTCGGCGATGCTGCATACCGCGACGCTCCGCCCCGCCGCGCTGCGCGCCAGCCGGCCGCGCGCCGGCCAGCCCGCGCCCACGGGCCGGCCCGCCCCCGCCCCGTCCCGTCCCGCCGCCACCACCGCCGCCGGAACGACCTTGGCCCATGGCCGCCAGGGCCTGGTCGTCCTGCGCGACCTGCTGCCGGAATTGCTGTGCCTGTTCTCCCGCCGGGGGGGCGAACTGACCAGCCCCGTCTGGGGTGACGACCCGGCGGCCGATTGCGGCATCCGCGTCCACGGCCTGGCGGCGCTGCTGAACGGGGTGGCGGCCCATGGCGGGCTGATCCCGTGCGGGGCGACCACCTTCGTCGCCATCGACCGCATGCGGCCGGCCCTGCGCTTCGCCGCCCTGATGCGGCGGCAGGTCATCTACCTGCTGACCGATGACGGGCTGGCCCTGGGCCAGGACGGCGCCGGCTGGCTGCCGGTCGAGCAGTTGGCCAGCCTGCGCGCCATGCCCAACGTCGCGGTCTTCCGCCCCGCCGACCGGCGCGAAACGATGGAAAGCTGGGAACTGGCGCTGCGCCGCACCGACGGCCCCAGCCTGATCACCCTGTGCCCCACGGCCGGCGAGGGGGCGGATTCCGCCGAACCGCGCGCCCGGCGCCCGCGCTTCGGCAGCGCGCGCGGCGGCTATGTGCTCGACGAGCCCCGGGCCCCGCGCCAGGTCACGCTGATCGCCACGGGCAGCGAGGTCGCGATCGCCCGCCAGGCCCAGCGCGCGCTGACGCACGAGGGCGTGCACGCGGCGCTGGTCTCCCTGCCCTGCTGGGAACTCTTCGCCCGGCAGGACGCCGCCTATCGCGACCAGGTGCTGGGCCAGGCCCCGCGCATCGGCATCGAGGCCGCCTCGGCCTTCGGCTGGGAACGCTGGCTGGGTCCGGGCGGCGCCTTCATCGGCATGGAGGATTTCGGCGAGACGGCGCCCGCCAGCGAACTCTACCGCCGGCTGGGCATCACCGCCGAACGGATCTGCGACACCGCAATGCGGCTGATCGGCGAGACAGGGCGTGACTTTCCGTCGCCTTCCGGGCAGAAAGCTGAGAGCGGCCGCGCCCAGCCAAGGCCGACGGCCCGAAAAGGCTGAAACGAACGGGAGAGAAATCGAATGGCTGTCAAAGTCGCAATCAACGGCTTCGGCCGGATCGGCCGCCTGGTCCTGCGCGGCATCATCGAAAGCGGACGCACCGACGTCGAGCTGGTGGCCATCAACGACCTGGGCAGCGTCGCCGACAACGCCCACCTGCTGACCTATGACAGCATCCATGGCCGCTTCCCCGGCGAGGTGCGGGTCGAAGGCAACAGCATCGTCATCACCGCGAACGGCCGCACCTACGCGCCGATCCAGGTATCGGCCGAACCCGACCCGACCAAGTTGCCGTTCGAGGGCGTCGACGTGGCCATGGAATGCACCGGCCGCTTCACGACCAAGGAAAAGGCCGCGCACCTGATCGAAGCCGGCGCGCGCAAGGTCATCATCTCGGCCCCCGGCACCCATGTCGACGCCACCATCGTCTACGGCGTGAACCAGGACACGCTGACCAGCGACATGACGGTGATCTCGAACGCGTCCTGCACCACCAACTGCCTGGCCCCGGTGGCCAAGGTGCTGGACGACGCGTTCGGCATCGAGCGCGGCTACATGGTCACCATCCATTCCTATACCGGCGACCAGCGCACGGTGGACACGCTGCACAAGGACCCGCGCCGGGCCCGCGCGGCGGCGATCAACCTCATCCCGTCCTCGACCGGCGCCGCCCGCGCGATCGGCCTGGTCCTGCCGCACCTCAAGGGCAAGCTGGACGGCACCTCGATCCGCGTGCCCACCCCCAACGTGTCGCTGGTGTCGCTGGATTTCGTGCCGACCCGCATCCCCGCCTCGGTCGAGGAAGTGAACGAGGCGGTGCGCAAGGCCGCGTCCGAAGGCCCGCTGAAGGGCGTGCTGGCCTACAACACCGCGCCGCTGGTCAGCTCGGACTTCAACCACAACATCGCGTCCTCGACCTTCGACGCCACGGAAACCGCGCTGATCGACGGCGGCAAGATGGTGCGCATCTGCAGCTGGTACGACAATGAATGGGGCTTCTCCAACCGCATGTCCGACACGGCCGCGGTCTTCGGGTCCCTCTGATGGCCGCCCTGTCCTTCAAGACGCTGGACGCCTTGCAGCCCAAGGGGCGCAAGGTGCTCTTGCGCGCCGACCTGAACGTGCCCGTGCGCGACGGCCGGATCACCGACCTGACGCGAATCGAACGCCTGGTTCCCACCATCCGCGAACTGGCGGACAAGGGGGCCCGGGTGATCGTCGCCAGCCATTTCGACCGTCCGAAGGGCAAGCGCGTCCCCGAGATGTCGCTGGCCCCGATCGCCCAGGCCCTGGGCCAGGCGCTGGGCCGACCGGTCCAGTTCGCCGACGACTGCGTGGGCCCGGTGGCCGAGGCCGCCGTCGCCAGGCTGCAGGACGGCGACGTGCTGGTGCTGGAAAACACCCGCTTCCACGCCGGCGAGGAAAAGAACGACCCCGACCTGTCCAAGGCGCTGGCATCGCTGGCCGACGATTACGTCAATGACGCGTTCTCCGCGGCCCACCGCGCCCATGCCTCGACCGAAGGCGTCGCGCGCTTCCTGCCGTCCTTCGCCGGCCGCCTGATGGAGGCCGAGCTGAACGCGCTGAACGTCGCGCTGGAAAACCCGGTCCGCCCGGTCGGCGCGATCGTGGGCGGCGCCAAGATCTCGACCAAGCTGGATCTGATCGGCAACCTGCTGGAAAAGGTCGACGTGCTGATCGTCGGCGGCGCCATGGCCAATACCTTCCTGGCCGCCAAGGGCGTGCATGTCGGCAAGTCGCTGCAGGAAGCCGACATGCACGACACCGCGCGCGCGATCATGGCCAAGGCCCAGGCCGGCGGCTGCGAGATCGTGCTGCCGGTCGACGCGGTGACGGCGACGGAATTCAAGGCTGATCCGCCGACCAAGATCGTGCCGGTCGATGCCATCCCCGCCGATTCCATGGTCCTGGACGCCGGTCCCGCGACCGTTGAGCTGCTGCGCGAGAAGATCGTCGGGCTCAAGACCCTGGTCTGGAATGGCCCGCTCGGCGCGTTCGAGCTTCATCCCTTCGACGCCGCCACCAACCAAGTCGCGGCCGAGGTCGCCCGCCGCACCCAGGCCGGCCAGTTGACCAGCGTCGCCGGCGGCGGCGACACGGTCTCGGCGCTGCGCCATGCCGGCGTGGCGGACGAAATGTCCTACACCTCGACCGCGGGCGGCGCCTTCCTGGAATGGCTGGAAGGCAAGACCCTGCCCGGCATCCAGGCCCTCGGCGAGATCTCGGAACGGTTCCTGCCGCTCTGAACCGCCAAGCTTGACCATTCAGGCTTGACCATTATCGGGGGCACGGTCCGCGCGGACCGTGCCCCGTCGATCAGGCCGGCTCGTCCGCCGCCCCCTCTCCCTCTTCCGGCGCCTGTCCCGTCAGCCGCACCGAATCGCCCACCAGCCCGTGCGCGAAGGCTTCCGCCGAGAAGGGACGCAGATCCTCGGCCTGCTCGCCCACGCCCACCGCATGGACCGGCAGGCCGAAACTGTCGGCCAGCGCCACCACGATGCCGCCGCGCGCCGATCCGTCCAGCTTGGTCACCACCAGCCCGGTGACGTTGACCAGTTCCTTGAACACCCGCACCTGCTCGATCGCGTTCTGCCCCGTCGTCGCATCCAGCACCAGCAGGACGGAATGCGGCGCGCTCTCGTCGAACTTGCGCATCACGCGGATGATCTTGGCCAGTTCCTCCATCAGCGCACCCTTGTTGTGCAGGCGGCCGGCGGTATCGATCAGCAGCAGGTCCGCCCCCTCGGCCTGGGCGCGCTTCAGGGCCTCGAACGCCAGCCCGGCCGCGTCGGCATTGGGCGGGCCGGCAATCACCGGCGCGCCGACCCGCTGGCCCCAGATCTGCAGCTGCTCCACGGCGGCGGCGCGGAACGTATCGCCCGCCACCATCATCACCTTCAGCCCCTGCTCGCCGTAATAGCGGGCCAGCTTGCCGATCGTGGTGGTCTTGCCGGTGCCGTTCACCCCCACCACCAGCACCACATGCGGCTTGCGCTGCGGATCGGGGACAAAGGGCACGGCGACCGGCTCCAGCACGCGGGCGATTTCCGCCGACAGCGCCTGGCGGACCTCCTCGTCCGTCACCTCGGCGCCGAAGCGCGAATGACGGAACGCCGCGATGATCCGCGCCGCGACATTGGGGCCCAGGTCCGCCGCGATCAGCAGGTCCTCCAGTTCCTCCAGCGCCTCGTCATCCAGCTTGCGGCGGGTAAAGACCGCGGCGATGCCGCCGCCCAGCTTCTGGGTCGAGCGCGACAATCCCGCCTTGAGACGGGAGAAAAAACCGAGTGCCATGTCAGAGGGTTTCCGCCACCAGTCCGTTTTCGTCAACCGCCGTCGGCCGCACGGTCACGATCCGCCCCATATCGGCCGCCGCCCCCACCAGCCGCACCGGCGCGAATTCCTCCGAATGCCCGCTGGTCGGGGTCTCCAGCAGCACGTTCAGCGGCCGGCCCAGCAGCCGGGCGTGATAATCGCGCGCCGCCGCCTGCCCCACCGCGCGCAGTTCGGCCGCGCGCGCCTTGCGCACCGGCACCGGCACGGCGGGCATCCGCGCCGCCGGCGTCCCCGGCCGCTCGCTGTAGGGAAAGACATGCAGATAGGGCAGGCCCTGCCCCCGCACGAAATCCAGCGTCTCGGCGAACAGCGCGTCGGTCTCGGTCGGAAACCCCGCGATGATGTCGGCGCCGATCCCCAGCTCGGGGCGGCAGGCCCGCGCCCGCGCGATCACCCGCGCCACGTCGTCCACCAGGTGCCGCCGCTTCATTCGCTTCAGCACGATGTCCGACCCGGCCTGCAGCGACAGATGCAGATAGGGCATGAACCGCCGCTCCTCGGCCAGCAGCCGCCACAGATCCTCGTCGATCTCCACCGGATCGACCGAGGACAGGCGCAGCCGCTCCAGCTCCGGCACCAGGGCCAGCACGCGGCGGCAGAGCTGCCCCAGCGGCGGCCTGCCCGGCAGGTCCCCGCCCCACGAGGTGATGTCGACCCCCGTCAGCACCACTTCGCGATAGCCCGACACCACCAGCGCGCGCACCTGCTCGACCACCGCCCCCACCGGGACCGAGCGCGACGGTCCCCGGCCGAAGGGAATGATGCAGAAGGTGCAGCGATGGTCGCACCCCTGCTGCACCTCGACGAAGGCGCGGGTCCGGCCGGCGAACTCGGTGACCAGGTGGGGCACCGTCTCGGTGGCCGCCATGATGTCGGATACCGCGCGCCCCTCCTCCAGCGCCGCGCGGGTCCAGTTCGCGGCCTCCAGCTTCTCGCGGTTGCCCAGCACGCGGGTCACCCCCGGCAGGGCCGCCCAGCGGTCCGGGTCGATCTGCGCGGCGCAGCCGGTCACCACGATGCGCGCGTCCGGCCGGTCGCGATGGGCGCGACGGATCGCCTGGCGGGCCTGGCGCTCGGCCTCGGCCGTCACGGCGCAGGTATTGACGATGATGACGTCCTCCAGCGCCGCCGCATGCCCGCGCATCACCTCGCTCTCATAGGTATTGAGGCGACAGCCGAAGGTCAGGATCTCCGGGGCGCCCGTCATGACGGCACGCCCTCGGCCGGCACCGCGCCGGTGAAGCTAACGGTCGCGGGCCCGGTCATCAGCACGTGCCCGTCGGATTCCCGCCAGGCGATCGACAGCGTGCCGCCATCCATCTCGACCGCGCAGGCCCGGTCGACCAGCCCGCGCCGCACCGCGTTGACCACCGCCGCGCACGCGCCGGACCCGCAGGCCAGCGTCAGCCCGCTTCCACGCTCCCACACCCGCAGGCGCATCGCGTCGCGCGCGCGGACCTGTGCGAAGCCGATATTGGCCCGCTCGGGGAACAGCGGGTCATGTTCCAGCAGCGGCCCGGCGACCGACGGGTCCATGTCCAGCATGTCGGCCAGAAAGAACGTGGCATGCGGGTTGCCCATCGACGCCGCCGCCGGATCGCCCGCCAGCGGCAGATGCAGCGTATCGGCCGCCTGCGACAGCGGCACGTCGCGCCACTCCAGGGCGGGCGGCCCCATATCGACCGTCACCGCGCCATCCTGCCCGATCCAGGCGGGCAGCAGCCCGGCGCGGGTCTGCAGCACGCACTCGCGCAGCCCCTCTTCCCGCCGCAGCCATTCCGCGACGCAGCGCGAGGCATTGCCGCAGGCCCCGGCCTCGCTGCCGTCGGCGTTGAAGAAACGCACGAAGACATCCGCCCCCGCGCGGCAGGCCGGCCGCAGCACCACGAACTGGTCGCAGCCGATCCCGCGATGGCGGTCCGCCAGCGCCGCGATCCGCGCCGGGCTCAGGCCATGGCGCCGGGCGCGCTCGTCGACGATGACGAAATCATTGCCCAGGCCGTGCATCTTGTAGAATGGGATCATCATGCGCGCCTTATACGGCACGAGTCGCGATTACGCGAGAAAAGCCTGTATCCCCCCGCCGGTCCCTACAGGAAGCGGCCCGGCGCGCCGCGCTGCAGCACCTCGATCCGATAGCCGTCCGGATCGGTGACGAAGAAGAAGCGCCCCACTACCCGCTCGCCCAGCGACAATTGCCGGACCGGCTGCGGCGCCAGCCCGTCGCGCACGAACCGCGCATGCTCGGCATCCAGGTCGGCGACCGACACCGCCAGATGCCCATAGCCGTCACCCAGGTCATAAGGACGGTCGCGGTCATGGTTGACCGTCAGCTCCAGCTCGAAACTCTGCTCCGCATTGGACAGATAGATCAGCGTGAACCCCTCGAGGGCCACCCGCTCGGCCACCGCCAGGCCGAACGCCTTCGCATAGAAGGCCACCGACGCGCCCTCGTCGCGCACCCGGATCATGGAATGAATCAGTCTGGCCATCGCCCGCCCCTTCTCCTCTGACAAATCCTCTGGCAGGCCGCGGATCATAACGGCCCGCGCGCGCCGGAAAAGACACGAACGCCCAAAGAGACGAACGCCGCCCAAGGTCTGGATTTTCCGCCCGTTCCGTCGCATCTGCAGCCCATGACCGAGATGCACGGATTCCACCCCGCCGCCTTCACCGTCGCCAGCGCCGCGCCCGACGCCGAATTCTTCGCGCACCGCGCCCCCGGCCCGCTGCTGGACCCGGGCGCGCGGGCGGCGGTGACGGCCCTCTATCACACGCTGATCGCCGAAGGCGCCGACATCCTGGACCTGATGGCCGGCCCGCACAGCCACCTGCCCCCCGACCTTCCGCGCGGCACCGTCATCGGCATCGGGCTGGACCGCGCGGTCATGCAGGACAATGTGGACCTCACGCACCGGATCGTGCAGGACCTGAACGAAGACCCCACCCTGCCCCTGCCCGACGAGACGATGGACGTCGCCTGCCTCTGCGACGTCGTTCCCTATCTGCGCCACCCTCTGGTCACCTTCGCCGAAATCCTCCGGATCCTGCGCCCCGGCGGCGTGGCGATCCTGACCTTCTCCGACCGGTTCCTGCCGCAGAAGGCCGTGGCGCTGTGGCAGGCGCTGGACCATGACGACCGGCGCCGGCTGCTGGACATGCTGCTGACCCGCGCCGGCTTTTCCGGCATCGACAGCGGCGAGGTCCAGCCTCCGTCCGACGACCCGTCCTGGCGCGACGCGGTCTATGCGGTCACCGCGCGGCGGCCCCACGCGGCCTGACCGCCCGCCTCCGCGAAAGGCGAGTTGCACCCGGCGGCAAAAGAGACGATGTTCCCGGCTGGCCGAACCAACGGATAAAGGAGTACGCGGTCGATGCTGGACAGGATGCTGCGCGGGCTGACCCTCCCCTTCTGCCTGGCCGCGCTGGCCGCCCCCGTTCTCGCGGCCCCCATTCTCGCCGGCCCGGCCCTGGCCGATGACGAGGACGGTCCCAAGACCCCCTCGATGCACCAGATGGCCGCCAACCCGCCGGTCCCCCGCGCGCGCAAGGATTTCAGCCAGTTCCGCTACCGCCCGGCGGGCGACAAGGTGGTCGAGCAGTCCGACGCCAACCGCCTGCTGTTCTGGACGCCCGAAGGCACGCCCGACGGCTACGCCGAACGCAGGGGCGACGCCATCTTCTATTACGACCGTGCCGGCAAGGTCACCCGCGTCGATCCCGCCGATCCGGCGACGTACTGATCCAGACTCCGAACTCCGCGCTCAGAACTCGGCGCTCAGCGTGAAATGGCAGGTCCGCGGCAGGCCGGCCACCGCATTGTTGGTGGCGCTGCCGCCGCCATTGATGCTGCTGGGATAGACCGACGCCCAATAGCGCGCATCCGTCACGTTCTGCACGCCGAAGCGTACGACCATCGGATAATGCGCGACGCGAAACGCATAGCGCACGCCCAGGTCGAGCGTGACATAGGACCCCGCGAAACTGGTATTGGCGACATTGGCCGCACGACGCCCGGTGTAATGCACGTTCGCGTTCACCGCCAGGCCGTGCCCCGGCACCCCCGCGCCCAGCGGCAGGCGATAATCCAGTAATATATCGGCCTGGACCGGCGCCACCCCCACCACCTCCTTGTGGCTGGTGGCCGGCGTGCCGGTCGCGCCGAGCTGCGCGTCGATCCACGTCACGCCCCCCAGCACGGACAGGTCGGGCGTGACATAGCCGGCGGCCTGGAACTCGACGCCGTAATTGCGCTGCACGCCGAACGTGCCGAACAGACGCGTCGTCGGATCGGTAAAGGAATAGGGCCGGGTCATCCGGAAACCCGCCACGTTCATCTGTAATTTTCCGACCAGGATCTTGTATCCGACCTCGTATTCCTCGCTCTTCAGCGGGGCCAGGACCTGGTTCTGGTTGGTCGAACCCGCCGGCGCGGTATCCCCCTGCTGCAGGCTGCGCCCCCAGGTGAAATAGGCCGTCTGGTTCTTCGCCGGCTGGTAGATCAGGCTGGTCATCGGGCTGAACGCCGCATCCTTGTCATAGGCGCTGACGACATGGCCATGGATGTCGTTATTGACGATCGACATCCAGCCCCAGCCCAGCGTGCCCATGACCGACCAGTGACGGTCCAGATGCAGCGTATCGCCCAGGATCACCGTCTGCGTGCGCGTATAGGCCGATTCGTAAGTTCCGGAAAAATAGGGCTGGCGTCCGGGAAAAGAACGCGGATCGTCCAGGTTCGCCGTCCCCAGCACGAATGTCCCGTCGGCGCGGGTGGGGTTGTAGTTGCCCATCATATAGCCGTTGGTGCCGACCACCAGGTCGTGCCCGATCGACCAGGTGCGAACATGTCCGTTCAGATAGGCAAGGTTGCTGCCCACCTTGAAATTCTTCGCCGTCGTCGCCGCCGAAATCACCTGCTGGTACAGCCCCGCGCCGTTCAGCAGCCGATCGGTGTTCGCAAAGACCTGGCGATAGGCGTTCTGGTACAGCCCGCCCAGGGTCAGCGACCAGTCCTCGTTGAATTCATGCCGGATTTTCGCAAGCGCCGTGTTCGTCTCCATGTTGAAGCCCGCATAATCCTGCCCCAGATAAGGCTTGCTCAGGTCCGGCGCGGCCGGCAGCGGCACGGTCGCGGAATAGGCGAACCCGGGCGCCATGCCGCGCTCGGCATAGGTGTACTGGCTGGCATCGATTTCGATCACCGTCCGCTCGGACAGGCGGATATCGAAATCCCCGCTCACCAGGTTCCGGCGCAGCCAGCTCTTGTCGACATAGCCGGTCCCGTCGCCATGCAGCAGGTCGAGGCGATAGCCGAACCAGCCATTGCGCCCCGCCCGTCCGGACAGATCGGCATTTTCCATCACGGTGCCGATGGAATCCACCCCGATCGACAGGCGGTTGACCCGCTGCCCGGTCGGCCGCTTCAGCGTATAGGCAAAGGTGCCCGCCGGATTCTGCGGCCCGTACAGCGCGCCGGCCAGCCCGTTGAGGACCTGCAGATTGTCGAACTGCTCGGCCGCATAAGGGGTCGTCGTCACCGCGTTCAGCCCGTCGATGCGCATGTTCGACACCACATCGGCCTCAAAGCCGCGGCTCTGCGGGCGGCTGGTATTCGGATCGCCGCGCTCCTCCAGTTGGACCGACGGCAGATACTGCATCACGTCATTGATGTTGCGCCCCTGCTGGTTGACGATCACGTCCTGCGGCACCGCCAGGATGGAAAAGGGTGCATCCAGCGTCCGCCGCGTGCCCAGCGGCCCCAGATCGGCCGTGGCCTTGTCGTACGCGGCCTGCGTACCGGCCGCCTGGCGGCGCACCACCTGGACATGCTCGACACGCGGCCCGGCCCCGCTCTCATGCGCCCCGCTATCATGCGCCTTGGCATCATGCACCTTCGCGTCATCCGCCGCCTCCGCCGCGCGCCCGGCCCCGGCATGCCACGCATCCAGCGAAAATACCGAACAGACCAGCAAGATGCGCAAACCCGTACTCGTCCGGCCGACCATGTCGCAATCCATTTCCCGTGCGTGACGTTGCACCTCACTAACGAAGGGACGGCCGGATGTCTATATACCATGAAATATAGACAAGGGCGCCGCTATGGCGGAACGCGATCGTACAGGTCCGAAATCGCGTCCTCCGACAGGATCGCCGCCGCCGGTCCGTCCGCCAGCACCCGCCCCCCGCGCAGCAGGACGGCGCGCGAGAACACCCGCGCCGCGCGCAGCGGGTCATGGGTCGTGGCCAGGATCGCATATCCGCCCGCCGCCAGATCGCGCAGCAGGCCGAACAGCCGGCGCTGCTGGCCGTAATCCAGCCCCGCCTCCGGCTCGTCCAGCACCAGCAGCCGCGCCCCCTGGGCCAGCGCCCGCGCAATCAGCACGCTCTGCCGCTCGCCTCCCGACAGGGTGACATAGGCACGCTCCGCCAGATGACCGATCGCCAGACGCGCCATCGCCTCGGCCGCCGCCCGGCGATCGGCGGCCGAGGCAAAGGGCGCCAGCATCGTCCCGCCCGCCAGCCGCCCCAGCGCGACCACGTCCGCGACGCGATAGGGAAACGCCACGGCATGGCCCTGCGGCACATAGGCGACACGCCCGGCCAGGTGCCGCCGGGTCAGGCCGGCGATATCCCGCCCGTCCAGCAGAATCCGCCCCGCATCCGGCCGCGACAGCCGCAGCAGCAGGCGCAGCAGGCTCGTCTTGCCTGCGCCGTTCGGCCCCAGCAGCGCCACCAGCTCGCCCGGACGCAGCGTCAGGGACACATCCTCCAGCACCCACCGCCCCTGCCGCCGGAAACCGATCTGCCGCGCCTCCAGCCCGCTCACTCCGCCCACCCCCGGCGGACCAGCCGCAGCACGCCCACGAACAGGCACACGCTCAGCAGATCGACGATCAGCCCGACCGGCACTTCCTGCTCGGTCAGCACCCGCGCCAGATCGTCGCACAGCAACAGGAACGCCCCGCCCAGACAGGCGCTCAGCGGCAGGACCAACCCGTTGCGCGGCCCGGCCAGCAGCCGCGCCGCATGCGGAACCATCAGCCCGATCCAGCCGATCATCCCCGCCACCGAAACCGTCAGCGCCGCCAGCATGCTGGCCACCGCGATCACGCCATGGCGCAACAACCCGACCGGCACCCCCAGGGTCCTGGCCTCGTCGTCGCCCATCGCCAGCGCGTCCAGCATGCGGCCGCAGGCCGTCAGCACCGCGATCCCGCCCAGCACCGGGGGCGCCGCCACCATCAGGTCGCGCCATCCGACCTGCGTCAGGCTGCCCAGCAGCCAGAACACGATATCGGGCAACTGCCTGTCCGGATCGGCAACATATTTCAGCGCCGACAGCAGCGCGGTGAAGAAGGCGGTACTCAGCAACCCGCCGAAGACCAGCATCAGCATCGATCGCACGTCGAACAGCCGGGCGATCCCGGCCCCGGCCGCCACCGCCAGCACCCCGCCCAGAAAGGACAGGGCATGGATGCCCGCCGGCCCGGCCCCGGCGACGATCCCCAGCGCCGCGCCGAACCCGGCCCCGGCCAGCACGCCCAGCAGGCCCGGCGAGACCAGCGGGTTGCGGAACACCGCCTGATACCCGGCCCCGGACGCCGACAGCGCCGCCCCCACCACCACCGCGCCGGCAATGCGCGGCAGCCGGGCCTGGATCAGGATCGCGCGCAGCACCGCCCGCCGCGCCGGCGCCATCCCCCCGTCATGCCCCGACAGGATCGCGACGATGTCCGGGACCGACACCGGATAGCGCCCGATCGCCAGCGACAGCGCCGCAAGGCCGAGCAGCCCCACGGCCGGCAGTGCGAAAAGCAGGATGACCGGGACGGCCCGCAGGACCGCCGCGCGCCGCATCACTCCGCGTCCCCCGCCGGCGGACGGGCCGCCAGGATCCGCGCGGCCTCCCCCGGCGTCAGGTCGTATCCGAAAAATTCGCGATAGAACTTAATGGTTTCAAAAACCATATCCACCCGGGCAAACCGGCCGGGATAGAGGGTCTTCGCCGCCCACAGGACCTGCAACGGCAATTCGCTGCCATAGCGGTCCCACGGAAACACGCCCGACGGATTGCGATAGACCCGGCCGTCCCGCACGGCCCGCAGCGCCCCCCATTGCGCCGACACCCGCGCCAGGTCGCCGCCGTCCGGTCCCAGGATCACCACGTCCGGGTCCCAGGCGGCAACCTGTTCCAGCGAAACCGGGCGCATGTTGCCGCTGACCGCCGCGGCGACATTGCGCCCGCCCGCCCGGCCGATCCATTCATCGATGATCGTCCCGCCGCCATCGACCGTCAGCGGCACCAGCGACTTGACATGCAGCACGCGCAGCCGCCGTCCGGGCGGCAGGTCCGCCAGCCCGGCCTCCACCCGCGCCATCGTCGCATCCAGCATGGCGCGGTACCGCCGGGCGACGTCATGCGCGCGCGCATCGCCCAGCACGTCCGCCGTCAGGTCCAGCGCCCGCAGCAGAGAGGCCGTATCGGTAAAACCCGCCTGCACCACCGCCAGCCCGGCCCGCCGCAGCGGCGCGGCGGCCGGCGAGTCGTTGGCGGCGAAGACCAGGTCCACCCCGCGCCCCAGCAGCATTTCCACATTGGGCACCGCGCCGGTCACCCCGGCCGCGCCATGCAGCACCGGCGCCACCCGGTACATCCACGGCCGCGCCGACGGCAGATCGTCCGTCACCGCGATCCGGCCGGCCCCGCCCAGCATCAGCACCAGTTCGTTATGGGCGAACCACAGATCGGCAATGCGCGACGGATGGTCCGGGCAGGCAACCACCCGTCCCGTCATGTCCACGACCGAACGGGCAGGCGCCGCGTCCGGCCACGCCGCACAGCCCGCCGCCACCATGATCGCCGCCGGCAATCCCGCCCGGACCGCCGAGATGAAACGCCCCATCCTTCCCCCTGTCGGGGAAAGATCTATATCCTAACGGACATAACCGCCAGCCCCGCCGACATGTCGCCGGGCACGCGGCCCGCCGGCCTGCGGCCCGACGCTTCAGGGACGGAACATCGAGAAATAAAGAATGGCCATGTCGATGACGAAGGCCGACAACAGCCCCCCGCAGATCAGCGCCACCGTCATGCGGTCGCGCGCATCCGTCCACGCCGGATCGTCGCGATGCGCCGCGATATAGGCCCACGGCGCCGTCATGTGGAAATGGGACCGGCTGTCCCCCGCGATTTTCAGATGAAACATGACCCGCCTCCCCCGGACCGTCCCTTTTCTTATGGACCGCGCGATGCGGCGGGCTTATCCGGTATGGGGGCGAAGATGCGCCTTCTCCCTGCCCGCCCCAAGAGCAATCGCGGGCCAGTCGCAACGTTTTGAAATGTCTCGGGGCCGCGCATGCGCGGCGCACATGGCGGGGTCCCGGGACCCGCGCCACGCGACGGAATGGAACGGACGGTCAGTCCAGGCGCACGATCGGGCGCACGAACTCGTCAAGCTGGTCGGCTCCCCATGCCGCCAGCGCCCGCGCCGGGCCGTGGATCTCCATCTGGTGCTGGCGATACAGCATGTCGTGCCCCAGCCGGGCGGGCAATCCGCGCAGCGGACCGCCCCCGAAATGATATTTCCCCAGCGTGCCCCAGCCATTGTAATCGCCCAGCGACACCACGGCCCCGCGATCGCGGTAATGGAATGGCGCGATCGCCCCGCCGCCGATCCAGCCCTTCATCTGCCGCGACAGATGCCGCGCCTGCTGCCGCGCCGCCTGCGCGGTGGCGGGCACCGGCTTTTCGGCGATGAACGAGCAATCGCCCAGGGCGAAGATCCGGTCATCCCGCGTGGTCTGCAAGGTCGGACGCACCACCAATTGCCCCGAGCGCGACCGCTCCAGCCCCTCGAACAGCGTCGTCGCGGCCGGCGCCTTCACCCCGGCGGCCCAGACCTTCAGCCTGGCGTCGATCCGCGTGCCGTCCCCCAGCAGGAACCCGTCCGCGTCGGCCCCGGTCACCTGGGCGCTGGTGTGCACGGTGATGCCCAGCGCCTCGAGTTGCCGGCGGGAATCCTCGGACACCGCCTCGGGGAAGGCGGGCAGGATGCGCGGCCCGGCCTCCAGCAGGGTGACATGCAGGTCCGCCCGGTTCATCCCCGCCCCGTAATTGGCGGCCAGGTCCAGCGCGCGATGCAGCTCGGCCGCCAGTTCCACACCCGTGGCGCCGCCGCCGACGATGGCGATCTGCAAGGTGCCGGACTGCCCGATCGCCTGCAGCACCAACGAGCGGAACCGGGTGTTGAAGGCGTCGGCCTCGGTCAGGTTGTCGATGAAATGGCAATGTTCGGTAATGCCCGGCAGGCCGAAATCATTGGCCCGGCTGCCGATCGACACGATCAGCGCGTCATAGGACAGGCTGCGCCGGTCCAGCAGCACATTGCCCCGCTCGTCCTCCATCGGCGCCAGCTCGACCTGGCGCGCCGCGCGGTCGACGCCGTCCAGCACCCCGGGCCAGTATTTGAAGGATTTGCGGCTGGCCTGCGCCAGGAAACTGACCCGGTTCCGGTCGTTCGGGCTGGTACCGGCCGCGAACTCATGCAACATCGGCTTCCAGACATGGAAGAAGGAACTGTCGATCAGCGTCACCTCGGCTTGGCCGGACCGGCCCAGCGTGTTGCCCAGATAGGTGGCCATCTCCATGCCGGCGATCCCGCCGCCGACGATCACAAACCGGAACCTGTCAGACACGCCGTTCTTCTCCTTCTCGACGACTTGGGCTCGACGACTCGGGTTGCCCCTGTCCGGCAGAGAACACATTTCCGTGACGTTTGAAAGCGTGCCGCCCCCGGTCCCTGTCCGACGTCCCTACCCAGCGTCCCTATCCAGCGTCCCTGGCCGCCTCAGACGGCATCCTCCTGATAGCTGGCCATGTCGGGGCACGCGCAGACCAGGTTGCGGTCGCCATAGGCATTGTCCAGCCGGTTGACCGGCGGCCAGTATTTGTCCGCGGCCGCGACGCCGGACGGCAGGCAGCCGCGCCGGCGGTCATAGGCACGCTCCCAGGCCGGGTCGGCCAGGTCGCGCACCGTATGCGGCGCATGGCGCAGCGGGCTTTCCTCGGCGCTCAGCACCCCGGCCTCGATATCGGCGATTTCCGCGCGGATCGCGATCATCGCGTCGCAGAACCGGTCCAGCTCGGCCTTGTTCTCGGATTCCGTGGGCTCGATCATGAAGGTGCCGGCGACCGGAAAACTGACCGTCGGCGCATGGAATCCATGGTCGATCAGCCGCTTGGCGACATCGTCCACCGTAATGCCGGTCGCATCCTTGATCGGGCGCAGGTCGATGATGCATTCATGCGCCACCCGCCCGTTCGTGCCGCGATACAGCACCGGATAATGGCCGGACAGACGGCTGGCGACGTAATTGGAATTCAGGATCGCGATCTCGGTCGCCCGCCGCAATCCCGCGTCGCCCATCAGCATCATATAGGTCCAGGAAATCGGCAGCACCGCCGCCGATCCGTACGGCGCGGCCGACACCGCGTTCGCCCCGCCCTCCTGAGGCACGCCCGGCAGGAAGGGCGCCAGATGCGCGCCCACGCCGATCGGCCCCATGCCCGGCCCGCCGCCGCCATGCGGAATGCAGAAGGTCTTGTGCAGGTTGAAATGGCTGACATCCGCGCCGAAGGCGCCCGGGCGCGACAGCCCGACCTGCGCGTTCATGTTGGCGCCGTCCAGATAGACCTGGCCGCCCGCCGCATGCACCAGGTCGCAGATCTCGACCACCGATTCCTCGAACACGCCATGGGTCGAGGGATAGGTGATCATGATCGCCGCCAGCCGGTCCCCGCTCTGCGCGATCCTGGCCTTCAGGTCGCCGATATCGACATTGCCCTGCGCGTCGCAGGCCACGACCACCACGCGCATCCCCACCATCTGGGCCGATGCCGGGTTGGTGCCATGGGCCGAAGCCGGGATCAGGCAGATGTCGCGCCCGCCCTCGCCCCGCGCCCGGTGATAGGCACGGATCGCCAGCAGGCCGGCATATTCGCCCTGCGCCCCCGAATTGGGCTGCAGCGACACCGCGTCATAGCCGCTGACCGCCTTCAGCATCCGCTCCAGCTCGTCGAACAGCACGGCATAGCCTTCCATCTGCGCCGAAGGCGCATAGGGATGGATGTCGCAGAATTCCGGCCAGGTGACCGGCATCATCTCGACCGTCGCGTTCAGCTTCATCGTGCACGACCCCAGCGGGATCATGGTGCGGTCCAGCGCCAGGTCGCGATCCGCCAGCCGGCGCAGATAGCGCAGCATGTCGGTCTCGGACCGATGGGCGTGGAAGACCGGATGCGTCATGAACGGGCTGGCGCGCAGCAACCCGGGCGGCAGGGCGCCGCCCGGCTCCGGCAGGGCGCGCTCCATCTCCTCCAGCCGCCGCGCATCGGGGCAGAAACAGCGCCACACGGCGCGGACGATCTCCGGCGTGGTCGTCTCGTCCAGGCTGATCCCCACATGGTCGGCATCGACGATGCGCAGATTCAGGCCCGCCTCCTCGGCCCGGGCGCGGACCAGGCCGGACGCGCCGCTCGTCGCTACGGTGATCGTGTCGAAGAAATATTCGGTCACCACCCGCACCGACAGCGCCCGCAGCCCGGCGGCCAGGATCGCGGTCAGCCCATGCACGCGCCGCGCGATGTCCGCCAGCCCGTCGGGCCCGTGATACAGCGCGTACATCGCCGAAATCACCGCCGGCAGCACCTGCGCGGTGCAGATGTTCGACGTCGCCTTCTCGCGCCGGATATGCTGCTCGCGCGTCTGCAACGCCAGGCGATAGGCAGGCTGCCCCCGGCTGTCGACCGAAACCCCCACCAGGCGCCCGGGAATATTGCGCTTGTAGGCATCCCGCACGGCCATATAGGCCGCATGCGGACCGCCCGCGCCCATCGGCATGCCATAGCGCTGCATCGACCCCACGGCGATGTCCGCCCCCAGCACGCCCGGCGCCTCCAGCACGGTCAGCGCCAGCGGATCGGCCGCCATCGCCACCACGGCCTGCGCCGCGTGCAGCCGCGCGATCGCGCCGCGCGGATCGCGGACCTGCCCCGACGATCCCGGATATTGCAGCAGCGCGCCGAACACCGCCTCCGCATCCAGGTCGCGGTCCGGATCGCCGACGATGATCCGCCAGCCCATCGGCTCAGCGCGGGTGCGCAGCACCGCCAGCGTCTGCGGATGGCAATCGGCATCGACGAAGAACCCGTCCGCCTTCGACCGCGCCACGCGCCGTGCCAGCGCCATCGCCTCGGCCGCCGCCGTCGCCTCGTCCAGCAGCGAGGCATTGGCCACGTCCAGCCCGGTCAGGTCCGCGACCATGGTCTGGAAATTCAGCAGCGCCTCCAGCCGTCCCTGGCTGATCTCCGGCTGATAGGGCGTATAGGCCGTGTACCAGGCCGGGTTTTCCAGCACGTTGCGCTGGATCACCCCCGGCAGCACCGTGCCGTAATAGCCCTGGCCGATCAGCGAGGTCATGACCCGGTTGCGCCCGGCAATGGCCCGCAGCCGCGCCAGCACCGCCGGTTCGGTCAGGCCCTCGCCCAGCCCCATCGCGCCGCGCAGCCGGATCGCCGCCGGCACCGTCTGCTCCATCAGCGCATCCAGCGACGGCGCACCGACCGCCTCCAGCATGGCGGCGACCTCGCCGTCGCGCGGGCCGACATGGCGGGCGCAGAAGGACTCGGCGGCGGGACGCGCAGTCCGCCAGAGAGTCGAGGAATGCACGGTGGAAGAGTGCTCGGTCGAGGGCGCCACGTTCATCGTCTCCGCGACAGGATCAGCCGACCAGCGCGGCATAGGCCGCCGCGTCCAGCAGCGACGCAAGCTGCCCCGCATCGGCGATGCGCAGCTTCAGGATCCAGCCCTCGCCCTCGGGCGCGCCGTTCACCAGGGTCGGATCGTCGGTCAGCGCGGCATTGAAGCCCACCACCGTGCCCGACACCGGGGCATAGATGTCGGACGCCGCCTTGACCGATTCCACCACCGCCACGCTGTCACCCTGCGCCACCGCGGTGCCGTCCTCCTTGGCCTCGACGAACACCAGCTCGCCCAGCTCCTCGGCCGCATGGGCGGTGATGCCGACGACCGCGACATCCCCCTCGACGCGCAGCCATTCATGATCCTTCGTGTAATAAACCGTCATGTCCGTCTCTCCACCCAAACCCGTCAATTCCCGAAACCCGGCGTCCGGGACTACCGCCTGAACCCGGGCGCCGTGAACGGCAGCGCCGCCACCCGCGCCGGCAAAAATTTGCCCCGCAGCTCGGCGAACAGCGCCGTGCCGGTCGCCTCGTACCCCGCCGCGACATAGCCCATGGCCACCGGCGCCCCGACCGTGGGGCCGAACGCCCCCGACGTCACCCGGCCGACCGGCACCGCGCCCTGCGCGTCGGCGAATAATTGCGCCCCGCCGCGCACCGGCGCGCGTCCCTCGACGGCGATTCCCACCCGGCGGCGCGGAGCGCCGTCGCGCAGTTGCGCCAGCACGCTCTCCGCCCCGGGAAATCCGCCCGCCCGCGCGCCGCCGTCCCGGCGGCTCTTCTGGATCGACCAGTCCAGCCCGGCCTCGATGGGGGTGGTCGTGCGGTCGATGTCCGACCCGTACAGGCACAGCCCGGCCTCCAGCCGCAGGCTGTCGCGCGCGCCCAGCCCCACGGGCGCGACCCCCTCCTGCGCCAGCAGCGCCTCGGCCACCCGCACGGCCGCGCCGGACGCCATGCCCAGCTCGAACCCGTCCTCGCCGGTATAGCCCGAGCGCGAGACCACGCAGGCCACGCCCGCTACGTCGCACTCCGCCACGTCCATGAAGCGCATCTCCGCCGTCGCGGGGGCCAGCCGGGCCAGCGCCGCGCCCGCAAGCGGCCCCTGCAGCGCGATCAGCGCGCGCTCCGGCAGGGCCTCGACCACGCAATCCCCGTCCAGCGCCGCCGTAAGATGCGCCAGGTCCGCATCCTTGCACGCGGCATTGACCACCAGCAGCAGCGCCTCATCCCCCAGGCGCGAGACCATCAGGTCGTCCAGGATGCCGCCTTGCGCGTCCGTCAGCAGCGCGTAACGCTGGCGCCAGGGCTTCAGCGCCAGGATGTCGGCCGGCACCAGCCGCTCCAGCGCCAACGCCGCGTCCGCGATGCGCCCCGACCGCGCGCGCAGCGTGACCTGCCCCATGTGGGACACGTCGAACAATCCCGCCGCGGTCCGGGTATGCAGATGCTCGGCCATCACGCCGGCCTTGTACTGCACCGGCATGTCATAGCCGGCAAAGGGCACCATCCGGGCACCCAGCGACAGATGCAGGTCGTAAAGCGGCGTGCGCAGCAGGTCCCGGCTCATGCCGCGCCCCGCCTGTGGCCGTTCAGGCCGATCGCCGGAAAGGAAAGAGGGAGAAGATACGACATGAACCGAGCCTCCTGAATCCGGTCGCGGATCCGAATGCCCCTTCTGTCGGTTTGCCTGAGATCGCTATCCCGTCGGCGGGCGCGCGGGGCGCCTCTCTCCAGAAGTCCATGCCGGGCGGTCCTTTGGCCTGAGAGTTTCCGGGGCGGTTGCTCCTTCGGCGCCGGCTCGCGCCGGTCTCTCCCGCTTCAGCATCCGGATGCTTGGCACATGTTTCGCAAGCAAGTCAATCGCCCCGTCACATTGTCGCGCGGCCGCGCGGGCTGGATCGGACGGCCCCGCCCGGTATAGGCTCGTCATGGCCGCCAGGAAAGGACGCAGTCATGACGAACGCCGCCCCGTTGACCATCATCGCCGAATTCGCGACGACTCCCGAAAACCGCGGGAAATTTCTCGAAATCTGCGCCTATGACAGCGCCCGCTCCGTGGCGGACGAGCCGGGATGCCGCGCCTTCGACGTCCTGCTGCCCGAGAATGAGCCCGACCGGGTGATCCTGCACGAGATCTATGTCGACCAGGCAGCGTTCGACAGCCATCTCACGACGCCGCATTACCAGGTCTTCGCCGACGGCATGGCGACGCTGGGCGTCGAACTGCTCTCGCTGCGCCGGCTGGCCACCCACCGCGCCTGAACGAGGCCGAGGGCGCCCTCCCCGGGCGGCGCGCGGCGGATCGCCGCCGACGCGCACGCCCAAGTCGGGGTTCTATACCAGCGCGTGTCATAGATTGACCGTCCCGCGCTCTCTTTTTCGGGGCGCTGCCCCGAACCCCGCCAAAGGCGGTGCCTTTGGAAACCGATTATTTGTCAATATAATGGGGTAATGGGGTGCAGGGGTCTGTGACCCCTGCCGGGTTCGGGCAGAGCCCGACCTGGACTGGCCTTACCGCGCCGCGGGCAGATGCCGGGCGATATAGGGCGGCAGGTTGAAGGCGCCCGCGTGGATCTCCGGCGTCCAATAGCCGGTCGTCCCCAGAATGCCCGCCGCCTCGGCCCGGGCGCGAATCGTCTCGGCCGGATGGATGGCCGGGTTCGTCCCCTTGGCCGCGATCCCCAGGGTCATGAAGCCGCCGACATAGGTCGGCACCGCCGCGACATAGGCCGACACGTGCGGAAAGAAGCGCGCGCGGCGCAGGCTGGTCTCGCGCAACTCGTCGGCCTGCATGAAGGGCACGCCGCACTGGTTCACGATGATGCCGTTCGGCGTCAGGATCCGCGCGCAATGTTCATAGAACGAATCCGTGAACAGCACTTCGCCCACCCCGATCGGATCGGTGCTGTCGACGATGATCACGTCGACCGATCCGGTCTCGGCCTTGGCCACGTAATCGATCCCGTCGCCCACGATCACCTCGGCGCGCGGATCGGTCCAGGCATCGCCGGCAATGCCGGGCAGATATTGCTTGGACAGGGCGATCACCTCGCCGTCGATCTCCACCATCACCGCGCGGGTCACGCCGCGATGCTGCAGCACCCGGCGCAGCACGCCGCCATCGCCCGCGCCGATGATCAGCACGCTCTTCGCATCGCCATGCGCCAGCAGCGGCACATGGGTCAGCATCTCCTGATAGACGAATTCATCACCCTCGGTGATCTGGATCACGCCATCCAGCACGAGCACGCGGCCATGCGTCTCGCTTTCGAAAACGACGATATCCTGAAAAACGCTTTTCGTACGGGCCAGTTCCCTGCGCACCCTGAAGCGCTGCTGCCAGCCTTCATAGAGGGTTTCGCCAAGCCAGTTTTCGCTCATTCCCCGTCTCCCGCTCCGCACGGCATCCGATGTCCGGCCGTCGATCTTCGGCTTCAGGACACCGGCCATAAAAAAAGAGGCCGGATCGATCCGGCCCCCGATGGTCGGGCCCCCCGATGGTCGGGAGAGAAAGCGCCGGAGCCGTCGGGCAACCGGCGCCCGTCGCATCAGGCGACGCGGCCGCGCCGCTGCTCGTCCACTTCGACCCGTTCCGCCTGGAACAGGCGCTGCATCACCGGGATCGCCAGATTCGGATCGCACGCGCCGCACATGAAGATGTCGACCGCCGCGAAATTCCGTTCGGGCCAGGTGTGGATCGAAATATGGCTCTCGGCCAGGACCACCACGCCCGACACCCCGCCATTCGGCGAGAAATGGTGGAAATGGCTGTGCAGGATGGTCGCACCCGCCGTCACCGCCGCCTCGCACAGGATGCGATCGATCTGCGCCGGATCGTCCAGATTCCGGGCCTCCCAAAGATCGACCAGAAGATGCGTTCCCGCGAACTTCATCCCGTCTTTCTCGACGAAATAATCCTTCCGCTCTTCGTCGTGCGAAGACGGATTAGAAGACACCTGGATATTGCTCGGGAGTTCCGAGACCATCCCCAGCTGAGCAAGTGCGTTCATCACGTACCCCCAAACCAGTAGACAGCCTGTTGGGCGGGATCGCCCCCTTGGGCCAAGGGGGCCGCTGATAAGGCCACCACCCTGCTTATGCAAGTATTTTCCGCGGTTCCGTGCGATTTTTTTTATCCGTTTTCGCCAGCCTGCCCCGCCTGCCCGCCGCGCGGCGTCCCCCGGCCTCCGGCGGATCGGCGTCGGGCCGCGCCAGCAGCGGCCCCAGGAAGCGCCCGGTATGGCTTTCGGCGCAGGCCGCGACGTCCTCGGGCGTGCCCTCGGCCACGATCCGGCCGCCGCCGTCGCCGCCCTCGGGCCCCATGTCCAGCACCCAGTCGGCGGTCTTGATGACGTCCAGGTTGTGCTCGATCACCACGACCGTATTGCCCTGGTCCACCAGGGCGTGCAGCACCTCCAGCAGCTTGCGCACATCCTCGGAATGCAGGCCGGTGGTCGGCTCGTCCAGGATATACAGCGTGCGCCCGGTGGCCCGCCTGGCCAGTTCCTTGGACAGCTTCACTCGCTGCGCCTCGCCGCCCGACAGGGTCGTGGCCTGCTGGCCCAGCGCGACATAGCCCAGCCCCACCTGCTGCAGGATCGCCAGCCGGTCGCGGATGCGCGGCACGGCCGAAAAGAACGGCAGCGCCTCGTCCACCGTCATGGCCAATACGTCGGCGATCGACTTGCCGCGAAACTTCACCTCCAGCGTCTCGCGGTTGTAGCGGGCGCCCTTGCAGGTATCGCAGGTCACGAACACGTCCGGCAGGAAATGCATCTCGATCTTCAGCACCCCATCGCCCTGGCAGGCCTCGCACCGCCCGCCCTTGACGTTGAACGAGAACCGCCCCGGCTTGTATCCGCGCGCCTTGCTCTCCGGCAGTTCGGCGAACCAGTCGCGGATCGGCGCGAACAGGTCGGTATAGGTCGCGGGGTTGGATCGCGGCGTACGGCCGATCGGCGACTGGTCGATGTCGATGATCTTGTCCAGCAGTTCCACCCCGTCCAGCCGCCGGTACGGCGCCGGATTCTGCCCCGACCCCATCAATTGCCGCGACAGCGCCTTGTACAGCGTGTCGATCACCAGGGTCGACTTGCCGCCCCCCGACACGCCGGTGACGCACGTAAAGGTGCCCAGCGGCACCCGCGCCGTCACGTCCTTCAGGTTGTTGCCGCTCGCCCCTTCCAGCCGCAGCATGCGCACCGCATCCACCGGGCGCCGCCGCGCCGGCACGGCGATGCTGCGCCGGCCCGACAGGTAATCCCCGGTCAGGCTGGCCGGATTCGCCGCGACGGCGTCGGGCGTGCCGATCGCCACCACATTGCCGCCATTCACCCCCGCCCCGGGCCCCATGTCGATCAGCCAGTCGGCGGCGCGGATCGCATCCTCGTCATGCTCGACGACGATCAGCGTGTTCCCCAGCCGCTTCAGCCGGTCCAGCGTGCCCAGCAGGCGCTCATTGTCGCGCTGGTGCAGCCCGATCGACGGCTCGTCCAGCACGTACAATACCCCCGTCAGCCCCGACCCGATCTGGCTCGCCAGGCGGATCCGCTGGCTCTCGCCGCCCGACAGCGTCGCCGACCCGCGCGACAGCGTCAGGTAATCCAGCCCCACATCGTTCAGAAACCGCAGCCGGTCCAGGATCTCGCGCAGGATGCGCCGGGCGATCTCCGCCCGCTGCGGCGTCAGCGTCGCCTCGACGGTGGCGAACCAGTCCAGCGCCCGGCGGATCGGCAGGTCCGACGCCTCGGCGATCGTCGCCCCCGCGACCCGCACCGACAGCGCCTCGGGCCGCAGGCGGGCGCCATGGCAGGCATGGCACGGCTTGTCGGACTGATAGCGCGACAATTCCTCGCGCACCCACACGCTGTCGGTCTCGGCCATCCGGCGGCGCAGGTTGGTCACCACCCCGTCGAACGCCTTGGTCAGGTCATAGGATTTACGGCCATCGCGATAGCGGAAGGTGATCTCCTCGCCGCTCCCCTGCATGATCACGTCGCGCACGCCCTGCGGCAGGTCCCGCCAGGGCGTCTCCATGCGCACCCCGTAATGCGCCGCCAGGCTTTCCAGCGTCTGCTGGTAATACGGGCTCTGCGCACTGCGCCACGGCGCGATCGCGCCGGCGGCCAGCGACAGCGACTCGTCCGGCACGATCAGATGCGGATCGAAGAAGGTCTCGGTGCCGATTCCGTCGCAGGCCGGGCACGCCCCCTGCGGCGCGTTGAACGAGAACAGCCGCGGCTCGATCTCCTCCAGGGTGAAACCGCTGACCGGACAGGCGAATCGCGACGAAAACACGATGCGCGGCGGCGGCTCGGCATCGCCCCGCACCACTTCCTCGGCATAGACCAGCCCGTCGGACAGCCCCAGCGCCGTCTCGAAACTGTCGGCCAGGCGCGATTCCAGCCCGGGCTTGACCACCACCCGGTCCACCACCGCCTCGACCGTGTGGCGCAGCTTGCGGTTCAGCTCGGGCACCTCGGCGATCTCGTACAGCGCGCCATCCACCTTCACGCGGGCAAAGCCCTTGCGCTGCAGTTCGGCCAGTTCCTTGCGCCACTCGCCCTTGCGGTCGCGGATCACCGGGGCCAGCAGCATCAGCCGTGTGCCCTCCGGCAGGGCCATCACCCGGTCGACCATCTGGCTCACGGTCTGGGCCTCGATCGGCAGGCCGGTGGCCGGCGAATAGGGCACGCCCGCCCGCGCCCACAGCAGGCGCATGTAATCGTGGATCTCGGTGATCGTGCCGACGGTCGAGCGCGGATTCTTCGACGTGGTCTTCTGCTCGATGGAAATCGCCGGCGACAGGCCCTCGATCGCATCGACGTCCGGCTTGCCCATCAGCTCCAGGAACTGCCGCGCATAGGCCGACAGGCTCTCGACATAGCGGCGCTGCCCCTCGGCATAGATCGTGTCGAACGCCAGCGACGACTTGCCCGACCCCGACAGCCCGGTCACCACCGTCAGCGCGTCGCGCGGGATCTCGACGTCGATATTCTTCAGGTTGTGCGCCCGCGCGCCCCGCACCCGGATGGACTGCGCCGCCGGCGGCCCGCCCGCCGGACGAGTGCTCGGACCAGCATCCCGGTCGGCCTCCTGACTGGATCGATGTGCCATGCTCTGTCGCTCTCTGCCGCCGCTCTCTATCGCCGCTCTATATTCTATATATCGTCGCTCTTTGGCGCCCGCTGGGGCGCCCTCTGGCGCTCCCGCTCCGGACCCGCCGCGTCCGGCCCGCCGCGTTCCCACTCTGTTCTGACCGTTTCCGCGCCGTCCGCCAAGATCCGCCGCCTCAAAAATGCCGGGGACGAAGCGATATGAACCGACATGCCGGAAAAAAACATCCCGACGGAACGCCATCCGCCGCACCGGTATCATCCGCCGCGCATCTGGGTTAGGATGGCATCAGAGTTGCGTCCGCCCCCCAGACCGGCCGGGGCGGACGGTTTTTTAGAGCAGGAGCATCGCCGCCCGCGCGGCGTCTCCGGACCGGACAGCGGCAGGACAGCGTCATGGCAGGTAGCGTCAACAAGGTTATTCTCGTGGGCAATCTGGGCAAGGACCCCGAGGTCAGAAACAGCCAGAACGGCGCCAAGATCGTCTCGCTCACGCTGGCCACCAGCGACACGTGGAACGACCGCGCCTCCGGCGAGCGGCGCGAGCGCACGGAATGGCACCGCGTCGTCATCTTTAACGAACGCATCGCCGACGTGGCCGAGCGTTTCCTCCGCAAGGGCCGCAAGATCTATCTGGAAGGCTCGCTGCAGACCCGCAAATGGACCGACCAGTCCGGCCAGGAACGCTATACGACCGAGGTCGTGGTCGACCGCTTCCGCGGCGACCTGGTGCTGCTGGACAGCAATCGCGGCGGCGAGTCCGGCGACGACGCGGGCGGCGGATATGGCGGCGGCAATACCGGCGGCGGATATTCCTCCTCCGCCCCGCGCCAGATCGGCGGCGGCGGCGGTCGCGGCGGCAATGCCGGCGGCCCAGGCGGCAATACGGGCGGCAATACGGGGGGCTGGGACGCGCCGCATGGCGGCGGCAGCGACCTGGACGACGAAATCCCGTTCTAAATCCCGCTCCGGGCCGGCACGACCCGGCCCCTGGCACAGGCCGCCCCTTTGGTACAGCCTGCCCGGCCCCAACGGGCCATCGGGACGGCGCATGCGGCATCTTCACCGTGGTTTCCCCACTGTGGTTTCCCCACCGTGGTTTCTCTGGGCCCCGCACTCTGTGCTAGGCTCGGGTCCAGTTCCCGCCCTCCTTGCCCACGGGCCGGGGGCCTTGACATGACGGATTTGCATTGACCGAAATTCCCGATCCGCCGGAGCCGCCGGCGCCTTCCGATCTGCTTCCGGTGACGATCGAGGAGGAGATGCGGTCCTCCTACCTCGCCTATGCGATGTCGGTCATCGTCAGCCGCGCCCTGCCCGACGTGCGCGACGGGCTGAAGCCCGTGCACCGGCGCATCCTCTATTCGATGCGCGAGAGCGGCTTCACCCACGACAAGCCCTACCGCAAATCGGCCCGCGCGGTCGGCGACGTGATGGGTAAATACCACCCGCATGGCGATTCCTCGATCTACGACGCCATGGTGCGCATGGCGCAATCCTGGTCGATGCGCGTCAAGCTGATCGACGGTCAGGGCAATTTCGGCTCGGTCGACGGCGATTCCCCTGCGGCCATGCGCTATACCGAGGCCCGGCTGGCCAAGGCCGCGTCCTTCCTGCTGGACGACATCGACCGCGACACCGTCGATTTCCAGCCGAACTACGACGAAAGCGAGCAGGAGCCGAAGATCCTGCCCGCCGCCTTCCCCAACCTGCTGGTCAACGGCGCGTCCGGGATCGCGGTCGGCATGGCGACCAACATCCCGACCCATAATCCTGGCGAGATCATCGACGCGACCCTGGCGCTGATCGCCCGCCCGGACATGACCCTGGACGAGCTGATGCAGATCGTCCCCGGGCCGGATTTCCCCACCGGCGGCATCATCCTGGGCCGCGCGGGCATCCGCAGCGCGTTCGAGACCGGGCGCGGCTCGGTCATCATCCGCGCCCGCGCCGAAATCGAGGAGCTGCGCCGCGACCGCCGCGCCCTCGTGATCACCGAAATCCCGTACCAGGTTAACAAATCGACCCTGCAGGAACGCATCGCCGAACTGGTGCGCGCCAAGCAGATCGAAGGCATCTCCGACATCCGCGACGAAAGCGACCGGTCGGGCATGCGCATCGTCATCGAGATCAAGCGCGACGCGACGCCCGAAGTGGTGCTGAACCAGCTCTACCGCTTCACCCAGCTCCAGACCTCGTTCGGCGTCAACATGCTGGCGCTGGACAACGGCCAGCCCCGCCTGATGGGGCTGAAGGACGTGCTGCACGCCTTTATCACGTTCCGCGAGGACGTGATCCTGCGCCGGGCGCGCTTCGACCTCAACAAGGCGCGCGACCGCGGCCACCTGCTGGTCGGCCTCGTGATCGCGGTGGCCAATATCGACGCGGTGATCGCGCTGATCCGCGCCGCCCCCGACGCCGCCACGGCGCGCGAGGCGCTGATGCGCACCGCGTGGGACGCCGCCGACGTCGCGCCGCTGCTCGACCTGATCCAGGATGAGGGCAACGTGATCGCCGACGGCAAGGTCCACCTGACCGAGGCCCAGGCCCGCGGCATCCTCGAACTGCGCCTGCAGCGCCTGACCGGGCTCGAGCGCGAGAAGATCCAGCAGGAACTGTCCGAGGTCGCGGTCCGGATCAACGAACTGCTCGAAATCATCGCCAGCCGCCCCCGGCGCATGGAGGTGATGTGCGCCGAACTGGCGGCGATCCGTGCCGAGCTTGCCTCGCCGCGCCTGACCGAGATCGCCGATTACGCGGGCGACCAGACCGACGAAAGCCTGATCGAGCCCGGCCAGATGGTGGTGACCATCACCCGCGACGGCTTCATCAAGCGCACGCCGCTCGACATCTTCCGCGCCCAGAATCGCGGCGGGCGCGGCCGTACCGCCGCCGGGCGCCGCGGCGACGACATCGTGGTGCGCTCGTTCAACGCCCACACCCATCAATGGGTGCTGTTCTTCTCGTCCGGCGGCAAGGCGTATCGCGAGAAGGTCTGGCGCCTGCCCGAGGCCAGCCCCACCGCCAAGGGCCGCGCGCTGGTCAACCTGCTGCCCGACCTGGGCGGCGATTCGATCACCGCCGTCCTGCCCCTGCCGCAGGACGAGACGCTGTGGGAAAACCTGCACCTGGTCTTCGCCACCGCGTCGGGCAATGTCCGCCGCAACCGGCTCAGCGATTTCCGCAATATCCGCGCCTCGGGCCTGATCGCGATGAAGCTGGACGAGGGCGACCGCCTGATCGGCGTCGCCACCTGCCGCGAAGGACAGGACGTGTTCCTGGCCACGCGCAACGCCCGCTGCATCCGCTTCCAGATCACCGACGACACGCTGCGCGTCTTCGCCGGGCGCGACAGTTCCGGCGTGCGCGGCATCCGCCTGGCCGAGGGGGATGAGGTGAACAGCCTGTGCGTCCTCAACCATGTCGAGGCGACGGTCGAGGAACGCTCGGCCTTCCTGCGCATGGCCAATGCCCGCCGCCGGGCCGAAAACGCCGCCGCGGGCGACGAGGCCGAGGACGTCCCGCCCGATGCGTCCGACGAGGAATCGGCCCCCGCCGATTCGGTCATCACGCCCGAGCGATTCGCCGAACTGGAACTGGCCGAGGAAATCCTGCTGACCGTCAGCAACGCGGGCTTCGGGCGCCGCTCCTCGGCCTACGACTACCGGGTCAGCGGGCGCGGCGGGCTGGGCATCGCCAACATGACCTTCAGCAGCAGCCGGCGCGGCACCGAAGTCGTGGCGACGCTGCCGGTGATCAACGGCACCGACGTCATGCTGGTGACCGACGCGGGCCGCCTGATCCGCCTGCCGGTCGGCCAGATCCGCGTCATGTCGCGCCAGGCCGGCGGCGTGACCCTGTTCCGTCTCGACACCACCGAGCGCGTCACCAGCGTCTTCCCCGTCATGGATGACGGCGAGGATGGAGGCGAGGATGACGCTGCCGAGGACGGGCTCCAGAACGGCGCCCCGGACGGCGCCCAGGACGGCGTCCAGGATGGCCAGGGCGCGGCGGAGGCACCCGATGCCTGACGCCGCGCCGCGCACGGGATTCTATCCCGGCACGTTCGACCCGGTGACCAACGGCCACCTGGACATCATCGAACGTGCGGCGCGGCTGGTGGACCGGCTGATCGTCGGCGTGGGCGAAAATGCCGGCAAGCAGCCGCTGATGCCGGTCGACGAGCGCATCGCCTGCCTGCAGGCCGAAACCGCGCCGGTCGCACGCCGCGCCGGGATCGCGATCGGCGTGGTGGGCTTCGGCGGCCTGCTGGTCGACGCCGCGCGCGCCCATGGCGCGACCGTGATCGTGCGCGGCCTGCGCGGGGTCGCCGATTTCGATTACGAGGTCCAGATGTTCGGCATGAACCGCCAACTGGCTCCGGACATCGAGACGATGTTCCTGATGGCCGGCGAAGGCAGCCAATATATCTCCTCGCGGCTGGTGAAGGAGGTCGCCCGGCTGGGCGGCGACATCACCGGCTTCGTCCCCCCGTTCACCCGGCGGCGAATCCTCGCGCGCCTGGGCGGATGACGCGGGGCGCGCCCCGGTGCGCCGCCCACGATGTCTAGATGTTTATTTCAGCACTGGAACACGAATCATGACCGATACCGCAACCGATACCGCACCGGCGGACCTGATCGCCCTGGAACTGAAGACCGGCCGCGTGGTCATCCAGCTTCGGCCCGACCTGGCGCCGCTGGCGGCCGAGCGGATCCGCACGCTGGCGGCCGAGGGCTTCTATGACAACACGCCCTTCCACCGCGTCATCCACGGCTTCATGGCGCAGGGCGGCGATCCGACGGGCACCGGCACCAGCGGCAGCCACCTGCCGGACCTCAAGGCCGAGTTCACCCGCGCCGCGAAGTTCGAGCGCGGCACCGTCGGCATGGCCCGCACCATGAACCCCGACAGCGCCAACAGCCAGTTCTTCATCATGTTCGAACCCTCGCCGCACCTCGACGGCCAGTACACCATCGTCGGCCAGGTGATCGAAGGCATGGAACATATCGACCAGATCAAGCGCGGCGCGGGCCAGAGCGGCACGGTCCAGGACCCGGATCGCATCGTCAGCATGCGCCCGGTCGCCGCCTGACTCTCCACCCGCCGCGCGAATGCCGCCGGCATTCGCGAGGGTTGACTTGACCGCCCGCAGAAGCTACCCGAGGCCGCACCGCAGCGCGGCCTCGGTGAGCCGGTAGCTCAGTCGGTAGAGCATTCGACTTTTAATCGAATGGTCGTGGGTTCGAGTCCCACCCGGCTCACCACAGAGCCTCAGCCCGCGCGCTTCAGCGCATCGCGCAACGCATCGTTCAACCGGCTCCGCCATCGGGGACCCGTGCCGCGCCAGCCATCCAGCACATCCTGGTCCAGGCGGAGGGAAACCAGCCGCCTTGGGATGGGACAGACGCGGGGGGCCTCTGCGGACGACCCGCTCGCCCCGCCGGATCTCGGCCTGGTCGAAAAAGGCGTCGGTCAGTTCCGGCGCATCGTCCGGATCAACCCATTCGGGCCATTCGGGCGCGCCAGAGGGCTTCTTCACGGTCATGCGCATGCCTCATCGAAATCATGCGCCGCGCCGAGCGGGGTCCAGACCATCACGACCGGGCGGCCACCGAGCATGCCGGCCGCGATGAACCGTTCCTCACCATAATCCTTCCGGCCATCCAGGACAGTCGCGGTCGTCGGCTGCGGCCGAACGTTCAACGGCTTGATCAACACCTTCTTGGCACAGATGCGCAAGCCGGACGGGCGCCGCGCACTGATGCGCTTCGACCGGACGGTGAACATCGCATCGCAGCCTTGTCGTAATGTAGCCCCGGCTTCGGGTATTCGAGGGCCCGAACGGCGCCGGGAAATCCACGATAGTCGATCGTTATATGTGGGCGTTATGCACGGGCACGGATTCCGGTCGTGAATCCCGGCACGATCGCGCATTCCCTTGGCCCTGCTCCTGATGACCCGACGCGCGTTCTGCCGGCCGAATCGCTGTGCACGAGCGCTCTGGCCTGCTCCGCACCATCAAATCCCGGGACTAAACATTTAATTTATTCTGTTCCTATCATTTTCCATCTCACCTTCTTGAGGTGAGCAGCGGGATCGTAAAGGGTTACATCCAAGGCGAGATCGCGAGCGGTGAGACGGCCAATGGCGGCGGCAAGGGCATAGGAATCCTGCACCGTGTTGGCGATGTTCTGGATCAGTGTCCGTTGCTGCTGGAACAGAAGTTGCTGCTGTTGCAGCACCTCGAACGTCGTGCGGACGCCCAGGAGTTCCTGTTGCTGGATGGCGCGGAATGCTGCTTCTCCCAACGAGACAGCCTCCCGGTTCCTGGCCAGTTGATCGCGATCCGCCTGCCATTTGCGCCAGGCGCTGTCCGCCGCTTGAATGGCCGTTCTCCGTTGGTCGTCCAGATCATGGCGGGCGGCATCAACCGCGCGCCGGGCTGCGCGGATTGCGGCATATTCCGATCCGCCCTGATAGAGCGGAATACTGGCCTGAATCGTGGCCATCTCACCGTCTTCGGTGAATTTTGCCTCGTCCTGGTTGATCTGGCGCTGAAAAGACGCCTGAGCAGAAATCTGCGGCAGCAGGGCGGCAAAGGCGACCTTCACGGCATCCTGCCCGGCGGCGAGAGCGTATTGGGCACCGATGACCTGCGGGGCGTTGGTCACAGCAAGACGCGCGGCATCGGCCTCCTGCGCGACAGGCAGGACCAGGGGCTGGGGTGGTGCGAGGTCGCGTGGAGGTGAGCTGCCGACCTGACGCTGGAACGCAGCTTCGGCGACGCCGAGATCGCCTTCGGCCTGGCGGGTGGCGGCCCGTGCGGCCTCGTATTGCGAACGTGCCTGCAGAACGTCCGTCTGGGTGGCCTGATTGAGTTCGAACTGGCGTGTGGTCAGGCGTACCTGCCCGGCTAAGGTGTCTTCGTTGCGTTTTGTAAGGTCCAGAAGGCGGTGGGCCTGGGTCACGGACACATAGGCCGAGACGACGTTCTGGAAGACCTGCTGTTCGATCTGCACAAGGCGGGCACGTTCCTGCATGACCGTATGCATGGCCTGTCGGGTCGAGGCGACAGTCCGGCCGCCGGCGAATAGCGGCTGGGTGACGGTCACATCCGCGTTATAGCCGGGGGCAGCAAATTGCTGATCGTAACGGAATGATCCGCCAAATGGATAAGTGATATAGCTGGATTGATTGTAATTGGCGCTGGCGGCGACAGAAACAGTCGGTCGCCAGCCTGAAAGGGCCTTCGGAACGCCTTCGTCTGTCTGCTGGAGCAGCGCCCGTTCCTGCAGTAATTGAGGAGCAGAGTTATAGGCTGTGGCCAGGGCATCGTTGAGAGAATAGGTGTTCGGTCGCTCTTTTCCCTGACCGATTGACGGTACAAAAATGACTGCCAGAGCGGCCGTGACATAGAATCCAGACCATTTCGGTCTTGTTGAAGTCTTGTTCCGTTTCATCGCTTACGTGCATTGCATGATTTTTCCGAACGTATCAATATGTGTCGAAATTATGTCAGTTCCCTTCTGACGGAGCATATCGACCGTGCATCATGGCTGACGGATCGGCACGCCCCCTGTTTCGGGCGGAAGCCCTTAAATGGCATCAGGAAGCCTGGATCGGCTCGGCGCAACTCGTGGAGCCGATCTCCGGGCGCATCGCCTCACTGTGTTCTGTGGTGCTGGTCGCAACAGCGTGTTTCTATGTCGCGTTCGGGACCTATACACGGCGGATCCACGCCAATGGTCTGATGCTGCCGCCGACCGGACTGGTGGTCGCCGAGGCGGACCAGAGCGGTATTGTCGCATCAACTCCGGTCAAAGAGGGGATGCATGTCACAGCTGGAGACCGGCTGTTTACCCTGGATGTTGAAAGTTGGTCCGAAGCCGGGCCGACCGGACGACAATCGCTGGATGATCTGGCGGCTGAGAGGGATCTGTTGACGGCGAGACGCGCGTTGTTGAACGCGGATGCTCCGGTCGAACTGGAATCGTTTCGGGACGAACTGACGGCGCTGGAAAAGCAGCAGACCATGCTGACCGAACAGGTTGGGCGGGACAATGCGTCCTTGCCACTGGTGGAACGGGCGATGAGTGAGATGCGGACAGCGATCGGCACCCATCTGGTGACGGAAAGCCAGTTCCAGAGCCAGCTTTATACCTATGTGCAGTTCATGAATACGCACTCGCAGACCTTGCGCACGCTGGTCGAAACGGGCGGCCAGATTTCTGACCTGCGCTACAAGATCGATCGGCACCGCTACAAGGTGGATGAAGATCTGAACGACCTCGATGTGCGTCTGGCCGATATCAAGCGCCAGATTGCCCAGGCACGGGGCCAGGCCGGAACGGTCATCGACGCCCGTGTCAGCGGGACGGTGGACGGTATCCGTGCGTCGGTCGGGCAGCGCGTCGCGGCCGGCCAGCCCCTGGCCAGCATTCTTCCCGACAATGCCGAATTGCTGGCCGAGCTGTACGTGGATAGTCGGGCGGTCGGTTTCGTGCGGCCTGGGCAGCATGTGCTGCTGAAATATGCGGCCTATCCGTTCCAGAGATTCGGTTTGTATGACGGTACCGTCGTTGAAGTGACGAAGGCGCCCCTGCCGGAGCGGAATGGGTTCGTTTCCAGGGACAATGGCGATAGTGAGGCCAACAGCGCCTCGCCACGGCCACAAGGCGATACCTATCGTATTCGGGTGCGACCGGATCGGTCCTATGTGTTGGCCTATGGCCAGCAGGAGCGGCTGACGCCGGGGATGGCGGTGGAGGCGGAGATCGCGATCGATCGCCGTCGTCTGTATCAGTGGCTGCTTGATCCGGTCATCTCGATGACATCGACGCTGAAGTCGGTTTCCGGTGGTCCCGTGTCCAGGACGATGCCGTAATGCTGCGGCCGATCCAGACCGGGTTTCGCCGAAAACTCCCCGTTATCCTGCAAACCGAGACAGCGGAATGCGGGTTGGCCTGCCTGGCGATGATCTTGTGTGCCCATGGGCATCTGATCGATCTGGCCTCCCTGCGTCGACAGGCTGCGGTGTCTGGGTCCGGCCTCAACCTGCGGTCTCTGATGCGGATTGCCGACCGGTTCGGGTTGCATAGCCGGCCGGTCAAGCTCGATCTACCGGCGCTGGCGAAGCTATCTCTGCCTTGTGTCCTGCATTGGGATTTCAACCATTTCGTGGTGCTGGTGAAAGCCGGCGAGAAAGAGATCCTGATCCACGATCCGGCACGGGGCGCGCGCAGGCTGACGCTGGACGAAGCGTCGCGACATTTTACCGGTGTGGCCCTGGAATTGACTCCGGCAGCCGCATTCGAGAAGCGCGACGAACGCCGGCTGCTGAGCATCGGCGACATGTTCCGCCATATCGCGGGATTGAAGGGAGCGCTACTGGCCCTGGGTGGTCTTTCTCTGGGTCTGGAATTCATTGCCCTGGCCAATCCCATGCTGGCGCAGGTGATCATCGACGAGGTACTGACGACGGGAGACCGTTCCCTGCTGTGGACGATCGCCGCCGGTCTGGTGCTTCTGGTGGTCTTGCAGGGGGTGATCGCGACCTTTCGTTCATGGATGGTCATGCTGCTGTCCACGCGAATCTCCGTGCAATGGAATGTCAGTCTGTTTTCCCATCTGATGGGCTTGCCGCAGGACTATTTTGCGAAACGGGGGGCGGGTGACATTCTCTCGCGTTTTGCCAGCCTGGGGACGATCCAGCAGACCTTTACGACCGACCTAGTGCAAAGCGTGATGGACGGTCTGATGGCGATCGGCATGTTCGTCATGATCGTGATCTATGGGAAATGGCTGACGGCGATTGTCGCTGTGTCTTCTCTGCTCGATCTGATGGTGCGGATCGTCCTGTTTGAACCCTATCGGGAAATGTCTGAAGAGGCGCTGATGCATGAAGCGGCCCAGCAGGGCCATTTCCTGGAAACTTTGCGCGGGATGCGCAGCATCAAGTTGCTGTCCCTGGAAGGACGACGGAAGATTGCCTGGGGAAACAGGCTGGTCGACAGCATCAATGCGGGGTTGAATATCCAGCGATACGATCTGATTTTCGCGCGGACACAGGAAGCTCTGTTCGGGCTTGATCGCGTACTGATGCTGGTTCTCGGTGCCCGGATGGTGATCTCGGCCGAGATGTCGGTCGGGATGCTGGTGGCATTTCTGAGCTACCGGGATCAATTTGCAAGCCGCTTTGGGAGCCTAGTGACGGCCGGGTTCAAGATCCGGAATTTGAAAGTGCAGTGTGACCGGCTTTCTGATATCGCTCTCGCCGAAGCTGAGGTGACCGATCAGGTTCAGGCTCCGCTGTCCGCTCCAGCGTTAGTCGACGTCAAGTCCGATGTGCCGGTCATCGAATGTCGAAATATCGGGTATCGGTATGGCAGGGAAGATTCCTGGGTGTTCCGAGGTGTCAATCTACAGGTGCCGGCCGGAAAAAGTCTGGCTATTACGGGGCCCTCCGGTTGCGGCAAGTCGACCTTGTTGGCGATCATGATGGGGTTGGTCCAGCCGGAAGAGGGGCAGGTGCTGTGGAATGGCGTCGAGCTTGGCCCTGCAAACCGGGAAGCATATCGATCGCAGATCGCCGGTGTGCTTCAGGACGATATTCTGTTATCGGGAAGTATCGCCGAAAACATTGCCGGCTTTGATGAAAACATGGATTGGGGTTGGATGATTGAATGTGCGAGTAACGCGCAGATCCTTGACGACATTCAGCGCATGCCCATGGGATTCGAAACTCTGATCAACGAAATGGGACATACTCTTTCAGGGGGACAACGGCAGCGCGTTATTTTGGCTAGAGCATTTTACCGTAAATCACTGATTTTATTTCTTGATGAGGCAACGAGCAATTTGGATTTTGTTTCGGAACAATCTGTCGAAAATTTCCTTCAATTGACAAAAACCACACGAATTATAGTTACACATAGAAAAAATATCGCTGAAAACGCAAATAATATATTTCAAATGCTTAAATGATATTGCGACGAGAGAAAACGCTCCCGCCTTTATGGGTCGTCCATTTCGCATGGAGCGCCTAAAAAACTCGTCGTAGCGAGAAGTTGGTATCGCTGCCTATAAGGCGATGCCTTGGTATCGATAGGTAAGAAAATTTCTTATGGATCGTGCAACCAATGTTGTAAGTGAATTATTAAAATAACGGTCGAGCCATGCCCATTGCCCCCCCGGGTTTATCTCAAGAAAGACAGGATTTCCGCATTTATCGATGATAACGTCTACCACAGCCAAGTTTAAATTTAAACGCTCGCATAAAGACAGTAGGTTAATTTTTAATGATTCTGGTATTTCTGAAATCTCAAAAATTTCCTTGTTGAGTTGTTCAGTCCTCCAGTCAATTTTTGCCGTCTCTGAGTTCTGAGAATTCACCTTAATGGAGATTATTTCAGATAATATAATTAAAATCCTCAGTTCGTACTTTTTATCGACGTAATTCTGCAATTGATTTGGGCAAGATTCTAAGTAAAATTTACCATTTTTAATGGCATCCTTCGATATTTCGGTCGTAAGAATTATGTTATTTGCATCATGCATAGGCTGCGAAAGAGTTTTGTAAACAACTCTACTGTCATAAAATAGGGAAAGTAAATCATCATTATTATTAGATATGATCGTTTTTGGTACGTGGAGTCCCATTTCTTTCGCAATAGTTAATTGTAATATTTTATTATCGGCAATTTTTTCTGCACTTGGATTGTTTAGCCAAACTGCGTTTGGCAAAAGCGCCGGCAAAGATTCAACAAAACGACACCACTCACGAAATCGAAAATGGTCATCAGGAGTAAGGTCTTTATCAAATGGAGGGGAAAGATGAAATGTTTTCACTCTCCAGAATACACAATCGATTTCAGAAAAGGAGAATGATACTCCATCGTCCGCAGTAAATCTTGGATCAATTCCATCTATGTTGGACCATCTGATATAGAAATTCTTCCTGTTTTTAGGCTCTAAATCCAGTATAAAAACATTGAATCCTTCCTTTTTTAAAAAAGAAGAAAGCTTCTCCACGTGCTCGTCAGGCAAAAGTCCTATTAATAAGCAGGTGAATGCCCGATTAGGTATATTTTTATCCTTCACATTTTTCTCCGTATGCTTTTTTCAGCGATTCAGCATATAATCTTAATCTAATCAGGCCAAATCTCTTTCTCTCGTGATCAACGTTACTGGGTGTTTTTATAGGAAAAGGAACCCATTTTCCTGAGATGCACTGGAATTGTGTCCCGAATGTTTGTTTCCCATGTAAATATAGGTCAATTCTGTCCTTAAATTCTGTATACTGTTGGCCCGTTAGTTTATTATTTTGATACCATGTTAAAATATGGTTTGATGCAGATACTTGAAATGCCATATCAGACGTGACATGTTGTATAATCAAAAAAGCTGCTTGATTGACGTCACGAGGGCTTGTTGTGAAATATTTCCATCCCTTTTTTTCAATTATATGCTCAAATTGGGATATTCTTTCCGAGTCTTCTTCGGAAAGATAATTTCCAAGTGTATTCGTGACGATTTTTTGGACATCATTATCAAATTTATTCTTCATACCGTATTCAATATACGTATCTCTATCAACCTGATCTTCCTCTGCCAAAAGCTTTATAAGATCGTCATCCTGCAGGGTAATTGTTTTTTGTCGGTTATGCATTTCTTTTACTGCAAATAAAATAGCATTCAGTTGATCATCAGCTACTGTCAATACTTTTGAAAGATCGGAATAAGACCGAAATAAATTCACGTTTTTGACAAAAAATAAAACGCTCCTACATATACCATTTTGGTACGGCGCAAGAACTAGATGAGAAAATTCTATTTTCAAATCATTTAATTTATTCTCTTGATTTTTTTTATCCTGCACTTGACAATCATTTAAATATTTTTTTATTTCTCCCCATTGTTGTTTTTCTTCAGCAGTGGCATCTGCGAAGGCGCCACGTGCCCATTGGTAATGGTTTGGGTTAAAATGGGAGTTTTTAATATATTTTTTGAGTATAGGTGGAGGATTTATTTCCGATGAATAGCAGAGTTTAGGATATAATAAATAAAATATTAAAATATAAGATGATACATCGCGAAAGCTCATAACCATCCTATCGTGTGTGGTCAAAAAATCTTTCATTTGTTTGGAAGAAAAACACGAAGACACGTTATACAACGATATCTTCGTGGCAGCATGAAAGACTGATTTAGAAAAAATATATTAAGGGTTTGTGTCGAATTTATTATTTTGATTGGGAGTTACAATAATAGTACTCCCATTGTCTCCGCCCCCGGACACTTGACTGATCTCGTCGGCACTAAGGATCTCTTTGACAGGGCGAGCAAGCTTTGATCCAAAGCTTGTGCTGACAGTCGACGTTTCTTTCATGATTACATGTCTTTCCGATAAGAGGAAGTGAACATAGAGATTTGAGTATCTTCAGATCATTGTGGCAAATTAATAATATTAAAAATTTTTTTATATTACGCAACCTATTAAGTGTTCAGTCTCGGAACCAAACACCTAGCCCGGATTATGCGTGAGGGTTGGCGGGTATGGGCGTAACGCCTTGATCTGTCCTAGGATTTTGGTATCGACGCCAAAACCCACCTGCTCTGGACCGCGCCATGCTCGCCGCTGAGCCTATCGCTTTTCTACCCGGCCTGTCACCGGTCTGCGGCAAGCCGATCGAGGCCCGTTTCGACGAAGCCCTGATGTCCTCGGACGGCGGCTTGCTGGCACTGCGGGAGATCGAGCAGCGTCTCGGCATTGCCCGGCGCCTGGCGGCCTGCATTGACGATCCGCGGGCGCCGGAACGCGTCGTGCATTCGCTCGACGGGATCATGCGTTTTCGTATGCTGATGATCGCCGCGGGTTATAAGGACGGCAACGACGCTGACAGCCTGCGCACCGATCCCATGTTCAAGCTGGCGATGGACCGGCTGCCGGAGCACCGGGATCTCTGTTCGCAATCCACCGTATCGCGCACCGAAAATCTGCCGGACCGCCGCATGCTTCTCCGTATGGGCCATGCGATGGTTGAGCACTACTGCCACAGCTTCCGGCAGACGCCGCGCCGCATCGTACTCGATATCGACGATACCTTCGACGCCGTTCACGGAGACCAGCAGCTTCGTCTCTTCAACGCCCACTACGACGCTTATGGCTTCCAGCCGATTGTGGTGTTCGACGGCGAGGGCCGCATGGTTGCCGCGGTGCTGCGTCCCGCCTGTCGGCCGAAGGGGTCACAGATCGTCAAATGGCTGCGCCGGCTGATCCGCGCCATGCGTACCCATTGGCCCCGCGTCGAGATCCTCCTGCGCGCCGACAGCCACTACTGCACACCCGAGGTGCTGCGTTTCTGCCGTGCCGAGGCGCTGGACTATGTTCTCGGTGTCGCTTCCACCACGACGCTGCGCAAGCATGTCACAGCCCTGGAGGCCAGCGTGGCGGGCCGCGCCCATGGCGGCAGTGGAAAGCTGCGCCGGTTCAAGGAATTCCATGACGCCGCCGCAAGCTGGGATCGCGTCGAGCGCATCGTCGCACGCGTCGAAGCCGGACCTCAGGGCGTCGACACGCGGTTCATCGTCACCAGCATCAAGGGGGTCCGCGGACGCGTCGTCTACCAGAACCTCTACTGGTGCCCGCGGTCAGGCCGAAAACCACATCAAGGCATGGAAGACGCACCTGGCGGCCGATCGCACATCGTGCTGCCGCGCCGCCGCCAACCAGATGCGCCTGTTCCTTCACATCGGTGCCTACTGGCTGATGTGGGCCTTGAGGGCCGCCATGCCACGCCGTTCATCGTGGCGAACGGCCCAGTTCGACACCTTGTGCCTGCGTCTGATCAAGCTCGCCGTCAGGGTCGTCGTGCAGAAACGCAAAGTCCGCCTGCATCTGCCGCGCGCCACGCCGGATCAGGCCATCTTCTCCTGCGCGCTCATGCGGCTGCCCGGAATGATCGTCTGATCCACGGGGCTCATGCCCCGTCTCCGCCCCGCATCCCGCCAACCCAAACGCCGAACACCGCCGCGACCGTCAAACCCTCTCAAAAGGAGCGCGCCCTTGCGCCTGCAGCCTCGACACGCGCTCAATATGCCAACCCTCATGCATTATCCGGGCTAGTCACTTAAAACTGAAATGGGCTTCATTATATTCTTCTCTTGTTGCAAGGATGGGAGCGGAAAGATGTAGCAAAGCTCCATGCACCGACTGTCCACGCCGATGTGATTACGTCCCAACCTCGATCGGTAAACCCTAGAATCTTCGACATGCTTTGCTCCTTATGCAAATGGATGGATGGCAGGCAGCCGTCTCCTTATGTTGGATGATAATCGACAGCACGGCATAATCGCACGTAATCCCCGCCGCCACTATCGTCGGCGTAGCGTGCCGCCACAGTTCAGATTGGGACCGTGCCGAGGCACTTAGAATCCGTCCAAGATCATTATCTGCGATTACAGAGTTTCTGCCCCTCAAGCGAACTAGCGCATTGTAATCAAGACACTCCCAATCCTTGCTCAGGCGTCGGCAGCGGTTCAGCCAGGCGATGAAGCGCTCCACAATCCATCGGTTGGGCAGGACTATGAATTGGCCGGCGTCACTGCGCCACACGATCCCGACGTTCACGGAGCGGCAGACCCTGGCCAGCCCTTTGTGGAACTTTTCCCCTTGATAGCCGGCATCGGCATAGAGTTTCAGCTAGAATGGATAAAGGCCGAACAGGATCGCCATCGGCACGACGCCGCCATCGCGGTCCTGGATGGGCGTGGCCCGCCATTCCCCACGTCCCGATCGGCAGGCGTCAGCCCTATTCCTCGTAGGTCGTCACGGAAAATTCCGCCAGCCCGGCCGGCCCGAAGGACGTGCTCAACGCAACGTCGGTCGCATCCCGGCCCCGCGCCATGACGATCCGCCCGATCCGCGGCCGGTTGTGCCGCGCGTCGAACGTGTACCACTGGCCGTCCAGCCAGACCTCGAACCAGGCCGAGAAATCCATCGGGTCGGGCACCGGCGGCACGCCGATATCACCCAGATAGCCCGTGCAATAGCGCGCCGGAATGTTCATGCAGCGGCACAGCGCCACCGCCAGGTGGGCGAAGTCGCGGCACACTCCCACCCGCTCGCGATAGGCTTCATGGGCCGAACGCGTGGGCCGCGCCTGGCCGTAATCGAAGCGGATATGGTCGTGGACGAAGGCGGTGATCGCCTGCACCCTGCCCCAACCCGGCGCCAGATGGCCGAACAGCGACCACGCGATGGGCGACAGCAGGTCGGTCTCGCAATACCGGCTGCCCAGCAGAAAGACCAGGCAATCGGACGGCAAATCCTGCACCGGCACCTCGCGCGCCGTCGGCATCTGCCGGTCCGGCAGGCCGCTGTCGGCAATCACGAAGGACATGCTGGTCCGGAACAGCCCCGCCGGGGCCAGCACCCGCGTGCAGCGATTGCCGAACCCGTCCAGATAGCGCTGGCTGGGTACCGGCGGGTCGAAACACGGGATCTGCGGCGTCATCAGATCGGGCTCGCGGTCCGGATGGACCTCCAGCATCAGCACGATCGGCGTCGGGGACGACAGCAGCAGCGCGATGTCATAACCGGCTCGGATCAGCATGCCGTCCCTCTCCCCGACGCCACGCGCGCCGCGACCCCACGTGGCCCGACCACTGTGATCCGACCAGGCGGCACCGTCAATGCGCCCCGGTCAAACGCACCCCGTCAACGCGCCCCCTCAATGCGGCGTGGTGGCGTGCGCCCGCTTGTAGATCACGTTCGGCAACTGCCTGGCCAGGATCAGTTCCACCGCCTGCGCCGACAGGCCGGTCTGCTCGGCGAACCAGTCCAGGTCGGACGGCGTGAACAGCGCCCGGACCATCTCCTCGGTGGCGGGCCCGGCCTCGTGGTCGGTACGCCAGCGCATGACGATATCGCCATACCCCGCCGCCGCCGCCCGGTCGGCAAAGCCGTACAGCCCATGCTCGCGGCGCACCCGGTCCAGATATTCGTTCAGCGCGCTGATCAGTCCGGAATGGTCATAGCGCGCGCCGGTCAGGAAATCCCCCAGCGCCGACGCCGATTTGGCCAGAGACATCGTTCCCCTCCTTGCATGAGGTCTTGCGGAACATATCATCCAGCGCGCCGGACCGCCGATCGTTTCCCTCTCCCGCAACTGTGACACAATGTCCATGCCGCGCCCCTGCCGCGAAGCCCCTGCCGCGAACGAAAAACCGGGGCCCCTTGGGGGCCCCGGTTTCCCGCGGATGAGACGACACAGAGGAATGGCCTTGCGGCCACCTTCTGCATAACATCCATGCTTCGCACGGAGCAATCAGCCTCACGACAATGTGCGATGACTCGCACGCGCGTTGCAAAATTCCCCGTCCAGTTCGGAATACATAAAAAAGGGGTGGCTCTCACGGCCACCCCCTCTCCACTATGCGGACGGTGTCGGAACCGAGCGTCCGAACGGAGCGCCCGGATCGCCCGCGATCAGAAATTCCCGCGATCAGAAATTATCGTCGCCGCCGCCCCAATCGCCGCCTCCAAAATCGCCGCCGGCATCGAACCCCGGATCGACGTCGGTGCCGGTCCCGCCGAACGGATCGGCCGACGGCGCGGTGCCGTAATTATTGTTGATGATGGTCTCGCCGGGCATGCCGCCCCCGAACCCGCCGCCAAGCCCGCCATCATGATGGCCGCTGAACAGGTCGGTCAGCGCATTGCCCACCATCATGCCGCCGGCGACCCCGGCCGCCGTCGTCAGTGCCGAGCCCAGGAAGCCGCTGCCGCGCGCGGGAAACATCCCGGGCTGCATGCCTTGCGGATAGACCGGCTGCGGCGGCGGGGGCGCGGCCTGCTGGCTGCCCCAGCCCGGCGGGGGCGGCGCCTGGGTGCGCTGCCCACCGCCGAACAGCCCACCGAACAGCCCGCCACCCCCGGCCGGCCGCTGCTGACCCTGCTGGGCCTGGAGCGCCTGCTGGGCCTGCTGCAATTCCCATTGCAGTTGCTGGATGCGGTTCTGCGCCGCCACCAGCGCGGCTTCCTGCACCACCGCCATCTGGGTCACGCGATAGCGCGCCTCGGGATATTGCTGGAACATCTGGCCGATATACTGGTCGGCCTGGGGGTCGATCGGGGGCAGGTTGGGCGTCGTCGCAGGCACGCTGCCGAATCCCCCCTGCGGTGCGCCGCCGACGCGGGCGACGAACTTCGTGATAAGGTCGCGTTCCTCGTTGTTCATCGTATCCGTCCTGTCTCCGCTGAAGGGTCGGACCCAAGATGTGGCGTGGACCGGCGATTTCCGCAAGCCCACCCCGCCTTCCGGTCCGCGCCCCATACCTGTATGGTGCGCCCCTTCCGCGTGCCGGACGGCACGCCCCGTCTTCACGCCTCGTCTTATCGCCTACCGGAGCATCCTTTCCATGGTCCCGGCCTCCGCGCCCCGCCCGCCCGTTCCCCCGTCCGCCAAGCGTCCGCTGTCATTCCAGGCGCTGATCCTCAAGCTGCACCAGTTCTGGTCCGAGCAGGGCTGCGCCATCCTGCAACCCTACGATACCGAGGTCGGGGCCGGCACGCTCTCGCCGCACACCACATTGCGCGCGCTGGGCACCCGGCCGTGGAAGGCCGCCTATGTCCAGCCCTGCCGCCGCCCGTCGGACGGACGCTACGGCGAAAACCCCAACCGGCTGCAGCATTACTACCAGTACCAGGTCCTGCTGAAGCCCACGCCCGAGGACAGCCAGAAGCTGCTGCTCGACAGCTACCGCGCGATCGGGATCGACCCGCTGGAGCACGACATCCGCTTCGTCGAGGACGACTGGGAAAACCCCACCATCGGCGCCTGGGGCCTGGGGTGGGAGGTCTGGTGCGACGGGATGGAAGTCACCCAGTTCACCTATTTCCAGCAGGTCGGCGGCATCCCCACGGTGGTCCCCTCGACCGAACTGACCTACGGGCTGGAACGGCTGGCGATGTACGTCCAGGGCATCGAGAATGTCTACGACCTCGATTTCAACGGCCAGGGCCTGACCTACGGCGACGTGTTCCTGCGGGCCGAGCGCGATTATTCGCGCCATAATTTCGAACTGGCGGATACCGACATGCTCCACCGCCATTTCATCGACGCCGAGCGCGAGGCGATCGCCCTGGTCGAGCACGGCATCGCCCAGCCCGCCTACGACCAGTGCCTCAAGGCCAGCCATTTGTTCAACCTGCTGGACGCGCGCGGCGTCATCAGCGTCAGCGAGCGCGCCGCCTATATCGGCCGGGTACGCACCCTGGCGCGGCGCTGCTGCGAAGCGTGGCTGGCGGGCGAGGAATAAGATCATGCCCGAATTGCTGCTCGAACTGTTCTCCGAGGAAATCCCCGCGCGCATGCAGGCCCGCGCGGCCGAGGACCTGGTCCGGCTGGTGAGCGACGCCCTGGCGCCGCTGAACCCGCGCGCGGCCACCGGCTTCTCCGGCCCCCGCCGGATCGCCCTGACCCTGACCCTGGACGCCGTGGTGCCCGGCACGATCGCCGTCGAGCGCGGCCCGCGCGAAGGCGCGCCCGACAAGGCGCTGGACGGCTTCACCCGCAAGCACGGCGTCACCCGGGACGACCTGATGCTCCAGGACGGGTTCTGGGTGCTCAGCCGCACGCTCCCCCCCGTCGAAGCCGCGGCCCGGATCGCCGAGGCGCTGCCGCCGCTGCTGCGCCGCTTTCCCTGGCCGAAATCCATGCGCTGGGGCGACGGCAGCGCCTTCACCTGGGTCCGGCCGCTGCGCCGTATCCTGTGCCTGCTGGACGGTCAGGTGGTCGGCATCACCCTGGCCGAGGACGGGAACGGAAACGGCAACGGAAACGGGAACGGGGGCGATGACGGCCACGGCCTGCGCTCCGCCGACCTGACCGAGGGCCATCGCTTCACGGCGCCCGGGGCCTTCGCCGTCACCGGCGCCGCCGACTGGGCCCAGGGCCTGCGCGCGCGGCAGGTCCTGGTCGACGCCGCCGAACGCCGCGCGCTGATCGAGGCCGACACCCAGCGCCTGGCCGCCGAGGAAGGGCTGCGCGTGGTCGCCGATCCCGGACTGGTGGACGAAATCGCGGGCCTGACCGAATGGCCGGTCGCGTTCCTGGGCCGCATCGACGAATCCTTCATGGACCTGCCGCCCGAGGTCATGCAGGTCTCGATGCGCGTCAACCAGCGCTATTTCGCGCTGCGCAACGATGACGGCTCGGCCGCGCCGCGCTTCGCCTTCGTCGCCAACCTGCTGCCCGCCGACGGCGGCGCCCTGACCATCGCCGGCAATGAACGGGTGCTGCGCGCCCGCTTCGCCGACGCCCGCCATTTCTGGGACCTCGACCGCGCCCGCCCGCTGGCCGGCCGCGTCGGCGCGCTCGACGGCATCGTCTTCCACGCCGCCCTCGGCAGCCAGGGCGAACGCGTGGCCCGCATCGTCCGCCTCGCCGGCATCCTGGCGCCGCTGGTCGGCGCCGACGCGGCGCAGGCCGAACGCGCCGCCCTGCTGGCCAAGGCCGACCTGACCACCGGCATGGTCGGCGAATTCCCCGAACTCCAGGGGGTGATGGGCGCCTATTACGCCCGCCATGACGGCGAGGACGACGCGGTCGCCGACGCGATCGCCGATCATTACATGCCGCGCGGCCTCAATGACGGCGTGCCGACCGCCCCGGTCTCCATCGCCGTGGCGCTCGCCGACAAGATCGACAGCCTGACCGCCTTCTTCGCCGCCGGCGAGAAGCCGGGCGGCTCGGGCGATCCCTACGCGCTGCGCCGCGCCGCCCTGGGCGTCATCCGCATCATCCGCGACAACGCGCTGCGCCTCGACCTGGTCAGCCTGTTCGTGCAGGCCGCCCGGGCCCTGCCGCCCGCCCTGCGCGACGCGCCGGACCTCGACGCCCTGCCCGGCTTCGTCGCCGAGCGGCTGCGCGTGCAGCTCCGCGCCGAGGGCGCGCGGCACGACATCCTGGCCGCGATCTCCAGCGGCAATGCCGACAGCGACATCACCCGCCTGCTGGCCCGCACCGAGGCCCTGGCCGCCATGCTGGCCACCGATGACGGGCGGAACCTGCTGGCGGCGACCCGGCGCGCGGCGAACATCCTGCGCATCGAGGACCGCAAGGACGGCCCGCACGAGGGCGCGCCCGACCCGGCGCTCTATGCCCAGCCCGAGGAACGCGCCCTGGCCGACATGCTGGGCGACGCCATTCCCACGGTCGAAGCCGCCATCGCCGAGGAACGCTTCACCGACGCCATGCGCGCGGCGGCCCGCCTCCGTCCTGTCCTGGACAGGTTCTTCGACATGGTGACGGTCAATGCCGACCAGGCCGAACTGCGCCTCAACCGGCTGCGCCTGCTGTCCGAACTGCGGCGAATGACGGTGCTGATCGCCGATTTCAGCCAGATCGAAGGCTGAAACCAAGGCCGGAACGGTTCCCCTGCCCTCTGCCGGCGTCCTCCAGAAGGGACGCCAGAAACACCAGCCGGGCCGGCCCGCCGTCACGCACCAGCAGCAGGGCATTCTGCCGGAAGCGGCGGGCCAGCACCCGGGCGCGCGCCAGCGGCATGCGGGCGGCGAACAACGGCTCGCCCCACCGTCCCAAGCGCCCCTCGCCGCGGCGGGCCGGCACCCCCGCCAGATGCGCCGCCAGCCGGGCCATCATGCGCTCGTTCCATCCGTCGGGGCGCCGCCGGCCGCCGGGATTGGCCGCGCTGATGAACACGATATCCCCCCGGATCCCGCTCCGCCTGTCTCCCTGCGCGTCTCCCTGGCCGGCCACCGGCCGGCAGCCGACGCGCAGGACCATGCCCCCCGCGTGATAGGTACTGCGCCGATAGGCGCGCGCCGTCGGCACGTCGACGGGCCGGATGCCGGTCATGCGCCGCTCACCTCTCCTCCGTCTCGGCCTCGCCGAAACGCGAATTGCGGTGCACCCACGCCGACAGCAGCAGGCCGAAGCCGAACATCACCGTCAGCATCGCCGATCCGCCATAGGAAATCAGCGGCAGCGGCACCCCTCCCACCGGGATCGCCCCCATCACCATCGACAGGTTGACCGCGCAATACAGGAAGAAATTGGTGGCGATTCCCAGCCCCAGCAGCCGGCCGAACTGGTTGCGGCTGCGCAGGGCGATCAGCATGCCGCCCAGGATCATCAGCATCAGCAGCCCGATCACCGCGATCCCGCCGACATAGCCCCATTCCTCGGCGATCATGGTGAAGATGAAGTCGGTCTGCTTTTCCGGCAGGAAATTCAACTGCCCCTGCGTGCCGTGCAGATAGCCCTGCCCCCACATCCCGCCCGACCCCAGCGCGATCTTGGACTGGATGATGTTGTACCCGGCACCCAGCGGATCGCTCTCCGGATGCAGGAAGGTGGTGATCCGCGCCTTCTGGTAGTCGTGCAGATGGGCATAGACGATCTTGCCCAGGAACGGCACCGGCGCCAGCAGCAGCGCGATCTGCCAGATCCGCATCCCGGCGGCGAAGAAGATCGCCGCCCCGACCAGGCCGGTGATCACCGCGGTCCCCAGGTTGGGCTCCTTCAGCACCAGCCCGACCGGCAGCAGCACCAGCAGCGCCGGCGGCAGCAGATAGAGCGGATTGGCCATCTTGCGGTAATTGACCCGATGGAACCAGGTGGCCAGCACCAGGACCAGCGCGATCTTCGCCAGTTCCGACGGCTGGATCTGCATGCCGCCGACGATCAGCCAGCGTTCCGCCCCCTTGCCGACATGCCCCATCCGCAGCACCGCCACCAGCAGCAGCATGGACAGGCCGTAAAGCGGCCAGGCCAGGCGCACCAGCACGCGCGGACTGGTCAGCGCCACGCAGACCATCATCACCAGCCCGATGGCGAAGCGGATGCTCTGCGGTCCGGCGAAGGGGCGCGACGACCCGCCGGCCGCCGAATACAGCGCGCCGTACCCCACCCCCGCCAGGACGCAGATCAGCAGCACATACAGCCAGTTGACCTGCCAGAGCTTGGCCAGGATGCGGAAATTGGGCTCGGCGCGCAGCAGGCGCTTCTGAAAATTCATCTCCCCTCCGGCCCGCCTGAGCGCAAACTGCTCTACTCGATCTCGGCCACCACCTGGCCCGGCGGCTCCTTGCGGTTCGCCGGATCGCGCGTCAGGGCGTCGGTCATGATGTCGCGGGCCAGCGGCGCCGCCACGGCGGCGCCGGCATTGCCGTGCTCGACGACCACCGACACCGCATAGCGCGGCGCGTCGAAGGGCGCAAAGCAGATGAACAGCGCATGCGGCCGATATTCCCACGGCAGCGCCGAGGAATCGAAATGACCGCTCTCGCGCATGGCGCGCGACACCCGCCGCACCTGGGCCGACCCGGTCTTGCCGGCCATCTGCACGCCCGGAATGTCCAGCCGGGCCTTGGGCGCCGTGCCGTGGGGCTCGTTCACCACGGCGAACATGCCCTGCCGAAGCTGGTCCAGGAACGGGTCGGGCATCTCCAGCGCCGGCCAGTGCGCCGGATCTGTGCCCTCCACCAGCTTGCCGGAGACGGCACGGACCAGATGGGGCTGCACCGCCCGCCCGCTGGCGAGGCGCGAGACATAGGTCGCCAGTTGCAGCGGCGTGACCTGCACGAATCCCTGCCCGATGCCGCTGACGATCGTATCGCCGCCATTCCAGTGCTGGCCGTGCGCCCGCCGCCATTGCGGCGTGGGGATCAGCCCCTGGCGGGCATGAGGCAGCTCGATGTCCAAAGATGTGCCCAGCCCGAAACTGTGGGCCGCGGCGGCGATCGCATCCATGCCCGTCCGGCGCGCGACCTCGTAGAAGAACACGTCGCACGAGAATTTCAGCCCGTCCCGCAGGGTCAGCGACCCATGGCCGTAGCGCGACCAGCAATGGAAGCGCGTGCCGCCCACGTCCAGATAGCCGGGGCAGAAGATCCGGTCGGCCGGCGACAGCGTTCCGGCCCGCAGCGCCGCCATCGCCACCGCGGGCTTGAAGGTCGATCCGGGCGGATAGACGCCGGCCACCGCCTTGTTGATCAGCGGCGTGCGCTCGTCATTGGTCCATTCGGCCCATTGCGCCTGGCTGACGCCGCTGTCGAACAGCGACGGGTCGAAGGACGGGTTGCTGACCATGGCCAGCACCTCGCCGTTGCGGCAATCCATCACGACCGCGCTGGCCGACTGGTCGGCGATCCGGCCCAGCACCGCCTGCTGCAACCCCGAATCGACGGTCAGGGTGATTTCGTCGCCCGGCTGGCCGTCATCGCGCGACAATTCGGCCATGACGCGCCCGACGGAATTGACCTCGATCTCCACCGCGCCCACCGTGCCGCGCAACTGCGCGTCCTGGGTCTGCTCCAGGCCGGCACGGCCGATACGCATCCCCGGCAGCGCCATGGTCGCGTCATGGGCCACCTCCGCCTCGCCCGGCGGCGCGACATAGCCCACCACATGCGCCAGCAACGGCCCGAACGGGTAATTGCGCGTGGTGCCCACGTCGATCACCACCCCCGGCAGCGACGGCGCGTTCAGCTCGATCCGCGCCATGTCGTCCCAGGACAGGAAATCGCGCAGCATGATCGGGATGAAACGCCGCTTGTGGCGCATCTCCCGCTCGATACGGGCGCGATCGCGGGGCTCGATCGGCAGCAGGGCGGAAAACCGGTCCAGCGTGCCCGGAATGTCGCTGGTCTCCTCCGGCAGCAGCAGGGCGCGCCAATTCACCTTGTTCGACGCCACGGCAATGCCGAACCGGTCGACCACCCGCCCGCGCGGCGGCGCGATCAGCCGGCGATTGACGCGATTGTTCTCCGCCAGCCGGGCATAATGGTCGCCGTCGCGCACCTGCAGCTCGTACAGCCGGTGCCCCAGCCCGCCCAGGGCCGCCATCTGCGCCGTCAGCACCACCAGCGCCCGGCGGGTAAAGACGCCGCGGGACGGGTTTTCGGTGTCGGGCCGCGACATCAGGCGGGGCATGGTCTTTCTGCGCCGGATCATCCGACCACCCGCTCAGAAACGCATCCCGGCGGCGCCGATCAGGCGCGCTCGGGATTCGCGACGGTGCGCGACATGGCCGTGAACAGCCCGTACAGAACCGGAAAGACCCCCATCCCCAGCGTCCACTGGAACCCGAACGCCGCCCCCGGCATCACCCGCAGCGACAGCGCGGAAACCAGCGCCCATTGCAATACGGTGCCGGCGGCCGACACCCCCCCGAACGCCAGCCACAGCGCCAGCACGTGCAGCCGCGCCAGCCCATAGCGCGCGGACAGCGCGACCCCATGGACGATCAGCAGCACCAGCAGCATGACCCCCGGCGGCCCGAACCCCAGCAGGTCGACCAGCAGCCCGCACAGGAAGACGGCCGGCGACGGCATCGAGGCCGGCCGGAAGATCGACCAGAAGAACACCGAGGACAGCACCACGCCCGGCAGCAGCTCGGCCTGCCCCGGCAGGTCGAGCGGCGCGGACAGCAGCAGGATGGCCAGGCCGGTCAGCGCGGCGGGAAGGCCGCGCCGCGCCAGCACGTCCAGCCGCCGCCACAGGCTGGCGCGGGGCTGGATGCCCGGCTGTAGCGCAGGTGACGGGTCGGGCGTCATCCATGCACACTCTCATCCTCGGCCGAACGGGGCGCGGCCGAACGGCGCCGGACCGAACGGAGCACCGCCGAACGGAGCGCCGCCGAATGGGGCGCCACCAGCCGGAGACTGGAACGGAAGCCCAAGGCCGTCCGCCGGGCGCTGGGCGGGCACGCGCCCCGGCGCGTCCGGCGCGACCACCGCCCCGCGGCCGTAATCGAAGATCCGGACGATGTCGAGATGCCCCAGCATCGCCGCCGGAACGACGACCGGCTGCCCGGGACGGGGATAATGGACCCGGCCGACGGGCAGGCCAGGGGGCAGTGAATCGATCTCGCCATTGGTGACGACACGTTCTCCCTCGATCGGCGGATTATCCTGCGGGTAATAGATCAGGCGCGGAGTAGCTGAATTGTCTCCCGCCATTATAGCCGCCCCGTGGCTGACTTCCAGAGTGACCGGAATGCGGCTGGACTCATCCGTCACCAGCAGCACCCGCGCCGAGCGGATTCCGGTTTCGGTCACCCGCCCGACCAGGCCCGACGCATCCAGCGCGATCTCGCCCTTGCGGATTCCCGCATCGACGCTGGCGGCCACCAGCACGCTGCGGGCATACAGCCCGCTGGCGTCGCGCACCACGCGGCCGGTGACGAAGGACGATTCCGGGTCCGGCATCCAGTGCAGGTTGGCCTTCAGGGTCGCATTCTCGTCGGCCAGGGCGGCCGCGACGTCGTACCAATGGCGCAGATTGGCGTTCTCGGCACGCAGGCGCTGGTTTTCGGCCTCGACCCGCCCCATGTCGCGCACCCGGCCGACCAGGAAGCGGATCCGCGCCTGCGGCCAGGCGATCATCCCATAGGCCGGCGCCAGCAGATCGGCGACCTCCATGCGCATCCGCTCGGCCAGCGGGCGATCCGCCTGTCCCAGCAGCATGACGCCCAGCGCCGCGACGATCAGGAACGGCAGCACCAGCTTGTCCAGCGCCTGGCGCAGCGGGATGGACAGCGGAATCATCGCGCGGCACCCCCGCACGGCAGGTGCCCCCCGGTCGCGTCGCCGATCCGCTCGCCGTCGTTCCGCGGGATCTTCATCACCCCCGCCCCCTTGCCCGTGCCTGTCCCGGACGCGCGGCGCGCGCCCGGCTCGCCTCTTCCGCGGTCAGTATCAGTACATGCTGGTCAGTACGTTCTTCAGCCGTTTCATTTCTTCCAGCGCGCGCCCGGTCCCCAGCGCCACGCAGGACAGCGCGTCCTCGCCCACCGTGACCGGCAGGCCCGTCGACCGGCGCAGCACCTCGTCCAGCCGATAGAGCAGCGCCCCCCCGCCCGTCAGCACGATCCCCTTGTCCACGATGTCGGCGGCCAGTTCCGGCGGCGTGTTTTCCAGCGCGGTGGTGACGGCATCGACGATCTGGCTGACCGGCTCTGCCAGGCTCTCGGCGATCTGCGCCTGCGAGACCACGACCTCCCGCGGCACGCCGTTGATCAAGTCCCGGCCCTTGACCTCGCGCCAGCCGCCGTCATCCTGGTAATCGTCCGGCGGCAGCGCCGACCCCAGCTCGATCTTGATCCGCTCGGCCGAGCTTTCGCCGATCAGCAGGTTATGGGTACGGCGGATATAGGAAATGATCGCCTCATCCATCTTGTCGCCGCCGACACGAGCCGACCGGGCATAGACGATGCCGCCCAGCGAGATCACCGCGACCTCGGTGGTGCCGCCGCCGATATCGACGATCATGCTGCCCGACGGCTCGGTGACCGGCAGGCCGGCGCCGATCGCCGCCGCCATCGGCTCCTCGATCAGGAACACCTTGCGCGCTCCGGCGCTTTCCGCGCTTTCCTGGATGGCGCGGCGCTCGACCGCGGTCGAGCCCGACGGCACGCAGACGATGATCAGCGGGCTGGCGAACATCCGGCGGTTATGCACCTTGCGGATGAAATGCTTGATCATTTCTTCGGCGACTTCGAAATCGGCGATGACGCCGTCGCGCAGCGGCCGGATCGCGGTGATGTTGCCGGGCGTCCGCCCGACCATCTGCTTGGCTTCCTCGCCCACCGCCAGGACCTGCTTCTTGCCGCGTACGTCGGCGATCGCCACCACCGACGGTTCGTTCAGAACGACGCCGCGTCCCTTGACATAGACGAGCGTATTGGCCGTGCCGAGGTCGATGGCCATGTCGGCCGACAAAAGACCCAGCAGACGAGCAAACATGCAGAACTCCCGCGAACAAGCACGACCCCGGCCGGCGGATGCGCCACGGCGGCGGGCCGCGCGCATGTCAACCGGTACTGTCGGATCAGGGCGACGGCTTACCGGGGCCGCGCCCCCTGGGCAAGGCCCACGGACATTAATTCGTGCTTTTCATATGTCATCCGGGCCGTCATTCCGGCCGCCCTTCGGATCGCCCTTCGATCGGTTGAAAAAATTTGCCGTCGCCCGGCTGCCGGACCCTGCACGCATCCCCATATTCCCTGCGTCGAGAGGACCCGGTCCCGCCTTCCGCGTTCCGCCTTTCGCGCTGCCCTGTTTTCGCCACCGAAACGCCGCGCGGAATTCACGAGCGGGACCGACAGTTCCCCGTCACATGACAATCCAGCCGCCTCATGTGCGAGGCGCCTGGCGATTTCGATGAGGATATTGACCATGACGATCCGCGTGCATGCCCCCCTTCTGGCTCGCTCCGCGATCCTCGGCGCCGGCCTGCTGGCGCTCGCCGGCTGCAGCAATCCCTATGACCCGGGCCAGCGCGCGCTGGGCGGCGGGCTGATCGGCGCCGGCGGCGGTGCCGCGATCGGCGGCCTCGCCGGCGGCGGCACCGGGGCCGCGATCGGCGCGCTGTCCGGCGGCGCGCTGGGCGCCGCCGTCGGTGCCGCGACCACGCCCAACCCGCCGCCGCGCCGCGGCTACAACGGCGGTTACTGACAGGGGCGGCTACTGACAGGACGCCCCGCCGGAGATAAACGGTCGGGGAGGACGGCTCCATCCTCCCCGATCACGTTCTCCGGGCCGCGCCTCCCAACCATGAGATGAACATGAGTCTTCTTCGCAGTCTCTCCATTTGCTCTCCCCTCATGCCGCGCCGGCCGCTTCGCGTGCTGGGCCTCGTCGCGGCCGCCGGCGGCATGCTGTCGCTCGCGGCCTGCAGCAATCCCTATGACCCGGGCCAGCGCGCGCTGGGCGGCGGACTGATCGGCGCCGGCGGCGGCGCTGCGATCGGCGCGCTCGCCGGCGGCGGCCGCGGTGCCGCGATCGGCGCACTGGCCGGCGGCGCGGTCGGCGCCGCGACCGGCGCCGCGACCACCCCGCAGCGCCCGTACTATCCGCAACAGGGCTACGCCCCTCCGCCGCCCCCGCCGCCGCCGGGCTATTACGGACGGCCCGCCTATCCGCCGCCGCCGCCTCCGCCGGGCTATTACAACGGCTACTGACGCCCGGATCCTCGGGGCCCGGGCCGTTCATGCCCGGGCCGCATGAAAAAAGGCGCCCGCACGATGCGGACGCCTTTTTCCCGTTCCGACCGAACGGACCGCAGGTTCAGGCCATCAGCGCCTCGGGCTCGGCCCGTGTCCGCTTGACCAGCAGCTTGTTCAGCGCATGGACATAGGCCCGCACGGCCGAGACCAGCGTGTCGCTGTCCGCCCCCTGCCCGTCCACCAGCTTGCCGTCTTCTTCCAGCCGCACCGTGGTCCGCGCCTGGGCATCGCTGCCCTCGGTCACCGCACCCACCGAATAAAGCTGCAGCGTCGCGTCGTGGGGATAGATGGCGCGCACCGCGTTGAACGCCGCATCGACCGGCCCCTGGCCGTTCACCGTGGCGTCGCGGGCTTCCCCGTCGACCTCCAGCACCAGCGCGGCGCGCGCCGGGCGCTTGGACCCGGCCTCGACCTCCAGCGACACGAACCGGATGCGGGCATGATCGCGCGCCTCGTCATCGACCAGCGCCGCCAGGTCCTCGTCATAGACGACCTTCTTGCGGTCGGCCAAATCCTTGAAGCGCACGAACGCGTCGTTCAATTGCGCGTCGTCCATGTCGCCATATCCCATGGCCTTCAGCTTGTCGCGGAACGCTGCGCGGCCGGAATGCTTGCCCAGCACCAGCGACGAACGCGTCCAGCCCACGCTCTCCGGCGTCATGATCTCATAGGTCGCGGCATTCTTCAGCACGCCGTCCTGATGGATGCCGCTCTCATGGGCAAAGGCGTTGCGGCCGACGATCGCCTTGTTGGGCTGCACGTCGAAACCGGTGATCGTCGCCAGCATGCGCGACACCCGCAGCAGATTCCCGGTCCGGATGTCGTTGCGATAGGGCAGCACGTCCTGGCGGGTGCGCAGCGCCATCACGATCTCTTCCAGCGCCGCATTGCCCGCGCGCTCGCCGATGCCGTTGATGGTGCACTCGATCTGCCGCGCGCCCGCCGAGACCGACGCGATGGTGTTCGCCACCGCCAGGCCCAGATCGTTATGGTTGTGGGCCGAGAAGATCACCCTGTCCGCGCCCGGCACGCGCGCGCGCAGGTCAGCGAAGATCCGCGCCATGTCCTCGGGCGTCGCATAGCCCACCGTATCGGGGATGTTGATCGTCGTGGCCCCGGCCTTGATCGCGGCCTCGACGCAGCGGCACAGAAAGTCCGGATCGGTGCGCGACCCGTCCTCGGCCGACCATTCGACGTCGTCGGTGAACTGGCGCGCCGCCATGTTGCCGGCGGTGATCAGCTCCAGCACCGTCTCGGGCTCCATCCGCAGCTTGTATTTCATGTGCAGCGGCGAGGTGGAGATGAAATTATGAATGCGGCCGCGCTCCGCCGGACGGATGGCCTCGCCCGCGCTGGCGATGTCGTTCTTGCCGCCGCTGCGCGCCAGCGCGCAGATCACCGGCCCCCGGACGGTCGAGGCGATCTGGTGCACGCTCTCGAAATCGCCCTTCGACGCCACGGGAAAGCCCGCCTCGATCACGTCGACGCCCAGTTCGGCCAGCGCCTCGGCCATCCGGAGCTTCTCGGTCAGGTTCATCGAGAAACCGGGGGATTGTTCGCCGTCGCGCAGCGTCGTGTCGAAAATGATGACGCGGTTGCCGTCGATGCGGCCGAAGGACGGATGGTCGATCGTCATGGGGAATATACCTCGGACTTGTGCCGGATGTTCGCCTTATGAACGCCATGGGCGGCGTTCGCTTACCTGCATGCGGGCCCGGGCCCGCATCATCCCCTGGGCGTACCGGCATCGCGCCGGCCCTGAACGCTCAGGGGCAGATAAGTCGAAGGCGAAGGAGGAGCGCCCCGCGTCCATGGGCGCACGACAGCGCAGGCGCTTGCGCACCCATCCCGCCGGCCATCATGAACGTCACGCGATCCATGGGCGGCACCATACAGGCCGATCCGCCGATTGCAACCGAAATTGCAACCGAATTCGCGCGGAAAGCCGCCCCCAACGATCGACGCGACCGGCCGATCAGCCGGTCAGCCGCGTCACCCCGCCGGCCGAGGCGAAATACCGGTCGATCGCCTGCTTCATCGCCCCCGCGACCATCATCCGGTGCCCGGCCTGGCGCAGCGCCGCCTCGTCCAGCCGGTTGGACATGAACCCCATCTCGACCAGGACCGACGGAATATCCGCCGATTTCAACACCACGAACGCCGCATGGCGCGACGGATTGGGCAGCAGCCCGATCCGCGGCTGGAACGCCGCGACCACGCTGCTGGCCATATGGGCGGCGCCGCGGCGCGTCTCCTCGGTCACCAGGCTGGCCAGGATGGCCTGCACCTCGGGCGAGGCGGCATGGACCTGTGGCCCGCCGAACCGGTCGGCGCTGTTCTCGGTGCGCGCCAGCGCCGCCGTCTGCGCGTCCGACGCCTGGCCCGACAGGGTATAGACGCTGGCCCCGCGCACGCCGCGATCGGTCAGCGCATCGGCATGCATCGAGATGAACAGCGCGGCCCGGTGGGCATGGGCGATCTCGACCCGCCCCTCCAGCGGGATGAACCGGTCGTCCGCGCGCGTCATCGCCACGCGATACGCCCCGCTGGCCAGCAATTGCCGCCGCAATTCCGCCGCCGCCGCCTCGGCGATATGCTTCTCATAGGTGCCGGAAACCCCGATCGCGCCCGGGTCCTTGCCGCCATGGCCGGGGTCCAGCATGACCAGCGGCAACGGCGCCGCCGCCCGGCCGACGATGGCCGGCGCGCCCAGATGATGGCCCGATCCAGGCGGTCCAGGCCGATGCCCGCCCTGCCCGTGTCCGCCCTGCCCGTGCCCACCATGATGCACCGCCGCCCGCGCCGGCAGCGTCACGCACGCCGCCAGCCCTGCCAGCAGCACCCGGCGGCGCCCCTCAGCCTGCCTGCCCGGCGCCGCCGCGCCGTCGGAACGATATTGGAACATGCAAAACCGGTCTCCATTGCCGATCCCACCCCTCATCTAGCAGGAATCGCGCGCGTCGTCAGCATATCAATGGTTTGCACGCAATCATTGGTACCGGCCGTCAACCCCGATGACGAAACCCGGCTGCCCCCCGAGGGGCGCTTGCAGCGGGGGCGCAGTTGGGTCATGCTGTACTCGTGATGGGTCCGCGCCGATCGACGCCTGAAAGAGGCACGCGCGGCATGACCGGACCCATCCGGCCGGCCGGTCCCATCGGGGCGTGGCGCCCGACGCCCAGGGGACTGACATCCTGGACGGCCGGGCCGCCCACGCCGACGGAACCGGCTGCCGCTCCGCCCCGGCCGCAAGGCCGGACGGCGGATGACGACGCCATATATGCGACGATGCGGCCAGACGATGCACGGCCGCGCGTCATCGTTTGATGAGGATGGATGAACGCCACGCGACCCGCGTCCGAAGACCGTTTGACCCAGCCCGCGCCCCTGGCGGCGCGCGCTGATCACGGCCGCGCGGGCTCCGCCGCAACGGTTTCTGGATTCATCATGTTCCCCCCGACTGTTTTTGCCCCTTCCGCCCGCCGCCTCCGTCCGCCCCCGATGCGGACGCCGGACAGAGGCCGGGACCGGGCATACCGGAGTTCCGTTTTTTATGAACAAGCGCATGCTGATCGACACGACCCACGCGGAAGAAACCCGCGTGGTCGTGATGGATGGTAACAGGCTCGAAGATTACGACGTCGAGGCATCGGCCAAGAAGCAGCTCAAGGGCAATATCTACCTGGCCAAGGTGATCCGGGTCGAGCCCAGCCTGCAGGCCGCCTTCGTCGAATATGGCGGCAACCGCCACGGTTTCCTGGCCTTCAGCGAGATCCATCCGGACTACTACCAGATCCCGGTGGCCGACCGCGAGCGCCTGCTCGCCCTGCAGGAGGAAGAAGCCCGCGCTGACGAGGCCCAGCTTCAGGACGATTTCGCCGAAGCCGGGCCCGGCTCTGAAGCCGACGCCGAAACCGGCCTGGAATCCGGCTCGGAATCCGTCTCCGGCACCGCCGAACTGGTGGCGACCGACGACGAGGCCGCCCAGGCCGAACCGGAGCCCCTGCCCGAGACGGTCGGCGGCGAGACCGATACCGGCGAGGAAGGCGCGGTCCAGCGCCGCATCGCCCGCTTCCTGCGCAGCTACAAGATCCAGGAAGTCATCCGCCGCCGCCAGGTCCTGCTGGTACAGGTCGTCAAGGAGGAACGCGGCAACAAGGGCGCCGCGCTGACCACCTACATCTCGCTGGCCGGCCGCTACTGCGTGCTGATGCCCAACTCGCTGCGCGGCGGCGGGGTGTCGCGCAAGATCACCTCGGTGGCCGATCGCCGCCGGCTCAAGGACGTGATCGCCGAACTGCAGATCCCCCGCGGCATGGCCATGATCGTGCGCACCGCCGGCGCCCAGCGGCCGCGCCCCGAGATCATGCGCGACTGCGAATATCTGCTGCGGCTGTGGGACGATATCCGCGACCATACGATGCGCTCGATGGCGCCCGCACTGATCTATGAGGAAGCCAGCCTCATCAAGCGCGCCATCCGCGACATCTACACCCGCGACGTGGGCGAGATCCTGGTCGATGGCGAGGCCGGCTGGAAATCGGCCCGCGAATTCATGCGCATGCTGATGCCGCAGAGCGCGCAGAAGGTGAAATGCTGGCAGAACGGCGCCCAGCCGCTGTTCTCGCATTTCAATGTCGAGGGCCTGCTGGACTCGATGCTCTCGCCCACCGTGCAGTTGCGCTCGGGCGGCTACCTCGTCATCAACCAGGCCGAAGCCCTGGTCGCGATCGACGTCAATTCGGGCCGCGCGACGCGCGAGCGCAATATCGAAGAGACCGCGCTGCGCACCAATCTCGAAGCCGCCGAGGAAGTCGCCCGGCAATTGCGCCTGCGCGACCTGGCGGGCCTGATCGTCATCGACTTCATCGACATGGAAAGCCGCAAGCACAATGCGATGGTCGAGCGGCGGCTGAAGGACGCGCTGCGCACCGACCGCGCGCGCATCCAGGTCGGCGCGATCTCGCATTTCGGCCTGCTGGAAATGTCGCGCCAGCGCCTGCGCCCGTCGATCACGGAATCCACCTTCACCCCCTGCCCGCACTGCCAGGGCACCGGCATCATCCGCGGCACCGAAAGCGCGACCCTGCACGTGCTCCGCGCGATCGAGGAAGAAGGCGCGCGCCGCCGCGCGGCCGAGATCATGGTGCATGTCGCTGCCGAGATCGCGCTCTATATCCTGAACAACAAGCGCGTCTGGCTGGACGAAATCGAAAAGCGCCACAAGATGCGCGTCACCTTCGCGCCCGACCCCAGCCTGGCGCCGTCGCAGGTCCGCATCGAACGCACCCGTCCGCAGACCGAGCGGTTCGAACCGGTGGCACCGCAGCCGGTCCCCGCCGAGGCCGCGCAATCCGGCCAGGTCCGCGAAATCCCGATCCTGCCCGCCGCGCCGGCCGAGACGCCCCAAGGTGAAACCACCCAGGGTGAAACCATCCAGGGTGAAGCCGCTCTGGGCGAAGCCGCCCAGGGTAAAGCCGTTCGGGCCGGAACGACCCCGGCCGAAGCCGCGCCGTCCGCCGCCGAGGGAGAAGGCGAAGAGGGCACCGATCATCGCCGCCGCCGCCGCCGTCGCCGCCGCCGCCGCGGAGCCGAACGGGGCGAACAGCTCGAAACCGCGCTGCACCCCGCCGGGGAGGAAGCCGCTCAGGAAGACGCCGGAGAAGACACCGAGGCGGCATTCGCCACCGAGGCGCCGCTCGAACCGGGCGAAGAGGCCGAGGCTCCGCAGGCACGGCGCCAGCCTGCTCCCGAGCCTGCGCAGGGCCGCGAGGATGGCGGACGCGATCGCCACCGCCGCCGCCGCGACCGGCATGAACGCCGCGCCCCAGGCGCCGAGCCCCATCGCGCCGAGCCTTATCGCGGCCCGACGCCGGCCAATCCGTTCGGAAACGGTATCATCGACATCTTCGACGTGATCGAACAATCCGCCGAGCTGGCGCCCGCCCAGGCAACGCCCGCATCGCCGGCCGCGCTCATCGAAGGCAATCTCGCCAAGGATAGTCTCACCGGGGACAGTGCCGCCGGGGACATCCTCGACGTCGCCGAAACACTGGCGGTGTCCGAGCCCGAGGCGGTGCCCGCGATCGCCGAGCTCACGATCGCCGAGCCCACGATCGCCGAGCCCCCGATCGCCGAGCCCCCGATCGCCGAGCCAACGGCGGTTGAGGCCGAGGCACCGGCCAAGCCCAGGCGCCGCCGCGCGGCGACCGCGCGCAAGGCCGCGACCAAGGCGGCGGAACAACCCGCCCTGGTCGAAGACAGCGCCGCCCCCGCAACGGAGGCCGTGGAAGCTGCTGGGGATTCCCCTGCGGAAACCGCCGGGGAATCCCCCGAGGCAACGCCCGCCAAGCCGGCCCGCAAACGGGCCACCCGCGCCGCCACGTCCACGGCCACGTCCACGACCCGCGCCCGCAAGGCCAAGCCGGCGGCCGAGACGCCCGCCGACGCCGAGAGCACGGCGGACGTCGAGGACGCAGCCGAAGCAGCCCCCGCCAAGCCGGCTCGCAAGCGGACCACCCGCGCCGCCGCATCCGCGACCGCGCCCCGCACCCGCAAGGCCAAACCGGCGGCCGAGACGCCCGCCGAGGACGCCACCAGCGAAACCGCCGACGAAACTACCGCGGCCAAACCCCGGCGCACGCGCAAAACCCCCGCCCGCGCGAAGGCGGCAACGGGGGCAGGCACCGCGTCAACGCCCGAACCGGCCGCCGCGGAGGCCACGCCGGCGGGCAGCCCGGCCGTGCAGCCGATCGTCATCGACGGTTCCAGCCCCGCTCCGGTCCGCAAGACCGGCTGGTGGCGCCGCTGACGCCGGCCTGACGGAAGGCCGATCGACGAGTGTCCTGCCCGGGAAAGAATTTCCCGGGCAGGACACCAACGTTAGAAACCGTTATTCATCAACAGATTGGGGTCAAGGGGTCCGCGACCCCTTGCGGGTCGAGGGCAGTGCCCTCGCCTTGCCTTGTCCCATGCCCCTGCCGCTCGCTCACCCCGCGCCGTTCGGATCGGCGGGCGCGGTCTCCCACCCCGGGCCGATCACGGCCGCGCTGCGCCGCCCCATCCCGTCGGTGCGCAGGACGATGACGTTCTGTTCTTCCAGATAAGCGAGCTGCCGGCGCGCCCGGCCGAGGGAATGGGTGCCGTACGCCCTGGCGATGGTGGCGTCCGACGGACAGGGCGCCCCCTGCTGCGCCGCCCGGGCGATCAGCAGGAAAATCCCCCGCACATCGTCCGGCAACGGTCCCGCGATGCGCTCGGCGGTCTGCCAGGTCTCGCTCTCGGCGGCCTCGGCGTCGATCCCGGCGCGGGCGGTGGCCAGCAGGCGGCGGAATTGCGGCATGTCCAGCGCCTGGCGCCCCATCCCCTCGATCCGGCAGCGCACCAGGAAATCCTGGTACAGCACGTGCACCGGGCGGAAACCGGCCTCCTCGTCGCGCAGGATCTCGGTCAGGATCGCGCCGAACTGCCGCCGCCGCTCGGCCGGGTCCATGTCGGTCTCGGCCGGCGCGCCCCGCGCCTCGGCCTCGGTGACGATCGCGGCCGAGGCTGCGTGGGCGGCCAGTTGCGCCAGGATGTCCGGCGGCGGCGGCGCCACCGGCCGCGGCGGACGGGCGGGCGCTTCGCGCTCCGGCATCCGGGTCAGGATCAGGTCGCGAATGTCCTCGGGCGGCGGCGCGGGGGCGAAGGGCATCAGGGCCGGCCCGGCCGAGCGGCTCTCGGTCTCGACCGCGCCGATCCGCACCGGCAGCGGCCGGCGGGACAAAGCCGGCCCCAGCGCGACGAAATAGCCGCGCTCCAGGTCGCGGAAGCTCTCGGCCTGGCGCCGCTCCATACCCAGCAGGTCGGCGGCGCGCATCATGTCGATATCCAGGAAGGTGCGCCCCATCAGGAAATTCGACGCCTCGGCCGCGACGTTCTTGGCCAGCTTCGCCAGGCGCTGGGTGGCGATCACCCCCGCCAGCCCGCGCTTGCGCCCACGGCACATCAGGTTGGTCATCGCGCCCAGCGAAGCCCGCCGCGCCTCGTCCGACACCTCGCCCGCCGCCGCCGGAGCAAAGAGCTGCGCCTCGTCCACCACCACCAGCACCGGGTACCAGTAATCCCGCCCCACCTCGAACATTCCGCCCAGAAAGGCGGCGGCGCGGCGCATCTGCACCTCGGCGTCCGCGCCTTCCAGGTTCAGCACGACCGACGCGCGATGCACGCGCATGCGCTCGCCCGCCGCCTGCAGTTCCGCCTCGGTATGGGCGGCGCCGTCGATCACCAGATGGCCGTATTTCTCCGCCAGGCTGACGAAATCGCCCTCGGGATCGATGATGGCCTGCTGCACCAGCGTCGCCGACTGCTCCAGCAGCCGGCGCAGCAGATGCGACTTGCCCGACCCGGAATTGCCCTGCACCAGCAGGCGGGTGGACAGCAATTCCGCCAGATCCATCTGCGCGGGGCCCCCGCCCCGCACGTCGCCTATGGTGATCGCAACCGTCATGGACAGGACGGATACCGTCCCTTGCCCTGCTCCTGCAACCAGTCCAGCACGCCGCCCGCGGCGGCATGCCCGGTGGCGAAGCAGGCCTGCAACAGATATCCCCCGGTCGGGGCCTCCCAATCCAGCATTTCGCCGGCCACGAACACCCCCGGCCGGGCACGCAGCATGAAGCGCGCATCGATCTCGGCGCGGCGCACCCCGCCGGCCGCCGAAATCGCCCGCTCCAGCGAATCGGGCGCCGTCGCCACCACCGGCACCGCCTTGACCAGCCGCGCCAGCGCCACGGCGTCGCGCGGCGGGCTTTCGCCATGCGGCATGCCCTCGCGCAGCAGCGCCACCGCCACGGGCGGCAGGCGCAGCGCCTTGCGCAGCAGGTTGGACAGGCTCTCGCGCCCCCGCACCCGCGCCAGCCGCCCGGCCACCGCGTCGCACGCCATGTCCGGCCGCAGATCGATCATCAGCCGCGCCGTCCCGTGCCGCGCGATCCGCTCGCGCAGCCGGGCGGACAGCGCATAGACCGCGCCGCCCTCCAGCCCGCGCCGCGTCACCACCGCCTCGCCCCGCACCCGCGCATCCTCTCCGGCGCCACCCTCATCCGGCACCCCATCCAGCATCAGCGCGATGCCCCGCAACGGCGTGCCGGCGAACCGGTCGCAAAATTCCCGGCTCCAGTTCGTGACGAACCCGCAATTGGCCGGCCGGAACGGCGCGACCCCGATCCCGGCCTCCTCCAGCAGCGCGGTCCAGCGCCCGTCCGCCCCCAGGCGGGGCCGGCTCGCGCCGCCCAGCGCCAGCAGCACGGCATCGGCCGGCATCGTCCCTTCGCCCCGCATCCCGTCTCCCTGGGGCCGATCCCCCTGGGGCCCGACAAAGCGAACCCGCCCCGCCTCGTCCCAGCCGGTCCAGTCATGGCGGGTCAGCAGCCGCACCCCCAGCGCATCCAGCCGCGCGCGCCAGGCCCGCAGCAGCGGCGACGCCTTCATGGCAAGCGGAAAGACCCGCCCGCTGCTGCCGACGAAGCAGGGCTGGCCCAGCCCGTCCGCCCAGCGGCGCAGATCGTCCGGGGCAAAGCCGCGCAGCGCGGGCTCCAGCCACGATCGCGCCGCGCCATACCGCGTGACGAACCGATCGAACGGCTCCGAATGGGTCAGGTTCAGCCCGCCCCGGCCCGCCATCAGCAGCCGGCGCCCGATTGTGGGCATCCGTTCCAGCACGCTCACCGCGCAGCCGGCCTCCGCCAGCCGCTCGGCCGCCGCCAGCCCGGCCGGACCGGCCCCGACAATGACGATGGCGGGCCTCATGCCCCCATTCCCGCTTCACCCGATACACACATCCTCGGGGCTTTAGATCAGATCGCGCCCCAGTGGAATCGCCTTACGTGGAATCGCCTTACGTGAAATCGCCTCACGCGAAATCACCTCATTGCGCGACCAGCGCCCCCTCGGTGCGGACGCCGCGATGCCAGACCTGCGCGATCCGGTCGACCGCGGCGATATCCCGCGCCGGATCGCCCGCCACGACAAGCAGGTCGGCCCATTTCCCGGGCTGGACCGTCCCCCGGTCGTCCCAGCGCATCAGCGCCGCCGCCTGGCCGGTGGCCAGCGTGATGGCCTGCAGCGGCGTCAGGCCCGCCGCCACCGTCAGCTTCAGTTCCCGATGTTCGGCGAACCCCGGAATCCGCGTGGCCGACGCGCCGGAATCGGTGCCGAACCCGATGCGGATGCCCGCGCGGTACAGGGTCGCCAGGTTGCGCTGATTGATCGCCAGCGCCTTGCGCGACGCCGCCGTCAGCGGCGCGGCCAGGATCCTGGCCCGCCATGCCGGATCGGCGAACTGGGCGCGCAGGGCGGGGTCCAGCCCGGCGGACAGGAACGGATCGTCCAGCCATTCCGGATGCTGGGCGAAGATGTAATTGGCCTCGTCCAGATCCAGGGTGGCGATGTACCACGCCCCCTTCTGCTCCATCAGCATGATGAAATCGGGATCGACCGGCCGGTCGCGCACGCCATGAGCGATGATGTCCGCCCCCGCCGCGACCAGCGCCTTCGCGTCGGCCAGGTCGTGGATATGCGCCGCCACCCGCAGGCCGCGCCTGTGGGCCTGGTCGATCGCGGCGCGATAGATTGCCGGATCGATCTTGGGATACCCCTTCGCCCCCGGCACGCCGTTGCGGAAATCATCCACCCAGATCTTGACCAGGTCGGTCCCCTCGTCGGCCATCCGGTCCACGGCGGCGCGCGCCTCGTCCGGCGTGGTCGGGCGATAGATCTGGTCGGGCCCCAGATGGAACATTCCCTGCGGCGGCACCCCGTCCGGCGCCCCGATCCCCTGATCGACCCCGAACAGGTCGGCCCCCGGATTGCGCCCCGCATGCTGCTCCGCGCGCAGCCGGTCGAACAAGGGCGATGTGTTCAGCCCCAGCGACACCACGTCCAGCACGCCATAGCGTGCATACTGCCTCATCTGGGCCAGGATGTTGTCCCGCGTGTAATTGGCCGCGTCGTCGCGCGTGCCCTTCACCAGCCCGGTATGGCTGTGGTCGGAAATCAGCCCCGGCAGAACCGTCAGCCCCGCCAGATCGACCCGCCGCGCACCGGCCGGCACCGCAAACGTCCCGTCCCGCCCCACCGAAGCGACACGCCCGTCCCGCACCAGGATCGCACTGTCCGCCACCGGCGCCGCGCCGGTCCCGTCGATCAGGGTCGCATGCTCCAGCAGCACCGGCGCCGCCCCCAACGCCGGCGTCCCGCCCAGCAGCCACGCCCCCAGCGGCAACACGCCCCGGAACCGTACGCACCGCTTTCCTCCGAACCGTGACGCGATCGTCATGCCGGCTGCCTCCCTTTTCGGCCCCGTCCTCCGCGTCACCATCCGGCACCATGTCCGAAATCCCCCGACGAGGCGATATGATGAATTCTGCGATTCTATCTTATTTTTTTGAAATAATGACAAGAAACTTGCATTTCTACGGCATGACGACTCATCGCCGGGAAAAGAACCCTTGATGGATAAGGATCCTTTTGCTTCTTCTCCGGAAGAAAACGCTTTCGATCGTCCTGCGCCCGATCCCGTCACGGGCAAATATCAGAATGCCCCCCGTCCCGAACCAATCCTTTCCAGAACCATGAAGATCCGGAATAGTCTCGCATCCTTCGCCATCGGAACAGCCCGTCTTCACGCGATTTTTCTCGCGATTCTTCCCGTGACTCTCTGGGGCATTACGCGCCCCGCATGCGCCACTGGGTTCGATATCGTCGTGCTCGGCGCCCGGGGCGGCATCCAGGACGGCAATCTCAGCGCCTATCTGGTTCGGCCATCGGGGGACGCGCGCGCCATTCTTTGCGATGCCGGAACCGTGGTGGCGGGTCTCGAAGCCGCGTCTCGACATGGCGCGTTCCACGATCTCACCCGGTCCCCCCAAATCGCGCCGCGCGAAGCCGGCATCGTGCTTCACGACATCATCAAGGGCTATTTGATCAGCCACGCGCACCTCGATCACATCGCCGGCCTTGTCGCCGTATCGCCCGATGACATGCCGAAGCCGATCTATGCACTTCCGTCCGTCAACCGCATCCTGGCCCGGGACATATTCAACTGGCGCGTCTGGCCCAACATGGGTGACCGCGGTCCGCCGCCGCGCCTGGCAACATATCGATATCGCGACCTGGTACCGGGACAAAGGCTGCCGCTGGACGGCACGGCCATGGAGGTCCGCGCCTTTCCGCTCAGCCATGGCGGCGTGGAATCCACCGCGTTCCTGATCGAAAGCGGCGGCGCCGCGATGGTATATCTTGGCGACACCGGACCCGATGCGCTGGAACACGGCACGCGCCTGCAGGATCTTTGGCGTGCCGTAGCGCCTTTGGCGCGCGCACACCGCCTGAAGGGGATCATCATCGAATGTTCATGGGACAATGCGCGTCCCGACCACCTTCTCTTCGGTCACCTGACACCACGATGGCTTGCGGCGACATTGTCCGACCTGCGCTCGCAAAGCGGCGGAGGGACCGTCCTTGCCGGATTGCCGGTACTGGTCAGCCACGTCAAATATACCTTGACCGGCGCCCCGCCTGCCCAGGTGACGATCGAGAACGAACTGAAGGCCGCTGACCGAACAGGCGTGCATTTCATTATCGCGGAGCAGGGCATGTCGCTGCGCTTCGACTGAGCGACCGTCTCCATTGCCCTATCCGTTCACCCCTTCACGGATATGGCTCCATCTCACTGTTCGGATCAGGATCCTCTCTCAGACCCCGCATCCGCCCATCCCCTCAGATCATGTAGTCGATCGGCGGCAGCATCTGGTCCATGGTAAAGGCCGGCAGCGAGGAATGGCGCGTGCCCACCGGGCGCGCCGGATTGCCGACCACGGTCGTATAGGGCGGCACCGATTCCAGCACGATCGACCCGGCGCCCACCTTGGCGCCCTCGCCCAGCTCGATATTGCCCAGCACCTTCGCCCCGGCACCGATCAGCACGCCGCGCCGCACCTTGGGATGCCGGTCGCCGACATTCTTGCCCGTGCCGCCCAGGGTGACGCCCTGCAGCAACGACACGTCGTCCTCCAGCACCGAGGTCTCGCCGATCACGATCCCGGTGCCATGGTCGAACAGGATGCGCCGCCCCAGCCGCGCCGCCGGATGGATATCGACCGCGAACAGTTCCGACGCCCGGCTCTGCAGATGCAGCGCCAGATAGCGCCGGTCGTTATGCCACAGCCAATGCGCCACGCGGTGGCTCTGCACCGCGTGATAGCCCTTGAAGAACAGGAACGGCGTCGCGTAATTCGCCGTCGCCGGATCGCGCTCGCGGATCGCCACCAGGTCGGCGGCGGCGGCGGCCACGATCTCGGGATCGGCGTCGAACACTTCCGTGACCAGTTCGGCCAGCGCGTCATCCGCCACCGACCGGTCGCCCAGCTTGCGGCCGATCAGCGCGGCCAGCCCGTTGGCGAAGCCGGCATGGTTGCGAATGCCCGTCGCCAGCAATCCCCGCACCAGCGGATCGCCGCAGCCCTCGCATCCTTGCGTGATGTCGTCCCACAGCCGGCGCAGGTCGATCTGCGTCAGGGTGGGCTCGGATGCGGAACGGCTCTTGCGGGCATCGGCAAGCGAAATCGGCGAACTATCGGGCATGACAGACCTGACGCAGCAGAGAAAGGCAGCATATGGGACAGCGTCCCGCCCCGGACCAGAGGGCACCTGCCCGGAAAAGATCCCAAACGAAAAACGCCGGCCCCTACAGCCCCATCGCATGGCGGACGAAGGCCCGGCGCAGCGCGGGCATGCGGTGCACCGCCGCCAGCCCCACATCCCGCGCGCCGCGCAGCAGCGGATTGTCATTGCCGAACAGCCGCTCCAGCATGTCGGTCGCCGCCAGCATCAGCATGTTGGCCGGCCGGCAGCGCGCCTGATAACGACGCAGCACCTGCGGGCCCCCCAGGTCCTCGCCCCGCTCATGCGCCGCGATCAGCAGGTCGGACAGGGCGGTCACGTCGCGGAATCCCAGGTTCAGCCCCTGCCCGGCGATCGGATGGATGCCGTGCGCCGAATCCCCGACCAGCGCCAGGCGGGTATCGAAATAACGCTGGGCGTACTGGGCCGACAGCGGATAGGTCCAGCGCCGCCCGACCGGCGTAACCCGGCCCAGCCAATCCCCCATCCGACGCTGGATCTCATGGGCAAAGGCCGCGTCGGGCAACGCCGCCATGCGCTGCGCCACCCCCTCGTCCTCGGACCAGACGATGGCCGACAGGTTCGCATGCCCGGCCGTGGGCGCCATCGGCAACTGCGCGAACGGCCCGGCCGGCAGGAAATGTTCCAGCGCCCGGTTGTGGTGCGGCCGCTCGTGCGTCACCGCGCAGACGATGCCCCGCTGGTGATAGGGCAGGCGCGTGACGGCGATGCGGGCCTGGTCGCGCAGCGCGCTGCGCCGCCCCTCGGCCGCGACCACCAGCCGCGCGCCGAACACGCACCCCGACCGGGTCCGCACCACCGCGCCCTCGGCCGTGCGGATCACGCTGGCCTCGTCCGGCGCCATCACGCGGATCGCCGCTGCGTCATGCAGCGACCGGTTCAGCGCGACACGCAACGCGCGCGCCTCGATCATCCAGCCGAACGGCTGCGCGGCATCCTGCCGCCCGAATTCCAGATGCAGCGGCGACGGCGCCTCGCCGGGCCGGCCGTCCGACACGCGAATCTCCTCGATCGCGCAGGCCGGCAGCGGCAGATGCGCCCAGACCCCGGCCGCCTCCAGCAGCAGGCGCGACCCAGCGGCGATGGCATAGGCCCGGCCGTCGAAGGCCGGGTCCTCCATCGGCGGCAGGGCGGCATGATCGATGATCGCGACGCGGATCCCCGCCACCGCCAGGCGGCAGGCCAGCGTAGCCCCGACCGGCCCCGCCCCCACGATGCAGACATCGACATCGTCCAATGCATCGCCGGCGGGCCCGGACACGAAAGGGGGGGTCACGAAAGGGGGGATGGTGCCATCGGTCATCGCCGTCATCCTGTGGCGCAATCCCGTCCGCCGGGCAAGCCGGCGGACGGGACAGCCAGGGCCGAACCCCGCCCCGGCAGGCCGGGCGCCGCCCGGCGATTCGGCCGCCACCCCGACCGGCAGCAGAGCTTTCGCCTACAAAACAGGCACAAAATCAGGCACTTCTGTCCCATTGGTGGGCATCACGTCCGATCGGAGGGCACGCGGCGCCAACCTTGGACGATGCGGCAAGGTTTTTGTATTGCCGTTCTGTGGAATTGGATCATCATCCGGATCAGGAAACGATTTCTCATCATGCAACAAGGAGACGTGGCGCGATGAAGCTTGTCACAGCCATCATCAAGCCCTTCAAACTCGACGACGTGCGCGAGTCCCTGACTCCCCTGGGCATCCAGGGGCTGACCGTGTCGGAAGTGAAGGGGTTCGGCCGCCAGAAGGGCCAGACCGAAATCTATCGCGGGGCGGAATATCATGTCAGCTTCCTGCCCAAGGTGAAGATCGAGGTCGCGGTGTCCGACGACATCGTGGACCAGGTGGTCGACGTGATTCTGCAATCGGCGCATACCGGCAAGATCGGCGACGGCAAGATCTTCGTCTCCAGCCTGGACAGCGTCATCCGCATCCGCACCCGGGAAACGGGAGAGGACGCGCTGTGACCTTTGCCGCCCCGATGCAGACCTCGATGCAGACCCCGCGACAGACCACGCAGCCCCCGATGCGCCCCCGCCTGTCCCTTGCCGCGGTGGCGTCCCCCCTCCTGGCGGCGGCCGCCCTGCTGGCGACGGCCGCGCCCGCCCTGGCGGCCGACGCCCCTCCGCCGATCAATAGCGGCGACACGGCGTGGATGCTGACCAGCACCGCCCTGGTGCTGATGATGACGATCCCGGGCCTGGCGCTGTTCTATGGCGGCATGGTCCGCAAGAAGAACGTGCTGGCCACGCTGATGCAGTCCTTCGCGATCTGCTGCATCATCACCATCGTCTGGATGGTCGCGGGCTACAGCCTCGCCTTCTCGACCGGCACGCCCTATATCGGCGACCTGTCGCGCGTCATGCTCAACGGCATCGGCGCGCATATCGCCAAGGGTGCCGATATCGGCTTCACGCTCGGCCAGGGCTCGTCCAACCCCACGGTGATGACGATCCCCGAGAGCGTCTACATGATGTTCCAGATGACGTTCGCGATCATCACCCCGGCCCTGATCACCGGCGCCTTCGCCGACCGCATGAAATTCAGCGCCCTGTGCGTCTTCACCGTCCTGTGGTCGCTGCTGGTCTATGCCCCGATCGCCCATTGGGTCTGGAGCCCGATCGGCTGGGTCGCGGGCTTCGGCGCCATCGATTTCGCCGGCGGCACGGTCGTGCACATCAATGCCGGCATCGCCGGGCTGGTGGCCGCCCTGGTGCTGGGCAAGCGCCACGGCTACGGCACCGACGACCTGGCGCCGTTCAACCTGACCTACGCCGTCATCGGCGCGTCGCTGCTGTGGGTGGGCTGGTTCGGCTTCAACGCCGGTTCGGCCGTCGGGTCGAACGGCCGCGCCGGCATGGCCATGGCCACCACCCAGATCGCCGCCGCGGCGGCAGGCGTGGGCTGGATGATCGCGGAATGGATCCGCACCGGCAAGCCGACGGTGCTGGGCATCATCTCCGGCGCGGTGGGCGGCCTCGTCGCCATCACCCCGGCCGCCGGCTTCGTGCTGCCGGGCGGCGCGCTGGCCATCGGGCTCGCCACCGGCGTGGTCTGCTTCTGGTCCGCCACCTCGCTCAAGCACCTGCTGGGCTATGACGACAGCCTGGACGCGTTCGGCGTGCACGGGGTGGGCGGCATCCTGGGCGCGCTGCTGACGGGCGTGTTCGCCTACGGCCCGCTCTCGGCCACCGACGCCAATCCCGCCGGCATCAGCGGCTCGTTCGCGCAGTTCGTCATCCAGGCCAAGGCGGTCGGCGTGACGATCGTCTGGTGCGCCGTCGTGACCTTCATCCTGCTCAAGATCGTCGACCTGGCCATCGGCCTGCGCGTCAGCCGCGAGGACGAGGTCGAGGGGCTGGACATGACCCAGCACGGCGAACGCATCAACTGACGCAGCGCCCCGCGCGGGCATGCTGGCCGGCAGGCCGATCGACTGGCCGATCTGGGGCTTCCCCCCGGATCGGCCTTTTTCTTTCCGTATTCATGTCAAACTGTTATGAAGAATCGTCCAGACCGAACGCCACGTCCGGCACGGCCGCCGGCGCGTGCCGTTCCGCAAACGGAAAGGGTTGCCTTCCTCATGGTTCATGCGATTCGCGGCCGGCTCGCGCTCGGCCTGCTTCTGACCGTTCCCGCCCTCGCGCTGGAGGCGCCGCACGCCCACGCCGTCAGCGCCGCGCAGGCGTGCTACAAGAAATTCAACGCCGAGCGGAAAGCCGGCACCATCAAGGGCCAGACCTACAAGGACTTCAAGGCCACGCAATGCGCGGCGCCCGGGGCGGCCCAAGGCACGGCCGCCGCCCCCGCCACCGCCACGCCCGCCGCCAACATGCCCGCGGCGCCGTCCCCGGCGGCCCAGGCCGCGCCCACGGCTCCGGGCGCGGCATCCCCGCCGCCGACCGCCCCGGCCGCCGCCCCGATGCCGGCCAAATCCGCCCCCACCACGGCCGCGGTTCCCGGCAACGCGGTGCTGCCCAACGCGGTCTCGCCGAAATATACCAGCGAAAGCCCCGGCAAGGCGCGGATGCATACCTGCCTGGACCAATACAACGCCAACAAGGCCACCAACGGCAATGGCGGCCTGAAATGGATCCAGAAGGGCGGCGGCTATTACAGCGTCTGCAACGCCCACCTCAAAGGCTAGTGTCCTGCCCGAGAAATTCTTATGAGAATTTCTCGGATCAGCAGGCCACTAAAATATTGATCCCAGTGTCCTCGGGACACTGGGGCATCATCCGACCGGATGGACTCATCCGGTCGGACAAAGATGCTCGATAAAACAATAAATTAGAGCCATATCCGTGAACCCCATATCCGTGAACCAGTGTGAACGGATATGGCTCTACGACCCGATCTGGGAATGATTGCCAACAATGCTGTAAATCATGTATTTTGTTCCACCTTCAGGGAGGAACAAAATGCGGACATTCTCAACGAGCGACCTGTCCCGCAAATCCGGGGACATCATTGCCAGCGCTCTTCAAGGGCCGGTATCGATCAGCCAGCGTGGCAAGCCGCGCCTGGTTGTGTTGAGCGTGGAGCAATACGAGGCCCTGGTGCGCAGTCCGGAGGATCGGATTGCGGGCGCCACTGCGGACATGCCGGGGCCCCTGGCGCACGATATCGCGACGGCTATCGATGCGTATCTGGCGTCGACCGAATCAACGCCGTGAGCGTCGGTCTGCGACCCGGGACCGTCCTCAGATACCCCTATCTCTGGCATTGGCAGGACGCCCGCGGTGAAACGGAAGGGCGCAAGGAGCGTCCGACCGCCGTTGCCGTGGTGTTCCTCGCGCGGGAAGGACAGGAGTATGTCCTGCTCCTGCCTCTGACCACGCGCGAGCCCGCCGCCGCGCGAGTGGCGGTCGAGATCCCGGACACGGAGAAGCGGCGGGCCGGGCTTGATCGGACATTGCGCCAATGGCTCATCCTGGACGAATACAATCTCGATCCGTTGCAGGCGTCATATTATCTACGCGGGGACACGGTCACCGGACAGTTCAGCGAGGCCTTTATTCGGCCTGTGCTGACCCGGTTCAGGTCTCTTTTGCCGCAGGCCAGGCGCGTGTCTCGCTATCCCTGATGGACAAAATTCACGCGCGCCCCATTTCCATTTGGCGACTGTCTCCGGGTTGATCCCATAGCGCTTCTTTCCGCTCTCGCGAAAAGATTGCCCATCAAATCCCGGGACTGAACATCCAAGCTTCCCCGCCTCCGATGCTCAAGGCGCCGGCCGGACGAACACCCGGCCGGCGCCATAGGACAGCCAGACCGCGTGCCGGGCGAACCAGTCCGCGCCCAGCAGCATGTCCACCGGCTCATGCAGGGGCAGCACCGTCAGCACCGGCGCGCGCTCCACTCCCCCGCCCACGCGCAGGCTGCCGAAACGATGCCAGTGATACAGGACGGGCCGCCCGTCCACGCCGCTGGCCTCGCCCCCGGGATCGACCGCCAGCCGGTCCGCCGTCACCCCCAGCCGCGCCGCCGCCGCCTGCGACAGGATGCGCGACCGCGCTCCGCTATCGATCAGCGCCGTCAGCCGCACCCCGTCCAGGACGACCGTCACCGTCAGCCGCTGCCCCAGGCGGGCCGCCGGCAGCTCCGTATAGGCGCCGCGCCAGGCCGGCGCCGGCGCGCACCCGCCCGCAGGCGGCCGCCACAGCGACAGCCGGCCGCCCGGCCCGTCGAATTCGACGTCGAAGCGCGCCAGCACGTCGCTTCCCAGCAATCCTGCGACCGGCGGGACGATCATCGGCTGACCCGGCAGGGCGCCCACCGGCACCGACAGCGCCCCCAGCGCCAGCAGCCCGGTCCGCGCCGTGCCCAGCCGCAGGTCGGGAATGACGATATCGGGCACCACCGCCCCACCCCCGCCCGTCCCCTGCAGGATCGTACGCCGCTGCATATCGACCGGCAGCGCCAGGGCAGCGGCGACCGCCCCGTCGATCAGCCCGCCCTCGGCCCCGGTATCGACCAGCAGGCTGAACGGCCGGCCCGCCACCAGCGCCGGCACCGACAGATAGCCGCCATCGTCGCGCAGCGTCAGGCGCGCCAGCAGCACCGGCGCGCAGGACGGCGCCGGCGCGGCCCACGCCGCTGGGCCCGCCGGGATTCCCGCCGACAGCCCGATCGCCAGCACCACCCGGCTCCGCAAACCGCGCACGCGTTCCCGCACCTGCCGGATCTCATGCTGCCAGATCACATGCCGCCGGATCACACGATCGTGGCGAAGCGATCGGTCGCCTCCAGCAGCGCGTCCCGTATCCCCGGCTCCGACACCGCATGGCCGGCATCGTCGATCAGGCGAAACGCCGCCTCGGGCCAGGCAAGATGCAGGTCCCAGGCGGTGCGCATGGGGGTGGCGACGTCATAGCGCCCCTGGATGATCAGCGCGGGAATATGGCGGATGCGCCCGACATCGCGGATCAATTGCCCCTCCTCCAGCCATCCGTGATGGACGAAGTAATGGTTTTCGATCCGCGCGAAGGCCAGCGCATAGTCCGTGTCGCCATGCTGGGCCGACAGCGCCGCCAGCGGCCGCAGGGTGATCGTCTCACCCTCCCACACGCTCCAGGCGATGGCGGCGCGGACGCGCACCGCCGGGTCCGGATCCGTCAGGCGGCGGCGATAGGCGGCGATCAGGTCATCCCGCTCCGCCGGCGGGATCGGCGCCAGGAAACGCTCCCATTTGTCCGGAAACAGCCAGGACGCCCCCTCCTGGTAGTACCACCGTAATTCGGCGCGCCGCAGGGTAAAGATCCCGCGCAGGATCAGCCCCGTCACCCGCTCCGGATGGCTCTCGGCATAGGCCAGCGCCAGGGTCGATCCCCACGACCCCCCGAACACCAGCCAGCGTTCCGCCCCGCTCAGCACGCGCAGCCGCTCGATGTCCGCGACCAGGTGCCAGGTCGTGTTGTTCTCCAGCTCGGCATGCGGCAGCGACCGCCCGCACCCGCGCTGGTCGAACAGCAGGATGCGATAGCGCGCCGGATCGAACAGGCGCCGATGGTCCGGCGCGCACCCGCCCCCCGGCCCGCCATGCAGGAACACCACCGGCACGCCGTCCGGATTGCCGCATAATTCCCAATAGACCTGGTGCCCGTCGCCGGTATCCAGATGGCCATGGGCATAGGGTTCGATCGGCGGATAGAGCGTGCGGGCAGATGTCACGAACTTGGCTCCTCTGTCACGGATCCGAGGGACGCGAATCCGGGGTCACGAATCCGATGCCGCCCCGCCGGCGCGCGGATGGGTGCGCGTCCACACCTCCATCAACTGCGCCTCGTCGGCCAGGGTATAACGCTGGGTGGTCGACAGGCTGGCATGGCCCAGCAGGTCCTGGATCACCCGCAAATCCGCCCCGCCCTTCATCAGGTGCGTGGCAAAGGAATGGCGCAGCGCGTGCGGCGTGGCATGCTCCGGCAGTCCCGCCACCTCCCGCCAGGCCCGCATCGCCCGCTGCGCCACCGCGGGCTGCAGCCGCCCGCCGCGCACGCCCACGAACAGCGGCGCATCGTCCAGCGGCGCCGGATGCCGCGCCCGCCAGTCCGCCAGCGCCCGCATGACGGGCGGCAGCACCGGCACCAGCCGCTCGCGCCCGCCCTTGCCGCGCACCAGCAGCGTGTCGCCTGCAACCCGGGCCCGGTCCAGGTCGCGTATATCCAGGTCCAGCGCCTCGGAAATCCGCAGCCCGCACCCGTACAACAGCACGAACAGCGCCGCGTCGCGCGACTGCGCCATCGGTGTTGCGGCCAGGTCCGCCACCCCCGGCGCCACCTCCAGCGCCTGCGCCTCGCCCAGCGGACGCGGCAGCGGCGCGCGGGTGCGGGGGGCCGCCAGCAACCCCGGCGCCGGATTGGTCAGGCCATGCCGCCGCGCCAGATAGCGAAAGAAGGACCGCACGGCCGAAACCCGCCGCGCCCGGGTCCGCGCCGCGCGCTCCGGCGTGCCGCGCCGCCCTCCGGACTTCGCAGACCGGGCAGACCGGGTCAACCGGGCCGATGCAAGGGCATGCTCATGCGCCAGCCAGGCACGCAGATCCGCCAGCGCGAGTCGGTCCAGCACCGCCAGGTCGACCGCGTCGCCGACATGCGGGCCGATGAAATCCAGAAACCGGTCCAGGTCGCCGCGATAGGCGTCGATCGTCCGCACTGATGCCCGCCGCTCGTCCCGCAGCCAGGACAGGAAGGCATCGCGCAGCGCCGCCCCCTCCATGCGCTCCCCCATCCGTTCCCCGGTCATGCGCCCCCCATCGCCGGCACTCGGCATCGGCGCCCAAACCGGACAAGACAGAACGCGGCAGGGCGGATAGAAAACCTCATGGCCAGCACGACACTAGACAAACCCGCCCCGGGGCGGAAGCCCGGGGCCGCCGCCCGCCGGCGCGTCTCCGTGCTGCTGCCGCTGCCTTTCCCCGGACCGTTCGACTACGCCCTGCCCGATGACGGCCGGCTGGACGATGTGCGGCCGGGCGAGGTGGTCAGCGTCCCCCTGGGCCGCCGCACGGAAACCGGGGTCGTCTGGGACCGCGACGGCACCCTTCCTCCCGAATTCGCCCCGCCGCCCGGCCGGCCCGTCGCCGACGGACGGCTCAAGCCGGTCATCGCCCGCGCCGGCCTGCCCGCCCTGCCCGCCGCCCTGCGCCGCTTCGTCGACTGGGTCGCGGCCTATACGCTCTCGCCGCCCGGACTGGTGCTCGCCATGGCGCTGCGCACCAGCCAGTCCGCCCAGGCCGCCCCCGCCCAAGGTCGGGCCCAGGGCTGGGCCCCGGCCGATCCGCCCCCGGCCGGGCTGCGCGACACCCCGGCCCGCCGGCGCGTGCTGGACGTCGCGTCGCGCGACGGGCCGCTGGGCGGCGCCGAACTGGCGCGCCGCGCCGGCGTCGGCGCCGGCGTGGTGCGCGGCCTGGCCGATGCCGGCGCGCTGCGCCCCGTCACCCTGGCGCCCGCTCCCGCCTTCGCCGCGCCCGATCCCGGCCACTGCCCCCCCACCCTGGGCGATCACCAGGCCCAGCCCGCCCAGGCCCTGCGCGACCTGGCGGCGGCGGGCGGGTTCTCCGTCACCCTGCTCGAAGGCGTGACGGGCTCGGGCAAAACCGAGATCTACATGGAGGCGATCGCCGCCTGCCTGGCAAAAGGCCGCCAGGCCCTGGTCCTGCTGCCGGAAATCGCCCTGTCCGCGCAATGGACCGGCCGCTTCGCCCGGCGCTTCGGGGCCGAACCCGCGCTATGGCATTCCGACCTGGGGCCGCGCCTGCGCCGCGTCACCTGGCGGGCGGTGGCCGACGGCACCGCCCGCGTCGTGGTCGGCGCCCGCTCGGCCCTGTTCCTGCCCTTCGCCGAGCTGGGCCTGGTCATCGTGGACGAGGAACATGAAAGCGCCTTCAAGCAGGAAGACGGCGTCACCTACCATGCCCGCGACATGGCGGTGGTGCGGGCACGCATGGACGACGCCCCGGCCATCCTGGTCTCCGCCACCCCCAGCCTGGAAACCCTGGCCAATGTCGGGGCCGGCCGCTACCGCCACCTGGTCCTGCGCGCGCGCCATGGCGGGGCCGGCATGCCCGACGTGCGCACCATCGACATGCGCGCCCACCCGCCCGAACGCGGCCTGTTCCTCTCGCCGGTGCTCGCCGCCGCCCTCGATGAAACGATGGGCCGCGGCGAACAGGCCATGCTGTTCCTCAACCGGCGGGGCTACGCGCCGCTGACCCTGTGCCGCACCTGCGGCCACCGGCTGCAATGCCCCAACTGCACCGCCTGGCTGGTCGAACATCGCGCGCGGCGGATCGTCACCTGCCATCATTGCGGCTATCAGGACCCCACGCCCCCGGCCTGCCCTTCATGCAAGGCCGAATCCAGCCTCACCCCGATCGGCCCCGGCGTCGAACGCATCACCGAGGAAGCGCGCGCCACCTTCCCCGATGCCCGCATCCTGGTCATGGCCAGCGACACCCTGCCCGGCCCGGCCGCGACCGCCGACGCCGTGGCCCGCATCGCCCGGCGCGAGATCGACCTGGTGATCGGCACGCAGATCGTCGCCAAGGGCTGGCATTTCCCGCATCTCACCCTGGTGGGCGTGGTCGATGCCGATCTCGGCCTGGGCGGCGGCGACCTGCGGGCGGCGGAACGCACGGTGCAGCTCCTGCACCAGGTCGCCGGCCGCGCCGGCCGCGCCGAGGCCCCGGGCACGGTCATGCTGCAAAGCTACACCCCCGAACACCCGGTTATGCAGGCCCTGGTGCTGGGCGATTTCGAGAATTTCATGCGGCAGGAAGCCGAACAGCGCCGCCCCGGCTTCTGGCCCCCCTTCGGGCGCCTGGCCGCCCTGATCGTCAGCGCCGACACGCCCGAAGCCGCCGACGCCACCGCCCGCGCCCTCGGCGAGGCCGCGCCGCACGGCGACGGGGTCCAGGTCCTCGGCCCCGCCCCCGCCCCCCTGGCCATCCTGCGCGGCCGCCACCGCCGGCGCCTGCTGCTGCGCACAAGGCGCGACATCGCCGTCCAGCCCCTGGTCCGCCAATGGCTCGCCCGCGTCCCCCCCGACCGCGGCGCCCGGATCGACGTCGATATCGACCCGATCTCGTTCCTTTGACATCCTGGCGATTGGCGTACCATCCAAGGAATACCCAGGGCCAAGGAAATACCCGGGGCCAAGCATTACCCCGGGGCAGGCTTGCAAGGACAGGCTTGCAAGGATCGGCAGCTTCATCCCGATTGACCCGTCGCAGCCGTATCTTCTGCTGCCTGCGCCATATCCCGACTGGCTGACGACGGCACGATAGCGCGGCGGTTGCCACCGACGGCCCGACGATCGACGCCACCTCGCGCGTCTCGCAGACAGCCTGTAGACAGGTTCCCGAAATATATACAAAATGAAACGGTTTCAGTTCTGCTCACTTGAGAAAATTTCTTGTCCACCACCGGGTCATCTCCAACGGGGGGAGCAATGCGGTCTGATGGCACGGCAGTGCACGCCGAGGAACTGCTGATTGACGTTGCGGTCGAGAGTTGGCGCCTGTCGCGTACGTTTCAGAGATCGCTAGACTTTCGAAACGAAAAGGCTGCTGGACGACAATCCAGCCAGATCAGCTACTTCCAGCGTAAATTGGCGGACACCCTCTCTCTGCTCGGACTCCGACTCGTTGATCTCGATGGTCAACCATACGACGTCGGGATGGCGGCAACGGCACTGAATGCCGCGGACTTCGACGCCGATGACGTCCTTTACGTCGATCAAATGATGGAACCGATCGTGATGGGTCCCAATGGGGTCCGTCGGACCGGTACGATGATGCTTAGGAAGTAAGACAGTGGAATATGTCGGTATCGATCTTGGCACAACCAACAGTGCCATTGCCAGCTTCGATGGCGAGAATGTGATCCTATATAAAAGTCCGGAGCAGCACGACGTTACTCCATCAGCCATCTTCCTCGATCGTCGCGGCAACAAATTCGTCGGCAGCCGCGCTTACAACAACGCCGCACGCAATCCCGACAATGCGGCGACCCTATTCAAGCGCTTCATGGGCACCAGCACGCCAATCGCCATGAAAGGCGTCGGCAAGACAATGACTCCGGAGGAGTGCTCAGCCGACATCCTGCGGACAATCTTCGGCTATCTACCCGAAGCCATGCGCAACGGCGGCCAGAGCGGCACGGTGATCACCGTTCCTGCCGCGTTCAACCAGATGCAAAAGGACGCGACGCTGGCCGCCGCGGAGTCGGCTGGAATCGGTCGCGTGGCCCTGATGCAGGAACCGGTCGCCGCTGTCATGAGTGTGATGCGCCAACGCAGCCGCGACGGCACGTTCCTGGTATTCGACCTCGGCGGCGGCACACTCGATATTGCCATCGCCCAGAGTATGAAGGGTCGCGTGAGCCTTCTTGCCCATGGCGGCGTCGAGATGTGCGGCGGCCGCGACATCGACCGTGCGCTCATGGACGAAGTCGTAAAGCCTTGGCTGGTGGAGCATTTCGACATCGGAGACGATTTCACAACCAACGCCAAGTATCGGACTCTAGTCCGCATGGCGACATGGGCGGCCGAGAAGGCGAAGATCGAACTTTCACGCACCGAAGACACGGTGATCGCCCTATCGGAGACCGAGATCGGTATCCGCGATGAGGGCGACGAGGAAATCTATGTCGACATCCCTATTGACCGAACGACGTTCGACAACTTGATCGCGCCCACTGTCGCCAAGGCGATCGCGTCCGCCCGCGAGACCCTTGAACTGGCAGGCATCAGCCCCCACGATGTGGACCGCATCGTATTCGTCGGCGGCCCGACCCATTACAAGCCGCTGCGCGACAAGGTCGCCTTTGAACTCGGCATCGCGGCCTCCACCGACGTCAACCCCATGACTGCCGTCGCGGAAGGTGCCGCTATCTTCGCGGAATCAATTGATTGGTCGACAAAAAGCCGCGGACGCAAAGCCTCGCGCAGTTCGCTCTCCTCGGCGGGCGTCGCGTTCGCCTACACCACGCGCACACCCGACATACAGGCGCGGTTCGTCGTCAGAAATGTGGGCGACCTGTCTGGCGCGTTCCAGGTCGACAGTCTTGATACCGGTTGGTCATCGGGCCGAAAGGCGTTGCAGGAGGGCGCTTCGATGGAGCTTCCCCTGGTAAAGCCCGGAGAGAACAGCTTTCGCGTTTTTGTCTTCGATCCCGCTGGCGGCCCGGTCTCGATCTCCGAGGACAGGATCGTCATCGTCCGTACCGCCGCGTCGATCGATGCTATTCCCGCATCCCATACAATCGGCCTCGCCGCACTCCGAAGCCGCAATGGCCCCGAGATTCTGATACCTCTGGTCAAAGCTGGTGATCCGCTGCCGAAGAAGGGAAAGATCAAGGTCATCGCAGGCGAGACGCTCCGCGCGGCAAGCCCAGGCTCCCTCAACTTCAAGCTATGGGAAGGCAACATTCAGAGCAACATCCAGGACAATCTGTTCATCGGTACATTCCGCGTGAACGGTTCGGACTTCGAAGCGGGCATGATCGCCACCGGCACCGAAATGCTCCTCGAATATGAAGTAACGGACAGCGGAAACATCAAGCTCGACGTATCCGTTCCGTCCATCGGAAGTTCATTCGCGACCGACCACAATTATTATTCGCGCCAGGACGCGCAGATCGACTACACACAGGCGTCGGCACGTGTTGCCGCCGAGGCACGCTCCACCCTTTCGCGTCTCGACGAAATCGCCAAGCATATCGACGATCCCCGTATTGCCATCATCCGCGCCCGGCTGATCCGCATCGACGCCATCGACGTGGATCGCGCCGATCCGGAAGAGACGAAGCACGCCCTCGATGAGATCCGTGCGATCCGCAAGGCCATCTCGCTCGTCCGCAAGGATTGCTTGAAGCCTCTCCGCCAAGTCGATCTGAACAGCATCGTCGATATTTTCCGTAGCTGGTCAATGAAGTTCGCGCGACCGGAGGAAACGCAGTCGTTTGATGCACTCGCCAGGACCGCACAAAACTCGATCGACACCAACGGCAGCGACTTCGAGACCCATCTGGCCGAGCTCCGCTCGCGTAATCTCTCCATACTCTGGAGGTCTGACGATTTCATCGTTGACCGCTTCCACTGGATCTCGCAAAGCCCGGAGCAATTCGTCGACCAGGACCGCTATGCGTCGCTCGTCATCCAAGGTCGAAGTGCCCTCGCAAAGCCCGATCTACCCAAGCTCCGCGATATCCTCACCACGCTTGACCAACTCCGCTTTGCCCGGACCGGCGAGGAGGAGATCTTCGCGATGACGAACATCGTGGGGGCCTGATGGCCGCGTCGCCCTTCCCTCGCGGGCTGGCCTTGTCCGGCGGGGACGTTCGTCGGGTCGGGCGGACATTGACCGCGCAGCACAATGCCTACTGGCTTCACGCCCTCACGCCGGAAGGGCGGGTCCTTATCATGACGCCCGACTTCCATTCAGCACTCATCCACGCCGGCGTTGGCCTCGACGTCGCCGCGCTCCCGACCCTCTCCTTCGGCGGCACCGATTACCGCTATCTCGCCGTCTATGGCGAGATGGATGAGATTTCCCGCCTCGCCCGCCCGATGTCGAAAGAGGACGCGCTACCGTTCGCACGGGCACTCGCGGCGATGCCCGAGGGATATTCGGGTGCCGTATTCTGCCGCGATTATGCATGCATGCTATCCGTCGACGTCGATGGCGCGCCGCGACTGGACAAGGCGCTCGTCCTTGGCCGCTATCTCAGCGGCGGCATCGAGGTGTCCGCCGAGGACATCGTCGCCCTTGACCGAATTGTCACGCGCCTCGACGTGGACGACCTGGAAGAGATCACTGCCGTCGCCGGAGTCAAGATCAGGCAGGCGCTCGGCCGATCCGCCAGATGCGAGATCTCGCCCGCGCGCAAATCCGAAAGTTCACCTCCCCCCTTCGGCACATTTCGTCTACCAGGCAGGAATCAACTCGAAGCATTCTTCAACGATTACGTCATCGACGTCATCGCAAACGAGGCCCGCTATGCGGCGCTGGGGATCGGCTTCCCCGGCGGTATCATTCTCGAAGGCCCGACGGGCTGCGGCAAGACTTATGCCGTCGAGAAGCTCGTCGACCATCTCGGCTGGAAAAATTTCTCTATCGATGCCACAAGCATCGCCAGTCCCTACATTCACGAGACCTCGCGAAAGATCGCCGACATATTCGCCGAAGCGACGAAGGCGGCACCGGCCGTGATCGTGATCGACGAAATGGACGCCTTCCTCACGGACCGCGATGTGGGCAACGGCCATCACCGCATCGAGGAAGTCGCCGAATTCCTGCGGCGCATCCCCGGGGCCAGCGCCGCGCGCGTACTGGTTATCGGCATGACCAACAAAATCGATTTGATCGATCCCGCCATCCTTCGCCGCGGCCGTTTCGACCACGTGATCCGGGTCGATCACGCGACGCCGGAAGAGATTGAGGAGATGCTGGCCTCGCTTCTTAGAGACATACCACACGGTCTCGATGATTTCGCGCCTCTGTCACGAACGCTTGCCAGGCGCCCGCTTTCCGATGTCGCCCATATCATTCGCGAGGCCGGTCGCCTGGCGGCGCGTAAGCGTAAGGACAAGATCGGCGCCGACGACTTCGATGCCGCCCTGGCCCGAAGTCCCTCCCGCAGCCCTGACGACCAGCGAAAGATTGGTTTCAGATGAACGATTTCTGCAAGACGGCTGTCGGCTTTACCGGCCTCAGCACCTATCGGACGGACGTGGATGCCGCAATCGCCGAAGCCGACCGTGTGGTGACCGCCGACGGACCGATCCGTTATTCCGGCCCCGCTCTTGCGCCTGATCCGATCGAACCGGTTCATCACGATCGTGACGCCTTTTCTGGTGGCATCAGGAAGGCAGGAGGTTGGGTAATCGGCATAGGCATCATGGTTGCCATCAGGATCGGCCTCTCCGGAGGCTTGCACAGTTCGGGCACCAACACCCCCGACACCCACACCCCGCCACCTGCGGCTTCGACGTCGGACATAACAAGACCGGCCATCTACAGCAGTTCCACTCTCTCGATCGGCGAACTGCGCTACTGTCTCGCCGAGGGTATCCGTCTCGGGGGAGAACAATCGGAACTCAATGATATGCGCTCGACGGACGTGGCGCGTTACAACAGGAACGTCGACAGTTACAATGCGTTGGTCAGGGACTTCCAAAGCCGCTGCGCACATCGCTCTTTCTTCGTGAACGACAAGGAGATCACCGGGCCGCAAATCGAAGAGCAACGGTCGGCGCTGGTTAAGGAAGGCCGTGATCGTGTCCTCTGACATGACAAGGCAGGTCGTGCTCGACATGAACCCCTTTGCCGTGCTCGACGTCACCACACGTGATACCCGCGAACGCATATATGATGCGGTCGAAGATCGTTCCCTCATCGTCGATCTGGACTCTTGCAACGAAGCCCGTGCCATTCTTACCGCGCCACGGCGCCGGTTCGAAGCAGAGCTCGGCTGGTTTCCGGGAATCGCCCCCACGACCGCGAAACGCGCCCTGGGCGCACGTAACCTCGAAGACATAGAGGCCCTGTCGATCGGTGGTCTCGCTCTGGCGAATGCGCTAACCACATGCGCCGTACGGCGCCCGCCAGCGTCGCTCGACCAACTTGTGGCATTCCTGACCACCATATCCGCCGCAATCGACTCGGTCTCGCTGGAAACGACCCTCCGCGACGTGAACGAGGATCGCGAGATCGCGGGCTTCCCGCCGTTCACCTCGGCAGATACCGCTGAAGAGATGCTCCGCGACCGACGCCAGATCTGGCGGAGCGACGTCGTGTCGGTCCTTGCGCGAATGCCCACTCATCTCATGATCGAAGGACTTTATTTGGCTTCGGAAAGAATGGCGCAGGGGGGCAGCTTTCCTCAGTTCATGCACAGCCTCGTCGAAGATTACGGCCTTCGTGCCCAGCCGTTCCTTCAGAATGAGATGGCGGGCGCGATCCGGCTCATCGAGAAGGCGCAGATTATCGCTGGCAGCCACCCACGCGCTTTGTCCCCGCTCATCGACGCCCTCGCCGAATTGCTCACGACCTGGGAGAAGGTAACGAAGCCGATCCAGCTCACCATGACCCATCTGGGACGCATCGATCCGGATAGCGAACGCCTCGGCTACCTGATTCGTGATCTATCGATCGACCTATACAACCAGCACTGCCTCACTGACGAGGCACGCCGGCTATCCGTACTCCTCTCAAAGCGCTTTTCGTCCCTACCTGAACTGGCAGGCAGAATCGGTGAGGATCAGGATGCTCTTGACCGTCTCGCAAGAGAGGCAACAGAGCGCGAGGCGGAAATCGCCTACGCTGCCGACATTGGTATTTTCAGGAAATCGCGCCTTTCCATCAATTCACGCAGGCTGGAATGGAAGGGACAACATTATGACGTCAAACAGATCCGCAGCGCCAGATGGGGAGCAATCAAGAAATCGGTGAACGGCATTCCTGCAGGCACCGACTATCTCATTGCCTGGAGCGACGAAAACCGCACCGCGATCGTTAAATTCCGAAAGGGCATCATCTACGAAGCCTTCATCGAGCGCCTTCTGCGCGTTCTCGCCGAGCCGATGCTCTCCGCGATGACCCTCGGCTTGCAGAACGGCCGTGAGTTCCACTTCGGCGGAGCCGCGATCCGGGACAACAGCGTTACCCTGCCATGCACGAAGATATTTGGCAAAAAACGGACTGAATTCGGCTGGGGCGAGGTAACCGTCCGCAACGCTGATGGCTTCTTCATCATCGAAGGACCGCCCAGGTCGAAGGCCTCGGTGAGACTATCCTTCCGCAACGTGGCCAACGTCCATTTCCTCGAGATTCTCGTGCGCACGGCCTTCCAGAACGGCCGGACGCAACTGAGCACAGCGTTCGCCTAGTGTCCCGATTCCGAAATTCGCAGGCAAGCCTCTGTCCTGCTCACCCTTTCCGCTACTGCGCGGACGCGCTCCGCGTCATGGTCTGGCGGATCAACCCGTCCACCTCCCGCCCGGCCAGGCTCAGCGCCACCGCCTCGGCGATGCGGATCCCGTCGATCCCGGCCGACAGGATGCCGCCGGCATAGCCCGCCCCCTCGCCGGCCGGAAACAGTCCGGCGGTATTCACGCTCTGCCCGTCCGGCCCGCGCGGAATGCGCAACGGCGAGGATGTCCGCGTCTCCACGCCGGTCATCACCGCGTCCTCCATGGCGAACCCGTCCAGTTCCCGGCCGAACGCCGCCAGCGCCTCGCGCATCGCATCGACGGCGAACGCGGGCAGGCACAGCGCCAGGTCGGTCGGCGTCACGCCCGGGCGATAGGACGGCTCTACCGCGCCCAAGCGGGTCGACGGCCGGCCGGCCAGGAAATCGCCCACGCGCTGGGCCGGCGCGCGATAATCGCCGCCTCCGGCCAGATAGGCCTGCCGTTCCCAATGACGCTGGAAGGCAATGCCGGCCAGCGGTCCGTCCGGATAGTCGGCCTGCGGGGTCACTCCGACCACGATCCCGGCATTGGCATTGCGCTCGGCGCGGGAATACTGGCTCATGCCGTTGGTGACCACGCGCCCTTCCTCGGACGTCGCGGCGACCACCGTGCCGCCCGGACACATGCAGAAGGAATAGACCGCCCGCCCGTTCGACGCGTGATGCACCAGCCGGTAATCCGCCGCCCCCAGCAGCGTGTGCCCCGCCTGGGCGCCGAACCGCGCGGCGTCGATCACCGATTGCGGATGCTCGATGCGCACGCCGATCGAAAACGGCTTGGCCTCCATCGCCACGCCGCCGGCATGCAGCATCGCGAACGTATCGCGCGCGCTGTGGCCGATCGCCAGCACGACATGGCCGGTCTCCACCACGCCGCCATCCGCCAGCCGCACGCCCACGACCCGCCGCCCGTCCGGCCCGGCCTCCACCAGCACCTCCTCGACCCGCGTGCCGAAGCGGTATTCACCGCCCAGCGCCTCGATCTCGGCCCGGATATGCTCGACCATCGACACCAGGCGGAACGTGCCGATATGCGGCTTGGACAGGTACAGAATCTCCTCCGGCGCGCCGGCCCGGACGAATTCCGCCAGCACCTTGCGACCGTAATGGCGCGGATCGCTGACCTGGCTGTACAGCTTGCCGTCCGAAAACGTGCCCGCCCCGCCTTCGCCGAACTGGACATTGCTCTCGGGCGTCAGCACCGACCTGCGCCACAGCGCGAACGTGTCGACCGTACGCTCGCGCACGATCTTGCCGCGCTCCAGGATCAGCGGCCGCAGCCCCATCTGCGCCAGCACCAGCCCGGCCAGCAGCCCGCACGGCCCCGCGCCGATCACCACCGGGCGGCGATAACCGGCACCCGCCGCCAGCCGCGCCCCGTCATCCAGCACGAAGCGATAGGTCATGTCCGGCGCCGGCGCGACATGCCGCGCGCCGGCCAGCCGCGCCAGGACCGCCGCCTCGTCGCGCACCGCGCAATCCACGGTATAGACCAGGACGACCGCTCCCCGCCGCCGCGCGTCATAGCCGCGGCGGAACACCGCATGTTCCAGCAGGTCGCCCGGCACGACGCCCAGCCGCCGGACGATTTCCGCCTCCAGCGCCTCGGGCGGGTGGTCGAGCGGAAGCCTGATTTCGGTCAGTCGGATCATGAAACGGGGTCCTATCACGCACGCCGCCCCCGATGAAAGCACGGCGACGCAACACGGGACTCGCCCCGCGCTCGGCGCGTCTGATACAGAGACCGCCAAACCCGCCCTCGGAGTCGGACCTGGAATCGGGTCCGATGATTCAGGATTTCCATGGCCGAGCCGCACGACCACGCGCACCCGCATCACCATGGCCCCAGCCACGACCATGACCACGGGCATCACCATGGGCATCACGGCCATCACCACGGACATGCCCACGCTCCCGCCTCGTTCGGCACGGCCTTCGCCATCGGCATCGCGCTGAACCTGGCCTATGTCGCGGCCGAGGCCGGCTGGGGCGTCGCGTCCCACGCCCTGGCCCTGCTGGCCGATGCGGGGCATAATTTGTCCGACGTGCTGGCCCTGGCCGCCGCATGGCTGGCGCAGCGCCTGTCGCGCCAGGCCCCCAGCGCCGACTATACCTACGGCCTCCGCCGCTCCTCGATCCTGGCGGCGCTGGGCAACGCGGCGGCGCTGCTGCTGGTGACCGGCGGCATCGCGTGGGAATCGATCCTGCGCCTGGTCACGCCCGCGGCGGTGCCGGGCGGCACCATCATGGCGGTGGCCGGCGCCGGAATCCTGGTCAACGGCATCACCGCCCTGCTGTTCCTGCGCGGCGGCGACGACCTGAATATCCGCGGCGCATTCCTGCACATGGCCGCCGACGCGCTGATGTCGCTGGCCGTGGTGATCGCCGGGGCGATCATTCTCTATACCGGCTGGCTCCGGGTCGATCCGGTCATCAGCCTGGTGGTGTCGGCCACCATCGTCGCCGGCACCTGGTCCCTGCTGCGCGATTCGCTGGACATGGCGCTGGACCGCGTGCCGCGCGCCATCGACCGCGCGGGGGTCGAGGCCTATCTGCGCGCCCTGCCCGGCGTGACCGACCTGCACGACCTGCATATCTGGCCGATCAGCACCACGGACACGGCGCTCACCGTCCATCTGGTGCGCACGACCTGCCTCACCCATGCTCCGCCCGCCGACGACACGCTGCTCAGCGACGCGGCCGAGACGCTGCGCCTGCGCTTTCGCATCGGCCATACGACCTTCCAGATCGAAACCCAGTCCGACGCCGCCCGCTGCGTCCTGGCCGACCCGGCGACGATCTGATCCATGCCGCATATCAGCAAGAACGCCCTGGCCTGGACCAGCCTGGGCGTCAGCATCGCCGCCCTGGGGCTGAAATACGCCGCCTGGCGGGCCACCGGCTCGATCGCGCTCTATTCCGACGCGCTGGAGACGATCATCAACGTCGTCGCGGCCGTCGCCGGCCTGTGGGCCCTGCGCATCGCCAGCCGCCCGCCGGACGAAAACCACACCTACGGCCATTACAAGGCCGAATATCTCTCGGCGGTAGCCGAGGGCGTGCTGGTGCTGCTGACGGCGCTGGCCATCGGGCGCGAGGCCTGGATCGACTGGCTGCACCCCGCCCTGCCCCGCGCCCCCCTTGCCGGCATCGCGCTGAACGGCTCGGCGGGCCTGCTGAACCTGGCCTGGGCGCTGGTCCTGCTCCGCTCGGGCCGGGCCCGGCGCTCGCCCACCCTCGTCGCCGCCGGCCAGCACGTGATGTCCGACGTCTGGACCACGGTCGGACTGGTCTGCGGCTTCACCCTGATCCCGCTCACCGGCCTGACATGGCTGGACCCGGCGCTGGCCGCGCTGATCGCGCTGAACGTGCTGCGCGTCGGATGGATCATGATGCGCCGCTCGATCGCCGGCCTGATGGACGAAGCCCCCGACCCGGACACGCTGACGGTGATCCGCAACGTCATCGCCGCCAGCGGCCACGGCGCGATCGAAGCACACGATTTGCGCGCCAGGATCGTCGGCGCGATGGCCTTCGTCGAATTCCACCTGGTCGTCCCCGGCACCATGAGCGTCAACGCCGCGCATGAGATCTGCGACCGGATCGAGGCCGCGCTGCGCGCCCGGATCGGCCAGGCGCTGATCCACATTCACGTCGAACCGGACCGCAAGGCCAAGCGTTGCGGCATAACCATTCCGTAACCCACGTGCCCGGCACAACCCAGCATCCGGCAGGAAGCGGGCATGCCCCGCTCGTTCCAGTGGAATCGGCGGGGCAATCCGCGTAAAGGGGGCACATGTTGCCAAATCGTTTCCCCGTCCCGCCCCGGGCCGGGTCCTACCGCCCCAGGCAAGAGCGATGAAGACCGACCTGACCGAGCTGCGCATCCGCCACATGCGCCATCTGCGCCGCTCCGCGCGGGTCACCACGGCCCAGTGGCGGCGCAAGATCGTCTATTGGGCGGCCGCGATCCTGGTCGGCCTGGTGGCGGTGGGTTTCGCCGCCGCGGCGGATCAGGCCGCCGCCCTGCGGACCCGCATGATCGCCTGGGACCCGTGGATCATGCTGGCGATCACCCCGGCCGGCCTCGCGCTGTCCAGTTGGCTGACCCGCACCTGGTTCCGCGGCGCGCAGGGCTCGGGCATCCCCCAGACCATCGCGACCCTGCATCTCGATGATTTCGCCGTCGTCGACCGGCTGCTGTCGCTGCGCATCGCCTTCGGCAAGATTCTGCTGACCACGCTGGGCCTGCTGGCCGGCGCCTCGATCGGGCGCGAGGGCCCGACCGTGCAGGTCGGCGCCGCGATCATGCACGCGTTCGGACGCTGGCTGAACCTGTCGGCGGTGGGGATGCGGCGCGGGCTGATCCTGGCCGGCGGCGCCTCGGGCGTCTCGGCCGCCTTCAACACGCCGCTGGGCGGGATCGTCTTCGCGATCGAGGAACTCAGTCACTCCTTCGAACAGCGCACCAGCGGCACGATGCTCACCGGCGTCATCCTGTCCGGCGTCACCGCCATCGCGCTCATCGGCAACTACACCTATTTCGGCCATACCGACGTCGTGGTGCCGATCGGCATCAGTTGGATCGCCGTGCTCGCCTGCGGCATCCTGGGCGGCCTCAGCGGCGGCGCCTTCTCCGCCATCCTGATCCGCAGCGCCTCCGGCCTGCCCGGCCTGCTGGGCCGCTTCGTCACCCGCCAGCCCGTGGCCTTCGCGGCACTCTGCGGCCTGATCCTGGCGATCATGGGCCTGGCATCGGGCGGCATCACCTACGGCACCGGCTACGCCCAGGCGCGCGAGATCATCGCCGGCCAGACCCACTACCCGGCCTCGTTCTTCATCCTGAAATTCATCGCCACCATCGTGTCCTACTGCTCGGGCATCCCCGGCGGACTGTTCGCGCCGTCGCTGGCCATCGGGGCGGGGATCGGCGGCTGGGTGGCGCAATACCTGCCCCACACCACGCCGGGCGCGGTCGTGCTGCTGGGCACGGTGGCCTATTTCTCCGCCGTCGTGCAGGCTCCCCTGACCGCGACCGTCATCGTGATGGAGATGTGCGACAACCAGCAGGTCACCCTCGCCCTGCTGGCGACGTCGTTCCTGGCCTACGCGGTCTCGCGCATGGTCTGCGGCCACTCGCTCTACAGCGCCCTGGCCGAGAAATTCCTCGTGGTGGTGGAAAGCACCGCCGAACCGATCGCCGAGGCCACGACGCCGCCGCGCGTCCCCGCCGTCACCGGCCCGTAAGGGGGACAGGCTCCCTCACGGGCCCGCCCTTCACTTCGACGCCAGGTCCACGATCCCGATCTGCCCGTCTTCGGTGCCGAACCCCAGCGCGCTGCCGTCGGGGCTGAAGGCCAGGGCCGAGACCGCACCGCCCCCGCCGCCACGCACCGGCAGCACGCGCTGCGCCGCCGCATCCTCCAGCAGGATCGTGCCGTCGGCGAACCCGGCCGCCACGATCTCATGCACCGGATGGCATGCGACCCGCCGGCAGATCACCCCCGGCAGCCCCGCCAGTTCCGAGGGCGGCTTGCCCATCGGGCCACCCCCGAAGAACGGCCACATCACCACGCTGTCGGCCCCCCCGGTCACCAGCCACTTGCCAGTGCGCGAGAACGCCATGGACTGCACCTTCGCCGGATAGCCGCTCATGCGCATATTGTGCCCGTCCGACAGGCGCCAGCCATGCAGGTCGTTTTCCTGCATGGCCGTCACCAGCGCCTCGCCGCCCGGGTGGATGGCGATTCCGGTATGGCTTCCCTTCCAGTCCAGCCGCCGGGGCGTGTCGACCTTGGCATGCACGAACCACAGCGACGCGCCGTTGTAGTGCGACGCCGCGATCCGCTTGCCCTTGGCGTCGAAGACGATGCCGCTGACGGTCGAAGGATGCTCCAGCACCTTCAGCGTCCGCGTACCCGCCGCGTCGCGCAGTTCCACCTGCTTGCCCGCGGCAAAGGCGATCACCCCCGATTTGCCGTCCGACCAGCTTGCCACATGCTCGATCCAGCGCCGGCCGCGCGCCAGGTCCGTGACCGCCCCGTCCGCGCCGACCCGGCGCAACGCGCAATCGTCCCCGCCGGTCAGGAACCCGCCCGGTGCTGCATCGGGCGCCAGGGACAGGATCGCGCCGTCATGCACCGTCCGCACCTGCCAGGCCGCGGCATCGCCGAAATCCTCCCGCGCGGCCAGGACGACGTCGCCCTCGCCGGTCGCGAACGCGAAACGCCGGCTGTCACGCGACGCCGCGCAGGCCGTCACATGCCCGTCCACGCCGCGCACCGCCCCGCGCGTCTCCAGCAGCCCCGCCGGCACGCCCCGATCGGCCACCTTGCCGCTCATCGTATCGCTCATTGCGCGCGGCAGCTTTCAAAACCCCGGCGCAGGCGCGGGCGATTGAGGTTCCGGCCGATGAAGACCAGCCGCGATTCCCGCGCCTCCCCCTCCTTCCACGGCCCGATGAACCCGCCATCGGCCATCATGTGCACCGCCTGGAAGGCAAAGCGCCGGTCTTCGCCCGCATAATTCAGGATTCCCTTGGCCCGCAGGATATCCGCCCCCTGCTCCTGCAGCAGCGCCCCGATCCAGGCCTGGAACTTCGCCGCATCCAGCGGCTCCTCCACCGCATACGAGACCGAGGTCACGTTCTCCTCATGCGCATGGCTGGTATCCTCCAGGAAGCGCGGCGCATGCTCCAGCGCCCGCTGCAGGTCGAACCCGCCCTGGTCCAGCACGTCGGTCAGCGCCACGCCGCCCCGCTGCGCCCGATGCAGCCGCGCCACCGCGTTGATCGTGCGGATGCGCGCCTCGATCGCCGCCAGCCCCGCCTCGTCCACCAGATCGACCTTGTTGAGGATGATCACGTCGGCGAACGCGATCTGGTTCACCGCCTCGGGGCTCTCGTCGAGCGTCTGCAGAACGTTCGCGGCATCGACGACGGTGACCACCGCATCCAGCCGCGTCCTGCCCCGCACATCCTCGTCGACGAAGAATGTCTGCGCGACCGGCGCGGGATCGGCCAGCCCGGTGGTCTCGACGATGATGCCGTCGAACTTCACCCGCCGCTTCATCAGGCTGCCCAGGATGCGGATCAGGTCGCCCCGCACCGTGCAGCAGATGCAGCCGTTATTCATCTCGAACACTTCCTCGTCGGCATCCACCACAAGGTCGTTATCGACGCCCAGCTCCCCGAACTCGTTGATCACGACGGCATATTTCCGCCCATGCTCCGCGGTCAGGATATGGTTGAGCAACGTGGTCTTCCCGGCCCCCAGAAAGCCGGTCAGCACCGTCACGGGCACCAGGGCGTCGCGATTCGCCTGCTGGGTTTCAGACATGTCGTCTCCTGTCCATGCATCCATCGATGCCTGCATATAGGCCCGCCGGCGCGCCCGTCCCATCCCCCCGGCCCCGGAAAGTCGTATTTCAAAGTCGCCCCGACCCCACCCAGAAGGCGACCTCACCCCGACGGCACCGCCTCCTCCAGCACCCGCCGCCGCAACGCCTCCAGCCGCATCCGCGCCGCCGGCCGGTCGAATGCCTGCACCCGCGCCAGCCCGCGCGCCGAGAATTCCGCCCGTTCCTCCGGCGATCGCGCCAGCCTGCGGATCGCCGCCGCCAGCATCGCCGGCGGGTCCGGCTCCGCCTGCAGGGCCGCCTCGCCGACCACGTCCGGCAACCCGCCGCGCGGCGCGACGATCAGCGCCGCCCCGCCCGCCATCCCGTCCAGCGCCACCACCCCGAACGGCTCCGGCCACCGGCTGGGCACCACGAGGATGGCGGCCCGCGCCATCGCCTCGGCCACCCGGCGATGCGGCAGATAGCCCGCCAGTTCCACCCCGGCCGCCCGCGCGGCCGGCCGCAACGCCGCCAGGAACGGGGTCTCGGGCGAATCCGCCCCGAACCGGTCCGCCCCGATCATCACCGCCCGCCAGCCCGGCAGCTCCGGCAGCACCATCCCGCACGCGGCGACGAAGGAATCCGCCCCCTTGTCCGCCACCACCCGCCCGGCGAACAGGATCACCCGCTCGCGCGCCTCGGGCGGCAACGGCGCCGGCAGCGATGCCAGGTCGATGCAGTTGGCCGCCACCTCCACACGACCGGCCAGATCCGCCCCCCCGGGCACGTCCTCGGACACGCCATCCAGGAACCGCCCCCGCACCCAGTCGGACACCGCCACCACCCGCATGCGCCGCGCGATCGCCGCGCGCTGCCCCGGCGTGCGCGCGCCGCGCATCGCCGGCGGATCGTTATGCAGGAACAGGACCATCCTCATCCGGGGAAAGCACCGCGCCAGCGCCCAGGCGATATCCGGCCGGTTGTGGATTTCCAGCACCTCCGGCCGGATCTCGCGCACCAGCCGCGCCACCCCGGCGGCATAGCGCCCCGCGCCGCCCAGCGCCCCTCCACGCAACGCCCCGCCGATCGGCAGCCAGACGCGCGGCACCGCCCGGAACGCCACGTCCGCGAACGGATCGTCCACCGCCGCCCCGACCACCAGGTCCCCGGCACCGGCCAGGCGATGCACCAGCAGGCCGATCACCCCGCTGCACCCGGGCGCGAAACGCTCGCGCGGCGGCAGCACGGTCATCACCCTCGGCACGGCCATCAGGTCATCATACCACGGATTCGTAACGATCCAGCCGCCAGGCGTCCGGCTCGCGCGCCGCCTCGTCATACCAGCGCACCATCAGCGGATGGGTCCGCACCGACGCCGCATACCCCGCCACCACCGGCGACAGGATGACGTCATAGGACAGGAACCGCGCAATCACCGGCGCATACATCGCATCGGCGACCGTCAGTTCGTCCCCGAACAGGTACGCCCCCCCGGCGCTGAACGCCGCCCGGGTCTCCGACAGGATGGCCTCGATCCGCGCGACGTCGTCGCGCACCGCGTCGGACAGGCCGTCGGCCAGCCCCTGCGCCACCCGCCCCAGATTCATCGGCAGCGCCGCGCGCAGCGCCCCGAAACCGGCATGCATCTCGGCCGCGATGCTCCGCGCATGCGCCCGCGCCGCCCGCTCCCGGGGCCACAGGGACGGCGCGATCTCCGCGCAATATTCGCCGATCGCCAGGCTTTCCCAGACCCGCGCACCACAATGCTCCAGATAGGGCACCAGCCCGTTCGGCGACACCGCCCTGATCCCCGCCGTGCCCCCGCCGCCGGCGATCGGGATCAGCACCTCTTCCACGTCCAGCCCGGCCAGATGCACGACCAGCCAGCCGCGCAGCGACCAGGACGAATATCGCTTGGTGCCGATGACCAGCCTGCCATCCGCCATGCCCGTCTCCTCCCCGCTCCGGCGCCGCCGCCGGAGGTAAACGTAAACGCCGAATGAACGCTGCCGAACGAACGCTCAGGCCGCGCCGGGCGCGCGCCGGCGGATGAACCCGCCGCCCAGCACGCGGGTCCCGTCATACAGCACGCAGGCCTGGCCCGGCGCCGGCATCGCCGGCTCGTCCAGGACCACCGCGGCACCGTCCTCCGTCCGCCGCACGACCGCCGGCCGCGCCGCCTCGCGCGCGCGGATCTGCACCAGGCAGCGCAGATCGCCCGCAGGCGGGTCGATCAGCCAGTTCACGTCGCGCAGCGCCAGGTCGCGCACCGCGCTGCCCGCGCGCGGGCCGACCACCACCCGGCGCGAGGCGGGCTCGATGCCCACCACCATCTGGCGCGCCCCGTCGCGCATCGCGGCCTGGCCCAGCCGCCGGCTCTGCCCGACCGTAAAGCGGGTCACCCCCTCATGCCGGCCGACCACCTGCCCCGCCGCGTCCACGATCTCGCCCCCGCCCGCCATCTCGGGGCGCAGCGCCTCGACCAGGTCGGCATAGGACCCGTCGGGAACGAAGCACAGGTCCTGGCTGTCGGGCTTGGCCGCGACCGACAGGCCGAACCGCGCGGCCTCGGCGCGCACCGCATCCTTGTCCGGCATGTCGCCCAGCGGAAAGCGCAGGAACTCCAGTTGCCGCCGGGTGGTCGCGAACAGGAACCAGGACTGGTCGCGCCCGGCATCGACCGGGCGGTGCAGTTCCGGCCCGTCCGGCCCCTCGACGCGGCGGACATAATGCCCCGTCGCCATCGCCTCGGCCCCCAGGTCGCGCGCCATGCCCAGCAGGTCGGTAAACTTCACCCCCTGGTTGCAGGCCACGCACGGCACCGGCGTCTCGCCGCCGGCATAGGCATCGGCGAAGGTCTCGATCACGCTCTCGCGGAACCGGCTCTCGGCATCGATGACATAGTGGGGGATGCCCAACCGGTCGGCCACCCGGCGCGCATCGTGGATGTCGCGCCCGGCGCAGCACGCGCCCTTGCGCGCGCTCTGCCGCGAATCATAGAGCTGCAGCGTCGCGCCCACGACCTCGTGCCCTTCGGCGACCAGCCGTGCCGCAACCACGCTGCTGTCCACGCCGCCCGACATGGCGACCATGATCCGCATGGGCCGTCCCCCTTCCTTTCTTCCGTCAGGCCGTGCGCGGCAGGCGCACGACCAGCCCGTCCAGGGCCTCGGTCATCACGATCTGGCAGCCCAGGCGCGACGTCTTCTCCAGGCCGAAGGCCAGGTCCAGCATGTCTTCCTCGTCCTCGGTCGGCGCGGCCAGCTTCGCCGCCCAGTCCGGATCGACGACGACATGGCAGGTGGCGCAGGCCAGCGACCCCTCGCACGCGCCTTCCAGGTCCACGCCGTGCTTGTGGGCGATCTCGAGGACCGAAAGCCCGATCGGCGCGTCCACCTCCCGGCGCGTCCCGTCGCTGTCGATGAAAATCATATGCGGCATGTCTCTGTCCTGGCCGTGTCGTCGTGGGTGGCATGCGCGGCCGCTCCCGATCCCGCCGCGCGCGCATCCGCCACCGCCCGGCACAGGATCGCGGCCGCGCGATCCATATCGGCGGGTGAGGTATAGCGTCCCACCGCCAGACGCAAGCTCCGCGCCGCCTGCGCCGCGTCCAGCCCCATCGCCGTCAGCACATAGGACGGCGCCAGCTCGGCCGAGGAACAGGCCGACCCGGTCGACAGGCACAATTCCGGCGCATGGGCGATCACGTCCAGCGCCCGCACGTCCGCGAAGCGCAGGTTCAGGTTGGACGGCAGCCGGTGCGCCATCGACCCGTTGACCGTCACGCCCGGCTCCGCCGCCACCAGGCGGGCCAGGAACCGGTCGCGCAGCGCCGCCAGGCGCCGCCCCTCCTCCAGGCGCAGAGCGCGCGCCAGCCGGCAGGCTTCGCCGAACCCCACCAGCAGCGGCGCCGGCAGGGTGCCCGACCGCAGCCCGCGCTCCTGCCCGCCGCCGGAAAACAGCGGCGCCAGCCGCACCCGCGGCCGCCGGCGCACATACAGCGCCCCCACCCCCTTGGGTCCGTACAGCTTGTGCGCCGACACCGACGCCAGGTCCAGGTCCATCGCCCGGACATCCAGCGCGATCTTGCCCGCCGCCTGCGCCACGTCGCTGTGCAGCAGCGCCCCCGCCGCCCGCACGATCGGCGCCAGCGCCGCCAGGTCGTGCAGCACCCCGGTCTCGTTGTTCGCGGCCATGATGCTGACCAGCAGGGTCGGCACCGCCAGCGCGTCCCGCAGCGTCCCGGGGTCCAGCCGCCCGTCCGCCCCGACCGGCAGGATCACCGGCTCGAACCCCTCGTCCGCCAGGTCACGCACCGATTCCAGCACGCATTTATGCTCGGTCGCCACCGTGACGACCCGCCGCCGCGCATCCCCCCGCGCCGCCAGGAACCGCACCGCCCCCTTGATGGCGATGTTGTTGGCCTCGGTGGCGCCCGAGGTGAACACGACCTCCCGGCTGTCCGCGCCCAGCAGCGCCGCGACCGCGTCCCGCGCCGCCTCGACCGCGTCATGGGCACGGCGCCCCAGCACATGGTCGGCGCTGTGCGGATTGCCAAACGATTCGGCGAACCACGGCATCATCGCCGCCATCACCGCCGGATCGCAGGGCGTGGTGGCCTGGTAATCCAGATAGAGGGGCCCCATCGCCGCACCGCCGCTCATGCCCGCTTCATTCAGGCCCGCTTCATTCAGGCCCGCTTCATTCATGCCCGCGTCGCTCATCCCTGCTTCCTCTCCGCCACGATCCCCGCCGCCGCGCGCGGCGCCAGCCGCCCCGCCATCGCGGCATAGGCGGCGATGAACGCCGCGACATCCGCCTCCCGCACGTTCCAGGGCAGCGACACGCGGATGGCCTCCCCCGCCAGCGCGCCCAGCCCCATCGCCTCCAGCACGTGCGAGCGCGCCACCTTGCCCGACGAACAGGCCGACCCCGCCGACACCCCGAACCCGGCCAGGTCCAGCGCGATCAGTTGGGTCTGCGCCGCCCGCCCGGGCAGCGCCAGCGCCGTGGTGTTGGGCAGGCGCGGCGCCCCCGCCCCGCAGATTACCGCGCCCGCCTCCCGCGCCGCCGCGTCGATCGCATCGCGCAGCCCGGCCTGGCGCGCGGCTTCGTCCGCCAGCCCGGCCACCGCCTCGCCGGCCGCGACCGCCATCGCGGCGATCGCCGGCAGGGCCTGCGTGCCGCCGCGCCGCCCCAGCTCCTGGCCGCCGCCCGCGATCAGCGGCGGCAGCACCCGGGTCGCCTCCCCCGCCAGCAGCAGCGCGCCCGCCCCCTTCACCCCGCCGAATTTATGGCCGGACACCGCCAGGCTGTCGGCCCCCAGCGCGGCCAGGTCCACGGCGATCCGCCCCGCCGCCTGCACCGCGTCGACATGCAGCAGCGCCCCATGGGCCCGGCACAGGCGCGCCGCCTCGGCCACCGGCTGGATCGTGCCCACCTCGTTGTTCGCCAGCATCAGGCACACCAGCGGCGGCGCCCCGGCCCGCGCACGCGCGGCCAGCATCCGCTCCAGCACGTCCAGCCGCGCCACGCCCCGTTCATCGACCGGAATGACGGTCCCGGACCCCGGACTCGCCGAATCGTCCCCCCTCCCGTCGCTTCCCGTCCTGTCGCCTCCCGCCGCCGCCCGCACCGCGTCATGCTCGACGGCCGAGGCCAGGACCGGCCGGCCGGCACCCAACCCCGCGATCGCCAGGGCGTTCGCCTCGGTCCCGCCCGCGGTGAAGACGCAATTGTCGGCCCGCGCGCCGAACAGCCCGGCCAGACGCTCCCGCGCCGATTCGAGGACCGCCCGCGCCTCCCGCCCCGCCCGATGGACCGATGACGGGTTGCCCGCCAGGGCGGCCACGCGATTCAACTCGGCCAGCGCCGCCGGGCGCACCGGTTCCGACGCATTCGCATCGAAGTAGAAAAAATCACGCTCCATGGCCGACATCCTGCCCGCGACATTCTCCGAAACGGCCGCCCCGCCCTGCGTGCCGGGCCGCCATGTCGAATGTTAAAGACGATTTATCTGGTAATTGGCGATTCCGGATCGCTATATACAGTCCGAAACCGAACGGTCAGCCTACGGCGCAGCGTGCGGCCGGGCCGGGTGTTCGAGACATGTTTTCAGGGCCGGAGCGTCTCGCGCCCGACGGGCTTTCGTCGGACCGGGCTCAGGAAGGTCTGAAAAAGGGATACTGGACTATGACCATGCCGCGCAGGAAGTCAACCGGCCCTCTCGCCGATGTTCCGTCCGGCTTCCAATGACAACCCCCTGACGGAAACCGAGACGACGGAAACCGTGACGGACGACGTCGCGTCCCACGCCTGACGCCGCCGCCGCGCGGCGCGTCCTCCACCCCCAGCCACGATGCCGGTCCGGCCGCGACGGTTCCGGATCGCATGGTCCACGCGCCCTTCCGGCCCGGCGCGGACCACGCATGTTTTTCTTCGCCGTGCGGATGACGGGGCATCGCCATCCGCACGGCACTCACAGTAACGGTCCCGCCGCCATGCCCTGCGGCGCGGGACTCACATTGCGGGATTTGTATGCCAGAGGTCATGTTCGCCGGCCCCGACGGCCGCCTGGAAGGACGCTACCATCATTCGAGCGCGCCGAACGCGCCGCTCGCCCTCGTCCTCCATCCCCACCCGCTGCATGGCGGCACCATGAACAACCGCATCACCTATGCGATGTATCGTTCGTTCGAGAAGATGGGTTTCTCGGTCATGCGGTACAATTCGCGCGGGGTGGGCCGGTCACAAGGCCGCTATGACGGCGGCATCGGCGAGATTTCCGACGCCGCGGCGGCGCTCGACTGGATGCAGATGGTCAACCCGAACGCCGGCGGGCTGTGGATCGCCGGCTATTCCTTCGGCGCGTTCGTCGGCATGCAGCTCCTGATGCGCCGGCCGGAAATCACCGGCTGGATCAGCGTCGCCCCGCCCACCAACTATTACGATTTCGGCTTCCTGGCCCCCTGCCCCTGCGGCGGGCTCATGATCGCCGGCGATTCCGACGACATGGTGCCCGAGCCCGCGGTGCGCAAACTGGTCGACAAGCTGAACACCCAGAAGGGCGTTTCGGTCGATTACCGCATCTTCGCCGGGGCCGACCACATCTACGCCAACCACGCCGACCAGGTGGCCGAGGCGCTGGAAGACCACGTGACCACCATCATGTCGCGCACCAGCCTGGCGCTGGCCGCCGACTGACCCGCCGCGCCGGGGCGGCATCCCCGCTCCGGCGCATCTCCTGGTTCGTCCCCACTGGTTCATGCCCCCACTGGTTCGTGGCCTGCCGGTTCATGTCCCGCATCGGGCGTGCTACAGGGGCACCGGGCCCTCGCGGCCCGCAATTCCCCCGGCCCCGCCGGGTGCCCCCCGCCGGGCGCCCCCCACCGGGTGCCACGAACCAGAGTGACCCGATTATGCCCAACAGCGATTTCCTCCGGGAAGCCGAAGCGCGCGGCTTCATCTTCCAGTGCACGGACATGGAGGCCCTGGACGCCGCCATGCGCGCGGGACCGGTAACGGGCTATATCGGCTTCGACCCCACCGCCGACAGCCTGCATGTCGGCAGCCTGATCCAGATCATGATGCTGCGCCTGATGCAGAAGCACGGCCACCGGCCGGTGGCGCTGCTGGGCGGCGGCACGGCGCGGATCGGCGACCCCTCGTTCCGCGAGGAAGCGCGCCAGCTCATGACCGAACAGACGATCGCCGCCAACCTGCTGGGCATCGAGGGCTGCCTGCGCCAGTTCCTGCGCTTCGACGGCCCGGACGGCGCCATCCTGGCCAACAACGCCGACTGGCTGGACCGCCTGTCCTATATCGAGCTGCTGCGCGACGTGGGCGTGCATTTCTCGGTCAACCGCATGCTGTCCTTCGATTCCGTCCGCTCGCGCCTCGACCGCGAACAGGGGCTGACCTTCCTGGAATTCAACTATTCCATCCTGCAATCCTACGATTTCCGCCAACTGAACCGCACGTACGGCGTGACCCTGCAGATGGGCGGCTCGGACCAGTGGGGCAACATCGTCTCGGGCATCGACCTGGTGCGCCGCACCGAACAGAAGCAGGTCTTCGGCCTGACCACCCCGCTGCTGACCACCGCCTCGGGCGCCAAGATGGGCAAATCCGCCCGCGGCGCCGTCTGGCTGTCGGCGGCGCGCCTGCCGGTCTTCGAATATTGGCAGTTCTGGCGCAATGTCGAAGACGCCGATACCGGCCGCTTCCTGCGCCTGTTCACCGACCTGCCGCTCGACGAATGCGACCGCCTGGCCGCCCTGGGCGGCGCCGAGATCAACGAGGCGAAGAAGATCCTGGCGACCGAGGCCACCGCGCTGTGCCACGGCCGCGCCGCCGCCGAGGAAGCCGCCGAGACCGCCCGCCGCACCTTCGAGCAAGGCCAGGCCGCCGCCGCCCTGCCCGGCACGACGATCCCCGCCGCCCAGCTCGCGGCAGGCATCCCGGCCTTCCGCCTGTTCGCCGAGGCCGGCCTGGCCGCCAGCAACGGCGAGGCCAGGCGCCTGATCCGCGGCGGCGGCGCGCGCATCAACGACGCGACCGTGCAGGACGAAGGCCAGGTGGTCGGCACCGCCGACCTGACGGACGGCGCCATCAAACTGTCCTCCGGGCGCAAGCACCACATCCTGGTACGCCCCGCCTGAAAGCCTGCCCGGGACTGCACGCTGGCGGTGGTCCGACGCGCGTTTTCTGCGCTCCGATGCTCATGGCCATCAAGGCCACTCCGCTTCGGTGCTCGAAAACACACGCCGGGCGCGGCCCTGCGGGCCGCTCCCACGCACCAGCGCACAGTCCCGGACAGACTTTCGCCCGAACCTGCCAAACGGCGCCCGCCCGCCTCGCGGCGGCCGCCGTTCAGGACATCACCGCATCCATCTCCACCCATACCGCCCCGTCCCGCACCCGGCAGGCGAATCGCGGCACGCGGCAATCCGGGTTCGCCACCCCGTCCGGGCCGACATGGCGACCGGCCGCGTCGAACGCCCACAGATGGAACGGACAGACCAGGCGCCCGGCCTCGACATGCCCGGCCGACAGGCGCGCGTCGCGATGCGGGCACCGGTCGGCGAAGACGCGCGGCGCCCCGTCGGCCGCGATCCACACCACCAGCCCGCGATCGCCGGCCACCACCCGGCGCGGCCCATCCTGCACGTCCGCCACCGCGCACAGCCGGACGTCCTCCACGGTTCGGCCGCAATTCTCCGTCATATCCTCCGGCCCGACACGCCCCATCACCACTCCCCCACCATATCTCCACCCGACATGGTTCCCCCTGGCATAGTTCCCGTTGGCATGATTCCTCGGCGCCCATCGCCTGTTGCCTATCGCTCGCCAAGCCGCCACGCTAGTGTCCTGCCCGAGAAATTCTTATGAGAATTTCTCGGATCAGCAGGCCACTAAAATATTGATTCTAGTGTCCTTTCGATTCCAAAATTCGCTTGCGAATTTCGGAATCAGGACACTAGCGTCCCGATTCCTTCCCGGCGGCCGCGGCGGGCAAGATTGCGCCGTGCCGGGGTGATAACAGAACAGACAGGATGGCCGGCGTCATGACTTTCACATCCCCCCACGACAGGCTGCTCGACCGGCTGGGCGAGGTCGCCGTCCGGATCGGCCTGAACGTCGCCCCGGGCCAGCAGGTGGTGATCACCGCGCCGCTCGACGCCGTGCCCCTGGTGCGCCGGATCACCGAGCACGCCTATCGCGCCGGCGCCTCGCTGGTCACCCCGCTCTTCTCCGACGACGCGATGACGCTGGCGCGCTTCCATTACGCCCCCGACGCGGCGTTCGACGTCGCGGCGGGCTGGCTGCATGAGGGCATGGCCCGCGCCTATCGCGAAGGCGCCGCGCGGATGGCGATCACCGGCGCCAATCCCGTGCTGCTCAGCCAGGAAGACCCCGACCGCGTCGCCCGCGCGAACAAGGCCACCTCCCTGGCCGGCCGCCCGGCGATGGAACTGATCACCAGCTTCGCCACCAACTGGAACATCGTCGCCTGCGCCACCCCGGCCTGGGCCGCCCAGGTCTTCCCCGACGACGCGCCGGACCGCGCCCTGGCCCGGCTGTGGGATGCCATCTTCCTGGCCTCGCGCGTCACGGTGGACGATCCGGTGGCGGCCTGGGCCGAGCATAACGCGGCGCTGCACCGGCGCGCGGACTGGCTCAATGCGCGGCGCTTCGCGGGGCTGCATTTCACCGGCCCCGGCACCGACCTCACGGTCGGGCTGGCCGATGGCCATCTCTGGGCCGGCGGCTCCGAACCGGCGCAGAACGGCATCGTCTGCAACCCCAACATCCCGACCGAGGAAGTCTTCACCACCCCGCACGCGCTGCGGGTCGACGGCCATGTCCGCGCCACCAAGCCGCTCTTCCACCAGGGCACGCTGATCGACGGCATCGCCGTGCGGTTCGAAGGCGGCCGGATCGTCCAGGCCCAGGCCACCCAGGGCCTGGCGGTGCTGGAACGCATCCTGGCCACCGACGACGGCGCCCGCCGCCTCGGCGAGGTCGCGCTGGTGCCCCATTCCTCACCGATTTCGCAAAGCGGCGTGCTGTTCCGCAACACGCTGTTCGACGAAAACGCATCCAGCCACATCGCGCTCGGACAGGCTTATACCAAGTGCATGCTGGATACTGACGGCCAGACGCCGGAACAGCTCGCGGCCCGCGGCGCCAACAGCAGCTTCATCCATATCGACTGGATGATCGGCTCGGCCGAAATCGATGTGACCGCCATCACCCGCGATGGCGGACGCGAACCCCTGATGAAACACGGCGAATGGGTCAACACGCCATGAATAGACACGTACCGTTCCTCGCGGCCGCCCTGGCCGCCGCGATCCCCGCCGCCGCGATGGCCCAGATGGGAGGCCAGCAGATGGGGGGCCAGCAGACGGCTCCCCAGCAAATGCCGCCCCAGCCGACCGCCGCCCAGCAGGCCGCCTTCCAGCGCGACATGCAGGCGGCCGCGCGATACCCCCTGCCCGCCGACTTCCTGCCGCGCATGACCGACACGATCCGCGCGATCCAGGCCGCCGGCATCAACCCGCCGAACGCCCCCAACCTGTCGCTGGACGAGACGATCGCGCGCACCGCCGCCATCCCGGGCCTGCAGCCCATCCTGTCCGCGCACGGCTTCACCCCGCGCGACTTCGTGCTGGGCATCACCGCCTTCGGCCTGACCCAGGCCCTGATCCAGCAGCCCCCGCCACCCGAAGCCCACGCCCCCACCCCCAACCCGGCCAACGTCGCGCTGATCCGCAACAACCCCCAGCAGGCCCAGGCCCTGATGCAGGCCATGGGCGGCCCCGGCCAGCAGGGCGGCCAATAGAACCCGCGCGCCGGCCGGGTGCCCCCCAAGGATGGCACAACCCGGCCGGCACCATCCGGGCGCTGCCCGAACCCGGCAGGGACCGCGGGTCCCTGCACCCTGATTCGTTGAAATTTAAGCGGCGAAAATTTCAGCGGCCCGAATCAGCGGCCCAAGAAGCTCGGACGGGATGAGGCAATCAAAGGATCAGGACAGGCGCAGCAGACTCGCAACCAGGATGTCCTCATCCACATCCGGCCAATGGATCCCCTTGCCGCGCCCGATGAACCGCCAGCGAGACCTTTGCTCCGACGACGCATCGCGCAGACGCGGGAACCATTCGAGAGGGACGGAAAGCTCACGCCCATCCGCCATCACGACATGAAGAAGATCGCTGTCCGTCCAAACGTCCGTGGCGGTCGGATCAAACCTGGCTGCCGAAATGGGCATCCCATGCCTCCCTGAACATGTCCTTATGCGTGGCAACGAGCCCGCGCAGCTTGGTGAGTTCGTGTGACCTGAACCCATCATTCATTGCCAGGGCGACAGGTCCGAGCCAGTATTTCGCAACGTTTTCCCCCGCTTCGACATGGATATGCGGCGGTTCGTTGCCTTCCATGCTGTAGAAGAAGAACCGATAGCCATCAATCCGCAGGACCGTAGGCATTCAGGCTCGGCCTCCGTCCGACGAAATCCGCTCCGGCACCGATTCCTTTGCGGCAAGCAGGCCGCCTTCAACCAGCCACCGGATTGCTCGACTGCCATGTTTGACGCGATGGTCAAATTGGGAGTTCTCACTGCACTTCCAGGTTCCGGTCGGCAAGGAGACGATCTTTCAGACAATGAAATCAGATTAATCCAATAGATTTATATATAGCGCTTACGCCCCCCGGCGTCACGCATCCCGCGCCACGCCGTCCGAAGCCCGCTCCGCCGCCGGCGCCGTGTCCGCTCCCGTCGCCGTTCCAGCCAGCAGCGCCTCGACCGCCCCGGCGATCACCACCCGCTCGTCATAGCGCGCCAGCGCGCGCTGCCGCCCGGCCGCGCCCATCTGGCGGCGCAGCGCCGCGTCGCGGACCAGCCGGTTGAGCGACCGTCCCAGCGGCGCCGCCTCGCCCGGCGGCACCAGCAGGCCGGTACGCCCGTTCACCACCTGCTCGCGCGGGCCGCGAATATCGGTCGCCACCACCGGCAGGCCGCTCAGCATGGCCTCGATCACCGACATCGGCAGGCCCTCGAAATGGCTGGGCAGGGTAAAGATGTCCGCCGCCGCCAGCAGCGCCGGCACATCCCCCCGATAGCCCACGCAAAGCAGCCGGTCGCCCAGCACCTGCCGCGCCCGCGCGAACGCCGCGTCCAGCGCCGCCCCATGGTCCGACGCCAGGCGCTCGCCCACCACCCACAGCATGGCGCCCGGCACCTGCTCCATCGCCTCCAGCAATTCCGGATAGCCCTTGTGCCGCACCAGCCGCGACACGGCGATGATCACGACGGCATCCTCGGGCACGCCCAAGTCGGCACGGATCCGCGCCCGCGCCTCGGGATCGGGGCGGAAGCGGGCCGGATCGCGCCCGTTACCCACGGCCTCCGCCGCCGGATGGATATGCAGCCGCCGCGCGTCCTCGGCCTCCTGCCGCGACACGGTGAAATACCGGTGGGTGATCCGCCCGGCCAGCCATTCCAGCACCAGCGCCAGCCCGCGCCGCGCGACCGGCCCCGGCTGGTTGAACAGAAAGCCGTGGCAGGTATAGGCAATGCACGGCACGCCGCACAGCCGCGCGGCCAGCCGCGCCAGCAGGCCGCTGATCGGCATATGGGCATGGACGATGTCCGGCCGCTCGCGCCGGATCAGCCCGATCAGCGCCCCCAGCGCCCGCGCCTGCGCAACGGGCGAGAAGGACCGCGCCATCGGCACCATCTCGACGCGAAACCCCTCCCCGCGCACATCGGCCAGCAGCGGCCCATCCGCACAGACGCCCACCACCTCATGCCCCGCCGCACGCAACCCGCGCATCAGGGGCAGAAGGAAATGCCGCAACGAGAAATCGACGTTCGTGACTTCCAGAACCTTCATGCCACGGGGTCTTCATCACCCCCGGCCCAACGGCGCGCGCCTCCAGGCCCCGAAAACGCGCACCGGACCACCGCCGGCACACAACCCCGAACAGCAAGTCTCAGATCCCGCCCAGACACGCGGGCAGGCAAGCCAGAGTGCCGAGCAGCTTCACGGAAGGCGCATGTTTCCGGGAGCCGAGCGGCCCTGCCGGCCGTGGGCACCGAAGCGCAGGATACGCGTGCAGGACGATGCGCCGCCGGTTCGCAACCTCGGCTGGAGCCTCTCAGATCCTGTCCGGAAATGTGGGCTGGTGAGCGAGAGTGCCGCAGAGCGGCACGGAAGGCGTGCGTTTCCAAGCATCGGAGCGGAGCGGTCCCGCCGGCCGTGGGCACCGAAGCGCAGGATACGCGTGCAGGACGATGCGCCGCCAGTTCGCAACCTCGGCTGGAATCTCTCAGATCCTGTCCGAAAATGTGGGCTGGTGAGCGAGAGTGCCGCAGAGCGGCACGGCCGGCGTGCGTTTCCGAGCATCGGAGCGGAGCGGCCCTGCCGGCCGTGAGCACCGAAGCGCAGGATACGCGTGCAGGGCGATGCGTCGCCAGTTCGTAACCTCGGCTGGAACCTCTCAGATCCTGTCCGGAAATGTGGGCTGGTGAGCGAGAGTGCCGCAGAGCGGCACGGCCGGCGTGCGTTTCCGAGCATCGGAGCGGAGCGGCCTTGGGGCCGTGAGCACCGAAGCGCAGGAAACGCGCGTCGGATCGCCGCCAGCCCGCATTTCCGGACAGGATCTCAGGCATCGGCCCGCCCTAGCGCCCATCGCACGACCTGGCGGGTCCGCTCGCCGGATGCCGGCGCAGGGGGCAGCGCGGTCCGCGCGCCCTGCGTCGCCAGCCCCGCATCCCCGGACGCACCGCCCGCCGCCGCCGAGGCGGGGGCGGCATCCTTGCCTGCCCCGTCACCCATGGCGCCTCCGGGGGCACCTTCGGGCCCCGCGCCACCTTGCACGGCAGCACCCTGCCCGGCATCTCCCCGCCCGGCATCCGCCCGCCCGCTCTCTCCCGACACGCCGTCCTCGGCCGCACCGTCGCCGGGCCGAACCCGGACGACGATCTGCCGCGTCCACTCGGGCGTCCCCTCGGGGCAGTAGACGCTCTCCTCCACCCCCACCTCGCCGCCATCGGCGCGAAACCGCCAGGGCTGGCCGCCCACGTCCAGCACGACCATCTGGCCGTCCGCGTCCCATTCCACGCCGACCTGCGGATGCAGGTGGAAACGCAGCACGAAGGATTGCAGCCGCTCGCCCTCGACGATCTCCTCGCCGCGCAGGTCGGCGCCGCCATCGCCCAGATACAGCCGCCGCCGCCAGGACGCGCCGAAGGGCGCATGGTACCCGTCATGCGACAGGTCCAGCCAGTGGGCGCCGTCCTGGGCCATCTGCTCGGCCGTCACATGGGCCGGTCGGCGCCGGATGCCGCTCGGGCTGTCCGCAGTGCCCGGCCCGATGTCCGACGACGAACTCTCCTCCAGCACCAGCAGCGAATGCGCGGCGCTCTCGCGCAGCGCGCGGCGCCATTCGGGCGTCTCGCCCGTCCCGCAATTCACGATCACCCGCTGCCGCGCCACCGAGAATTCGAAGGACAGCGTGCCGGCATGCGCCTCGCCGTCGAATCCCGGCGCCGGCGGCAACCCCGCATCGACCAGCAGCAGCGACCGCCCGACCTGCAGGCGGATGAACCCGCCATCCGGCATCGCGCCGGCCACCACCCGGGTCCGCGTCGATTGCGACAGCACCATCTCGATCATCGCCACGCTGCCGGCATGGCTGCCGTTGAACAGCGCCAGCCTGCCGTCGCCATGACGCAACGCCCGCAGCACAGGGCTCATCCGGTCCAGCGCCAGGGCCAGCGAATCGGGCACGCCGATCTGCGCTGCCTGCAGCATCGCGCGCATTTCCGCCAGTTCGCGCAGCGCCAGAAGCTGGATCTCCGGGCTGCGCTGCACATGGCAGCCGTCCTGCGCCACCTGCCGCGACAATTCGCCGTCGATATAGCGCAGGAAACGCGCCAGGAAGCCGCTATGCTCCGGCATCGCGATCGCCGCCGCCAGCAGCCCCTTGAAGGCGGCCAGCGCGCGCCAGTCATGGCTCTCGGGCGGCACCAGAGCGGCCAGGGTCCGCCCCTCGGCCAGCAGCCGCTGCATCAGGCGCTGGCGGAAGGCGTCGTCGGCCGACGCGGCGAAGAAATCGTAATGGCCCAGCCACGACGCCAGCCGCGTGCCCGTCACCGCGCAATCACGCACCATCGGGTCGGTCGGCGGATGCGCCAGCCAGTCATTGACCAGCGTGCGGGCCTGCAGGCGCGCCGCATCGGTCCCGACCGCGCGCAGGTCGCGCAGCCAGGCAAACCCGTGCAGATAGCTGCGGAAGCGCTCGGGATAGGACCCGTCCTCCCACCGTCCGGGGCCGATCCGCCGCGTGACCCCGGCAAAGGACAGCATCCCCTTGACCAGTTGGCTGCCCGCCAGCGGATCGCCCGGCCACAGATCGCGGACGGCATGAACCGGCGCCGGGGGAACCCGTCCCAGCCCGGCGAGGGAAGGCAGGCGCGCCAGCGATAGACGCGCGTCCTGGCTCCAGCGACGCAGGACCATCAGGCCCCTTTCATCCCGCGATGTCCGGCCGCACCCATCGCGGCCGGCCGTCCGTCATCATTCATCCGGCGATCTTCACATCCGGCATTCTTCATCCGGCACCCGTCTCATCCGGCACCCGTCAGGGCACTCATTCGGCGCGGCGGCCCGCCGCGCGCAGGGCCGCGATCGCCCGCCCGTAATCCGGCTGGCCATAGACCGACGTCCCGGCCACCAGCATGTCCGCGCCCGCCGCGGTCGCCAGCGCGGCGGTCTCGACATCCACCCCCCCGTCAACGCCGATCCGGATATCCCGCCCCGTTTCGTCCGCCATCCGGCGCAGGGTGCGGATCTTGGGCAACTGGCTGGCCAGGAATTTCTGGCCGCCGAATCCGGGGTTGACCGTCATGACCAGGATGACGTCCACCAGGTCCAGCACCTCGGCCACCGCCTCGGGCGGCGTGGCCGGGCACAGCGCGATGCCGGGCTTCACCCCCAGCGCACGGATCTGCTGCAAGGTCCGGTGAGTATGCGGCCCGGCCTCGATATGGACATGGATATGGTCCGCCCCCGCCTTGGCGAACATCTCCAGATACGGATCGACCGGCGCCATCATCAGGTGCACGTCGAACACCAGGCTGGTCTGCGGGCGCAGCGCCTGGACCAGTTGCGCGCCGAAGGACAGGTTCGGCACGAAATGGCCGTCCATCACGTCCAGATGCAGCCAGTCCGCCCCGCCTCGTTCGACGGCGATGACCTCCTCGGCCATGCGGGAAAAATCAGCCGACAGGACGCTGGGCGCGACCAGGGGGGGGAATTGAGCAGCCATGGCGCAATGTAACAGGAAATCACCGGGCGCGCGCAAGCCGTCGCATGCGTCCGCGCCCCCTTCGCGGATCACGATCCGTCACGGACCACGACCGCCCCGCCCATGGCCGCCCAGGCCGGCACGGCTCGGCCCGCGTCTGCGGTCTCGCCGCGCGGCCTAAGCCCGGCGGAACCGCGCGGCGAAGAACCCGTCCATACCGCCCTGCTCCGCCCACATCCCCGGATGGGTGCGCAGCCAGCCCTCCGGCGTCAGCGCCTCGGGCAGGAAGGCCAGCTCCTCCGGGGTAAACGGATCGGGCCGCAATCCCATCGCCTCGGCCGCCCGCGCGCGCTGCGGCCCTTCCTCGGGCTGCAGCGAACAGACGGCATAGACCAGCCGCCCGCCCGGACGCAGCATGTCGCGCGCCGCCGCCAGCAGCCGGTCCTGCCCCTCGGTCAGAGCGGCCAGGTCGCGCGGCCGCTTGATCCACAGCACGTCGGGGTGGCGCCGCGCCGTCCCGGTGGCCGAACAGGGCGCGTCCAGCAACACGGCGTCCAGCGGCGATTCGGGCCGCCAGGCCGCCGCGTCCCCCAGCACGGTCGCGACCCGCCCCATTTCTCCTGCTCCCTGCTCTCCTACCCCCTGCCCGGCCAGCCCCAGCCGCTCCAGGTTCTCGCGCAGCCGCGCCATCCGCCCCGGTTCGCGCTCGATCGCCGTCACCGCCGCGCCGGCCAGCGCCAGTTGCGCGGTCTTGCCGCCCGGCGCCGCGCACAGATCGGCGATTCGCTCCCCCGGCCGCGCCGCCAGCAGCCGCGCGGGCAGCGCCGCCGCCGCGTCCTGTACCCAGAACGCCCCCTCGGCATAGCCGGGCAATTCGGCCACCCGCGTGCCGGCCGGCAGCCGCACGGTCCCACCGGGCAGCCCGACTCCGCCGGGCGGGGGTTCGGCGCCCGGCCGCAGGGTCAGGTCCAGCGGCGCCTCGCGCCCCAGCGCCTCGGCCACCGGGCGGGCCAGGTCGCCCCAAGCGCTCCACAGCCAGGGCGGCACGTCCAGCCGCGCCTGGTCCAGCCCGTCCAGGGCGGCCGGGCCGGCCTGCGACACCCGGCGCAGCACGGCATTGACCAGCCCGGCGAACGGCGCCAGCCCGCGCCGCCGCGCCAGCGACACCGACGTGCCCACCGCGGCATGGGCCGGCGTGTCCAGGAACAGGATCTGCGCCACCCCGATCAGCAGCACCACCCGCACCGGCAGGGGCGGCTCCTTCTTCAGGAAGGGCTCCAGCACCATGCCGGCCGTGCCCATGCGGCGCAGCACCGTCGCGGCCAGCCGGTGCGCGGCGGCGCGGTCGCGCGCATCCGCCCCCCGCGCCGCCGGCGACTGCTCCAGGCCGGTCTCCAGCATGCGCCGGTGCTCCAGCACCCCCAGGACGATGTCGAAGGCGATGTCCCGCGTGGGATCGGCTCCAGCCCCAGCGCCAGTCCCAGTTCCGGCACCAGCTCCGGACCCGGCACGGGCGCCCCGCCCTGCCCGCGCCCCCGCGTCCGCCCCGGCCGCTGCCCCTGCCACCGCCTTGCCGTTCCCGCGCGCTGCACCCTGCTTCATGATCCGTCCGGCCTGCCTGTCCCTGGTCCATCCCGCGACGCGCGGACCCGGCCGGCGCCATTCGCCGGTGCTGATCGCACGCCCGCCGCCGCGCCGCCAGCCCCCGCGCGGCATCCCCCGGGGCATGGCGGCGCATGGCCGGCCACGAATCCCGCCCCCGCACCCTTGACCGGCGGCCGCCCCGGCCCAACCGTAGCACCCATGACGCCATCGCCCCCTTCCGCCCCGCCGCCGCCCGCAGCCGATACCGGCAGCGGCATCCCCATCGATGCCGGCGCCATTGCGTCCAACCTGGCCGAAATCCGGGCGCGGATCGTCCGGGCCGCCCTCGGGGCCGGGCGCGATCCCGCCGCCGTCACCCTTGTCGCGGTCTCGAAATTCCATCCGCAGGCCGCCGTCCTGGCCGCCCTGCACGCGGGACAGATGGCGTTCGGCGAGAACCGCGTGCAGGAAGCCGCGGCGAAATTCCCGCCCCTGCGCGCCGGCTGGCCCGCCATGCGGCTCCACCTCATCGGCGGGCTGCAGACCAACAAGGCGCCGGATGCCGTGCGGATCGCCGACATGATCGAAAGCCTCGACCGGCCGGCCCTGGCCGACGCGCTGGCCCGCGCGGCCGACCGCGCCGGCCGGCTGCCCGACCTGCTGGTCCAGGTCAATACAGGGGACGAGGCCCAGAAATCCGGCGTGCCCCGCGCCCGGGCCGACCAGTTCATCGCCGATTGCCGCCGCCGGTTCGGCGACGCGGTGCGCGGCCTGATGTGCATCCCGCCCGCCGGCCACGACCCGGCCCCGCATTTCGCCTATCTCGCGGCGCTGGCGCGGGCCCACGGCCTCGCAACCCTGTCGATGGGCATGTCGGCGGATTTCGAGGCCGCGATCCGGGCCGGCGCCACGCATGTCCGGGTGGGCAGCGCGATCTTCGGCGCACGGCCGCCCGCGCCCGTCGCGCCAAATGGCGCGCCTGCTGACATGACCACGCCGAACGGCGCGCTCGTCGACATAACCGCGCCGAACGGCGCGCCCGCCGGCATGACCTCCCAGCTTGCCGCCCCCCAAGCATGACGCTATGCGATGAGCAGGCCCCACGATGCACCGCCCTTCATATCCGGCCCTGACCGCCCTCCAGACCGCCTTTCTTATCGCGGAGACGTCTCGACATGACGCCAGACCCGGGCGATAGCGCCGCCGGTTCCCAGCCACCCGCCGCGACGGTGGCCTTCGCCCCGGCGGTGGACGGCGCGGCCATGGCGGCTCCCGACGCGCCGCCGCGCATCACCGAATTCGGCGCCGACCAGCACGAGCACGTGGCCGGTCCGGTGGGGTTCGCGGCGCTGCTGGGCGTGCTGGGCGTGGTGTTCGGCGATATCGGCACCAGCCCGCTCTACGCCCTGCGCTCGACCATCCTGATCGTCTCGCGGCACCATATGATCGAACCGTGGGAAGTACTGGGCGTCGAAAGCCTGATCATCTGGTCGCTGTTCCTGATCGTCACCGTCAAATACGTGCTGCTGATCATGCGCGCCGACCATAATGGCGAGGGCGGCATCATCGCGCTGATGTCCCTGGCCCAGCGCGTCTCGGACAATACGCGGCTGAAACTGTTCCTTGGCATGGCCGGCATCGCCGGCGCCTGCCTGTTCTTCGGCGACGGGCTGATCACCCCCGCCATCTCGGTGCTCTCCGCCGTCGAGGGGCTCGAAGTCAGCTTCCCCGCCGCCAGCCGGCTGGTCATCCCGCTGGCCATCGTCGTGCTGATCGGCCTGTTCAGCGTGCAATCCTACGGCACCGGCCGGGTGGGGGCGATCTTCGGCCCGGTCATGCTGGTGTGGTTCAGCATGCTGGGCATCCTCGGCACGCTGGAAATCCTGCGCCATCCGGGCATCCTGTGGGCCATCTCGCCGGTCTATGCCGTGCGCTTCGTCGCCTTCCACGGCTGGCTGTCCTTCATCGCCCTGGGCGCGGTCGTGCTGTCCGTCACGGGGGCCGAGGCGCTCTATGCCGACATGGGCCATTTCGGCCGCGCGCCCATCCGCTATGCGTGGCTGTTCTGCGTGCTGCCCTGCCTGGCGCTCAACTATCTCGGCCAGGGCGCGCTGATCATCGCCAGCCCGGCGACGCTCAGCAATCCGTTCTTCCTGCTCGGCCCCGCCTGGGCGCAGATCCCGATGATCGTCCTGTCCACCCTGGCGACGGTGATCGCCAGCCAGGCCGGGATCTCGGGCGGCTTCTCCCTGTGCCGGCAGCTCATCCAGCTCGGCTACCTGCCGCGCATGCGCATCACCCACACCAACAAGATGGAAGAGGGGCAGATCTACCTGCCCGAATTCAACCGCTTCCTGATGGTCGGCGCGCTCACGCTGGTGGTGGCGTTCCGCAGTTCCGACGCCCTGGCCTCGGCCTACGGCATCGCGGTGACCGGCACCTTCATGTGTACCTGCGTGCTGGCCCTGGTGGCGTTCCGCCGCCTTTATCACTGGTCGCGCCTGGCCGCCACCTTCACCTTCGGCGGCTTCTTCGTCATGGACAGCGTGTTCTTCGCGTCCAACGCGCTCAAGATCCCGCAGGGCGGCTGGGTGCCGGTGCTGCTGGGCATCGTGCTGACCCTGATGATGACGACCTGGAAACGCGGCCGCAGCCTGATCATGAACCGGCAGAAGCTGGACAGCCTGCCGGTCAATTCCTTCCTGGCCCGCCTGCCCCAGTCGCGTACCATCCGCGTGCCCGGCACGGCGGTGTTCATGACCGCGACGCCCGAATTCGTGCCCACCTGCCTGCTGCACAACCTCAAGCACAACAAGGTGCTGCACGAGCACGTGCTGTTCGTCACCGTCCAGACGCTCGACCAGCCCGAGGCCGCGCGCGGCCACCGCGTGGCGCTGCAGCAGCTCGCGCCCGACATCTACCGGGTGATCCTGCGCTACGGCTTCATGGAAACCCCCAACCTCCCCCGCGCGCTCGAAGACCTCAAGACGAACGGCGTCGATTTCGACGCCATGCAGGCGTCCTATTTCACCAGCCGGGAATTGCTGGTCCGCTCCTCGGTGCCCAAGATGTCGCGCTGGCGGATGTCGCTGTTCCTGCTCATGGCGCGCAACGCCACCCCCGCCACCGAATTCTTCCGCATCCCGCCCGACCGGGTGGTGGAACTGGGCGTGCGGCTTGCCATCTGACGCCCCTGCCCCCGTCCCATCCGGGGGCGCCGAACCCCTGGCGCTCTACATCCACTGGCCGTTCTGCCTGGCCAAGTGCCCCTATTGCGACTTCAACAGCCATGTCCGCGACACCATCCCGCAGGCCCGCTTCGCCGCCGCCCTGCGCCGCGAACTGGCGCACGAGGCCGCGCGGCTGAACGCCGACGGGCCGCGCCGCCTGGGCTCGATCTTCTTCGGCGGTGGCACCCCCTCGCTGATGGACCCCGACACGGTGGCCGCCCTGATCGCCGACGCGCGCGCCCTCTTCCCGCCCCAGCCCGGCACCGATCCGGAAATCACGCTCGAAGCCAATCCCACCAGCGTCGAGGCCGGCCGCCTGCGCGCCTTCCGCGACGCCGGGGTCAACCGCGCCTCGCTGGGGGTGCAAAGCCTCGACGATACCGCCCTGCACCTGCTCGGGCGGCAGCATTCCTCGTCCCAGGCCGTCGCCGCGCTGGAACTGGCGCGCGGCCTGTTCGGACGCATCTCCTTCGACCTGATCTACGCGCGCCCCGGCCAGGCGCCGGCCGACTGGCGCGCCGAACTGGACCGCGCGCTCGGCCTGGCCGCCGACCATCTGTCGCTCTACCAGCTCACCATCGAACCCGGCACGCGCTTCGAGGCCCTGCACCGCCAGGGCCTGCTCGCCCTGCCGGACGAGGACACCGCCGCCGCCCTCTATCAGGACACCGCCCTCGTCGCCGCCCGGCACGGATTGCTGGCGTACGAAGTCTCCAACTATGCGCGCCCGGGTGCGGAAAGCCGCCATAACCTCACCTACTGGCGCTATGGCGACTATCTGGGCATCGGCCCCGGCGCCCATGGCCGCGTGACCCTGGACGGCGCGCTCCACGCCACAAGGCGCCACCGCGCCCCCGAACCCTGGGCCGAACGGGTCGAACGCAACGGCACCGGCCAGATGCAGGACGACGTCCTTTCTCCCCGCGACCGCGCCCGGGAAATGCTGCTGATGGGGCTGCGCCTGACCGAAGGCATCGCCCAGGACCGCTTCGCCCGCCGCACCGGCATGGCGCTGGCCCAGGCGCTCGACCCCGCGATCCTGGCCGCCGCGCGGGAAGAAGGCTATCTTTGCCTGGACGAAACGACGGACGGAACGGTGCTGCGCGCCACCGAATCGGGGCGCCTGCGACTCGAAGCCCTGCTGGGCGCGCTGGTGCTCTGATCTCCGCCCCACATAAGCAGGCCGGCCCGACAGGGCCACTCAAACAGGACCGCCAACAGGACCGCCGATGACCATCCCTTCCCTTCTCCGCAAGCGATTCTCCACCCTGGCCGGGGCCGGTCTCCTCGCCGGCGCTCTCCTCGCGGGCGCCGTTCCGGCCACCGCCGCCGCGCCCCAACTGGTCATCGAGGACAATGACTTCCTCGGCCCGGGCGGCTCCGACCAGCAATCGGTCATCCCCCTGCTGTTCAACCCGTCCGTCAGGGTGCTGGGCTTCACCGTCGTCACCGGCGACGGCTGGGAAAACCAGGAATCCGCCCATCTGCGCCGGTTCCTCGAAATCATCGGCCGGACCGACGTGCCGGTGGCCGACGGGGCGGTCTATCCGCTGATCAACAGCGTGCCGATGATGAAGCTGCGCGAACAGCAATTCGGCCTCATCCCCTGGAAGGGCGCCTGGGGCGGAATCGGCACGATCGACCACACCCCCGACACCCAGCCGCCCCTGCCGCCGCTCAAGGAAGGCGCGCCCGCCCTGCGCCCCAGCGACGAAAGCGCGGCCCTGTTCCTGATCCGCCAGGTCCATGCCCACCCGCACCAGGTGACCATCGTCGCCGCCGGGCCGCTGACCAACCTGGCGCTGGCCATCCGGATCGACCCCAGCTTCGCCGCCACGGCCAAGCAGTTGGTGTTCATGGGCGGCCTGCTCGATACCAGCATGAAATCGCTGACCGGCAACGTCGATTTCGCCTCGGACTTCAACATGATCTTCGACCCCGAGGCCGCGCACATCACCCTCACCGCGCCCTGGCCCGCCATCACCGTGGTCGGCAACGTGTCGAACGACCTGATGATGACCCGCGACTATCTCGCGCGCATCCGGCAGAAGAAGACGCCGATGACCGACTATATCGGCACCTATTACGACCCGCTGCCGATGTGGGACGAAATGGCCGCCGCGATCGCCGTCGATCCCAGCCTGGTCACCGGCGCGATCGACGCCTACATGGATATCGACATCGCCAAGGGGCCGCATTACGGCCACGCCTATGTGTGGCCCGACGCGACCGCGCCCAAGGAAATGGGCATCCGCAAGGTGCGAATCGTGCAATCGATCGATTCGAAACGCTTCCTGGACAATTTCCTCCACCAGGCCCAAAGCGACGTGCATCCGGCCCCGGCCCCGGCCCCGGCCCCGGCCCGGCACTAGGCCCGAAACGGCACGCGGCAATGCTCCACCTGGTCAAGCTGGCGGTCGGAATCGCCTCCATCGACGATCTGTCCCACCGCCAGCGCACGATGATGGACGACGCGGGCGACGGGCTGGACGGCACCCATGCCGACGGCAACCCGTGGCTGCGCACCCGCATGTTCCCCCGCCGCGCCGAGGAAATCCTCGGCGGCGGATCGCTCTATCGGGTGATCGGCGGCATGATCCTCTGCCGCCAGCGCATCGTCGCCATCCGCCCCGACCAGCGCGAGGACGGCGCCGCCTGCGCCCTGGTCGTCCTGGACCCGCTCATCGTGCCGGTCGCCCCCCGCCCGATGCGCCCGTTCCAGGGCTGGCGCTATCTCCGCCCGGCCGACGCCCCGCCCGACCTGGGCCATGGCGGCGGCGACACCGCCGCCCTGCCCGACACGCTGCGCCGCGACCTGGCCGGCCTCTGCCTCATATAGGAATATAAGACGGGCATAAGGCGGCATTCAGGGCAGCTTTTGCGCCACACACGGCAAGATTCGTCACAGTAAGCCGTAAAATCAACGCCCTGCCGCCCTCTCCGCGATTGCATCCCCGCGCACCGGCGCGCAGCATCCAGCCATGGTCCGCCCCGTGACGCCATCCGGTCCGCCCGCCCGGCCTGCCGCGCCCTCCGCGCGCGGGGGATCGCAATGGCTCGGATCATGGCGCGGATCGACGGGCCTCGTCCGGCTCTCGCTGTTCTGCGCCGTCGCCGCGCTCGCCGCCTGCGCCACCGCGCCCGGCTCGCGCTATTCCCGCTATTACGCCCGCAACGGCGCCTATCGCGCCCCCGGCCCGCCCCAGGACCCGTGGGGCCCCTATATCACCGAGGCCGCGACCCGCTTCGCGGTGCCGCAGGAGTGGGTCCGCGCGGTCATCCAGCAGGAATCGGGCGGCCACGAATATCTGGACGGCCAGCCGATCACCTCATCGGCCGGGGCGATGGGGCTGATGCAGTTGATGCCCCAGACCTATGCCGACATGCAGGACCAGAACGGACTGGGCCCCGACCCGTACGAACCGCATGACAATATCCTGGCCGGCACCGCCTATATCCGCCAGATGTACGACCGCTACGGCGCGCCCGGCTTCCTCGCCGCCTACAATGCCGGGCCGCAGCGGCTCGACGATTATCTGCAGACCGGCCGGCAGCTTCCCAACGAGACGGTGAACTACCTGGCCTCGGTCACGCCCAACCTGGGCAGCAGCGTCGCCCTCAGCGGCCCGCTGGCGGCCTACGGCGCCGACACCCAGCTCGTGTCGGCCACACCGACCCCGCTCCCCGTCGCCATGGCCGCCGCCAAGCAGCCGGCCGGGCCGCCCCTGCCGGTGGTCGTAACCCCCACGATCGCCAACCCCTCGGGCGGACAGCCGATCCAGTACGCGGCCTACGTGCCCCCCTCCCGCCCTGCATCCCGCCCCGCCGACTGCGCGCAGGATCCGAACGCCGCCTACGACCCCGACGCCCCCTGCCTGCCCACGGTCAACGGCCCACCCCAACCCCAATATCAATCCCAATATCAGCCCGGGCCCCTGCCCCCGCCCAGCCCGACACCCCAGCCGGCCGTCGCCGCTGCGCCGCCGGCGCGCACGGCGGCGCCCATCGTCCCGGCGGTCATCCGCATGCCCTCCTATCGCGGCGCCGGCCTGTCCGACGGCGTGAATTACGGCCAATGGGCGATCCAGGTCGGCGCCTTCGGGTCCGAGGGCCAGGCCCGCTTCGCCAACACCATGGCGCGCCAGGCCGCCTTCAACGCGCTGAACGGCGCGCGCAGCGTGGTGCAGCCGATTCCCTCCTTCAACGGCCATCCCGTCTACCGCGCCCGCCTCGCCGGCCTGGCGCGCGCCAGCGCCGCCTCGGCCTGCGCCACCCTGCGCACCCAGGGCCTGGACTGCATGATCGTCCGCCCCGGAAGCTGATCTATTCCGAAGCTGATCTATTCCGCCGCCTCGGCCCCGTCGCCCAACGCCGCAGGCACACGCAGCTCCGGCAGATGGATCGTCGCCTGGCGCACCAGGTTGGCGGAATGCCCGCCCAGCGACACCGCGTAATCGCCGGCCGGCACCACCCATTCCAGCCCGCCGGGATTCCATTGGCCCAGCAGATGCGCGTCGATCCCCAGCGACAGGTGCGCCTGCTGCCCCGGCGCCAGTTGCACGCTCCGCCAGCCGATCAGCCGCTTCGGCGCGTCCCCCACCCCCGCCGGCAGGTCCAGATAGATCTGCGGCACGTCGCGCCCCGCGCCGCTGCCGTCATTGGCGACGTCGAACGACACCACCAGCCGCGTGCCGTCCCGCGTCACCCGCAACCCGCCATAGGAAAACTGCGCCCGCAGCGACAGGCCGTAGCCGAAGGGGAACAACGGCGCGACATGCGCCCGGTCGAACGCCTTGTAGCACGATATCGTGAGCTGCGCCGGGGTCTGCCCCCCGGTGAAGGTCGCCGGCAGGCGACCGGCGAAATCGCGCGCGCCGGTCAGCAGCGCGGCCAGCGCGTCCTGCCCGCCGCCGCGCCAGGCCCAGGCCTGCACCACCCCGTCCACCAGGTCCAGCCACGGCATCGGCCGGTCCGGATCGTCGGACAGCAGCACCACCACCACATGGCCGCCCGCCTCCGCGATCGCCGAGATCAGCCGGTCATCCCCCGCCGCGCCCCCCGCTCCATCGGACAGGATCACCACCCGCTCGGCCTGCGCCACATCCTTCGGCAGATGCGCCGCATCCGGCGAATCGGCCGCCAGCCGCACCCCGATTCCCGCCTGGCCGATCGCGGCCGCCAGCGCCCGGGCCGCATCATGCGTGTTCCCGGCCCCCACGATCACCAGCGGATGCGCCGCGGTGCCGCCCAGCGGCAGCACGCCGTTCTCGTTCTGCAACAGCACGGCGCCCTCTCCCACCTCCTCGTCCAGCAACGGATCGCGCGGCGTCCGCGCGCCCCGTCCGGACGCAATGAAGGGCGGCGGCCGCTCGATCACCCCGGCCTGGTCCAGCGGCAGCAGGATATGGTCGGCCATCCGGTCCAGGCGCGCCGCCTGCACCGCGCCCGCGCCCACCGCCCGGCGCAACGGACCGCCATAGGGATTGGCGGCGCCCTCCGGCGCACCCACCAGATCGATCCCCTCGGCCAGCACCGCCCGCGCCGCCAGATCCTGCCCCGCCTGACCAGGCACCGCCGGCCCCGCACCCCGCCCGCCGGTCAGCGCGGCGACCAGGCCGCCGAATCGCCACCCATCGCGAATCGCATGGAAATCCAGCCCACCGCACCCCGGCTCGCCGACGCCGGGCGACCGGCAGAGGATTCCCGCCCCCCGGGCCCGGGCCACCGCCAGATACAGGCCCAGCATCCGGTCCGCCGACATCCGGCCAACCTGGCCCCCTCCAGGGGCCGCCCCCGCCGCCACGTCCTGCCCGCCGAACAGCGGCACGACATGCCCGGCCAGCAGCCCGCTCGCGACCGCCCCCATCATCCATCCGCTCAGCAGCGGGTCCTCGCCGTCCCGCGCCAGCCCGGCCGAAACCGGCCCCACGCCCTCCAGCGGCACCAGCGCATGGCCCGCCGCGCGGGCCGCGCGGGCATGGGCCAGCCCCACCCGCCGCGCCAGGCCGGTATCCCAGCCGGCCATCAGCGCCAGCGGCGACGGCAGGTCCCGCCCGTCCGGCACCGCCATCCGCAGGGCCGGCAGGCCGACGCGCGGCACGCCCGGCAGGGTGACGATGTCCGTCTCCCCATCCGGCGCCCGCCCGACCACGGCCTGCACCAGCGCCAGCTTCTCCGCCGGGGTCAGCCGCGCGGCCAGCGCCGCGACGCGCGACGGGCGATCGATCTCCCGGGCAGTCTCCTGGCCACTCCCCTGGGCACCCTCCTGGGCAACATCGCGGCCCGCACCCCAGGCCGCCGTGACCGCCAGCCCCGTCACCAATCCCGCCGCCGTCGCCCACCGCCCGATCCAACCCATCCTCGCTCCCCCGGCCGCACCGCCCCGGCCGCACACCCCGTCCGCTGTGGCGGAAACGTCGCGAAACGCCGCCGTTCGATCGGGCATCCGATAATCGCTCTTTTCAAGCCATGCGGAACCGGGAAGAAGCAATGGCGCATCGCCGTCGCGCGATTGCGATCAAACCCGGACCACACGCCGTGCCCCTGCCCCTGCTCGCCCTCGCGCTCGCCTCCTTCGGAATCGGCACGACCGAATTCGTCATCATGGGCCTGCTGCCCCAGTTGGCCACCACGCTGGACGTGTCGATTCCCGCCGCCGGCCAGCTTGTATCGGGCTATGCGCTGGGGGTGACGGTCGGCGCGCCGATCGTCGCCATCGCCACCGCGCCGCTGCGCCGCAAGACCGCCCTGCTGGTCCTGATGGCCTTGTTCATCGCCGGCAATTTCTGCTGCGCGATCGCGCCCAACTACGCGCTGCTGATGGCCGCGCGGGTGCTCACCGCCTTCTGCCACGGCGCCTTCTTCGGCACCGCCGCCGTCGTCGCGGCCGACCTGGTCCCGCGTGAGCGACGCGCCCAGGCCCTGTCGCTGGTCTTCGCCGGGCTGACCCTGGCCAACGTGTTCGGCGTCCCTTTCGGCACCGCGCTGGGCCAATGGGCGGGCTGGCGCGCCACCTTCTGGGCCGTCTGCGCGATCGGCGTCGTCGCGCTCGCGGCCATCGCCGCCCTGGTGCATGACGGCCGCGACTACGTGCCGCCGCGCATCCTGACCGAATTGCGGGTGCTCCGCCGCTTCCAGGTCCAGCTCACCATGCTGGTCTCGACCGTCTGCTCGGCCAGCCTGTTCAGCGTGTTCACCTACATCGCCCCGCTGCTGCAAACCCGCGCCGGATTGTCGCCGCACATGGTCACCGTGGCGCTGCTGCTGTTCGGGGCGGGCATCACCATCGGCAACCTGGCCGGCGGCCGCCTGGCGGACTGGAAATTGCTGCCGTCGGTCATCATGACCCTGGTCGCGTCGATCGCGGTGCTCCTGGCCTTCATCCCGGCCAGCCGGTTCCCCGCCGCGTCCATGATGACCCTCTTCCTGTGGGGGATCATCGTCTTCGCGCTGGTGCCCCCCCTGCAATACCGCGTGGTGCAGCAGGCCGCCGAGGCCCCGAACATGGCCTCCACCCTCAATCAGGGCGCGTTCAACCTGGGGAATGCGGCCGGCGCGTGGATCGGCGGCCTGGTCGTGCCCACCGCCTGGTCCTATGGCGGCCTGCCGGTCGTCGGCGCGGTCCTGGCGCTGGCCGCCCTGCTACTGACGGTCTGGGCGCATCTCGGCGAACGGCGCGCCGCCTGAAGCGGGGAAATCAAACAGAAAAAATCCCTGAATTGCGCGAAAATCAACGGGCGGCTTGGCGGGGCTGGCGGGCCGGGATATGAAGACGGCATCGAAAAACGGGACCAGGGCCATCATGACCGTCCGACTGCCATCCGCCGCCGCCTTCCATCTCGTCGCGACGCGGGGCCGCCCGCTGCTGGCGTTGGCGCTGGCTCCGCTCCTGGCCCTCGCCGCCTGCTCCTCGTCGCATCGTGACACCGGCGGCCTGGCCGCGCCGCGCAACCACCTGCTCAGCGAAGACCGCTCGGCCGGCGGCGGCGACGACCAGATCGGCAGCAGCGGCGTCAACGCCTATCTGTGGCGCGGCGCGATCGACACGCTGTCCTTCATGCCCTTCTCCTCGGCCGACGCCGTGGGCGGCGTGATCCTGACCGACTGGTACACCCCGCCGGCCACCCAGAACGAACGCTTCAAGATCACCGCCTATATCCTGTCGCGCAACCTGCGCTCGGACGCGATCCGCATCTCGGTGTTCCGCCAGGTCTTCGCCGACGGCCAATGGACCGACACGCCCGTCGCGCCCAACGTCGTCTCCGACATCACCTCCAGGATCCTGACGCGCGCGCGCCAGCTCCGCGCCGACGGCGGCAAGTAAGCCGCCCGTCCCGTTCGACCATAAGCCTCGACTATAAGATAAGGGGCCGCTCCGCCCCCGGACCACAGACATGACCGAGAATACGCCCGCCTCCTACGATTTCCGCACGGCCGAGCCGCGATGGCAAGCGGAATGGGACCGAGCGGGCGCCTTCGACGTCCCCGACGTCCCCCCCGCCGACCGCCCGAAATATTACGTGCTCGAGATGTTCCCCTACCCGTCGGGGCAGCTCCACATGGGCCATGTCCGCAACTACACGCTGGGCGACGTCGTGGCGCGCTACAAGCGCGCCCGCGGCTATTCCGTGCTCCATCCCATGGGGTGGGACGCGTTCGGCCTGCCGGCGGAAAACGCGGCGCGCGAACGCGGCGTCCATCCCCAGACCTGGACGCTGGACAATATCGCCGCGATGCGCGGCACGCTGAAGCGGCTCGGCTTCTCCTTCAACTGGGACCGCGAGATCGCCACCTGCCTGCCCGACTATTACGGCAAGCAGCAGAAGCTGTTCCTGGACATGCTGCGCGCCGGCCTGGTCGAACGCCGCGAAAGCTGGGTCAACTGGGACCCGGTGGACCATACCGTGCTGGCGAACGAACAGGTGGTCGACGGCCGCGGCTGGCGCTCGGGCGCGCTGATCGAAAAGAAGCAATTGTCGCAGTGGTTCCTGCGCATCACCAAATTCGCGCCCGAACTGCTCGACGGCCTGTCTCACCTGCCCCGCTGGCCCGAGCGCGTGCGCGCCATGCAGGAACGCTGGATCGGCCGCTCGGTCGGCGCACGGGTCCGATTCGCGCTGCACGCCCCCCCGCCGGGCTTCGATACCGACCTGGATTCGGTCGAAATCTTCACCACCCGTCCCGACACGCTGTTCGGCATGTCCTTCCTGGCGGTCGCGGCCGACCATCCCCTGGCCGCCAAGGTGGCGCAGACCAATCCCGACGCCGCCGCCTTCATCGCCGAATGCCGCCGCCTGGGCACGTCCGAGGAAGCGATCGAAACCGCCGAGAAGCGCGGCTTCGACACCGGGCTGCGCGTCGCGCACCCCTTCATGCCCGATCGCAGCTTCCCGGTCTGGATCGCCAATTTCGTGCTGATGGAATACGGCACCGGCGCAATCTTCGGCTGCCCCTCCGGCGACCAGCGCGATCTCGATTTCGCCAATAAATACAATTTGTTAGTTACACCGGTCATCCTTCCGCCGGGCGCTGAAAACACAACTTTCTCCATAACGGACAAAGCCTGGGACGGCGACGGCACCCTCATCAATTCCGGCTTCCTCGACGGCCTCGACAGCACCACCGCCAAAGCCGAAGCCATCGCCCGCCTCGAAGCCATGGGCATCGGCCGCGGCGTGGTCAATTGGCGCCTGCGCGACTGGGGCATCTCCCGCCAGCGCTACTGGGGCTGCCCGATTCCCGTCATCCACTGCCCCGCCTGCGGCGCGGTCCCGGTCCCCGACGCGCACCTGCCCGTCGTCCTGCCGGAAGACGTCACGTTCGACCGCCCCGGCAACCCGCTGGACCATCACCCGACCTGGAAACACGTCGCCTGCCCGAACTGCGGCGCCGACGCGACGCGCGAGACGGACACGTTCGATACGTTCGTCGACAGTTCGTGGTATTTCGCGCGCTTCACCGCCCCGCACGCCGCAACCCCCACGGTGCGTGGCGCCGCCGATGGCTGGCTGCCGGTCGATCAATATATCGGCGGCATCGAGCACGCGATCCTGCACCTGCTCTACGCCCGCTTCTTCACCCGCGCGATGCATGAAACCGGCCATGTCGGCCTGAACGAGCCGTTCAACGGACTGTTCACCCAGGGCATGGTGAACCACGAAAGCTATCGCGACGCCGACGGCCAATGGCTGTATCCGGACGAGGTCGAACGCACCGCCGACGGCGCAAAACGCCGCGACACCGGCGCACCCGTCACGATCGGCCGCGTCGAGAAAATGTCCAAATCCAAGCGCAACACGGTGGCGCCGGTCGCCATCATCGAACGCTTCGGCGCCGACACCGCGCGCTGGTTCGTCCTGTCCGACAGCCCGCCGGACCGCGACATGGAATGGACCGAGGCCGGCGTGTCAGGGGCCGCACGCTTCCTGCAGCGTCTGTACCGCACCGTCCGCCAGGTTGCCGAAACGGTCCCGGCGGCGAACGCCGTCATTCCCCCCTCGGCGGCAGCCGACGCATTGCGCCGCACCACCCACCGCACCATCGCCGCGGTAACCGAGGCGCTGGAAGGCTTTGCGATCAATGTCGCGGTGGCGCGCCTGCACGAGCTGACATCGGCTCTGGCCGATTCCGAACGCGCCGCGCAAGACGAAGGCATGGACCATGCCCGCCGGGAAGCCGCATGCGCGCTCTGCCTATTGACCGCGCCTATGGTCCCCCATCAGGCGGAAGAGATGCTGGCCCTGCTGGAACCCGGACTAGCACCCGCGGTCAACCGCGCCTGGCCGATCGCCGAGCCTGAATTGCTGGTGGCACGCCAGGTCACGATCGCGGTACAGATCATGGGCAAGTTACGCGGAACCGTGGACGCCGCGCCGGACGCCCCAGCCGATGACGTCATCGCGCTGGCCGAGAGCGAACCCAACGTCGCACGGCTTCTGGAAGGCAAGCGTATCGTCAAGCGTATCCATGTGCCGAACCGGATCATCAATTTCGTAGTCGCGGGCTGACCGAATGAATGGCTCCTTCCGCCTCCGCCCATCCTCCCCTTGCCGTGCAGCCCGCACGGGGGTTGTGGCTGCGGCCCTTCTCGGACTGGGCGGATGCGGGTTCCAGCCGCTTTACGGATCATCCGACACCCATCCGATGGCCGGAGGCACCATTCCTCAGAAGCTGCAGCAAGTTTATGTCGCCAGTATCCCCGAACGGTACGGGCAGGAATTACGGCTGTTCCTGCAGCAGGACATGGCCGGTGCGGAGGCAGAGAATCCCAGTCTCTACACGCTTCGCGTCAGTTCCTACGTGATGAACGAGGCCATCGACATCCACCAGGACAATACGTCCGGCCGTACGCGGGCTACCGCCCATGCACACTGGGCACTCTACACGGTCGCCCCCAGCCCAGTGCTGCTGACGCAAGGCGATGCCCAGACGGTAGACGGCGAGAACGAGACGTTCGAACAATATTTCGCCCAAAACCTGAACCAGGCGACCCTGGGGCGGCGTGTTGCCAATACGATCGCCGATCGCATTACCCAACAGGTGGCGATCTGGTTCCGCACCCACGCCCAGCCGGCGCAGCGCGTAGCGGCGCCACGCCCGGTCTATATCGATCCGACGGTCATGCCGAATTCGAACAATGACTTCCCCGCGCAATCGGTAGGCGAGGACGGCATGCCCGCAGTCGCTATCGGCCGTTCTCAGCCCAACCCATCCGGCGCATCAGACGCCGAACCGCAAAACGGGACGATCAACAGCCAGTGAAGATCGACGCCCGCTCGGTCGCACGTATCCTGCGTGAACCTGGTGCATTGCGTGCTATCCTGCTGCACGGCGACGACACCGGCCTGATCCGCGAACGCGCCCGCCAAGCAGCGACGGCTATTGCGCCACAGTTGGACGACCCGTTCCGTGTCGTTATTCTAGACCGCGATGCGCCAGAAAGGCTTGAAGAGGAAGTCTTCGCCCTGTCTCTGACCGGCGGCCGCCGCGTCATCTGGATTCGCGAAGGCGGCGATTCCCTAGCCAACCCACTGAAAACCAGCCTGTCCCAGTCGTCGGAGACGCTAGTCGTCATAGAAGCCCCCGGCCTGGCTGCACGCTCACGTCTGCGCAGCCTGATCGAAGCCCATGCGCAATGTGCCGCGATCGGCTGCTATCCCGAGGAAGGACGCGCACTGGAAGCGTCAATCCGCCAGATGCTGGTCGAGGAAGATATCCGCATCAATCCCGACGCGCTTGCATGGTTTGCCAGTCAATTGGGCCCCGACCGCGCCGCCACACGGGGAGAGGTCGAGAAGTTGGTGCTCTATGCCGGCCGAGGCGGTCAGCTTTCACTGGACGATGTTCGGGCCTGCATCGGTGACGCAGCGGGAGTCTCACTTGAGGACGCAGCCTTCGCCGCCACTGTGGGCGATCGGGCCGGCGCCGATCTAGCGATCGAGCGTGCATTGGCCGAGGGAACGAGTCCGATTGCGATTGCACGTGCTTTACTATCGCACCTGCACCGGCTGCGCCGCGCCCGCATTGCCATGGATGGCGGTCAAAGCCGCGCGGACGCCATGCGCGCTCTGCGTCCTCCCGTCTTTTTCAAGCGCACCGACGCGTTTGGCCAGGCCCTATCATTGTGGACTACCGACCGGCTGATGGAGGCCGCCATGCAAACCCAGGCCCTTGAGCGAGACTGCAAGCAAACCGGCGCACCGGATCTGACTCTCTGTCGCCGCCATATCGCCCGTCTGGCGTCGACCGCCAGGCTGCCGCGCCGCGGACGCTAATGCTTCCTACGGTCGCACGACGCTTGCCCTCACCTCATCGATCGGCTACAAAAAACCAAGTGTGTCCGCGTAGCTCAGCAGGATAGAGCACAGGATTCCTGGTTCAAATTGGGCGTCATGACGGGAAACCCCATGACGGATCCGCTCAAATTCGGGGAACGCTCTGACCGTGCGTCGTGCCAATCCCGAGCCAAGCCCGGCTTTGCCGGGACGGTGTAGAGACTGGACGGGCGGCGCCTGTCGGCCTTTGGGCCTATGGCGAAGGGACAGTCCAGACCACGAACGCCATCACCGATGGCGGCGGTGAAAGCCGAAGTGGGATGAATCCTGGGGCCGTGGGTTCGAATCCCGCCGCGGACACCACACTTTCTTCAAAGTGTTCTGCTGTTATTTGCTTTTTGATGCCGGCATCGCGCCTTAGTGTTACCGTTTCTCGGCGCAAAAAAGCCGGTGATCGAGGCGTTTCTCCGTGGACACACAGGACGGAAGCTGTTTTGGTCAAATCAAGTGTGACGACGGCAACGCCTCTGAGGTATTTATGGCGGTGAGTTGGAGAGTTGGCTGACGCCATGAACATTCAAAAAAAAAACAACGTCTGCTCGCCGGTCCGACTGTTTGACAATCCCTGGCTCGAACGACTGACTTTCATTTCGTTTACGACTTTCCTGGCCGTATGGTTGCCGATCGTGTTGACGGTCTGCATCGGCGCAATATGGCATGCACGCTCCATGTCGTCGTTTATCGCGCTCGGCCTTCTCGGGCTGATGACATGGTTTTTGTTCGAATATTGCGTGCATCGTTTTCTTTTTCATTTCAAAGCCAGAACTCCAAAAGGAAAAACGTTCATATTCCTAGTGCATGGCAACCACCACGCCCAACCGAACCACCCATTGCGAAGCCTGATGCCCTTCGGCGCCTCGCTTCCCCTGGCCGTGGTCCTTGGAGCGCTGGTCGTCGGAGTTGCCGGTCTGGAACACGGGCTCGATTTCCTGTCAGGTTTCCTGGCGGGCTATGTCTGTTATGACGTAACGCACTACGCGTGCCATCATTTCAAGGCTCAGAACAAGATCTTCATGATGATCAAGCGTCATCATTTGCTTCATCATTATCAAGACCCAGACATGAATCACGCGATTTCTCTGCCCATTCTGGATAAGATATTCCTCACGCTTCATAAAAATAAATAGAAACTACGACGCAACGCCATAAGCCCACACATTGATGACCACGCACGTCGACCCCGATTGTCTCATATGGCTCGACGGACGCAATTATGGCCGAAAAGGCGGAACCGGTGTTGCGACATACGCCACGGCGCTTGCCGACGCTCTTGTCGCGATGAACATGCCCCCGTCCATCCTGCTGGAACAGGAAGAACCTGCCCGCTCTTCCGGGCGTACGACGCCCCTGCCCCTTCTGCGGGCACTCCACGCACGACCGACCGTGCGGCGCCTCGGTCCCACGTCGCTGCTCAGCCGTGATCTATATCGAAGCGCCCATGTCCATTTCGGATTGCGCCGCCGTTTCATGCCACTGCGCACGCCACATCCACCGCGAATGATCCATTGGACCTATCCCCTTCCTCTGCATTTGGAGGGGACCCTGAACATAACCACCATCCACGACCTGATCCCTCTCACTCATCCGCACCTGACCGGCATCGACTCCAAGCGCTTCCGGCGGCTGATCAACGAAGCCGTCATACGGGCGGATGCGATCATTACGGTTTCGGAAACCGTCAGGCGGCAAATCATCGAACGGCTGGGCACCCCTCCCGACAAGATCACAAATCTGTCCCAGCCCGTGGAATTTTCGACAGATCAATTGACCGAAATCGCCGGGGTCCCCCCGATCGCCGCGGACGGGGCGTTCATCTTTGTCGGACGCATTGAGGCGCGCAAGAATATCGACCGCCTGCTGAAGGCACATGCTCGGTCGAGAACACGCACGCCACTCATCCTGATCGGGCCCGATGGGGATGACGCTCCGGACCTGTCATCCCGTGCTCCGACAAGCACCGTCATTCGTATTCCATGGATCGACCGGATCGGTCTGCTGCGCACGCTCATGGGGGCCAAGGCTCTTCTGTTCCCGTCCCTTGCGGAGGGCTTCGGCCTTCCTATCCTCGAAGCGATGGCGCTTGGCACGCCCGTCATGACGTCGCGGGGCGGAGCAACGGAGGAAATCGGAGGCGATGCCGCGCTGCTGGTCGATCCGTATGATATCGATGCCATGGCGGACGCAATCGCGCGGCTGGATACGCCCACGAAAGACGGCGACCTGCCGCGGTCCCTGATCGTCAAGGGACATGCACGCCGCAGAGCGTTCTCTCGAGAGAATTTCCGCAACGCGCTCGGCACATTTTATCGGCAAATCGGCTTCGATCGCGATGCAGGCCAATGAATTATTGATCAAACATGAGCCGTTTCGTCAGGCCATTCTACCCATCACCAAATCCAAGATCAGACGATGCAGTTCCGCCGGGGTCAGCGCCTGTTCGCAAGGCTGCGCGCGGCGGCAATCCCCTCCGGAGCGCAGGACGACATACGGGGTGCCGCGCTCTTCGCCCGGAGAGAGCATTCCCCGGATAGACGGCCGGTGATCCCCAAAGAAAACCAGCAGATAGCTGCGCCCCGTCTTGTCCAATGCCGTCCGCAGTTCGTCCAGCATCCGGTCGCTGTTCGCAAGATGGCCAAGATAGGACGCCAGCGATTCACGCGCGCTGCGTCCCGGCCACGGTCCATGATTTTCCATCGTGACGGCATAGAAGAAAGACGGTTCCGTGGCCGTCTCAACAAGATGGCTGAGGTAAGCCGCCACCGCCCGATCCTCGGGATAGGGCATGGCCGGGGACGCCACGTGGGGAAACGCCTCTCGGCCGGCGACCTGAGAAAAGCCGATCCACGGCATGAGCCGGTCGCGGCGATAGAACGAGAGCGCGTGAGGGTGCACGAAAAACGTCCGATAGCCCGCTCTGCCCAATCTATAAGGGAGAGCATATGTACGATCCCGCACTGCCGTCAGAAACGGATCATAACGGCGGAAACCCAATTCTTCTTCCGACCGCCCGAACAGCAATCCATATTCGGTTCGCATCGTATAGGCGCCGAAGCCGCTGACCAGGAGGTCCCCCTGGAAATCCGCATCGCGCCGTGCCCGCTCAAGCCCCGGTAACCGCATCGCCCGATCGACCGCCGGGATCGGCAACCTGGTTGGATCCGCAAAGGATTCACACTGGACGACCACCACGATCTCTGTCGATGGTCGCTGCCCATGGTCCGCATCGCCGTGTTTCCGGTCACCGAGCGGCGGCATGTCGGCCTGCCCCAGCCAGCGTCGCCAATAAAGAAACAGTGTCGCCGGCAATCCCATGCGCACGATATCGGCCCTGAGATCAGGGATCGGCGCAAGCTTCTCCTCGGGGATCAGGGCCAGCGCGACCACGGAGAGCAGGAAGACCGCCAGCCCCTCCAGATGCGGCCGAAGCGCAAGGTTGACGGCACGGACCAACAGTGCCGCGCCGACCGGCAGGGCCAGCAGAAAACCCAGCTTTAAATAGCCGGGCAGAGCGAAGACGTAGAATTGGGGCGCCTTCAGCAGGTTCAATCCCGCGACGATATCGGAGAAGACCACGGGCTCGCCCAACAGCGCAACCTTGATCCTTGAACCGACCCGAACCGCGACGAGCAGCAGAATGCTGACGGCGCTTCCGACCGAGGATGCCCCCGTTACCGCAAGTCCGGCCGACCAGAATACCGCGCAGATCAGGCAATCGATGATCAGCCGCCAAACCAAGAAGCGTCCCGCCCTCATGCGGGTCCCGAACAGCTCCACGAAACAGAATACGACGGCGGTACAAAAAAAAGCCAATGCCATCAGATCATATCCACGAAGTCGACGTAACGAAATTCTTGCATTTTTATTTTTCTGCGATGACTGCCATACATAAAATTGTCCTATAATAATTCCGGTCGCAGGTCGACTGACGGGCCGGGGCTTGCATTCGTGGCGGCTTGGGCCGATCCTGATTCGAATATGACCCGCACGGCGCAAAGCGAAAAACGATGATCCCCCTTCCGTCCGGGGCGAACATGGCGTTGTCAGTCCTCTATCCGCGCGAAGGCTTTCTCCGTGCGCCGCCTTTCACGGCGAACGTGCCTCCGCTCTCAGTGCCCTGTCACACGGGCCCCGAAGCCGATTCGGTCGGCGTCGTGCCGCCGGAGCTTGCCACGACGATCTGCCAGGCCCGGATCGGCGGCAGTTTCTGGGCCCCTCGCCCTTCATTCGGCCGCCCGATCATCCTGGCACTGTGTTCCCACGTCTCAGCGCAAGCCGCAGAACCGTTCGTAAGCGGCCTTATGCGCCGCTTCCCGGCGCAGGCACTCCTGCTGGTGACCGCGGCGGCCAACTATGGCGCGCGCCGTCTTGCGCGACGGACCGGCATCGCCGAAATCCTGCTACCCGCCGACCCGCACGGCCTTCTGGATCACGCGGAAGAAATCCATCAACTGGGTCCGGGGGATATCGCCCTCCTCGGCGCGCTGCGCGGGCTGCCCACCCGCTGGTATGCACGCCCCCAGGATACGGACGGGCATGTCCTGACCGGCCAAGACATCCGAACGGGCCTTGCCCAAGCCTATCGCTATGTCGACCCCTTCACCGGCACGCCGGCAACTCTGGCGGCGACGATCGATCTTCTGCTGCTTTGGAAAGATATTCTGACCCAGAATCGGAAGATCGCCCTGTGCGGCGGCATGTCGCTATGGAAACGCCGGCGGATGGCCCGCTTCTTTTCGTCCGCGCCCGGGCATCCGCCATTCGGCAACCATGTTTCCTCCGCCGTCAGGGCGTCTCTCGCCCATGGTAGCACGCAAGCGATCGCGGCCTGGGCCACGCGTATTCCACATCGGCTGGAAACCACGATCCGCCGCGAGAAAGTGCCCCTTTGGCGCGTCGAGGACGGGTTTATCCGTTCGGTGGGGTTGGGCAGCGATCTCAGAACGCCCGCTTCAATCATCCTGGATAAGAGCGGCATCTATTACGACCCGCGTCAGCCCAGCGATCTCGAGCATATCCTGGCCACCACACGGTTCGACGATCGGATCCGGCAGCGCGCGCGAACGATCATCGACCGCCTGGTTCGGGACGGAATATCGAAATACGAGCGTAGCGCGGGTGACGATTCTCGCCCCGATTGGCCGGCGCAAACTGGCCGCACGGTGATTCTGGTGCCGGGCCAGGTCGCCGACGATCTGTCGGTCCGCTGCGGCGGCGGCGAGATCCAGGGGAACCTAGCGCTGCTTCAAGCCGTTCGGGAACGCAGTCCCGCCGCATTCGTCATTTACCGACCGCATCCGGATGTCGATGCCGGACATAGGGAGGGACGACTGGACGACTCCGTCATTCGCCGATATGCCGACTATGTCAGCCGCGGGGGAGCGATCACCGCGACCATGAGTCATGTCGATGAAGTCCATACGCTGACGTCGCTTGCCGGTTTCGAAGCCCTGCTGCGCGGGATCAGGGTTGTCACCTATGGCGTTCCCTTCTATTCCGGCTGGGGGCTGACGATCGACGAGGGGATGATTCCCACCCGGCGGGATAGGACGCTGACAATCGAGGAACTCGCTGCGGGCACCCTGTTGATCTACCCGCGCTATCTGGACCCGGTGACGGAACTGCCGTGCCCCTTGGAGACGTTGCTTTCTCGTCTCGGTGACGAAAAATTGTGGAGGCCGACCCTGCTGATGCGCGTACGCCGGTTGCAGGGACGCATGAAAACGCTGATTGCCGCGGGCCGACGGCACCAAGCATATAAAAATCAAGGATCGGAACGGCCGGCATGATGATATCGCGATCGACATCCGGCAAAGGCACGCCACGCCGCTTTCTGCTGCTTCAGGGCCTGATGGGGCCGCTGTTCCGCCGGATCGGCATTGCTCTGCGGGCAGCGGGACACGAAGTCTATAAAATAAATTTCAATGGCGGGGACAAGCTGTTCTGGCGCCTCGGCGGCGATATCGATTATCGCGGCGACCTCAGCCGCTGGCCAGATTTCGTGGCGCAGGCCATCCACCGCCACAACATTACCGACGTGCTGTTGTTCGGCGATTGCCGTCCCCTGCACCGCGCGGCCATCGCCGTCTGCAGCAGGCTGCATATTCCCGCCCATGTCTTTGAAGAAGGATATATCCGCCCGGACTGGGTTACCCTGGAACTCGGGGGAGTGAACGGGCATTCCACCCTGCCGCGCGACCCCGACTGGTATCGCACGCAGGCAGCCTTCCTGCCGCCGGCCCCCGTCAACAATCCGGTGCCGTCATCCTTCCGCCGCCGCGCATCCGAGGCGGTTGCCTATAACGCGGCCGATATTCTGTCCCGCTGGTATTTCCGTCACTGGAACGACTATCGTCCCTGGCATCCCTGGCGCGAGGGAATCAGTTGGCTGCGCCGCCTGTGCCGGCGTGACGCCGCCCAGGCCCGCACGGCCGAAACGATCGCGGAAATCGATCGTTCGGGACGGCCCCATATGTTGTTTCCGCTTCAGTTGGACGCGGATGCGCAGGTGCGCCTGCATTCGCCGTTTCGCAACATGGAAGAGGCTATCCGAGAGGTCATCGGCAGCTTCGCGGCGCATGCGCCGGCGGGTCTGTGGCTGCTGGTCAAGGAGCATCCGCTGGATAACGGGATGCGCGACTGGCGTGCGCTGGTAACCGACCTCGCGGCCCGTGCCGAGGTTGGCGACCGGGTGCGCTATCTCGAAACGGGCGACATCGCGCTGCTGGTCCGGCCGGCCAAGGGCGTGGTCACGATCAACAGCACGACCGGCACCCTGGCTCTGGCGTCGAACGTTCCCGTCATCACCCTTGGCGAAGCGGTCTATGACATACGCGGCGTGACCCATCAGGGCAGTCTGGCAGAATTCTGGAACAATCCTGAACAGCCGGACGCGGCGACCTTCGCCGCGTTCTGCCGCGTTCTGATCGATCGATGCCTGATAGCCGGCGGATTCTTCTCGGAAAAGGCGTTGTCCACCGTGGTCGCGGGCGCCGTCGAGCGGATCGAGCGGGCCGCATACCGCACGCGCGCCGAAGGCCTCCCCAGCGCCGTCCCGCTGGAATCGGAAACGGCCCGCATCGAACGCGTCGTCATTCGCGGCGCCGGCTGAGCGCGTACCGGATCGTTGCACGCCATGCTTCCCATCTTTCTGGATGTCTCGCGCCTCCTGTCCCGCGCCGGGGCGTCCGTTCCTACGGGCATCGACCGGGTCGAAATCGAGTACGCCACCTTTCTGCTGTACGCCTATCCGCAGCAGACGCATTTCGTCGCCTATCACCCCATCGCCGGCCTCTCCCATCTTCCATTCCAGCGTACCGCTTCATTCGTGCGGGACCTGGCGAATATCTGGCAGCATGGCGCGTCCCAGGCCGCTTCCATGATCTGGCGGGCCCGCCGCCTGCTGCATCGCGCGCCGCTGGAGCGGCGGCCGGGGCCGGCCGGCGGGGTCTATCTTTTACTGTCTCACCATCATTTGATACAGACCGGCGCCATCGAACGGTTCATCGCCCGGTCCGGACTGCGTTTCGTGCCGATGGTCCACGACCTGATCCCGATAGAATTTCCCGAATACGCGCGGCCCCGCGAACCGGCGCGCCACACAAGGCGCATCCGCACGGTCGCGCGCCTGGCCGACGGCGTCATCGTTCCGTCGGCCTATGTCCGGGACGGGCTGCGGCCCTTCATGACGGAACAAGGCAACGACCGGCCGATCGAGATCATCCCTCATGGCTTGCATATCCATGTCGCCGCACAACCGGCCGCCGCCACGGCGTCTCGAGACGATCCGCCTTATTTCGTCTGTCTCGGGACCATCGAGCCCAGGAAAAACCATCTTCTGCTGCTCAATATCTGGCGCCGCCTTGCCGAGACGCATGGAACGCGCGCGCCGAAACTGATCCTGATCGGCAAGCGCGGCTGGGAAAACGAAAATATCATCGACATGCTGGAACGCTGCCCCGCCCTGCAGAATCTGGTTGAAGAGCACGGTTCGGCGTCGGACCGCGACGTCGCAACATATCTTTCGCGCGCGCGCGCGCTCCTTCTCCCGTCCTTTACCGAGGGGTACGGTCTTCCGCTCGTCGAGGCCCTGGCACTGGGCGTGCCGTGCATCTGCTCGGACGTCCCCGTGTTCCGTGAAGTCGCCGGCGACAGCGCGACCTATATCGATCCTATCGACGGACCAGGCTGGCAGGCCGAGATCGAACGCAGGAGTTTCGAACGTCCTGCCCTCGGATCGTCCCCTCCTCCGCCCGAACGCATCAGCCGCAACTGGCATGATCAAGCGGCCCGGGGCGTCGCCTTCGCCCTCGACATCGCCGCGGGGCAGAGCGATCACCACGCCCGCGTCGCACTATCTCCTACGCGATTTCCCCCGCTTGTACGGGTTGCTGACCCGGTTTAACTTTGCGAAATTGATATGTGATGGTTAGCACCCCTATTCGCGTCGGTATCGACGGCTTCAACCTGGCCCTGCCGCGCGGCACGGGTGTCGCGACCTATGCCCGCACGCTCAGCCGCTGCCTCACGGGTATGGGGCATAAGGTCGATGTTCTGTACGGCATGAACATCACGCACCGTATGTCGACCGACTTGCGAGAGGTCATCTTCTTCGACTCGCTGGGCCAGGAGGTCCCGACCAGGCGCACCAAGCTTTTCTCGTCCCGGTGGTGGCGGGAACGCCGGGGCGATCTGGCCGGCTATGACGCCGTGCCGATTCCGCTTTCCGGTCGGGTCGACGCGCGCGGCTTTACTGCGCGCATGCCGGCCCATGACCGCCTGCTTAACGTTCCCGAATTGTTCCACAGGGCTGCGCTACATTACCGGTACGCGCGCCGCTTCACGACGGTACGAATACCGGATCCACCGGCCATCATGCATTGGACCTATCCGCTGCCCATTCGCGTCACGGGCGCGCTCAATATCTACACGATGCATGATCTAGTTCCCTTGCGCCTGCCCCATACGACTCTCGACAACAAGAGCTATTACTTCCGGCTCATTAAAGATCTCTGTATCCAGGCGGACGGCATCTGCACCGTATCGGAGGCATCCAAATCCGATATTATCGATTTCTTCCCGCAGGCCGCGCCGAAAATTCACAATACCTACCAATCGATCGCCCCGGGCCATGAGATCCTCGAAAAGGCCGAAACCGAGATCGCCCGGGAAATTCACGGTGCGTTCGGCCTGGAGATGGACTCCTATTTCCTCTTCTTCGGTTCGTTCGAGCCGAAGAAAAATATCGGCCGTGTCATCGAAGGCTTCCTTGAATCCAAAAGCAGCCGCCGCCTGGTTCTGGTCGGGGCCATGGCATGGAAATCCGAGCAGGAACTGCGCTTTCTGGAACGCGGCATCCAGTTGGGCCGTATCGTCAAGATCGACTATCTGCCCGAAAGCCTGCTGGGCGCGCTGATCCGCGGCGCGCGGGCCGTCCTGTTTCCCTCCCTCAGCGAGGGATTCGGCCTGCCCGTCCTGGAAGCGATGGCTTTCGGCACGGCGGTCCTGACCTCGCGCGAAGGGGCGCCGCGCGAAGTCGCAGGCGAGGACGCGCTTCTGGTCGATCCGTACGATACGGCTGCCATAACCGACGGAATCGACCGGCTGGATCGCAACGATGCGCTGTGCACCAGGCTGGCGGCAGCCGGACCAAGCCGCGCAGCCCTATACGATATGGACCACTATGCGCGCCGGCTGGGAACGATGTATGACACCGTCCTGAAGGCGGCCAAGCGGTGACTTTCCTCCCTGGAACCGAGCGGTTAGAAACAAACGCGATGAAACCCGATCGCCCCCCCGCCAAGGCCGTACGGCTGGCCACGTTGACCTGCGCCCTTGCCCTGCTGACCGGCTGCAGCGCCATGCCGTCCAGCGGCCCGGTCGAATCCGACATCCTGAGCGATGCGAAATCGCCGGCGACCAATACGCTGGGCTATCGCATCGTCAACGTGACGCCATCGGTGATCGACGCGCTGGCCACGGACCAGCCCCCGCCGCTGAACACGCTGATCGAAACCGCCACGGCGGCGGACGCGGCCGAACGTATCGGTCCTGGGGATACGTTGCAGGTCTCGATCTTCGAACTGGGTAGCAGCCTGTTCGGCGGCGTAGGCGGAGGCACCGGTTCGGGGGCCGCCACGCAGAGCACCGGCAGCCAGTCCATGGGCAGCGTCGGGCCCCTGCCCGCCGTCAGCGCCGACAATCTGCCGCCGATCGTCGTTGACGCCACCGGTACCGTCGACATTCCATATGTCGGCCGTCTGCAAGCCGCGGGCCGCACGCCCGCGCAACTGGCCACAGCGATCCGGGGCGGGTTGCATGGCCTGTCGCAGAACCCGCAGGTCCTGGTCCGCATCGCGAATGATATCGCAAACCAAGTAGTCGTGGGTGGGGAAGTCCGCAAACCCGGTCGCCAGGAATTGACCCTGGCCCACGAACATCTGCTGGACATGATCGCCATCGCGGGCGGCGAAGCCCGCCTGCCGCAGGATCTGCAGGTTTACCTGACCCGCCACGAACGGACAGGCTCTGTCGCCCTGACGGCGCTGGAAAACGACCCGCAACAGAATGTGGCCCTGGTGCCCGGCGATCGCATTCAGGTCACGTATCAGCCGAAGACCTATTCGGTATTCGGTGCGACATCGAAGGTTTCGGTCGTCCCCTTCCCAATTTCGCAGCTTAGCCTGGCCGAAGCGGTCGCGGGAACGGGCGGTCCATCGGACGATCGCGCGGACCCGAACGCCGTGTTCCTGTTCCGGTATGAAAAGCCGGAAGTCGCCACACGCCTGGGCCTGCCCGTGCGCCCGGGCGCGGCGGTCGCCCCTGTGCTCTACCAACTGGATATGATGAGGCCGACAAGCTATTTCATCGCCCAGCATTTCGCGATGCACGACAAGGACCTGATCTTTATCGCCAACGCGAAACTCAATAAGTTCTACAAATTCTTCAATCTTTTAAGCACACTGATCAGCCCCACAATGGCAGCAGCGTATCTTGCAAAATGAGAGGGGCAAACGCCTAAGCTCAAGTCTCATTACAGCAACTACAGATAGCGACTGCGACGAGACCAATAGTCGAGACGAAGATAGAGGTATATCATCGGGGCAGGAAAACCGTTGCCGGGTTAACCCCGGCAACGGTGTCGGAGCGGATCCATGATACGCGTCATCGGGCGTGCGTCCAGTGAGCGCCGAGTGTGGGCGCTGGGCATTATAGAGCGCTACTCTGCAAGACCCATAATACCGATGAGCGGGAGGTTCTCTACCCCTGGCACCCTTGGTTTGGGCGTCGGGTGTGCGTCGAGGAGATGATTGCGCGGGGCGGCCAAGTCCTTTCCCGCTGTCGCCTGTCTGACACGAGAGGGGTCAGGCTCCTTGAATTGCCGGCGTGGATGCTTGATCGCGCGGCTTGCGCTGGGATGCGGCCGGCCCCGGATCCGACCGTGTCCCTGGGGGCGCTTTATGATCTGCGATCGTTCTGACGGGCTTTTTGTCGTCGTACCCATCTGAAACCGTCGCAGGCTTCTCTTCTGACCGGAATCGGAGAGAGGACCATGCGACATGACGGACGACAGCGCTCCCGTGTGGGGACCATATCGGCGCAGCCGGATCTGTTCGGCGGCAAGGAGGTCGAACCGCCCTGTCCGAACCTGATCTGGAAGGACCTTCCCCAGCAGGCGCGGAACGATCTGCAGTCGATGATGGCCCGTCTGATCCTCGATCACGTGCGCGGTCGCGGACCCAGCGCCGTGCAGGAGGCCCGCGATGACTCGTGACAAGATCAGCCCACGTCATCTGGAACGCAGGGCAATCCTGTATGTGCGGCAATCATCTGTCAGGCGAAGTGAGAAAGTGATACCAACGGTTATAGACACAGACTTGTGTGAGCCCATTTTCTGAGTCCGATGGATCGGATGGTTTCCGGGAGGGCGGCGAGATTGTTCCAGGCGGAACAGGCGGCGTCGATGATGTGCTCGACGCCGTCGAAGACGGTGTTGGACAGCCAGTTGGCGCGAAGGAACTGCCAGATATTCTCGACCGGGTTCAGTTCGGGAGCGCGGGACGGCAGGAAGATCAGGCTGATATTGCGGGGCAGCTTCAGCTTGTCGATGGTATGCCATCCTGCGCGATCGAGCAGCACGACAGCGTGGGCACCGCGGGCGACGCAGCGTGAGATTTCCTCGATATGCAGTTGCATGCCGGCCGTGCCGATGAACGGTAGCGCCAAGCCGGCGGCTTTGCCGCGCGCCGGGCAGATCGCCCCGAACAACCAGGCATTCTCGTAGCGCTGGTCGGCCGGCTGGCGTGGCCGCGTGCCGCGCCGGGCCCATTGTCGGACGATCCCGTTCTTCTGGCCGATCCGGGCCTCGTCCTGGAACCAGATCTCGATCGGCTTGCCCTTAGGCAGATGGCCGATATGGGCGTTCAGGATGCGGGGGAAGTTTTTTTAAACGCCTCCATGACGCCAGCGTCCTGACCCGGATGGCGTGGCCGGGCGCTGACATGGGAAAAACCAAGCCGTTTCAGCAGAGTGGACACGTGCCGCTCGTGGTAGACGACGCCGAAGCGCTCCTCGATCACGCGTTGCAGATCGACCCGGCGCCAGCGCACCACGCCATCGCGCTGCCGATCCGGGCCCGCCTCGACCAGGGCCTTCAATTCGGCCTGCTGTGCCCCGTTCAATCGGCAGGCTGGCCCCGCGTGCTGATGATCGCGCAGGCCATCGGGTCCTTCGGCATTGAAGCGATGAACCCAGTCTCGCAATGTCTGGCGATCCATGCCGCCTACGCGGGCCGCATCCGTCCGGCTGGACCCGTCACGGATCGCCGCCAGGGCCAGAAGCCGGCGCGCAGCGTTCGCCTGCTGGCTGCGCGCCGCAAGTCGCCTCAGATCAGAGGCCGAATAGTCATCTCGTAGCTTTACCGCCGCCGTCATCAGCCAGATCCTCCCGCATCAAGAGAATCAGAGCCGGCGCCGTTCGTCACTTCACACACGAGTCAGTGGCTACGTCCTTTGGTATTACTGCTTCGGCAAAACCCCGATGCAGACCTTCCTTGACGCAGCACACAACGCCCGCGAAAAAGACATCGGACGCCACGACAAAAATCACATGATCGCGTAGCATCCAGACCGGCCATTCCAAGCCGTACGTCAGATCAAGTGCAAACTTCTACAACTACAGCGTGCAGTTCGTCACCGCCGCGACATTGGTCGCCATGCTGGCCAAGGCGCATGCGGACGGCGCGCTGGACAAGCAACTGGCGCTCCTGTCGCGACCGAAGCTGCTGATCATCGACGAACTGGGCTATCTGCCGTTCGAAGCCAACGCCGCGCATCTGTTTTTCCAGCTCGTCTCAAGGCGCTACGAGCGCGGCTCGATCCTGCTGACCTCCAATCGCTCGGTCGGAGAATGGGGCGAGGTCTTCGGCGACCCGGTGGTGGCCACCGCCATCCTGGACCGCCTGCTGCACCATTCCACCGTGATCACCATCCGCGGCGACAGCTACCAGAGGTGGCCCCATTCGTTCGGACAGATTGTGAGGTAAAATAAGCTATTGCCCGTTGTTGCTATGCTGCCAATTTCTCGCTGTTGCTGACCGACACCGTTGCCGGGGTTAACCCCGGCAACGGTGTCGGAGCGGATCCATGATACGCCTCATCGGGCGTGCATCCAGTGAGCGCCGAGTGTGGGCGCTGGGCATTATAATGACCAATCCATTTCGCCAGGCCGGCCCGGAGTTCCGAGCCGGTCTCGAAAGCGTGGAGATACACGCATTCATATTTCAATGACCGCCAGAGCCGTTCGATGAAGACGTTGTCCATCCAGCGGCCGCGCCCGTCCATGCTGATGCGGATCTGCCGCTCCTGCAGCACTTCAGTGAAGCGCGGCGTGGTGAATTGGCTGCCCTGATCCGTGTTGAAAATCTCCGGCTTTCCGTAGCGGGCCAACGCCTCCTTCAGGGCCTCAACGCAGAAGTCCGCATCCATGGTATTGGACAGGCGCCAGGCCAGAACCTTGCGCGTCGTCCAGTCCATGATCGCCGTCAGATACAGAAAACCCCGGCGCATCGGAATGTAGGTGATATCCGAACACCAGACCTGATTGGGTCGGTCGATCGTCAGGTCCCGTAGGAGATAGGGATACGTGCGATGCTCCGGGTGGGGCACCGTCGTGCGCGGTTTCTGGTAGATCGCAACCAGCCCCATCCGGGCCATCAGCCGTCCGATCCGCTTGCGACCCACCTCATGGCCCAAACGACGAACGTGCCGCGCCATCTGCCGGGTGCCATAATACGGCGTTTCCATGAACTGCTCGTCGATCAGCCGCATCAGCATCAGGTTGAACGCGCTTTCTGGCGCAGACTGATAATACACGCCCGATCGATTGAGCCTCAGAAGGGCACATTGCCGGACGACCGACAGGCGAGGAAGCTGCGGGTCGATCATTTCCCGCCTCTGGTCACGCCCAAGCGAACAGAGGCATCCCGCAAAAATCCCGTTCCACCAAAAGCTGGCCGATCTTCGCATGAAGCTTTTCGACCTCGGCTGCACTCGTCGCAGGCTCCGCAACGGCCTTGCCCGAAAAGGTCGCGGCCATGCCCTCGATCGCCTGGCGCTTCCACTGGGCGATCATCGTCTGATGCACACCGTGCTTCGACGCCAGTTCCCCCAGCGTCTGCTCGCCACGGATCGCCTCAAGAGCCACCCGCGACTTGAACTCGCCCGAATACCGTTTCCTCGTAACCTTGCCCATCAGTCCCTGTCCCTATCCAGGTCCGGGATAGCCTATCATCCTGTCCGATTTTCCGGGGCCACCTCTACCGTCTGCGGGAGAAACGACGCTCCGGCCTTCTGCAGAAGGCCGGAGCGTCCATCAGAGAAGCCGAGACAACCACTTCATGACGGGGTCAGTTCCTCGCTTCGCCAAAGGGGTCAGTTCTTCAATTCGTTTGACACTTATCAAGCGACAGGTCCGCCACGATCCGCTTCAGCTTGGCGTTTTCCTCTTCAAGCACCCGCAGCCGCTTCATCTCGGACGGCATCAGACCCGCATATTTCTTCCGCCAATTGTAGAACGTCGCATCCGAAATACCCGCCTTGCGGCAGACCTCGGCGACCGACGCTCCCCCTTCGGCCTGCTTCAGAACAAACGCGATCTGCGCCTCGGTGAACTTCGATGCCTTCATGGAACTCTCCTCATCCCGAGCACGGGATCATAAGTGGAAAATTCCAACTCGAGCTGGTCCAATTTTCGGGGAGCACGTCACTGAGGCTGCGCCGCAGCGAGAGCATTCCCTGCGCGAGTTGTTCAATGCCCTGCGCTACGTGATCCGTTATGGCATTGCCTGGCGTGCCATGCCGAACGACTTCCCGCCGTGGTCGGCGGTGTATCAACAATCGCAGCGCTGGCTGGCGTCGGGCTGTTTCGAGACCCTGGCACAGGATCTGCGAGCCTTGCTGCGCCTCGCGTCCGGACGGGCGGAAGAACCCACGGCCGCGATCATTGATAGCCGCACGCTGCGCTTCACGCCGGAAAGCGGCACCCGTGCCGGTTATGACGGCGCCAAGCGCAAGCGTGGCTCGAAGGTGCATATGGCGGTGGACACGCTCGGGCACCTGCTCGCTCTTCATGTCACGCCGGCCGATGTTGGCGATCGCGCCGCCGTGGCACGTCTCGCCGCCGACATCCAGGACGCGACCGGCGACAACGTCACACTCGCCTATGTCGATCAGGGCTATACCGGCGAAGTCACGGCCGACGCCGCTGCCGCCGCCGCCGAAGGCATTGCCCTGCATGTGGTCAAACTGCCAGAAGCCAAGCGCGGCTTTGACCTGCTGCCGCGGCGCTGGGTCGTGGAGCGATCCTTTGCCTGGGCGGAACTGGCCAAGGTTCCGTCGGCGCAGCCGATGGAATGCCAGTGGAGGGCACGCGCTGTCGCAGGCTGGTCAAGGACTACGAAAGATACGCGACCACTCTCGCAGGCTTCCACGTCATCGCATTCGTCGGATACATGTTCAAACATGCCGCACAGATGATCCAATGTGCATAACACCCTCTAGGGTCTGTGGGGATTTGGGATTCCTATTTTAGCGGAGATGTGATTCACCCTCTGGATGGATCGCTTAGTACTGACCGATGCCCAATGGGCGAAGATAGAACCGCATTGCCTGGGTAAGCTGTCTGATCCCGGACGCAGTGGCCGCGACAACCGGCTATTCATTGAGGCGGTTCTTTGGATTGTCCGAACAGGCAGCCCATGGCGGGACCTTCCTGCCACATTCGGCAACTGGAATACGGCATTCCGCCGGTTTCGTGATTGGCGCGAAGCCGATGTTTTCAAGCGGATTTTTGATGCCTTGTCGGGAGACCCCGACATGGAATACGCCATGGTTGATGCCACTATCGTCAAGGTCCACCGGCACGGCCAAGGCGCAAAAGGGGGACTCAGAGCCAGGCCATTGGTCGTTCCAAAGGCGGGATAACGACCAAGATCCTGGCCCTGACCGATGCCTTGGGCAACCTTGTTCGCTTCAAACTGCTACCGGGGAACCGCTACGACACGATCGGCGTCGCCCCTTTGATCGATGGCATCAACTTCGAAGCCCTGCTGGGCGACAAGGCCTTTGATGCCAACTGGATCATCGAAGAACTCGACCAGCGAGGCGCGAAAGTCGTCATCTCACAACGGTCACAGCGCAAGAACCCGCGCGCCATTGACGAAGAGATATACAAATGGCGTCACCTGATCGAGAACTTCTTCTGCAAACTCAAGGAGTTCAAGCGCATCGCCATGCGAGCCTGCAAAACCGACCGGAGCTTCGAGGCGATGATATATCTCGCCGCAGGTGTCATCAACTCACGCTAAATCCCCACAGACCCTAGCTTCCAAAACAGTACGGAAATACTAATCATACTTGTATTGAGAGGTTTTTCGAACCGCTCAATTGCCGAATCGCACTTGTGTCATCGACTGGACGCAGAAGGCGGAACGGAAGAGTAGCATCATACCATATGGGATTCACCGTCGGATCATGGTGAAAAATTTCCCTACCCCAGCGCTCATACATGACCTCCCGCTCTGACAAATCCCGCGCTGCCTTTTCGGGTTCCAAATAGTCAAACCCGCGAGATTTCGATTCGTAATGCATCAGGACGAGTTCGGGATCCCACCGTATAATCAAGCCCGCACGACGCAGCTTAAGACAGAGATCCACATCGCTGTAGCTGATGGCGAGGCCAGAGGCGTCGAAGCCACCGACCTCCGAGAAGGATGCTTTGCGTATGGCAAAAAAAGCCCCGGTTACGGCGCCAACCTGTCGCTGCATTTGCCAGCGGCCCATTTGCGCACCGCTTGCCGCTGGTAAGAAAAGCCCGTCATGTATGACGGACTCATTCCATCCGAAAAGAATACCGCCGTGCTGGATGGTTTCGTCCGGATAAAGCAGCTTCGCACCGACAGCACCAATCTCTGGCGCAGCGAGATGAGCACGAAGTTTATCATCCCACGCCGCCGACAACATTTCCATATCGTCATTGGCGAAGACGATGAGGCCATCTCGGCATTCCTCCGCCGCGCTGTTGTTGAGATGCGACCAATTAAACGGTGCAGGCTGCGGGCGGACTGTCACGTGGCTTTCCATGGCGAGATCAGCAAGAATCGCTTTATCTTCTTCTCTATCGGTTCCGTTATCGACGACAAAGCAATGCAGTAGATCGGGTGCGGCGGCGTGTGCGACAAGACTGTGCACCATACGTTTACAATCGCCAGCATTGTTACGGGTACAGAGAATGACGGTGAGCGGCACACGTGTGGGCGGCAAAGGCCAGGCAAGCCGCAGATGCATTTCCGCGCTCAAAGAAAAAGTCTTCCGAGCTTTCGCAGGAGTGAACTCGGCAGCAGCCTCTGCTGGATGGATCACGCGGCAGATCAACCCTTCGCGGCTAACTGCCCGTTCCACTGCTGCGTAGTGCGCATCTAGCCTGTCGACACGATCCTCGTCTTCCATCAGGTCGACAAGCGCAAAAGGAAGATGCGCGACATCGCCGACAGCCAAAAGCAGGGCCGAACGACGGCCGGCCAGCGTGGCCTGTTCATCTACTTGGGAAGAGAGAGAAGTGTTGAGGGTAGATGCCACTAGCAGTGTATCGCCCCAAATGTTACGCTGCAAAAGAACGTCGGAATCAAACGCCCAGCGCGCTATGAGTGTAGGATCGGAAGCAAGCTGCCCCCGTGAGTTCAGGCTTGTGGCCCGGATGCTGGCATCGCAGCTTATGAGCGCCGACGGCGTCAGGCGAGCCGCATGGATAAACCATTCAGTCGCACGCTTGTGCGGTACTGCGCCCCTAGCAAGCAGAGCCAGCCAGCCGCCCGCGCTCTCGCTCGCACGTCGTTCTGCCGAGGTTTCCGTTTCACCTTCCTGGATCTGCATCCAGCGCACGCGCGAATCGGCTACAGTAATCCGTTTAATCGCGGCGCTGCCTGCGTCCGACCGCCCGAAAAATACAGCCCGCCACCGGCCATCGCTCTGACAGCGTAGCGCGTTAAGCTGACCATGCAACCGTTCGAGCGGTACATCATCCACCGAGAAGACAAACGTCACGCCATGCGCAGAAATAGCAGGGTGACAAACGGGTGGAACGTCGAATAGCTTTCTGAATAGGCTGTATTTCCCTTCGGGTACAGCAACCCATGTTGCTATATTAGGCAGCCTGTGTTCCAGCGCGTCCAGTTTTGTCCGCAGCGACGCGAGATCGGTCGTTAGGGCAAAAACCGCTTCCACGCCACCATGCCGCACAAAGGCATCATTCTGCTCTCTCTGTACTGAGCCTATGCCCGTGTGCACCAGCTCGTTAAGAGCCCCTTCACATCCGGGGTCAAGCGCCAACGCCTTGCGATAGCAAACAAGCGCCGCCGGCCTTCGCCCCATCAACTTGAGCGCATGGCCGAGTTGCAGGTGAATGTCCGCATCATCCGGACTGGTGCACAAGGCCTTGCGGTAGGCGTCTTCCGCGTCGGCAAGCAAACCGCCATCCTTGTACATATTGCCCGATTGGACAATAAGATCGATTCGCCAGGGAGCCAGTGCGGCCGCTTGCTCATAGGCTTCGGCAGCCAAAAGAAAATCATGGGCGTCACGCAGCCGGTTCGCCTCTCCCGTCAGGCGGAGAACTTCTTTCGCAACGGTCTTGTTTTTTTTTGCAGCGGAAAGACGGACGGACTGGTGCACCTTCACAATCTTCCCGCCTTTTCCGAAAAACCACCCCATCGATTGCCCGCGCCTTTTCTCTTATCTCGTCGTCCGTTCAAGCGTTGGAAATGATCCTGTCCACCGTGGGCACCAACGTCTGGCGCCAGTTGGGCAGCCGGACACCAAAAACACAAGCGAGCTTGGCGCAATCCAGCCGCGAATCCCGTGGACGCTTGGCAGGGGTAGGCCAATCTTCCGTGCGGATCGATTCGATTTCCGACATTGGCTGGCCAGTAGCGCCGCCACCTTCAACGCCGCCACGGCCAGTCCATGCCAAGTCGTCTCGCCCTGGGCCGTCGCGTGATAAATCCCCGCATAGTCAGGCTGCCAGCCTGTTTGCTCGATTCGCACAAGAATGGCGAGAATGGCCTTGGCTAGGTCGTCGGAACTGGTGGGGTTGCCGATCTGGTCGCCCACCACACGCAGACAAGGGCTCTTCGCACCTGCCGCGATCATGGTGTGGACAAAATTCTTGCCATGCGCCGAATAGACCCAAGCGGTCCGCAAAATGACGGATTTCGTGTTGGCAGCAAGAACCGCAGCCTCGCCCGCCGCCTTGGTCGCACCATAAACCGTTTGCGGAGAAATGGCGTCCGCCTCCGCATAAGGTGCGCCCTTATCTCCCGAAAAAACGTAATCGGTCGAAATGTGAATCAATGGAATCTCGGCTTCGGCGCGGGCAGTGGCCAGAAGGGTCGGCCCAGTTTCATTGGCACGTCGCGCAGCCTCACTTTCGCTTTCAGCCAGATCAACGGCCGTCCACGCCGCCGCGTTCACAATAGCGCGCGGCCCGAAGCGCTTAATGGAAGCCGCAATCGTTTCCGTCCGGTCGAAATCGAATTCCGGGCGCCCGACTCGCGTGATCCCGTCGCCGCCAAATACCGAAAGCGAGACGGCTAGTTGACCATTTCCTCCCGTGACCAGAACTCCGTCTGTGCTCGCCGCGGCGTTCATAGATGGAACCATCCCTTGGCCATGATAAAGTCAGGCGCAATTTTATCCTTATCCGATAGAATGGCCTCTTCCGGGGATATCGGCCAATCTATCTTCAGATGAGGACAGTTCCAGATTACGGCGCGCTCCGATGCTTTATCATAGACGCTGGTGCATTTATACTGGACTTCGGCGTTATCGGTCAGAGTGACGAAACCATGCAGGAATCCCGGCGGTAGCCAGAGTTGCGACCAGTTCTCCTCCGAAAGCTCCACCGCCACCCAGCGGCCATAGGTCGGCGAGCCTTCGCGCGCATCCACCGCGACATCCCAGATGGCACCCTTACTACACCTCACCAGCTTGCCCTGTTCATAAGGGGCAAGCTGGCAATGCAGTCCGCGCACAACGCCTTTCTGCCGTGATAAGCTCTGGTTGTCCTGCACGAAGGGCGTTTCTATCCCCGCTTCGGCCACCTGGTACAGATTGTAGGTTTCGGAAAAGAAGCCACGGTTATCTCCAAAACGGGGCGGAGTGATCAGGATTACGTCCGGTATGGCAAGGCGTTCGACCTTCATGTTCCCTTTGTCCTCAAGCTGCCTGGCTGGTCGGAATACGATACTCCACGAGATCGAGCAGCATACGGCCCAGTTCGGTCTTACCAACGCGCCGAGCGAGATCGCGCAGATGATCCGCGTCAATATAGCCCATGCGGAAAGCAGCTTCCTCGGGAGAGCCGACCAGCATGCCCTGGCGGGACTGGATAGTCTGAACGAACAGACCCGCCTGCATCAAGCTGTCCGGCATCCCGGCATCCAGCCAAGCACAGCCGCGGCCTAGTCGTTCCACATGCAGCGTTCCATCTTCCAGATACATCCGGTTCAGATCGGTGATTTCAAGCTCCCCACGCGGGCTGGGTTTGACCTGCCGGGCAAACTCCACCACCCGCCGGTCGTAGAAATAGAGCCCTGTGACCGCCAAGTTGGACGTCGGTTTTTCCGGCTTTTCAACGATATCTAGCGCGCGACCGCCGTCGTTGAACGTCACCACCCCGTAGCGCTGCGGGTCACACACCGGATAGGCGAAGACCGTTGCCCCCTTATCCCGCCGGGCCGCCGTGCGAAGCATGACATTCAAATGATCGGCGAAGATCAGGTTATCGCCCAGCGCCAGGGCGGAGGGCGCTCCGTCCAGCCAGTCTTCCGCGATTAGGAAAGCCTGGGCCAACCCATCGGGCGAGGGCTGCACCCTATAAATGAAGCGCACGCCAAACTGCGTGCCATCACCCAGCAGCCGTTCGAATTGGGTCTTGTCGTGCGGTGTGGTGATGATCAGGATATCTCGGATGCCCGCCAACATCAGCGTGGACAGAGGATAGCAGATCATCGGCTTGTCATAGACCGGCAAAAGCTGCTTGGAACACGCCAACGTCATGGGATGCAGTCGCGTTCCCGAACCGCCGGCGAGGATAATGCCCTTCATAGGCGTCGAGAAATTTTCAGACATCAAGCTTTTGTCCCCAATCTTTGACCCGTGTACCGTCGGACCCGAATTTCTTCCCACCAAGCACGATTGTCGAGATACCACTGGATTGTCTTTCGAAGTCCGGCTTCGAAATCGTGCCGTGCGGTCCAGCCCAGCGCCTGTTCGGCATAAGAGGGGTCGATCTCATAGCGAAAGTCATGGCCCGGTCGGTCGGCAACAAAGCGGATCAATCGTTCACGCGACCCCGCCGGATCGGGGCGCAACGTATCCAGTAGAGCACAGATGGATTTGACCACCTGGAGATTGGTGCGTGGCTGACGGGCGCCAATCGCGTATGTCTCGCCCGGCTTACCGTGTTCCACGGCACGAACGAGCGCCTCCGCATGGTCTTCCACGAAAAGCCAGTCCCGTACATTCTCGCCCGTTCCGTAAACCGGAAGCTCCTTGCCCTCAATGGCGTTGATAGTGACGAGCGGGATCAGCTTTTCAGGAAAATGCCAGATACCGTAATTGTTCGTGGTGTTCGTGATAAAGGTCGGCAGGCCATAGGTATGATGCCAGGCGCGCACCAAATGGTCGGATGCGGCCTTGGAGGCGGAATAAGGGCTCCTGGGATCGTAGGGCGTGGTTTCCGTGAAGGGCGAATCCGATGGGTCGAGATGACCGAACACTTCATCGGTGGAGATATGATGGAAGCGGAAGGCTGCCTGACGTGGCGCGGCCAAGCCATTCCAGTAGGCGAGCGCGGCGTCAAGCAGGGAATAGGTACCCACGACATTCGTCTGCACAAATGCGCCGGGACCGTCGATCGAGCGGTCCACATGACTTTCTGCCGCAAGATGCATGACCGCATCGGGCTGGAAGTCTACGAACAAACTGCGTAGGGTGGCGTTGTCGACGATATCGACCCTGACATGTCGATAGCGGCTGTTGTGCGCGACTTCGGCAACCGTAGCGTCCGACGCCGCATATGTCATATAATCAATATTTAGCACGCTGTGCCAAGTATGACGAATGAGGTGACGTACAACGGCTGAACCGATGAACCCACAACCACCCGTTAATAAAATCCTCATACATTATACTCCCAGGCATCGCAGCCCTCACAAGTAGCGACATATTACAGTTCTAAACCACAAGGACGAGCACGAGCTCAAAAAAGCATGACGCAAAATCAAAAAAAATAAAAATAGAAAACAGCACCGCCAAATCGCAAACGTCCCCAAAAGCACACAAATCCTATAAATTCTCAACATAATCGTAAACAGAACAACCATTAAAATAGGCGCAAAGAAATGATAGAGAAAAATGCTCGAAAAATAAATACCTCATTCCTGTTAATCGTCGCAATTATATCAATCTTTAAAAAATCGACTGCAACGCCTCTTAATCACTTAACAATGATTGATGGGGCATTTTTTGGCGGCCTATCCGTTACGGGTGCTGGCGAGGTGCCGTTTGTCCCAAAAGGATCGCCAATTCCCGGTAGCGTTGGCTCTATCGTACGTCATATTACTCTCGGCAAACGAGGAGTACAAAATTTTGGCGACAATTCAGAATGCCTAAATACCAGCGTAAGCGCGGCAGCAGGCGGGAATGTTTGCCAGTACGTCTGGGTGGAAAGCACGGCCGCTGCCGGCCAGAATTGGGCCCAGAGTCTGGGGCTGACACTCGATCCCGGTTATGGTCAGTACACCAGCGTTGTCTCAGAACTCGATATCAACAACCTTGCCGGAGACCGGGAGGAATTCGGTCCCCGCGGGAATAACGTAGGTATATTGCTCAACGGCCTAAAATACATGAACACGGCAGGAATGAGTATCCAAACTGGAAACATGACCAAAGGCGTAACAGGTTCTAATGGACGGCTCCCGATCTGGTTTCATGGTATTCATATCGGCGTGAACGCAACACTCAATGATGATTTCGAGAGCCAGTCAAACGCAGTGTACGGTGTCCGTATGCACGGAGCACATGCTTTTGCCGTACATCTTGCCGACGATAATTCCAGCGAGGGAGCAATAGCCCTCGGCAGTCTCGGGCCAGCACAAGGGATCGTCGCCCGCAATCAAAACAGATATTATCCCGTGCTCTATATGAGCACCGACGGACATATCCATGTTGGGAATATTACGCAAGCAATTGTCATCTCCGATGGAAATATCAACCCGGTGACGGACAATACCTATTCGCTCGGCACTGCCACACGAACTTGGCACAATATTCACGTTCGCAGCATCAACAATGTGCCAATGGTAAAGGCTGGCAAGCCGTCTATAGGGGCAGCCTGTACGCCTGGTGCGCAACAGTTTGACAGCAACAAGTTCTACATGTGCCTAACGGACAACCGGTGGCACACAATGGCGATGGCAACCGATTAAGAAAAGGGCTGGAAAACGGATCCTACCTTCCTTCGGCATGATACTTTGTTTTTCAGCCCAATAATAATTTATGCAGATTCTTGTTCGTTAATAAACTTTTTTATGTTTGAACGAAATACGTCTGGAGTGAAATACTTATTATAAACCATTTTTCCTTTAGAAGAGATTTCGGCCCACTTAGAACGATTTTTGATTACCTTGACCAGAACATCCCTAATTCCCTCGGGGGAAAGAGGACTAACAATAAATCCAGAAACCCCATCTTCTATGTAATGGGACGTTCCAACTGTGTCAGCGCAGATCAGTATCTTACCCAGCGAAAGCGCCTCCATGGACACCAACGGCAAAGGATCATCCCGAGAAGGTACTAGAACAATATCCGAAGAACTCAAGAAATCCTGAACGTCTTCATGGCTTAAATGATCAAATAAAGTAATATTACTGTAGTTTTTTGATATTTTTTCGATCTTACTTCTGAAGTGCCTATCATTCGTACGCCCGGCAAACTTCAACTTGACGACAGCCTTGTATTCTTCAGGAAGGCATGCATAAGCAGCAATCGCCAGATCCTGGCCTTTTCTTGGTTCGTATGTACCTACAACAGAAATCACAACCTCGAAACTGTTCAAACGCAATTGGCTTTTTTTTGGCTCAGCGCACCCTGGTAAGATATAAGGCACAACACCGGTCAATTGCGTCAGCTTTCGTGCAGTCAGAGGACCTGCAGCTAACAGTCCGCTTGCACTTTGCAGGCTTCCGACAAACTCGGGCTTTGTCTCAGCGAAATGACGGATGAGGTCACTTTCATGCGAATACAAATAGACCTTTGTCAAGCCTTTCAGCTTTTTAGGAATTTCCCACGTGACGATCGTATTGCACAGAACGAAGTCAAAGTTCTTCGCCAAATTGATAAAGCTATCATGTGCCTCGATACAAAGTGGATCAATGATAATATCGATACTGGCGTCTTGCAAAGGCTTGCGAAAAACACCGTCCGAAGGAGACAATACCAAGACATAATGCCCTTCTCTGGTGAGCGTTTGAGCAATGTCATACAAAACCTTCGGTGCACCACTTCCTGTCAAGTCATGAGACACTAAGAGAATATCTTTCCCCTTATACGTTTTGTTTTTTTTGTTCGAAAGAAACAGACTAATCGGCGACGGTGAGTCAATATAAAGAATATCTCTCATAGAGGGAGGAAAAAACGGATCGTATGAAATATATTTCCACCATCTTTTTAGAAGAAATATATCTGACTTGTCTTTTTTGTGTTTTCGTTCTTTTTTCGCACCAATAGACAGATGCCCAAAATGCGTGAGTTCCGTATAGGGTGTGTAGACACAGCTGAGGCCGAGTTCGCGAACTTTGAAGCAAATATCGACATCAGAATGCGATATAGGCGTATTGACCGCGTCGAAGCCACCGATTCTTTGAAAAACATCTTTCCCGATCATCAAGCACGCACCGCAGATAAGAGAAACGTCTCTCAGGCATTGCGCAAACCCGAAATGTGCTGGTGTGAAGTTGAGAAATGTATGAAACGCCGTTCCGACAAACCCGCGAACACCAGTCACCATTCCCGCGTGCTGAATAGCACCGTTTTCATAAAGAAGTTTCGGCCCCACAATGCCGACCCCAGGTTCGTTTATGGCCTCAAGCATGACGTCAAGCCACTCGGGATCTGTGATCCTGACATCATCATTGTAAAAAATAAAATACTCTCCCGACGCCACATCTGCGCCTACATTGCATTTTTCGGAGAAATTGTATGCTTTGTTGTATTCAAGGTACAAAATATCAATACCACTAATACGACTCTCGCATACTTTCTTGCAGTCGCTGTTGCAAACGACAATAATCTCATATTTTTCGTATGTTGTCAGAAATGCGATAGAAGATATAGATTCTTCTATGTATTTGGGATTATCTGACGGTATTATAATCGATATTAGTGACGTTGACCGAATCTTACTCTTCACCATCCTATTCGAAAAGCGAAGGCCAATAGCCCTACCAGGAATGCCTCGTCTATCATAACTGTCCTGGAGAGCCGAGATATTTGTCAATCTTGCTAACGGCTTACCACCAATAGCTGCAGAGCCTTGAATCATACGCCATCCATACAGGCATTCCGGTATATGGCAAACGACCGGAGAAAAGTCACTGATCCGCAAAGCAAGATCATAGTCCTGTGAGAAATCAAATTTTGATCGAAAACCTCCCACCTTTTCAACAAGGCTTTTTCTATACGCCGACAGGTGACCTGTATACATTATGGCCTTAAGAAGAGAAGGACTCCAGTCCGGTTTAGTGAAAAGTTCGTCAGCTACGTTATTTTCGTCGATTTTGCATTCATCCGTGTAGATCCAATCTACCGCCTCATTTTCTCGAATGGCCACAACAATTTTCTCTATAGCACGCTGAGCCAGAAGATCATCATGGTCAAGGAGTGCAATATATGATCCGGTGGCCATGCGTAGGGCAGTGTTAGTCGCTTCTGCTATCCCTCTATTTTTGTCGTGAAAGCAGAATTTCACTCTCGAATCATAAAATCCGTAATAATCTATTATGGATTTCAATTCATCGCTACATGAAAAGTCGTCAACTATACACAGCTCAATATTGCCGTATGTTTGTGACAATACCGATACGATGGCCCTTTCCACGTATACAGGCGGCCCTTTGTAAACAGGAAGAAGAATGGAGATTTTTATTTTATCAGAAACACTCCCAACATCGCTTTCCTTGACAATGAAAGATTCACAGCATTCCATCTGCCTCCTTCTATACGCATCAAGTATTTCTCCTCGCGCGTAGACTTCTTTCGCCTGCACAATTTGTTCACTCGGGATCAAACCCAAACCATAAACCGTAATCTCGTTTGAAATTTTATCCGGCCTCTTTCCACACAAGCCGGACATCGTTGCATATACTTCCCACGCATCGGAAAAAGAGGAAAAGAAAGTATTTGTCTTCCAGAGCTGGTAATTTTTATCCACCTTGGGATTATTTCTTCCTCTCCTTATTTTTGCAGAAATAGAAAGAGTCTGCACAGAAGATTCTTTTACTTTCTTTTCCAGAAGCTCTATGGGAGCAGAAATCCGGATGCTTGGATCCTGAGGAATCCAATGTGGGCGAGGTTTGTCTAAATTAGACTGATCGATAATTGCCCATTCGGATACACTATTTGGAATACATTGCATCAATTCCTGATAAGCGTTCTGGTTGGAAAGTTCATTCGATTTTAAATAATTGGAAAACATACTCATTTTGTTGTTAGAAAGCTTACTCAGATGCCCAATCTGCAAATAAATATCCGAATCATCCCCTTTTATAGAAAGGGCCTTTCTGTAATAAGTAAGTGCCTCGCTATAATTTCCAATATCTTTCAAACAGTTCCCTATCTGAACCATTATGTCGTATCGATCTTCATTATTTTTCAGATGTATTTTATACAATTCAGCAGCTTCTTCGAACTTTCCTTCGTCTCTTAGAGCATCTGCATTACTTAAATTTGATCGAGGTTTGTCATTAGTTGCTTTCAATATATTTTCTTTTATATGTCTCATTTTCTTAGTTACATTTTGAAAAGCCATTTACCACCCCCAACTCACTCGAAATTATCCAAAACGTCATCGGAATAATGTTTTTTTTAACACTTGACCCGTACAATTGCAATACGTGATTTTTGAATAAAATTCAGAAAGATAATAGGATTTTTCGAATCTCGGGGGAAGCGCCCCCCGAAAATGGGACCGGGCCTTAAGTTGGAAATACCTGTCTCTGTCATATGATGGAGCGATGATGACGAAGAAGACGAGACGGAAGCTGGACGGGGCGTTGAAGGCGCAGATTGCGCTGAAGGCGATCCGTGAGGACGTGACGGTGACGGACCTTGCACAGCGCCATGAGGTTAGCTACAGAGCCTTGATTGAAGGCCATTTTTCCGACCAGATCAGAACGCCCGAATGGATCGTGGATGCCATCTCATGGATGGTCGGGAATGCAACTCACCAGCGTGACCTGTCTGAGAAATTCTTATAAGAATTTCTCAGAGCCCATCCAAGATCATCTTGAATCATTGGAATCATTTGTGATTTTCTGTTGGCGACCCCGATTCGCAGGAGTTGCTGATGTGGACCGTCGAGAACCGCGCCCGGTATGACCGGAGCCAGCTTCGCTATCCGAGCGATCCGACGGCTGATCCCGGCTGACCGGCGTGGCGGCAACAAGCGGACAGAGAACGTGCGGAAGTCATGAACGGGCTTATGTATGTTCTTGGGACGGGTTGCCAATGGCGCGCAATACCAAAGACCTCCCGCCGCGCAGCACGGTGAACTCCTATTTCTGCCGCTGGCAGCATGACGGCACGCTCGATCGTCTGCACCACGCGCTTTACGTCCTGTGTTGCGAAGACGTGGCGCGCCAGGCCAGTCCGACAGCGGCAATCATCGACAGCCAGAGCGTCAAGGGCACTGAAAAAGGGGGCGGCGGATCGATCCGCCCGGTTTTGACGCCGGCGAGAGGATCAAGGGCAAGAAGCGGCATGTCCTCGTCGATACGCGGGGCCTGCTGATGGGGGCGATTGTTCACGCGGCCGACATCCAGGACCGCGATGGCGGCGTCGTGCTGATGGCGACCCTGTTCGGCCTGTATCCGTTCCTTCTGAAACTCTATGCCGATGCCGGCTATCAAGGAGAAAAGTTCCAGAAAGGACTGGCCAAGGTCTGCCGCTCCGTGCACGTCGAGATCGTGCGGCGCGGCGACGCCGGCAAATTCATAGCCCTGCCCAAGCGATGGATTGTGGAGCGCACCATCACCTGGTTGAACCGCTGCCGACGCCTAAGCAAGGACTGGGAGTGCCTCAATCATAATGCGCTCGCTTTCCTCCGATGGGCGTCAGTTCGCTTGATGGTCAGAAAACTCTGTAATCGCAGATAATGATCTTCGGACAGATTCTCAGATCCGCAGTCCAATAAAATATTGATTCTATTGCCTATTTGATTCAAAAACTCGCTTGCAAATTTTGGAATCAGGACACTAGAGCCATGTCCGTTCACACTGGTTCACGGATATGGCGCCCGCCATCGCCTGCGACAAATCGAAGCGCACCTCACCTCTCTCGATGCCGCTATTACCGCCGTGATCGCCGCCGATCCGGTGCTGACGCGACGGCTCGCCATTCTCACCAGCATCCCCGGCTTGGGTGAAATCACCGCCCAGGCTCTGATTGCCGATATGCCCGAACTGGGCACTATGGACGAACGTCAGGCCGCCGCCCTGGCCGGTCTGGCACCCATTACACGACAGTCGGGGAAATGGCAGGGCAAGAGCTTCATCCAGGGCGGACGTTCCCATCTGCGACAGGCCCTCTACATGCCCGCGCTCGTCGCCATGCGCTTCAATCCCGATCTCAAATCCCGCTATGACGTCCTCGTCACTCGCGGAAAACACGCCAAGATCGCCATCACAGCTATCATGCGCAGGCTCGTCGTCATCGCAAACGCCCTGCTCCGCGATGATCGAACTTGGACCCCAAAAGTCGCTTGATCACAACGGATACTCTAACAATCCTCATAACGCGTAACTGCTTCAGCGACACTTTCGTACATAGTCAAATGACGATCATGCAACAAAGCACCCATATTACAATGCTCTCTAATAAAACCCATATCATGGGATACAATAATCAGCGATCGGTCAGATCGCTTTCCAAACAACTCGTCCTGACATCGCTGCAGAAAACGTGCGTCCCCCACCATGATGACTTCGTCGATCAGATAACAATCGAATTCGATAACAATCGAAAGTGCAAAGGCCAGACGTGCACGCATACCAGAAGAATAGGTCTTGACCGGTTCTGCCAATTGTTTTCCCAACTGGGCGAAGTCGTCGACATAGGCACGGGTTTTTGGGTAATCTAGACCATAAATACGGCAGATAAACCGCAGATTATCCAGTCCCGATAGACTTCCTTGGAACGCACCACCGAACGCCAGGGGCCACGATACGCTCATTGTCCGTTCAACATGACCCGACGTCGCAATCTCAACACCGCCGATAATCTTGATCAGCGTTGACTTTCCAGCGCCGTTGCGCCCCACAATACCAAGCTTACACCCTTTTTCGATCGTAAAATTGACCCGGTCTAACACATGGCGCACGCCGCGATGAACCGGAAACGCCTTGCTGATATCCACACATCGAACCATCGGGTGGGCGATATCCGACATATCATTGAACCACTATATGACGACGCGCGCGTAAGGTCAGTGACAAACCAATCAAAAAAAGAACAAATGTAATCCAGCTGTCATAAAAGATGTCATAATGTGCATGTGCACTATCGCCGAACTGACCGGCTCGAATCATTTCTATATTATCGACACTCGGCGACAGCAAAATCGCGTTCTGCCACCGGGGCGGCAACCAATCGACCATCATGAAGGCGCCAGAAAAAGGAAGAGAAAGATAGGATAGAATACCAATGCTTTTTTCGACCAATTCCGACACCTCACTCAAGGCCGCCACAAGCAATGCCGTTGCAACACAGAATAAACAATGAAATCCTAGCCCAAGATATAACATTCCATAATCTTTGGGCGGTTCGATATACCCCAGCAACCACGCCCCGAGGAAAACCAAAAAACCCGCACCCAGTGCGCCCGTGATCTCCAAAATTGTACGGGCCAGTATGATATCGAGTGGCGTTACCTGCCTGTGGAACAACAAACTGCCATTCGACTGAAACGCAAAAACCGCCCGGGCAAGGGAATGTCGCCACATCGTCAGCGGCACATAGCCCGTTAGCACTATAGCCGTGGTCGGCAGATTATGTTCATGCGAATCCCGTATCGCCGTCCAGACAATTGAAACGCCCGCACAGAACAAGATCGGCTCCCCAATAACCCATAAGAAACCGATATTCTCTCGCCCATAGCGTGTGTTCATCTCGCGAAACAGTAGGGCGCCGATCACCCGACACTGAAGCATGAACAACCCGAAGAGCGAAAGCGGCCGGCCATTATGCAAGGGCGAAGCCGAAACCTGATGGCGTACCGACATCAAGTAATCTGGTGCTCGCGCGCGCCGCTGATCAGCAGCAGGCCCATCGCATACACCCCCAACCCTGTCGCAAACACGATGAGTATATTCGCGATTGAATGAGGATATTCCGGGTAGTCCGGCAGATCCGGCTTCGCGATCTCGTCAAGATATAATTGCTGGCGATCGGCTTGCGCCCTGGCGGTTTGCAGGCTGACAGTCGCCGCCGTCAGTTCGCGTTCCGCGATCTCACGCTGGACCATCAGTTCGTCATAGGCCGTGATCTTCGGCACCAGAGACGTATCGGGGCCGGTAATGCCCTTGTTGGCCCGAGCGATCTCGGCCTCCAACGCCTCGACCCGATGTTGATACACCGGCAATAGTGGGCTGTTCGGTGCCGTTTTGGTAACCTGCGCGATCTGCAGCTTGGCCGCCAACAGCATGGCCTTGAGCTGATCGATGTCCTGCAACATGGGGACCGACTGCTTCAGCGGGTCCAGCAGCCCTTCCTTGTTGCGATAGGCCGCAAATGCCAGTTCGATATGTTGAATCTTGTCTTCCGCCTCGGTCACCTCTTTCTGGGATGACGCGATCATGTTCCGGCGTTGCCGCTCGTTCATCTCATTCACCAGGCGCTCGCCGGCGTCGATCAGCGCGCGGCCGATCCGCTGGGAATCCTGGGCTAAAAAGGTACGGACCGCAAGGTTCGAGATACCGGTTTCGGTGTCGAGTTCGGCAATCACATGGCCCTGATAATATTTAAAAAAATGTTCGAACGTCCTGCCTCGGTAAAACACCGGGAAACGGGCAAGGAAATCTGCATCCGAATGGTCGAAGACCGCCCGAAGGTTCTGCGTCTCGATCAATTTGCGCGCCGCGTCGCGCGACATCATATAGGTCTGGACGGCGTACGTGTCTTCGTTGCCGCCTCCGCCGCCTGACCCCATCTGCTGAAGCAGACTGCCGAACATGCTCGGCGTCTGCATGCCCGGCCCCCGGACCACAAAATAGGCATGGGACACATATTGGGGGGACGCGACAAAGGCGTAATAAATAGCCGCCAGGAACGTGGGCAACACGACCAGCAGATTGAGCCCGGGGCGCTTGCATACCCAGTCGATCAGTTTGCCGACCGACGATGCCTGGGGTATCGCGCGTTGCGGTACCGCCTCACGCGCTGCAATATTGGCTTTGACCATACCCGCGTTCATGCCCCAAGCCCTTCCGAAACGCAAATCATGCCCCTAGCGTAGCCTGAGAAAAACGGACGCGGCCAGATCTTCCCTCACGTCATCCATCCACCCCAGTCTCTATCTTCAGTATAAGATGAGTGCGCGGATGTGTCCAAATTATGAGAAGATGTGATCGTATATCCCCTCTCACACAATCGGATACGCTTCGTTGTCTGCCTGCTCCCTACCGCGACAAATCGATCTCCACCGTATCATCTCCCGCGTGCAGCCGCCTGATCTCATCGCACGCCGCAATCCAGTAGCGGGCCTTGGCAGCGTCCCCATCCACGCGCGCTTCGTCCAGGTGCGTTTGGGCTATAGCCAACGCGGCCTCGCCATAGCGTGCATACAACTCGGTCGCGGTTGCTTCAGGACGAGAATTCACGCGTTCCTCCCGCTCATTACGGATCATCGGTCATTCAAATCTGGGATCGCCTAGCATCCAGGCAAGAGGGGTTCCCTCCCCCTGATCCAGCATGTCATTAAGGAATCCCCTTGCTGCAGGACATCTCCATGATCGACGCGCTGCACCATGTCGCCATTATCTGCTCGGATTACGGCCGATCCAAGGATTTCTATACGCGGATCCTCGGACTGCCGATGATCCGCGAAACCTACCGCGCCGCGCGCAAGTCATGGAAATGCGATCTGGCTGTCGGCACGGCACAGATCGAACTGTTTTCCTTCCCCAATCCGCCCCCGCGTCCCTCGCGGCCCGAAGCACAGGGTCTGCGTCACCTGGCCTTTACGGTGCGCGACCTGCGCGCCGTCGTCCGCCGGTTGGAGGAAGCCGGAATCGAGGTCGAGGCGATTCGTACCGATGCCCTGACCGGTCGCGATTTTACTTTCTTCGCCGACCCCGATGACTTGCCGCTGGAACTCTATGAACTCGCCCCCGGCACCTAGCTAGGCTGGTGTCGCCGCCAGGCCGACCCGGCGGCTGCGGAACAGGCCCGCGGCGATCTGTCGGGCCTCTTGCAGCGAGGACATGATCTGCCCGTTCAGCGGGCGCAGCCATTCATGGATGGCACGGAACACGCGTGCGCCGCCGCGGCGGGACTGAATGACGACCCCGACGAAGACGCCGTCGATCTCGACGATTTCGGATTTGAACATAGCCGAATTCCCTCGTGCTGAAGCACGCGATCAAGGGCCCGGAAGCGTGCCCTGTCCCGTCGGCCGGGCCGGCGGAGACACCGGCTGCTATGCACACTCTCCCGCGTCGAGACAATAACAGGACGGCGAAGACTTGATGACATCCCCATGACAGGGCCCGCCGGATTCACCCGCTCCAAAACGTGCGATGGCGGCGGAATTTACGCCAGCGCAGGTGCGCGTCCCGATGAACGGCGATCTGATGGCCACATAAAAAACCCGTGACCGCCCCCAGCATGTGCTGCAGCCGCGCATCATCCTCCGCCCCTTCGCCGAGTCGCGCCAGCAGATAGCGCGTGGTCAGCACGTCGCTGTCCATTCCCAGGACGTCCTGCAATGCCGACAGCTTCTTGATGAAATCCTTCGTCTGGTCCGAATCCGCATACAGCCCGCGGAAGAACTCGGCGGTATAGCGCAGCTTCTTCAGGGCCACGCGCAGCCGGTGCCTGTCCTGGGGCGGCAGCAAGGCGAAGTCCCGTCCGGCACGCAATGCCTTGCGGTGCAGCCGCTCGAGATGACGCGCGGAAAAATCGATCGCCGGTTCCTGCAGCGAATCCTGCGCCATGGCCGCCAGGGGCGTGACCCACAGCTCGCCCTCGACCATCTGGTCCAGGATGGTCTGGAGTTGCGCAGCGTCCTGCCCCGTCAAAGCCTGCCGCGCCTGGGCATAGGCCGACCGGCGCATCGGTTCGGCGCGCGGCGCCAGCGTTTTCGTCGCATCCAGGTCCATCAGCCCAAGCGGCTGGAGGCTGGGCAGCGTCGTCATCAGGAAGACGTCCCAGTTGCGGGCGTCGCCCACCGCCTTCGCCAGGACCTTGGCATGGGCCGAGGCGCCCTCGAGCACCACGTTGGGATTGTCGCGCTGCAGCAGGCGGGTCAGGACGCGGAATCGCCGCAAGGCGACGCGCACCTGGTGCACGCCTTCGGCATTGCGGCCGTCGATCGCGGCTGGGATGTTCGCCGCCAGATGGTCGCGGAGGATCGTGACGATCCGTCCGGCCGCGACGCGGATCGTGTCGTCATGCGCGAGCAGGATTGGCGCGCTGCGGTGGCTTTCGGGCAGGCTCATGACGATGCCTCACTTCATCCGGCGCGATGACGGTGTATGGAATCGCAAAGCGCGGGATACGCGAGAAAGTTGGGATTTCATGGAGTCCAGGGCGATGGCCATCGAGCCTGTTGCCTTGCCGGGTCGGAGATAGTGGGATATTTTGTTTGGTTTCGCATGACGAAAGGCTTATTTCCCGATGGTCGAGACGCTGCAGCAGTTCGCCAGCGACAATTATGCCGGCATCTGTCCCGAGGCGCTGCGCGCGATGGAGGATGCCAATCGCGGGTCGGCCCAGGCCTATGGCGACGATCCGTGGACCCAGCGCGCGGCCGAGGCGTTCCGTGCGGCTTTCCAGGCCGATTGCGAGCTTTTTTTCGTCTTCAACGGCACGGCCGCCAATTCGCTGGCGCTGGCGTCGCTATGCCAGTCCTATGAAAGCATCATTGCCGCCGATATCGCCCATGTGGAAACCGACGAATGCGGCGCGCCGGAATTCTTTTCCAACGGCGCCAAGATCCTGGTCGCGCGGACCGAGAACGGAAAATTGACCCCGGCGGCGATTCGCGGCTTCGCGCTGGGCCGGACCGATATCCATTTCCCCCGCCCGCGGGCCGTGACCATCACCCAGCCGACCGAGACCGGGCAGGTCTACAGCCTGGAGGAGATCCGCGCCATCGCCGCGGCCTGCCGCGAACTGGGGCTGAAGCTGCACATGGACGGCGCGCGCTTTGCCAACGCGGTCGACAGCCTGGGCTGCACCCCCGCCGAGATGACCTGGCGCGCCGGCGTCGACGTGCTGAGCTTCGGCGGCACCAAGAACGGCATGGCGGTCGGGGAGGCGGTGATCTTCTTCGATCGCGGGCTGGCCGAAGGGTTCGATTACCGCTGCAAGCAGGCCGGGCAACTGGCCTCGAAGATGCGTTTCCTGTCCGCGCCCTGGGCGGTGATGCTCGAAACCGGCGCCTGGCTGGCGCATGCCGCCCACGCCAACCGCAGCGCCCGGCATTTCGCCGGCCAGGTTGCCGGGCTGCCCGGCATCGAGATCCTGTTTCCGGTCGAGGCCAATGCGGTGTTCCTGAAAATGCCGGCGGAGGTGACCGCCGGCCTGCGGGCGCGGGGCTGGAGCTTCTATACCTTCATCGGCGACAGCGCGCGGTTCATGTTCGCCTGGGATGCCGATCGCGGCCGCATCGACACGCTGGCGGCCGATCTGCGGGCATTGGCCCAGGATGCCGCCGGCTAGATCGTCACCCGTCCCTCGATGGCGGTGACGACGGTGCCTCCGACCCAGATTTCGCCCGCGTCGCTGGTGATGGCGATGCGTCCCCGGCGCCCCAGCACCGTTCCCTGCCGCGCGACATAGGACGGGGGCGCCAGGCCCGCGCCGATCATCCACATGGCCAGGCTGGCGTTCAGGCTGCCGGTGACGGGGTCCTCGACCCCGTCCGGACCGCCGGTGAAGGCCCGTACCTCGAACAGCGCGTCGTCGCGGTCGGGGGCGGTGTCGAACGGCGCGACCAGCCCGACCTTGAGGTCGCCCAGTGCCGCGTAATCGGGCCGCACCGACAGCAATTCCGCGCGGCTGCGCAGCATGACGGCGACCCAGCCCGGGCCGTTATCGGCCCAGTTCGAAGCCCGGATGGAATCGGGCGGCAGGTGCAGCCCCCGCGCGATCGCCGCCAGCACATCGGCCTCGACCGCGCCGGCCCGGCGCAGGGGCGGGGCGGCGAAGGCCAGCATCGCGTCCTGCCGCCGAACGGGCACCAGTCCCGCCGGACATTCCTGCACGACCTGCCTGCCGCGCGGCACGCCGCCCTGCTGCAGCCACACATGGCAGGTGCCCAAGGTGGGATGGCCGGCGAAGGGCAGTTCCTGCTGCGGCGTGAAGATCCGGACGCGGTAATCCGCGTCGGGATGGGTGGGCCTGAGCAGGAAGGTCGTCTCGCTGAGATTCGTCCAGTTCGCGAATGCGGCCATCTGCGCGTCCGTGAGCCCGTCGGCCCCGGTCACGACGGCCAGCGGATTGCCGCCGAACGGGCGGGTGGCGAAGACATCGACCTGATGAAAAGCAAATTCAGCCATATTTTGATTTCCGATCCTCAACCGCCCGTTCGGGCATCCCACGCCGCGCCGTCTTCGGTCCATGCCCGCTCCAGCAGGGGGGAATGGACCTGCGCGACGGCCCGCGCCAGGCTCGCCCGCCGGCAGTCCGACCGTTCCACCGCCGCCCGGATATCTTCCAGGCTTGCCGTTTCATCGCCGCAGGCTTGGAGCGCGGCGTGCTCCAGCACGCGCAGGAAGCGCCGCGCGCGCGGCAGGTCGCCGATATCCGCGGCGCGGTACGGAACACGCACCGCCGTGGGCGCGGTCTCATCCTCCTGCCCATGAGCCGGCCGGCCATGAAGCGCCATCAGGACCATGAGCCCCAGAACGATGATCATCCCGATGCTGGCGGCCTCGACCTGCACGCCGATACGCCCGGCGAACGCCCCGTCGCGACGGGATTCAACACGGTTTTTCCGCACCATGAACATCATTGATCACCCTCCAAGGCGAAGAGTCCTTTTCTGGCGGCAGATTGTACTATTACAATTTGCGCGAACTCTTCATGAGCGTAATTTTTCCTTGATACATTTCTTCGTCAATATCTATATTGTCATAGTTCAATTTGCGGATCGAGACCGGCAATGACGCGATGGCGCCCCGAGATTCCTTCCGATGCCACGCCGCTCTATCTGCGGCTGGCCGATGCGATGGAGCGTGATATCGGCGCCGGCACGCTGCCGGCCGGCATGCGGCTGCCGCCGCAGCGCGACCTGGCCCACCAGTTGGGGCTGAGCATCGGGACCGTCACCAGGGCCTATGCCGAGGCCGAGCGGCGCGGCCTGCTGGACGCGCATGTCGGGCGCGGCTCGTTCGTGCGCGGCAGCCTGCCGGACCTGACGGCGCCGTCGGTCCTGTTCCAAGCGGCCCATCCGGCGGCCGATCCGGAGACGGTGATCGACCTGCGCTGCAATACGCCGCCCGCCATCGCATTGTCACGGTCGGTGGAGCTGGCCGTTACGCGTCTGGCCGCGACGGCACAGCTTGAGCCGTCGGTACAATATATCCAGGGGACCGGGCTGCGCCCGGTGCGCGAGGCCGGCGCGGCCTGGCTGGCACGGCGGCATGGGCTGGCGTGCGATCCGGGCGATCTGATCCAGTGCAATGGCGGCCAGCATGCGATCGGGCTGGTCCTGTCGTCACTGTGCCGGCCGGGCGATACCGTGCTGTGCGAATCCTCGACCTTTCACGGCGCCAAGGTCGCGGCCGAGCATCTGGGCCTGACCCTGCGCGGGGTGACGATGGACCAGGAGGGGCTGGACCCCGCCGCGCTGGACCGGGCGCTGGCCGAAACGCGGGCCCGGCTGCTGTTCACCCTGCCGACCCTGCACAACCCCACGACGCGCAGCATGAGCCTTGCGCGGCGCGAGGCGATCGTACGGATCGCCCGCCGGCATGACGTCACGATCTTCGAGGATGACGCCTATTGCGCCTATGCCGACCCCGCGGAGCGGCCGCCGCCGATCGCCGCCCTGGCGCCCGAGCGCACCCTCTATCTGGCCAGCATTTCCAAGGGCGTCTGCCCGGGGCTGCGCCTGGCCTTCGTCGCCCTGCCGCCCGCGATGCCGCGCGAGCGGCTGATGCGGGGCATTCGCGCCTTCGGCTATTGCCCGCCGGCGCTGGGGGGATTGATTTTCGCCCATTGGGTGGCGGAGGGCACCGCCGACGCCGTGGCCGACGCGGTGCAGGCCGAAGCCGCCCATCGGCTGGAAATGGCCCGGCGGATCCTGGGCTGCGCGATGGACCAGCCCGGCGCCAGGCACGCCCCCCATATCTGGCTGCCGCTTGCGCCGTTGCAGGCCGAGCGCGTCATGGGCCGCGCGGCCCGGGCGGGGGTCGAGCTGACGCCGCCCGAGGCGTCGATCGTCTCGCGCGACGCGGCGTCGGGCCTGCGCGTGTGCCTGGGCGCCGCCGGAGACCGCGCCACGCTGGAGCGCGCCCTGACCATTCTGCACGGGGTGATCCGGGAGAGCGATTCGGTCCGGACCGACAGCGTCGTTTGAAAGCATCACCGGGAGCACGGAACGCGCCGCCCGTCACGGGCCGGGATCGCGGGGCCAGAGCTGGATCGCGCCCGGGTCGATCCTGACGCGGCAGGCGTCGCCCGTGACGCCGTCGGAGGGGTCCGTCGGAATGTCCAATATCGCCGCGCCCAACCGCAGGCGCATCGGATGCTGCCCGTCGCGCAGCGCGCCGCGCCGCAGGATCGCGGCCGGATAGTCGCCGTCGGGCGCCAGGCGGACCTGATGAGGCCGGACCGCCCAGCGCATTGCGGTCCCTGCCGCCGGGGCGTCGCCGGCGATGCACAGCGCCACCCCGCCGCCGATATCCATTCGGCCGCATGGCAGCATGAGTCCGTCGTGAATCTGGTCGGCCCCCAGCAGCCGCGCCGCGATCTCGCTGCCCGGACGGGTGAAGACCGATGCGACCGGGCCGGCGCGGACGATGCGGCCGCCATCGAGCAGGATGACCTCCTCCGCCATCTCCATCGCTTCGGCCGGGTCATGGGTCACCAGGATGGTCATGGCGCGCATGGGCCCGAGCACGCGCAGGACGTCGCGGCGCAGCCGGGCGCGCAGCGGCGCGTCGAGCGCCGAGAACGGTTCGTCCAGCAGCACCAGATCCACCTCGCGCCGGGATAGGGCGCGGGCCAGGGCCACGCGCTGCCGCTGTCCGGGAGACAGTTGATGCGGGTAGCGGGCCGACAATTCATCCAGCCCCATCAGCTTCATCCATGCCGCCGCCCGGTCGGGCGTGCTGTCGGCAGCGAACGAAACCTGCCGCGCCACCGTCAGGTGCGCCGGCAGGGCGTAGCCCTGGGGGACGAAGGCGATGCGCCGGCGCTGGGGCGGCACGTGGCCGAGATCGTCGTCATCGAGGCGGATTGTAGGGCGGATCGTGGCATCGGCCGCGTCGTCCAGGCCCGCGATCAGGCGGAGGGTCATCGACTTGCCGCTGCCCGACGCGCCGAGGATCGCCACCCGCCGCGCCCGGATGCGGCATGCCAGGCGAAGATGGAAACCGCCTGCCCTGTGGTCGAGCGCGAGGGACAGGGTCCGTGGCGGGGCGTCGCTGTCCGCCGTCTCGACCAGGGGGGCCGGCGTGCCGCCCGGCAGCGGAGCGTCCGCCCGGCGGGGGCGTGTCAGCGCCTGCCCCGCTGCCAGGATCGTCGCGGCCAGGAGCAGGGTCGGCGCCAGGATCGGCAGCATCGCCGGCAATCCGCTTTCGCCGAACGCGACATAGGTGAAGACCGGAAGGGAATAGGGGTGATAGGCCACCATGACCGTCGCCCCGAATTCGCCGAACGCGCGCAGCCATGCCAGGAGCAACCCGGCCAGGATCGCCCGCCAGGCCAGCGGCAGGCTGACGCGCCACAATACCGCGCCCGGGCCGTGCCCCAATGTCGCCGCCACGTCCTCGATCGCCGGATCGACGGCCGAGAAGGCCGAACGGGCCGCGACGATGGCGAAGGGGGCGGCGACGAACGCCTGGGCCACGACGATGCCGGCGAAGCTGTCGCCGAGCCCCAGCGCGCCGAGCGGGCCGCCATATCCCAGCAGGAACAGCAGCAGGATGCCGCTGGCGAGCGGCGGGAGCGCCAGCGGCAATTGCACGACGCCCCCCAGCACGGCCAGCCACCGGTTGCGGCCCCGCGCCAGCAGATAGCCCAGCGGGATGCCCAGCAATGCCACCGCCACCGTCGCCACCGACGCGCTGGCCAGCGACACCGCCGCCGCCCGGAGCAGCGCCGCGCGGTCCACGCCGTGCCAATCCGCGCCCCCCATGCGCGCCAGGCCGGCCGCGAACGGCGCCAGCAGGGAGGCGACCAGGACGAAGGAGAGGATGCGGACGGCGACGGGCATGCGCCCCATGGACACGATCCGATCCGTCAGGCGGGGCGCAGCAGCGAGCGCAGGGCGGGTGGAACAGCGGCGGGATCGCCCATGACGGTGGGTGCGTCGCGGAGGCCGGGCACCTGCAGGCCGTATTGCGCCAGGACCGCCCTGCCCCGCGCGCCCAGCAGGAACGCCACCAGCCGTTCCGCGCCGTCCGGGTTCGGCGCATCGCGCAGGATGGTCACCGTATAGCGGGCCGAAAGGGCCAGGGCGGGCGGCAGGGTCATGGCCGGGATGTGCAGCGCCGCGGTTTCGGTCGCGTAGAAGAAGCCCACATCGATCTGCCCGGACTGCAGCCGCCCGACCAGGTTTTCCTCGGGCCGGACCTGGCGGTCGCCATCGCCGGCGTGAAGGATCCGGTCGGCGAGGCCGGGCTGGCGATAATATGTTTCGGCCTGATGCAGCAGCTTGACGGTCAGCGCGCCCTTGGGGTCCAGCAGGGGGTCGGTGCGGCCGATCCGGACGCCGGGCCGCTGCAGGGCCAGGTACCAGGGGTCGCTTTGCAGCGCGGCCGCGAACCGGCCGCGCGGGTCATAGCCGAGCACCAGCGGGGATTGGGCGAACAGCGCGTACCAGCGCACATGATCGCCATGTGCCGCGCCCAGCCGCAGATTCAGGGCGGGATCGGCACTGATATAGATATCGGCGCGCCGGAGGCCGGCCGCGATCTGGTTGGCCAGCGCCCCCGATCCGCCGGCATAGCCGCGAAAGACGTCCGTGCCCGTCGCGTCGAAGGCCGGCCCGATGCCGCGTTCCATCGCGGTCAGCAGCGATCCGGCATAGAGCACGTCGACGGTGCGGCCGCCGCGCGCCCGGGCGGCCCAAGGCAGCAGGCCGGCCGCCATTACGAACACGCGCCGTCGCATCCCGCCCCCGCCCTTCACGCTATATGGCCCTTCGCTCTATATAGCCGAATATAGACTAAGGCCGGGTTTCGCGGCCGTGCAAGTGGCGGGACTCATGAAGGTGGCGTGGCGCCGGGCAGGTGCCACCCGTAATGCAGGGCCAGGAGGCGCAGCCCGAAGCAGGTCGCGGCACCGGCGCAGGCGACCGGCCTGCCCGGCAGCGCCAGCCGATGCCCCGCCACGACGACGAGCGCGCCGGCCAGCGCGGCGGTGGCGTAGATGTCGGACACCAGGACCATCGGGACGCGATTGACCAGGATGTCGCGCATCACGCCGCCGCCGATGGCGGTCACCATCCCCAGCAGGGCCGCCCCCAGCGGCACCAGGCCGCGCGACAGCGCCTTCTCGGCACCGGTGACGGCGAACAGCGACAATCCCGCCGCGTCCAGGACCGCGAGCGGGTACCAGGCCGGTACCGGACGCAGGACATGCCGCGCGGCGAACAGCGCCAGGCCGGTCAGGCATGCCAGGGCGGGATAGCGCCAGTCGCGGACGGCGCTGGGCGGGGTGTCGCCGATCAGCACGTCGCGGATGATGCCGCCGCCCAGCGCCACGACGCATGCCACGACCACGACGCCGAACACGTCCAGCCCGCGACCGATCGCCGCCATCGCGCCCTCGGCGGCGAAGACCATGGTGCCCGCGAGGTCGCCGGCCAGGACGATCCGGTCCATCCGCATGCGCGCCGTTCCGGCCGGCCTGCGCTGCGATGGGTGCCGACCTGCGGTCCCCCGGTCTGTGGTCCCCTGGTCTCCACTCCCCCGGTCTCCAGTCATTGTGACCTGGTCCCTCTTTTCGTGCCGGGCCCGGCTTCCCAGCCTATCATCACACCAGGAACAGGAGAGTCCCGATGACGAACGCACCGGCAGACATCGCCACCGACCTGATCGCCCGTTACGGCGCGCAGGCCGCGGCGCATGCGACCGACCGCATGGAGGAAGCCCGCGCGCAGAACGAGATCGACGACGTGCAATGGTGGACCGCCGTCCTGAGCGCCATCGAGAAGCGGCGGCCGCCGTCCGGGAAGGCATGACGGGGGCCGCGCGGACACGGCCCCCGGCCGCCGTCAGTGCCGGGGCGCCAGGATTCCGGCCAGCAGGTCGGGTGTGCCGGGCAGGCGTTCGAGATGCGGGTAGCGCAGGCCGCCATGATAGGAGACCGCGATCGTCACGTAGCGGTCGCCTTCCTTGAGCAGCAGCGCGATCGGCGCCGCGTGCGGGTCCCGCGCTTCGGTGATCGCGTCCTTGAGCACCGCCGGATCGTAGGCTTCGCCATTCACCGCGACCAGTTGGGCGTCGCGCGTCACCCCCGCCTGCCAGGCCGGGCTGCCCCATTCGACATTGGACAGCGTGCCGCCCTTGCCGACGACGAAGCCGACCGAATAGCTGAAATCGGCGACGTGGCGCAGCGCCTCATACGAGGTCATGAAATCGTTCGGCCGGTCGGTATAGGCCAGGCGATAGCCGGCGCGCGTGAAGCCGTCCAGCGGGGCATGGGTCGAGGTCCGGTCCAGGCGCCGGCGCAGGAACGACGCCCAGTCGTAGGGCTGGATATCGTTCAGCGCCTGCACCAGGTCGGCGAAACCGTAGGTGCTGGTGACGAAGCTGCCGTCATGCGTGCCGAAGAAATGCCGGGCGAAATCGTCCAGCGAACGCTTGCCGCCCGAAAGCTGGCGGATCAGCGTATCGGCATCCAGCCAGACGAGCTGGCCTTCGGAATAATAATCCTCGCTGCGCTGCCAACTGCGCCATGAGAGCGGCGCGCGCCGGGCGATGACGGGATCGTTGGTGGTGTCCTGCAGCGGCCGCCATGTGCGCCCCCGCCGGGTGTCGTACAGCGCCGCGACCTCGGCCAGCGCGTCGATCACCTGGGCCTGGGTCATCAGGCCCGCGCGGGCGGCCAGGACATAGCCCCAATACTGGGTCTGTCCTTCATAGACCCAGAGGCCGGACCCGCGCTGCGGCGTGTTGAAATTGGGCGCCCACAGGTCGGCCGGGCGGCGATACTTGCCGTTCCAGGAATGGGTGTATTCGTGCGCCAGCAGGTCGCGCGCCGCGAAGGTCTTGTCCCAGTCGGTGAAATAGCCGCGCGGGCCGCTGTTCTCGCTGGAGCGATGATGTTCGAGGCCGATCCCGCCCAGTTCGTCGGTCAGGGCCAGCAGGAAATCGTAATGGTCGTAATGGTGCGACCCGTAGAGCAGGCCGGCCTGCGCGACCAGCGCGCGATGCGCGCCGATCTGGGCGTCGGTCGCCGCCAGTTCGGCCGGCTTGTCCGCGACCAGGTTGAGCGTGACCGGCACCGCCGCGCCGGGGGCAAGGTCGATGCGCCGGAAATAGCGGCCGGCGAAGAGCGGCGAGTCGACCAGCGTATTGTACGGCACCGGGTCGAAGGCCACCGTGTCGCCCTGCGCCCCGTGCGCGCGCAATGCCGTGCCGTACTGCCACCCGTGCGGCAGGCGCAGGTCGGCCTGCACGTCGATGCGGCGGGTGAAATACCCCGCCGGGTAGAGCGACACCGCGTTCCACTGCACGTTCAGCATGGCGGGCGTCATGACGACGCGCCCTTCCGCCGGCGAGACGGGCGACAGAAGCTGGAACGAGACGTCGAGTTCGTGCGTGCCTTTCGGCACCGGCACGTGGAAGGCGCTGACCGTGACGCTGTCGCGCACCCAGTCGACCGGGACGCCGCCCGCCTTGACCACCAGGCCGCCGAACTGATCGAGCGTGCCGGTCGGGGAATGATCGCCCGGCACCCACATCGGATAGAGCAGGGTCAGGTCACCGCCCGACGCCGCCAGGGAAGCGGGGACCGGCACGGTTTCGTGCACCGACAGGATATGCCGCGCCAGGTCGGTGGCATCGACCGCAAGGCGGATCGTGCCGCCGAAGGCGACGTCGCGCGGCGGAGGAACGGAATCCGGCAACGGCAGCATCTGGGGCAGCATCTGGGGCGGCGTCTGCGGCAGGGGCTGAGGTTGGGGCTGGGGCTGGGGCTGGCTCGCCGCGTGAGCGGGAGCCGCCAGCGCCGCGCCGAGCAGCGCGGCCAGGAGCGAGGGGGACAACGGGCGCAAGAGGCACATCTCTCGAAATGCAAGGCGGTTGGAAAAAGCGGCCGGGCCGGCCGCCGCGGTCGTCGTCCGGCATGGCACGAAATTCGCCGCCCTGCCACTTGCGCCGGCCCCCGCCTGCAGCGCGCCGGCAGGGACGCCACGGACCGCGCTGGCGAACCCTTGTGAAGTTTTCATGACAAGCGTTGTCCTGCCCATTTGGGTCGTCAAATTATTAAATTATGACAATCTTCCGACAAGGCATGGTGAAACATTTTGCAATTTTTTCAGGAACCCAGTATTGACGGCCTCGGTGCCGGGGCAGCCCTGCTTCCTTGTCTTTCCGCCTTACGCGGTCTCCGGCCGTTTTTCTTCGCAATAGATGCATTATTTCGATGTGTTGTATTTTTGCGGAAGTTTTTCCAATGTCGTGTCGTCATTTACGGGCATGCAGACATTCCGTGCGGATGGCAACGCCGCCACATACGCGGCGAAGCCGGGAAAACCCGGCGGCGGCCGGCGCGCGCGGCGCGGGCTGCCCCCATGGACATTCGACATGATCGCCGCTACTGCCGTCGCGCGACGCGGGGGTCTGCGGCGGCCGGGACATGACCGGTTCCCGGGACATGCCGCCTAGCACCTCGTCACGCACCCTTTTTGTGCCTGCCGACCGGGGCGTCGGAGCATGGAGCCAGCCAGACGGACCAGCACAGACCCTGGCCCACACCCCACCATCCGGCAGGCCCGCCAGAATCCCCGCGCAGAACGGCGGAGGGACTGCCAGGACAGCCCGCACCCGACCATCCTTATTCCTTCCCCCGGATCCTGCGTCAGCCCATGAAACAGTCCCGACTTATGACGATGCCCGCCCCGGACCGGCGGCGCGCGCCGGCTTTTCCCCTGGCCGCCGTCCTGGCCGCCGTGCTGGCGACGGCGGTCCCGCCGGCAGCGCGTGCCGACGCAACGGTGCGCGACGACCATGGCACGCTGACCGTGCCCGCCAATTCGCCGATCGCCGGGCGATTGACCGTCCAGCCGGTCACGCTGTCCACCCCGTCGCGCGCCATTCCCATTCCCGGTGCGATCATGGCCGAGCCGTCGCGTTCGCTGGCCATCCTGCCGCCGCTGACCGGGCGTATCGTCAGCCTGGCGATCGCGCCGGGCGACAGCGTCACGCGCGGCCAGGTGCTGGCGGAAATCGTGTCGGGCGACATGGCCCAGGCCACCGCCGACGCGTTGAAGGCGCGCGCGGCGCTGGACCAGGCGCATCGGGCGCTGGACCGCGCGCTGGGCGTCGCAAGGGCCGGCGGGGCCGCCGTGCGGGACGTGGAGGCGGCGCGCAGCGCCTATCTGCAGGCCGCGGCGGAAGAAGAGCGCGCCGACGCGCGGCTGGCGGCCCTGGGCGGCCAGGGCGCGACCGGCGGCAGGATGGTTCTGCGGGCGCCGGTCGACGGCATCGTCTCGGCGGTCAACAGCGCGGCCGGCGCCTATATCTCGGACGTCACGGCCGCGATCATGACCATTGCCGACATCCGGCAGGTCTGGGCCACCGCCAGCATTCCGGAAAACCAGGTGCCGCTGGTCCAGGTCGGCCAGCAGGCCGACATTGCCGTGCCCGCGCTGCCGAACCAGGTGCGCCACGGCGTGATCGCCGCGATCGAGCCGGTCATGCATGCCGACACGCGCACCCTGCAGGCGCGCATCGTGCTGGCCAACGACGACGGCGCGCTGAAGCCCAACATGTTCGCGACGGTGACCGTCCAGGCCCCGCAGCCCGCGCGCATCATGGTGCCGCAATCGGCGCTGCTGATGAACAACGACCAGGTGACCGTATTCGTCGAAACCGCGCCCCACACCTATGTCCGCCGGATCGTCGACATCGTCTATGACGACGGCGCGCTGTGCGAGGTGACCTCCGGCCTTGCGGCCGGCGAGCGGATCGTGACCCAGGGCGCGGTGCTGCTGAACGATGATTAATGATTTCATCGCGCTCTGCCTGCGGCAGCGGCGCATCGTCTTCGCGGTCATGATCGTGCTGGTCGCGCTGGGCAGCCTGGCGTGGCAGATGATCCCGGTGGAAGCCTATCCCGACCTGGGCGCCGTGAACGTGCAGATCACCACCCAGGTGCCGGGTCTGGCGGCCGAGGAAATCGAGCAGCAGATCACCATTCCGCTGGAGCGCCAACTGGCCAACACGCCCGGCCTGGTCGACAGCCGGTCGAGTTCGACCTTCGGCCTGTCGCTGATCACGCTGATCTTCCGCGACGGGACGGATGTCTATTTCGCCCGCCAGCGCGTGACGGAACAGATGACCCAGGCGCCCCTGCCGCCGGGCATCACCCCGTCCCTGGGGCCGGTGACGGGGCCGGCGGGCGAGATCTATCGCTATACGCTGGAATCCGACCGCAAGAACCTGATGCAGTTGTCCGATATCCAGAAATGGATCGTCATTCCGGCGCTGATGCAGATTCCGGGGGTGGCCGCCATCAATAATTTCGGCGGCTTTACCAAGGAATACCAGATCGTCCTGGATCCGGCGGCGCTGTTTCGCTACGGCGTCGGGGTCAATGACGTCATCAGCGCCCTGCAGGCGAACAACGCCAACGCCGGCGGCGGGCGCATCACCCGTGGCGAGCAATCCTATATCGTGCGCGGCGTGGGGATGGTGCACACGCTGGACGAGATGGGCGCCATCGCCGTCACCCAGCGCAACGGCGTGCCGATCCTGATCCGCGACCTGGGCCAGTTGCAGCTTGGCCACCAGGTGCGCGAGGGCGTCCTGGGCAAGAACGGCAATTCGGACACGATCGAGGGCATCGTCACGATGCTCAGCGGCCAGAACCCGTCGCTGGTGCTGCGGGACCTGCATGCCGCCGTCAGGCAGTTGCAGGCGCAGCTTGCCCCGATGGGCGTGCGCATCGTGCCCTATATCGACCGCGACAACCTGGTGCAGACCACGATCGACAAGGTCACCCATACGGTGATCGAAGGCGTGGGCCTGGTCTTCATCATCCTGGTGCTGTTCCTGGGCAGTCCGCGCAGCGCCATCGTCGCCGCCGTGACCATTCCGCTGGCGCTGGCCACGCTGTTCGTGCTGATGCACATGCTGGGCATGCCCGCCAACCTGTTCTCGCTCGGCGCGATCGATTTCGGCGTGATCGTGGATGGCGCCATCGTGGTGACGGAGGCGATCCTGCGCATCCGCGAGGAGCATCCGGACCATGTGATGGACGAGGACGACATCCTGGCCGTCACCAAGCATGTCGGCAAGGCGATCTTCTTCGCGACGCTGATCATCATCGTCGCGTACGGGCCGCTGTTCGCCTTCCAGGGGTCCGAGGGGCGGCTGTTCCGCCCGATGGCCTTCACCGTCAGCTTCGCGCTGCTGGGCGCGCTGATCTGCTCGGTCGCGCTGACCCCTGCCCTGGCCTATCTGGCCATGCGCAAGCCGCACCGGCTGTTCCACAACGCGCCGCTGGAGGCGCTGCATCACGGCTATCGCCGCCTGCTGACGCATATCGTGGACCGGCCATGGACGGCCTATCTGGGCGGGCTGGCGGCCTTTGTCCTGGTCGGCTGGCTGGGCGCGCACACCGGCCGCGAGTTCCTGCCCGACATCGACGAGGGCGCGCTGTGGCTGCAGGTCCAGCTTCCGTCGGGCCTGTCGCTGGACAAGGCCAGCGCCATGGCGGACGAGGTCCGGGCTGCGATCCGGTCCTTTCCCGAGGCCAGCTATGTCGTCACCCAGATGGGGCGCAACGATTCCGGCACCGATCCGTGGACGCCGTCGCATATCGAGGCGCCGGTCGGCCTGACGCCCTATGCCACCTGGCCGCACGGCGAAACCCGGGTGCAGTTCATCCGGCGCCTGCATGACCGCCTGGCCCGGATTCCCGGCGTCAGCTTCGGGATCAGCCAGCCGATCGCCGACAACATGAACGACCTGGTGGGCGGCGCGCACAGCCCGCTGGTGCTGCGCGTCTATGGCAACGATTTCAAGGAACTGCGCCGGATCGGCACCCAGATCGTCGGGATCATGCGCCAGGTTCCGGGCACGGTCGACGCCTCGATCTTCCAGGAGCCCGAAATCCCGCAACTGAACATCACGGTCGACCGGGAAGCGGCCGCGCGCTATGGCGTCTCGGGCACCGACATCATGAACGTCGTGCAGAACATGATCGGCGATGCGGCGATCGGCCAGGTCTATGTCGCCGACCGGATGTACGCCATGACGGCCCACATGCAGCGGCGGCTGAACAACAACCTGCCGGCGATCGCGCAGATTCCGCTGACCGGGCTGAACGGCGCGCGGATCCCGCTGGGGCTGGTCGCCCATATCTCGCTGGAGACGGGCGAGGCCAATATCGCCCATGAGATGAATCACCGGCAGATCACCATCCGCCTGGATAACGGCCAGCGTCCGCTGTCGCAGTATCTGGCGGACGCGCAGGCCCGCATCGGCGCGCAGGTCCATTTCGACGCCGCGCAATACCGGCTGGAATGGGCCGGCACCTTCCAGCAGGAGCAGCGCGCCCAGGCGCGCCTGACGGTGGCGCTGGCGATCATGTTCGCGGTCATGCTGGTGCTGCTGTTCGGGCAGTTCGGGCGCATCCGCCAGGCCGTGCTGGTGCTGGCGGTGGTCCCGATGGCCACGCTGGGCGGGCTGATCGCGCTGGATCTGCGAGGCGAGACGCTGAACATCGCCACCGCCGTGGGCTTCATCGCCCTGTTCGGCGTCGCCGTGCAGAACGGCATCATCATGGTCTCGGCGATCAACCGGCTGCGCGGCGACGGCATGAAATTGCGCGACGCGGTGATCGAGGGGGCCAGCGAACGGTTCCGTCCGGTGCTGATGACCGCGACCGTCGCCAGCATGGGCATGCTGCCCGCGGCCCTGGCCACCGGCATCGGCACCGACGTGCAGCGCGGGCTGGCGACCGTCGTGGTCGGCGGGCTGGGCATTGCCACGCTGCTGACGCTGTTCATTTTGCCCACTTATTATTGCGAGATGGAAGAATGGTGCGCCCGCCGCGACGCCCGCAAGGGACGCCCGACATGATCGCCCGCGCGCGACGCCCGTGGCGCCGGGCCCTGTGCCGTGCGGCCCTGCTGAGCACCGTACTGAGCACCGTACTGGGCGCCACGCTGGATCTGGGCGGCTGCGCGGTCGGGCCGGATTTCCGGCATCCGGCCGCGCCGGCCACCCGTTTCGCGCAGGGCGGACAGCCGGCCGGCACCGTGGGCACGGCCGATCCGGCCGGCGCGGTCCAGACATTCCACCCCGGAGCGGACATTCCGGCCCAATGGTGGATGCTGTTCCATTCGCCGGCGCTGGACCGGCTGATCCGCCATGCGCTGGCCAACAGCCCGACGCTGGACGCGGCCCGCCACGCCCTGCGCGTAGCCGACGAAAACCGCAAGGCGCAGATGGGGCCGCTGTACCCCAGCATCTCGGTGATGTACAACCCGGCGCGCTTCAAGACCTCGCGCACCTACTCGGCGGTGCCGGCCAACAATAGCTGGCTGTATACGGTGCATACCGCGCAGCTCAATATCGCCTATCAGCCCGATATCTGGGGCGGGGTCCGGCGCGGCATCGAGGTCACGACCGCGCAGCGCGATTCCGCGCGCTATCAGTTGGAGGCGACCTATCTGACGCTGACGGGCAACCTGGTGCAGGCCGTGATCGCCTATGCCGCGCTGCGGGCGCAGATCGACACGGTGCAGAGCCTGATCGCGAGCCAGCAGCGGATCCTCGATTCCAGCGTGCGCCAGCAGGCGCTGGGCCAGTTGGCGGATGCCGACATCGCCCAGCAGCGCGCGCAACTGGCGCAGGACCAGGCGATGCTGCCCCCGCTGCAACAGCAACTGGCGCAGCAGCATGACCAGATCGCGGCCCTGGCCGGCGACATGCCGGACGACCCGACGCCCGATTTCACCCTGGACGGGCTGACGCTGCCGCGGGACCTGCCGGTCAGCCTGCCGGCGCGCCTGATCGACCAGCGGCCGGACATCAAGGTGGCCGAGGCGGACTGGCATGCCGCGTGCGCGCAGATCGGCGTCGCCATCGCCAACCGGCTGCCGAATATCCAGTTGAACGCGCAGCCCGGCTTTGCCGCCGCGTCGGTGGGGCAGATGTTCGCCCCCGGCTATGGCCAGTGGATGATCGCCGGCACGCTGACCCAGCCGTTGTTCCAGGGGTTCCAGTTGCTGCACCAGGAGCGCGCGGCCCGCGCGGCCTATGACCAGGCCGCTGCGCAATATCGCGCCGCCGTGGTGTCCGCCGTGCAGGACGTGACCGACAGCCTGGTTGCCGTCAGGACCGACGCGTCCACGCTGGTCGCCGACGCCGATGCCGAGCGCGCGGCGGCGCGCAGCCTGGACATCACCCGGTCCCGGCTGGGGCTGGGCGACGCCAGCCAGGTCGCGCTGCTGGCGGCCGAGCAGGCCGAATTGCAGGCCCGGCTGACGCTGGTGCAGGCCCGCGCCGCCCGTCTGTCAGATACGGCCGGCCTGTTCCATGCGCTGGGCGGCGGCTGGTGGAACCGGGCCGGGGCGGACGGCGCGCCACAGGGTTAAGGGTCTGGTGTCTGTCGCGTTGGAGAAACCTCTGCTGCGCGCCGTCCGGGTGGGGTTCCACGTCCTTTGGATGCGGCGTGGCGTAGTTCATGCATCATGTGCGAATCGAATCTTGAATGACATGCAGTCATTGACTAATTTGTTGTCAGTGACTGATGGAGATATCCATGGCCGTCATGACTATCCGCAATTTTGACGACGGTCTCAAGAAACGGCTCCGCATCAGAGCGGCCATGCATGGTCGGTCCATGGAAGAGGAGGCGCGCGATATTTTGCGTACCGTCCTCTCCACCGAAAACCCGGCACCGTCGGACCTCGGCCGGGCTATTCGTCAACGTTTCGCCAAGCTGGGCGGGGTTGATCTGCCGGCCCTGCCGCGCGAGGCGATCCGGGACGTGGATTTCGGTGTGTGATCGTCCTCGACACCAACGTTATCTCGGAGCTTATGAAGCCCGAGCCTGACAAGCGCGTGTTGGGCTGGGTATCCAGTCTGCCGATGTCCGGCTTGTTCATCACCACGGTGACTCAGGCCGAGATCCTCTACGGGCTTGCGTTGCTGCCACACGGACGGCGACGCGACGGGCTGATCGGGGCGGCCCGTGCCATGTTCGATGAGGATTTTTCCGGCCGGATTCTGCCGTTCGACGGCGACGCCGCCCATGCTTATGCCGACATAGCCTCTGAACGGCGACGGGCTGGGGAGCCCATCAGCCAATTCGATGCTCAGATCGCCGCGGTGACCCGCTCCCGGGGCGCCGCTTTGGCGACACGAAACATCCGCGATTTCATCGAATGTGGGATCACACTCGTAAACCCGTGGAATGAAGGGTGAACCGAAACCGACCGTGAGGGACGAAGGTACATCTTCGCCGTCCGAAAGATACGCTGGAACCGCCCCTGTCACCGTTGTTTTGGGTGCCATTGTTTGGGTCGCCATCGTTTAGGCGGGATTCGCGCGCGTTGCGTTCAGCAGATCAGGGCGGTGCCGACTGCGCGGCAGGCGCCCTGGGGGGTGCCCTGCCCGTTCCGGATGGTCCAGGTGCCGGGGCCGGTCGGCTGGGCGTGGTAGGTGCCGCGCATGGCCTGGCCCTGGCGGGCGATGTCGGCGTTGAGCCATTGCTCTTCGGGCGTCTGCGGCATGGACGGGCCTGGCGGTGCCGCCTGGCGCTGCTGCTGCAGGATGGTCAGCCGTGCCCGGTCGCGATCGATCGCTTCCTGCGCGCGTTGGCGGGCGGCGAACTGGCGCTGCTGGATTTCGGTCTGCAATTGCATGCGCAATTGCTCTCGCGCGGCGGGGTTGGGGGGACAGGCGCCCGGGTTCGCCCCGCAGCCGAACTGCGCCCGGGCGGGCGGCGCGCCGAGCGCCGCCAGCAGGATCACGGCCCATAGCGCGCGGCGGCGGCCGATGCCTGTCGGGGCGCCGGTCATGGGACCGGTCAGGGCGCGCCGGGCGCGAAGCTGTTGGCCAGCCATTGCCGCATCAGGCTGTAGGCGCGTCGTGCCGCCGCCGGGTCGTAGCGGCACATGCCCGTGGGGGAAGTTGCCTCGGTCTCGGTGAAGCAATGGACGGCGTGGCCGATCACGACGAACTGCCAGGGTGCGGGGGCCTGGCGCATTTCGTCCATGAAGCCGGCGAAATCGGGGGCGGTCGTGGCGTCGTCCGCCCCGTTCATCGCCAGCACGGCGGCATGAATGGCGCGTGCCCGCGCCGGATCGTCGGTCGTCAGATTGCCGTGGAACGACACGACGGCCCTGACGTCCGCCCCGCTGCGCGCCAGGTCCAGCACCGCGGTGCCGCCGAAGCAGAATCCGATGGCCGCCAGCCGTGCCAAATCGATCGGCGCCGACCCGGCCTGCGCCTTGAGCACCGCCAGCGCGTGGCCGATCCGCCGCCGCATCAGGGCGCGGTCGGCCATCAGCGGCCGGATGGCGGCCATGGATTGCGCGTCGTCCCTGGGCCGGATCGCCGCGCCGTACATGTCGGTCAGCAGAATGACGTAATCCTGGCCGGCGATCATGCGCGCCTTGTCGATGGCGATCGCATTCACGCCATGCCAGTTGGGCACCATCACCAGGCCGGGCCGAAGCGTGCGCACCGCGTCGTCATAGACCAGGACGCTGTCGAAGCGCGTGCCGTCCAGCACCCAACTGACGGGACGGGCGACCATATGGGCCTGCGCGATGGCCGGCAGCAGGCAGGCCAGCACGGCCAGCGCGCAGGCCCGGCCGAGCAGGCTCATGCTCCGCTTCGTCACCGCCCGCCTCCCTGGCGCGCGACCGCGTCGACCAGGCGGTCGACGACGGACGGATCGGCGAGGGTGGACAGATCGCCCAGCCCGTCCAGCTCATGCCCCGCGATCTTGCGCAGCAACCGGCGCACGATCTTGCCGGAGCGGGTCTTGGGCAGGTCCGGCACGAGATAGATCGTCTCGGGCGCCGCGTAGCGGCCGACGACCCGGACGATGGCCTGCGTGGCATGTCCGGCCAGGCCGTCCGCCGTCCCGTCGCGCGGCACGGCGAAGACGACCAGTCCCTGCCCCTTGAGATCATGCGCGATTCCAACCGCCGCGCATTCGGCGAAGCGATGGTCGGTCGCCACCGCGTCCTCGATCTCGGCGGAGCCGATCCGGTGGCCGGAGACATTGATGACGTCGTCGACCCGGCCGGTGATCCAGTAATATCCGTCCGAGTCGCGCCGCGCCCCGTCGCCCGAAAAATAATAGCCCGGCGCGAAGCTGAAATAGGTCTGGCGAAAGCGCGCATGGTCGCCCCAGATCGTTCGCGCCTGCCCCGGCCAGGATTGGGCCATGCACAGGCATCCCTCGCCCTCGCCCGCGATCACGGCGCCCTTGTCCGTCAGCAGCACGCTGTGCACCCCCGGCAGCGGCAGCGTGGCCGAACCCGGCTTCTGCGGCACCGAAGCGGGGAGCGGCGCGATCATGATGCCGCCGGTTTCGGTCTGCCACCAGGTATCGACGACGGGACAACGCCCCTGCCCGACGACGTCATGGAACCACAGCCAGGCGTCCGGACTGATCGGTTCGCCGACGCTGCCGAGCAGGCGCAGGCTGGACAGGTCGTGCCGCGCCACGACATCGTCGCCTTCGCGCATCAGGGCCCGGATCGCCGTCGGCGCGGTATAGAAGGTCGTGACCCGGTGACGGGCGATCACCTGCCACCACCGCCCCGGCGCGGGATGGGAGGGCAGCCCCTCGAACAGCAGGATTGTGCCGCCATTGGCCAGCGGCCCGTACACCACGTAACTGTGGCCGGTGATCCATGCGACGTCGGCCGTGCACCAGAACACGTCGTCCGGCCGATGATCGAAGACCAGGTCATGCGTGAAGGCGGCCCAGACCATGTAGCCACCGGTCGCATGGACCATCCCCTTCGGCTTGCCGGTGCTGCCCGAGGTATAGAGCACGAAGAGCGGGTCCTCGGCGGACATCGTTTCGGCCGGACAATCCGCCGCGGCCTGCGCCAGCAGCGGCGCGAGGGCGTAATCGCGCCCGGGCTGCATCACGATTTCGGCGCCCGTCACCCGCAGCACCAGCAGGGCGCGCACAGCGTGCGCATCGGTGCGCGCCAGGGCCTCGTCCATCATCGCCTTGAGGGGAACGCGTTTGGCGCCGCGCCGCGCCTCGTCCGCGGTGATCGCCACGATCGCGCCGCTGTCGGCCAGCCGGTCGGCCAGGGCCTCGGCCGAGAAGCCGCCGAACAGCACGACATGCACGGCGCCGACCCGCGCGCAGGCCAGCATCGCCACCACGCTGTCGGCCACCAGCGGCAGATGCACCGCCACCCGATCGCCACGCCCCACACCCAGGGTGCGCAGGACGTTGGCCATGCGGCAGACCCGTTCATGCAGGGCCGCATAGGTCAGGCGTTCGGACTGTCCGTCCTGGCCTTCCCAGATCAACGCGACCTGGTCGGGCCGTGTGGCCAGGTGGCGGTCCAGGCATGAGATGCTGGCATTCAGCGTTCCGTCGGCGAACCAGCGGATCGCGACGTCCCCCGTGAAGTCCGATGCCGAGGCGATCGTGGGTGGGGACGCCCAGGCGATCCGCCCGGCCTGTTCGAGCCAGAATTGTTCGGGGCGTGCCGAGGCCGCCTGCTCCATCAGGCGCCGCCGGTCGGCATCGACGGCCGCCTGGGCGGCGAAGGCGGGAGGTGCGTGAAAAATCTCGTCTTGCATCGCGATGTCGTTCCCCGCCTGTCCTGCCCGATGGGGGCTCCTCTAACGAAGCCTCTCATAATCCACTCTATATGAATCCACTCTATATGACGCGCCGGGCCGGTGCGACGAGATATAGCCGGGCGCGGAAAAAAAGCCCCGGCGGAAGACCGCCGGGGCTGCTGGAGGGCGCGACAGGGCCGAGGAACAGGCCCAGGATAAAGGGACTCGGGAAAAGGGATTACAGGCCGACCGGCACCGAAAGCGACAGGAAGATGCCGCGCCCGGCCTGGGTGTTGAACAGCGGCGTCTTGTCCGCCGCATAGCCGAAGAAATAGACGATCTTGTGGCTGTTCAGCAGGTTGGAGACGTTCATCCGCACCTTGACCGGGGGAACCCAGCCATTGGTCTTGGGGAACGTATAGGCCAGGGAGAAATCGAGCTGCGAGAACGGGTCCATGCCCTGCCGCTGGTTGGTGTCGCCGTAGCGGCTGCCGACCCATTTTTCGATCAGCGACGCGTAGACGCCGTCATGTTCGTAGATCAGGCCGCCGGCCATCGTCGCTTCCGGCGCGTTGGCGACCCACTGGTCGGTCTTCTTGAGCTTGGCCTGGTTGATGCTGCCGTTGGCGAACAGGGTGAAGCCGCGCCCCAGGAAGATCGAGCCCTCGGCCTCGGCGCCGTAATAGTTCACGCCGCCCTGGTTGAAATATTCGGTGTTCTGGCCGATCGTCCGGCTGGCCACCAGATTGTCGAAATCGATATAATAGACGTCGCCGGACAGGGTGAAACGGCGGCTCTGCCAGGCGGTGCCGATCTGGTAGTTCATGGTGTTTTCGGGGCTGACCTGGTTTTTCGACGGATCGCCGACATAGAAATAGGCCAGGTCAGGCGCCAGGAAACCCCGCGCGACCTGCAGGTAGGCGGACCAGTTCGGGCTTGCCATGTAATGCACGTTGATCGACGGCATCGGGGCCGAATAGCTCTGGCTGTAGTTCAGCGGGGCGCCGGTCTTCTGGTTGACCGGTGCCTCGATGTCGCGGTTCAGGATATTGTATTTGAACCCGGGGTTGATCGTCAGGTTCGGCAGGGCGTGGATCGCCAACTGAAGATAGGGCTGCATGCTGAGATTCTGGTCGTGCATGAAACGATCCAGCGCCGCGGGCTCGCCGTTCGCCTTGATGGTCGGCGGATTCAGCGCGCCGCCCTGCGTCCAGTCGACTTCATATTGCTGGCGGCCGTTGCTTTGATGCTCGATCCACAGGCCCAGATGGGCATTGACGATGCCGAACCCGCGCGAGAGGTCGAACGTGTCGCCCCAGGCGCGGTAGTCGTTATGCATCCGCTGGCCCGGGATGTCGTCGCCCGCCGGGCTGTAATAGGTCTTGGAATAGGCGAGCGTGCTGGACAGGTTGCCGTTCACGTCGCCGGCATTGTCCCCGTGATGGACGTAGGCGTAGGTATAGACCTTGTTGTTCAGAAGCCAGCCGGCGCCCAGGTCGAAATTCAGGCCGATATATTCCATATCGGTCTGGATATGGTCGACATTGATGTTCTGGTAATTCTGCGCGTGCGGATTGTTCGACAGGCCGTAATTCGGGCCGTATGTCGCGATCTCCTTCAGCGACACGCCGGGCGGCACGTCCTGCACGATGCGGTTGTGCATCGCCATGACGGTCAGGGTCGTGGACCGGCCGACCGGCTGCACCCACTTGCCCATGAAATTGGCGCGGTGCTGGTCGGCGTAGGTCAGGTAGCCATTGCTGTCCAGCGCCTCCATGTCGACGAAGAAGGCGCCGCCGTTCAGGGATTTCAGGCGGCCGCTGTCGAATTCGCCGCCGTAATTGTTGGTGCTCCACGACCCCACGCTGCCGTAGGCCTCGGCCGTCGCGCGGTCCAGCGGATTCTTGGTCGTGACGCTGATGGTGCCGCCGAACGTGGCGTAGCCGATGGTCGAGGCGTCGCCCGGCCCGCGATCCACGCTCATGTCGCCCAGGTCGTGCGCCATGAAATAGTTGGTGGAGTGATGCGTGAAATTGTTGGTGTCGGCAAACGGGATGCCGTCCAGCAGGACGTTGTACTGGCCGTCCTGGAAGCCGCGGATCGACAGGCCCTGGCTTTCGGAGAGGCCGGGGCCGTTGGTCGAAATCGCGGTCACGCTGGGCGAGATCGCCGCGATCGTATCGTAGTTGGCGCTGGGCGGCGCGTTGTTCTGGATGAAATGCTGGCTGATGACCGAGGTCGGCTGGAAGGCGGCGAGCGGGGCCTTGCTCGGCGCCTGGTAGGCGGCGGAATTGACCAGTTGATGCCCGATCGATTCGATCTGTTCGGGCCGTTGTCCGGCCTGGATGGCGGTGCGCCGCGCCTGGCTCTTCTGCCGTGCGGCCGATTCCGCCTGCGCGGGCTGGACCTGGCCGTCATCCTGCCCCGCCCGGGCGGCGAGCGCCGTGGCGGCGTTGAAGATCATGCCGGCGCAGATCAGCGACGTCGACGCCAGACCGCATGCGCGGCGGCCGATCGTACGGCTTGCCGCGCGGTGACCGGAAACAACAAGACGATTCATGAAAACCCTCGACAATTCATGTCGGTCGCATCAGCCAAGTGGTAGCGATCACGACAGTCGAGGGGTCTCTTATCACGGGTCTGTGTGGAGACCCGTGAAGTTGTCATTCCAATTATGTGAAGAAATTATGTATTTTTTGGCGATTTTTTAAGAGAAAAATAATGGAATTGTTGTATTTCCATCACAGATGCTGCGCGCCGGCAATAGATGCGTCACGAGAGCGATTTGTAGCATAAACAACGAAGCCCGGCGCCCTGTCGGGGGCGCGCCATGCCGGATCCGTGGATGGTTCAGAGACGCAGATGGTCGAGGCGCAGCCGGCCCCTTGGATCGCTGAGCCGTGCGGCGGTCAGGATCGACGACAGGGTGGCGCCGATCATGTTGCCGCAGACGATCAGGCTCATCAGCACGATCTGGTATTTCGACGCGTCCAGCGGGTTCATGCCCGCCAGGATCTGGCCGGTCATGATTCCGGGCAGGGTGATGATCCCGGCGGCGGCCATCTGGTTCAGGGTCGGGATCAGCGCCGTGCGGATCGCCTGGCGGATCAGGCTGTTCATCGCCTCGGCCCGGGTGGCGCCCAGGATGATGCGCGCCTCGATCGCCATGCGTTCGCGCCCCACGGACGACAGCAGCGTGTTCATCGCGAGGCTGGTGGCGTTCATCACGTTGCCAAGGAGCAGGCCGGTCATGGGGATGGCGGTCCGGGCGGCGTACCAGGGATGGGGCTGCAGCGCCGTGAGCAGGCCGACCAGCACCACGATGCCGGTGCCGATCACCGTGCTGGCGCCGCCGATGCCGAAATGCCAGGCCGGGGCCAGGCGCACCGCCTGGCGCGACCCGACCTCGTAGGACGCGGCGGCGAACATGACGAGCAGGACCGACAGGGTCAGCCATACCGAGGCGCGTCCGAAGACGAACAGCAGCACGCTGCCCGTCAGGATCAGTTGCGCCGCCATGCGCACCGCCGCGATCGTCAGCGTGCGCTGGATACCCAGCGACAGGACGATCGACAGGATCGCGCACAGCGCGATCAGGCCGCCCGCCAGCAGCAGGTCGCCGGTCGTCAGCAGAATGGGGGTCACGCGGCGCGCGCTCCGGAGAAGCGCCCCTGTTCCATGTGATGCCGGCGGTCGGCCATGCGGTCGGCCTGCGCGGGATCGTGCGAAACCAGGATGATGACGGCACCCTTGTCCTTCTCGGCGCGCAGCAGGGATTCGACCTTGGCGGTCGTGGCCTCGTCGAGGGCCGAGCAGGGTTCGTCGAGCAACAGGACCTGCGGCTGCAGGCGCAGGCCGCGCACCAGCGCCAGGCGCTGGCGCTCGCCGGTCGACAGGCGGTGTACCGGGTCCCGCAGCAGGCCGTCGCGCAGGCCGGTCCGGGCCATCAGCGCCCGCGTCGCGGCGTCGTCGGGCATGTGGTCGAGGACGGAGTCGGACCACCATCCGGGCTCGGCCGGCAGGTACTGCACCTGCCGCCGCCAGCGATGCGCCGGCATTGCCGCGCAGGACCGGCCGTCCAGCATCGCGTCGCCCCCGTGCGGATCGAGATCGGCGATCATGCGCAGCAGCACCGACTTGCCGGTGCCGGACATGCCGGTAATGACCAGGCATTCGCCGCGCGGCACGTCGAAATTGAACGGTCCGGCAAAAGGGCTGCCGAGACCGCGCACGGACAGGCCGTGGGAGAGTGCGGAAGGAGACGGGTCGGGCACGCTGCTGCAACCATTCCGATGTTCGGGGGGAAGAGAACGGCGAAGACGGGGGCTTGAATGGATGGCGTCAGGATTCCGGGTAGACGAAAAGATGCCTGGCGTCGAATTCCAGCGAGGCGTGCGCGGGTGGAATCTCGTGGTCGAGGCTATGCACCGACCAGCCCAGATGCGGCAGGCGTCACAGGGTCCGCCATCGTCGGGCCTCGCATGTGGCATATGCTACAGAATGAAGTTCTTATGAACCATGGCCATGCCGCGGAGCAGGTCTGGTATGTTTTCTAAATTGCATTTTAGTGCGGGGGATTATCTTGGAACGGGATCCGATCGTTGAGAGCCTGCATCCCGATTCGGGCCTGTCCGCGACCGCCCGCCGCATCGCGCAGTTCATTCATGCCAATCGCGCGCTGACCCTGGCCAGTTCGGCCGCCGACCTGGCGCAACGCCTGGATACGTCGGATGCCACGATCATCCGTTCGATCCAGGCCATGGGTTTCGAGAGCCTGGCGGAGATGCGCCAGACGCTGGTCGCCAGCCTGAGCCCGGCGAGCAACCCGGCCACGGCGCTGACCCGGACGATCCGGGATATCGGTTCGGACCTTCCCGACGCCATCGGCGCGATCCTGGGCACCCATGTCGAGATGATCGCGGCCTTGCAGAATCCGGCGGCGCAGGAGCGCATCGTCAACGCGGTGCGCTGCCTCTATCCTGCCCGGCGGGTGGCGATTTTCGGGATCGGTCCCTCGACCGGTCTGGCCGATTACCTGTGCCGGGTGCTGAACCGAAACGGCCGCAGCAGCTTCGTCATCGGCACGACCGGGCGGGCCTTTGCCGATGACCTGGTCAGCCTGCGTGAGGGAGACGGGCTGGTGGTCATGGCCTATGGCACGCTCTACCGGGAAATCGCGGTCCTGTTTCAGGAAGCGTCGCGCCTGGGCCTGCCGACCGTTCTGGTGACCGACCGCATTCAAGCGGAGAATGTGCCCCCGGGCACGGCGATCGTTTCGGCCATGCGGGGCAGAGAGGAACATATCGCCCTGCATTCCGCCACCGTCGCGATCCTGGAGAGCATTGCGTTCGGCCTGTCGGTTGCCGATCGCGAGCAGACCGTCGACGCGCTCGACCGGCTGAACCGGTTCCGCAGCCGGATCGAATATTTTTAGAGCATTTCCACTGAACCAATGTTCAGTGGAAATGCTCTAAGTTATTATTTTATCGGGCGCCTTCACCCGTTCAAGCGAGTCCGTTTGAACGGGATCTGCTCTGGAATGGCGGAGTATTTTCCCCTGACGCCCGACCATACCCAGGGCCCTGGTGCGCCCGGGATATGGTCATTCAGGATCGAGGCCGTTCGGAACTGGCCGTTCAGGACTCGCCGGATGGCCGGCCGGCGCCCGGCGCGCCCAATGGCACGGTTTCGAAACACAAGGAATCCGCGACCGGCGGATAGCCGCGGGACGAGACGGACTGGCCCTGATGCTGGACCGAAGGCGAGCGATCAGGCTTTACGCTTTCATCTGGCTGCATGGCTGGATCCTCCCGAGAGAACATCGGTGTCAACCCGAGTCAGCTACGGAAGTTCCATCGATCGTTACGATTCTTTTTCTTTTATTGCGCGCGACCGGCCTGGGCATCGTGCCCGCAAGGTGGCGGAGCGCGGCGAACCATGTCCCGGCCCATGTCCCGGCCAATGTTCCAGCCCCTTGTTCCGACCTGGGGGCCATCAATGTTTGTTCATTTCTGGAACACGGCGTCATGAGACCCCGGGCGTGTCCAGCACCCCCGGGGACGAGCGGTCAGTGGGCGCGAACGGCCGTGACTTCGATTTCAGCCAGCCATCCGGGATTGGCCAGGTGGGCCACTTCGAAGGCGGATCGCGTCGGCAGCTTGGGCTGCTGCGCCGTTCCGAAGAATTCGGTATAAGCTTTCATCATCCCGGGGAAGTCGATCTTGCCCAGCTTGGGATCGGCGACCATGTAGATATGCATCTGCACGACGTCGCCCATCGTCAGCTTCAGCTTCGCCAGTTCGGCCTGAATCCGGGTCAGGGCGCCGCGCACTTGCGTCTCGGTATCGCCATAGGCCGCCAGCGTCATCGGCTTCGCGGTCTTGTCGATCGCGGGCGCGCCGATGCCGCTGAGATAGATCGTGCTGGCGCCCGGCGGCACCTCGATCGCCGTGGCGATCGGAAAATGGCTGGCCGGATCGGTATGGCGCACCACGTCCGCCGCCCGGGCCGCCGAAGCCGTGCCGCACGCCAGGGCGGCCGCCAGGGCCAGCCCTGCAAACTTGTTCATCGTCATCTGAATCAATCCTGTTCGGGGGTAATGACCGGGCGCTGGGACGCGACGTCGGCCGGCTTGACCATATCGGTGTAGTGATTGCCGAAATTGGTGCGGACGTAGTTCACGACGTCGGCCACCTGCCTGTCGTTCAGCAGCCCGGAAAACCACGGCATGCCGCCGAAGCCGTTGAGCACGACATAGACGGGGTAGTCGCCGCTGGCGAGCTTGGGATTCCCGGCCAGGGCGGGGAACCGCGCGCCCGACCCCATGGCGCCCTTGCCGTCAGGCATATGGCAGCCCTGGCACACATGCTGGTAGACCGCCGCGCCGTTATTCAGGGGCTGCATCTTCCCCACGACGGCGCTGGCGCTGTCGGCGCGGGCCTGGGTGGCGAGACATGTCGCGGCCGCGAGACCGGCCATGAGGAAAAAGGTGGAACGCATCAGGCAGCTCCCAGCGCACGTTCGTGCAGGCGGGTAATGGCATCCAGCGACGACAGGATCGCACCTTCCTGCCAGCAGCCGATATACGAGGCGTGCTCGCCCGCCAGCACGATGCGGTTGTCCATCGCGCACAGCGTCTTGTAATGGGTCTTGCGCGATTGCTCGGACCACATGGAACAGCATCCCAGCGTCCAGGGCATGCGGCTCCAGGCCAGGGCGACGCCGCCGCGGAATTCCTTGCGGTAGTTGGGATGGATCACCTGTCCCTGCGCCAGGCCGTGCTCGATCCGCTCGGCCGGGCTCATGCCCGCGAAATCATAGGCCGCCGGGCCGAACATGTAGCCGCCGAGCAGGACCGCCGGTCCCTTGGAGAAATAGCCGTGGCTCGGGTACGAGATCTGGCTGATCGGCTGGTCGGTGAAGCTGATGCCGCCGTAGATCTGATCGTCTTCCTCCCAGAACCGGCGGTTGAATTCCAGCCCCAGCTTGACCGACGACGCATAGGGAACCGCCGCGATCGCGGCCTTGAGCGGGCCGCTGACCTGCACGTCGAGCTGCGAGAGCACCGACAGCGGGATGGTGCAGACGCAGTAATCCGCCTGGGCCTGACGTACGGCGCCGCCATGCGCCATATCGTTATAGGTCACCGTCACGCCGCGATCGTTCTGATGGATCGACGACACCTTGCAGTTCAGCGTGATCAGGTCATGCACCTGGCGGGTAAATGCCTTGCCGATCTGGTCCATGCCGCCGACGGGCTGGAACATGGTCGTCTGCATGTCCAGCCGCTCATGAAAGGCCATCCACTGCCACAGGCCGGAGCGCATGACGTCGTCGCGCGCGAACAGGTCCGAGGGAATCGGCGCGCCGTTGACGCCGCCGCCCTGGGACTTGGCAAAGCCGCGGCGCAGGGAACTGATCGCGCCCTTGCGGTATGATCCGTCGGGCTCCAGCCCGCCCCAGCCGCGCAGCGCCGCCGCGACATGGGCGCGTTCGTCGCCGGACATCACGTCGTCCAGCTTGTGCTGGTCGATCGCCTTGGACAGCAATTCGGCGGTGAAGCCCGTGAAGTCGGACGCATAGTCGCGATAGCGCACCGGCTTGCCGCCGAAGACCTGCGAGGAATGCAGCCAGGAATTGTGGTTCAGCTCGATGAACGGTTCCAGGTCGACGCCGAACGCCTTGCAGTAATGCAGCAGCCCCTGATGATGATAAGGGATGCGCCACGGGCCGGGATTGATGTAGTTGCCCGACGCGAACTGCACCTTCTGGGTTGCGCCGCCCAGCTCGGTCAGCGTGTCGCCGCCGCGGAGCGAGATGTTGCGGCCGCCGCTGCGGCTCTGGAATTCCAGGACCTGGACCTGATAGCCGGCCTTGCGCAGCTCATAGGCCGCGAGCATTCCGGCCAGACCGGCGCCCAGCACCAGCACCTTCGTGCCGTGCTTCGCCCCGCTCAGGGCCGGGGGGCCGGAAAAATCGGTGCCCGCCGCGTGTCCCAGGCTGGTCATGGCCTGGTAGAGGGCGGCGCTTCCCCCCAAGATCCCGATTCGGGTCAGCATCTGGCGGCGCGTGGCCGCCGGACGCCGAAAAGCATTTGTCATCAAGCTTCCCCAGAAAGACATCACAGAAACATGATCGGGCCCGACGAACGAAGCCGCGCCACGGGGGAGCATAGTTACAGGTTTCCATTGCGCTTGGGCAATCGTCGGATTTTCCCATCGTAACGGTTTTTCTCCGGCCCATGTCGGGAGGGGGCCCGTCTTGAGCGAAAAAGCGGGCCGGGAAACCGCGATTCGGTCCGATCGCCCCGTATCGCACGGCGTATTGCACTGTTACCGATCCGCAACAGGCGGGCGGAAATATCTCGCTTGCGAATGAATCTGGCGCGATCAGGTCGCCCGGCTGCCGGGGGCCTCGTCACTGGTAATATAATGTTGCAACGAGGTTATCCTGGCCGCCGCCTCGTCGAGGCGGAACTTGACCAGGTCTCCGATACTGACCAGGCCGACGATTGCGCCGCCCTCGAGCACCGGGACATGCCGGGTGCGGCAATCGGTCATGCGACGTGCCACGATGGCGATATCGTCGTCCAACGCCGCGACCGGCACGTTGCGCATCATGACGTCGCGGGCCAGAAGGTGGCCGAAATCGGCCTCCTGCCGTGTCAGAACGGTCACCAGCGTCCGTTCCGACACCAGCCCCTGCAGGGTGCCGGCCCGGTCCGTCACCGGGACGCCGCCGATATGCCGCGTACTGAGCAGGCGGGCGATCTCGTCCACCGGGGTCTCTTCCGGCACGGTCTCGACGTGATGGCCCTTGCGATCCAGCACCTGCAGAACGGACGTGGTCATTTCTGCGCCTCCTTCCCGCGCCGGGTGACAGGCCCGTCAGATTGGGCGTGCGGCCTAGCGGGGAAAGGGGGCCGGCGCGGGAGAGGCGCCAAGCGCATACAGAAAAGCGTGAGGCCGTGCGGTCATGCCGGCCACCAGGCCGCCGCTCCATCGCACCAGAGGTCCGGGCAGCAGGCCCAGCAGGATCACCACGACGGCCAGCAGCGCCGCCGGACCGGGGGACGACGGCGCCCCTTCCCTGCCGGTCGCGGCCGCGTCGGCGGGGGTGGGCGCCATCATCGTCCGCGCGACATTCAGGTAGTAGTAGAGCCCGATCACGCTTCCGACGATCACGGCCGCCGACAGGACGATGCGATCGGCCGACATCGCAGCCGTCAGGATATAGGCCTTGGCGAAGAAGCCGGCGACCGGGGGGATGCCCGCCAGCGACAGCAGCATGACCGACAGGAGGCAGGCGACGGCGGGGCGGCGTTGGAACATGCCGCGCCAGGCGTCCAGTTCGGCCTCGCCGCCGGCCATGCCGAGCGCGGCGAAGGCGCCCAGCGTGGCCGCAGAATAGACCGCCAGGTAGAAGGCCGCGCTGCCCGCCCCGAGGGTGTCGGCCGCCAGCAGCGGCACCAGCAGGTAGCCGATATGGGCGATGGACGAGCCGGCCAGCAGCCGTTTCAGATTCGTCTGGCGCAGCGCCAGGAGGTTGCCGCCCAGCATGCTGAGCACCGCCAGGGTCGACAGTTCGGGAGACAATGCCCCCATCCCGCCCGCGACATAATGGACCAGGGCGACGAACAGCGCGATCTTCGACAGGACCGCGACGAATGCCGCGACGGGCACGGCGGCGCCTTCGACCACGTCCGCCAGCCAGAGATGGAACGGCACGACCGACAATTTGAAGAACAGGCCGGTCAGGACCATGATCGCCGCCGCCGCGCCCAGCATGCCGCCAGGGCCAGCCGGGGCGGCGAATGTCAGCTTGCCCCCCAGCAGATAGGACAGCGCCAGCCCGAAAAGCAGGATTGCGGACGAAACGGCCGACAGGATGAGATATTTCATCGCGGCCTCGGCGGCCTCGGGCCGGGTCGCGCGGTAGGCCACCAGGCCGGGGAGCGACAGGCTGAGCGTTTCCAGCCCCAGGAAGAGCGCGATCGCGTGGGCGCTGGCGGCCACCGTGACCGCGCCGAGCGTGCCGAGCAGCAACAGCATGTGGCCTTCGGCCCCGCCGGCGCCGTCCAGGCGGCGCCATGCCATGGCCAGTACGGTGCCGGCCGCCAGCAGGATCAGCCCGCTTCCGTAGGTGAACCAGCCATCCGCCACGAACAGCACGGCGTCGTTCCCCGCCTGTCCGGCGCCGGCGATGGAGGAATGCGCCGCCAGGGCGATCAGCGCCAGCGCCAGCGTGACCGCGGCGACGATCGCACTGCCGGCGCGCAGCCACGCCAGGCAGGGCAGCATGACCAGGATCCCGGTCCCCAGTACCAGCAACGGCAGGGGAATGGGGGGAAAGAGGCTCATGACGCATGCGCCGCCGGCGCGACCGGGCGCGCGGTATCGGCCACGGGTTGCGGATACAGGCCCAGCGCGATCAGCAGGATGATCGCCCCGCCGAGCACCGCCATGTCCCGTGGCCCGAAATCGTCGATCCGGCGGGCCTCCTGCGTGGCCAGCGGCCCCATGAAGGCGCGCCCCAGCATCGTCAGGCCGTAGAGTGCCGAAAGGACCAGTCCGGCCGCCGCCAGGCCGGCCAGGAGAGGGCTGACCCGCCAGGTCGCCAGCAGCACCAGGAATTCGCCCACGAAATTGCCCAGCCCCGGCAGGCCCAGGGAGGCGACGGTAAAGACCAGCCCCATCGCCGAAAGCTGGGGGATGACGGCCCACAGCCCGCCCATGCTGCGCAGGTCGCGCGTATGGAGCCGGTCCTGCAGCGCGCCGGCGATGGCGAACAGGGCGCCGGTGCTCAGTCCGTGGGCCAGCATTTGTACCACCGCGCCTTGCAGGCCCAATGCCGAGCCGGAGAACAGGCCCAGCAGGACGAAGCCCATGTGGCTGACGCTGCTATAGGCGATCAGCCGTTTCATGTCGTCCTGGGCCAGCGCCAGCACCGCGCCGTACAGGATGCCCGCAACCCCGAGTGCCATGGCGACGGGCGCCAGTTGCGCCGAGGCGGCCGGGAACAGCAGCAGCACGAAGCGGATCAGGCCGTAGCCGCCGGTCTTGAGCAGCACGCCCGCCAGCAGGACGCTGCCGGCCGTCGGGGCCTGGGTATGGGTGTCGGGCAGCCAGACATGCAGCGGCACCACCGGCAGCTTGACCGCGAACGCCGCGAAGAAGCCCAGCGCCAGCAGCAGGCTCAGCCGCGGCGGCAGCGCGGTGCCCGCGAGCGCGAAATAATCGAAGGTGAGGACGCCGCTCTGCCGGAAATGGGCAATAACCAGCCCGAGGATGGACAGCAGCATCAGCAATCCGCTGCCCTGGGTGAACAGGAAGAACTTGATCGCCGCGCGGGCCCGGTCTTCGTGCCCCCAGAGGGTGACCAGGATGTAGAGCGGCACCAGCATCAGTTCCCAGAAGAAGAAGAACAGGAACAGGTCGGTGGCGATGAAGACCCCGTTCACCCCGGCGATGGCGAGCAGCAGGAGCAGGTGGAACAGTCCCGCCTTGTCGCGGACGTCCCGCGCCGCCGTCACCACGCAGGGATAGGTCAGCACCGCGGTCAGCCACAGCAGGGTCAGCCCCAGCCCGTCCAGGTCGCAGCGCAGGGCGATGCCCAGCGCCGGCACCCAGGGGAGGGACAGGTGCAGCAGCCACGGACCCTGTGTCCGCAGGCCGCTCCAGGTGATGACGGCCAGCAGCGCGGTCAGCAGGATGATCGTGCCGATGCTGACGAACCAGGCCGCGCGCGGCGCCGTGCCCCGCCGGTCGGCCAGCCAGGCGAGCAGGCCGCCGGCGAGCGGCAGCACCACCAGGGCGGCCAAGGCGATCATGGGCGCACCGCCAGGCACAGGGCCGCGATGGTCGCGGCGGCCACCCAGCCGGCGTAGCGCCGGACCTGGCCGTCCTGCATCCGGCCGAGTGCCCTGCCGCCCCAGGTCGCGGCGCCGGCCAGGATGGTGGGCAGGAGATCGCAGACGTCGTGGCGCAGCGATCGCGTCAGGGCCTGGAACGGGGCGACCAGCAGGGCGGCGTAGGACGCATCGAAGCCCCAGCCGTCGCGGGCGAAGCGGGCGACCGGCGTGGCGGAGGGGTGCGGGAGGGCGGCGGGGCGCCAGATGATCCAGGCGAGGGCGATTCCGGCGAGGGGCGCGAGGGAGCCGGCGAGCAGCAGGGGGATGGCGTGATGTTCGGCGGGCCAGCCGGGGACGGGCATGATCTTATGGGAAAAGATGTGTACCGGGGCGATGATGTCGGGCATTTCGATCATGCCGCCGACGATGGCGAGGAGGGAGAGGCAGGCCAGGGGGACGGCCATGGTCCAGCCGGTGCGGCCGGTGGCCCCGCCGTGGGGTTGACCCGCGAAGACTATGAAAACACAGCGAAAACCGTAGAGGCCGGTCAGGAATGCGCCGGCCAGGGCGCCGATCCAGAGCAGGGGGTCGCTGTCCCAGGCGGCCTGGAGGATGGCTTCCTTGCTGTAGAAGCCGGCCGAGAGCAGGGGCACGCCGGCCAGGGCGGCGGCGCCGGCGACGAAGGCGGCGCAGACCCAGGGCATGACCCGGGCGAGGCCGCCCATCTGGAAGATGTCCTGCCGGTGGTGCATGCGCAGGATGACCGCGCCCGCCGCCATGAACAGCAGGGCCTTGAAGAAGGCGTGGGTGACCAGGTGGAAGATCGCCGCCGACCATGCCCCGCAGCCCAGGGCCAGGAACATGTATCCGAGCTGGCTGATGGTCGAGTAGGCCAGCACCCGCTTGATGTCGGTCTGGGCCAGCGCGCTGCCGCCGGCCAGCAGCAGGGTCGCCAGCCCCACCCAGGCGGTGAGGTGCATCACCAGCGGCGCCGGCAGGAACAGTGCGTGCAGCCGGGCGATCAGGTAGACGCCGGCCGTGACCATGGTGGCGGCGTGAATCAGCGCCGAGACCGGCGTGGGGCCCGCCATGGCGTCGGGCAGCCAGACCTGGAAGGGGAGCTGCGCCGACTTGGCCACCGCGCCGCCCAGCAGCAGCAGGGCCGCCAGTTCGGCCTGGGGGCCCGCCAGGCCCTGGGCGCGGTCGAGCACCCGGGCGATGTCCAGGCTGCCGGTCCGCGTGGCCAGCAGCAGCAGGCCGGTCAGCATCAGCACGTCGCCGATCCGCGTGACGATGAACGCCTTGCGCGCCGCCGCGCCGTTTTCGGCCTGGCGGTACCAGAAGCCGATCAGCAGGTACGAGCACAGGCCCACGCCCTCCCACCCCACATAGAGGCAGAGCAGGTCGGCGGAGAGGACCAGCACCAGCATGGCGGCGACGAACAGGGTCATGCAGCCGAAGAACCGCGCCTGGTCGGGATCGTCGTGCATGTAGCCGCAGGCATAGAGCAGGATCAGGAACCCGACCCCGGTGACCACCAGCATCATCACCAGGGAGAGCGGATCGACGACGAAGGCGATATGCGCCGCGAACCCGTCCAGGCGCATCCATTGCCACAGCGTGACCCGGCGGACATGGTCCGGGGTCGCGAACAGCAGGCGCGCCGTGCCGAGCGCCAGCAGGAACGCAGCACCCACCGAGAGCGTGGCCAGCGCGCCGGCGGCGGCGGGGCGCATCCGGCCGGCCGAGAGGAACAGGATGGCGGCGGCCAGCAGCGGGCAGAGGACGATGGCGGGCGGCAGCAGGGCGATCGGCATGGCCCTATCCCTTCAGCCGGTTGCCGGTGTCGGCATCCAGGGTCGGGCGCCCCGCCGTGTGCAGCCGCAGCAGGATCGCCAGCCCCACCGCGGCCTCGGCGGCCGCCAGGGAGAGGATCATCAGGAACATCACCTGCCCGTCGGCCGCGTGCCAGCGCGCGCCGGCCGCGACGAAGGCCAGCGCCGCCGCGTTGAGCATGATTTCCACCGACATCAGCATGAACAGCAGGTTGCGCCGGACCAGCACGCCCAGCAGCCCCAGGGCGAGCAAGGTGCAGGCCAGCAGCAGCGCCATGTCGGGGGCGGCCATGTCATGCCTCCCCTTCGTCCTGGCGGCCGATATGGAAGGCGCTGACCAGGCCGGCGAGCAGCAGGAAGGAGGCAAGCTCCACGGTCAGCACATAGGGGCCGTAGAGCGCGAGCCCGACCTGGCGCGGCCCGATGACGGCCATCGGGCCCGCCGGCGCGCCGTCGGCGCCGAGCAGCGCGCGCAGCGTCGCCGCCAGCAGCAGCCCGGCCAGGATCGCCGGCCCCAGCCAGACATGCGGGGCGATCCAGTGCCGTTCGCGCCGGCGGTCGGCGCGGCCGAGATTGAGCATCATCACCACGAAGACGAACAGCACCATGATCGCGCCGGCATAGAGGATGACCTCGAGCACCGCCGCGAAGGGCGCGCCCAGGCGGACGAACACCCCCGCCAGCGCCAGCAGCAGCACGACCAGGTAGAGCAGCGCGTGCACCGCGACCGTGCGGGTGATGGTCATGAGCGACGCCAGGGCCGCAACCAGCGCCATCGCTGCCAGGGATATGTCCACCGGACCGGTCTTTCCTTTACCTATGGCATCAGGGCCTATGGCATCAGGGAATGCAGGTCGACCGGACGGGATTCGCGTTCGGCCAGGCCCTTGTCCTTGCCTGGAACGGCAACGCCGGACACGCGGTAGAAGTTGTAGCCGGGATATTTGCCGGGGCCGGAAATCAGCAGGTCGTCCTTTTCATAGACCAGGTTCGGGCGGACATATTCGCTCATCTCGAAATCGGGGGTGAGTTGGATGGCGTAGGTCGGGCAGGCTTCCTCGCAGAAGCCGCAGAAGATGCAGCGGGAGAAATTGATGCGGAAATGATCGGGATACCAGCGCCCGTCCTGTTCGGCCTTCTGCAGGCTGATGCAGTCCACCGGGCAGGCCACCGCGCATAATCCGCAGGCGACGCAGCGTTCCTGTCCGTCGGGGTCGCGCGAGAGGATGATCCGCCCGCGATAGCGCGGCGGCAGAGGCGGCTTGTTTTCCGGATAGCCGACCGTGACCCGGCGACGGCCGATATGCAGGAAGGTGAGCCACAGGGTGCGGAGCGTGTCGAACATCGGAGTTTCCCTAGCCGCCCGGCGCGCGCAGCAGCAGGACCGCGCCGGTCGCGACGATATTGAGCAGGGACAAAGGCAGCAGGATTTTCCAGCCCAGAGCCATCAACTGGTCGTAGCGCAGGCGCGGCAGGGCGGCGCGCAGCAGGACGAACAGCACCACCAGCGCCGCGACCTTGAGCGCGAACCACAGGCCGCCCGGCAGGAGCGGGCCCTGCCAGCCGCCCAGATAGAGCGTGGTGACGAGGGCCGAGACCAGCATGATGCCGGCATATTCGGCGAGGAAGAACATGCCGAACTTCATGCCCGAATATTCGGTGTGGAAGCCGGCGCCCAGTTCGTTCTCGCCTTCCGGCAGGTCGAAGGGCAGGCGGTGGGTCTCGGCGATGCCGGCCAGCATGAAGACCGCGCAGCCGAGGGCCTGGGGGATGACGAACCACAGGCCGGACTGCGCCAGCACGATGTCGCGGAGGCTGAAGGAGCGGGCCTGCATCACAACCCCCAGCAGGGAGAGGCCCATGAAGACTTCGTAGCTGATCATCTGCGCGGCCGCGCGCAGGCCGCCCAGCAGGGCGTATTTGCTGTTGGAGGCCCAGCCGGCCAGCACGACCGAGTAGACCCCCATGCCCATCGCGGCCAGCACGAACAGCAGCCCGACATTCAGCGCGGACGCGATGCTCCACCACGCGGTGACGGGAATGACCGCGAAGGACAGCAGCACCGTCATCATGCCGATGGCGGGCGCCAGCACGAACACCGCGCGGTCGGCGAAGGGGGGGATCCAGTCCTGCTTGAAGAGGATCTTGATCCCGTCGGCGACGGCCTGGAGCATGCCGCCCGGCCCCACGCGGTTGGGGCCGTAGCGGTCCTGCCACACGCCCAGCAGCCGGCGTTCGACCCAGGTGAGCGCCGTGGCCAGCCCGAGCAGGGCGGCCAGGGTGACGGCGATCATGAGCGGCATCGGGACCGTCATTGCCCCTGCCCTGCCGGCGCGACGTCCACCCAGACCGGCAGGGAGAAGGAACGGTCCAGGTCATGGGCGGGGTAGAGCGCGAGGCCGGCCGGGATGGCGGCGTCGCAGGTCACGGGCAGGCTGACCGGGCGGCCCATCAGGGTGATGGTGGCCCCCGTCATGGTTGTCTGGGTCGCGGTTGTTTCGGTCACGGTTGTTTCGGTGACGGTTGTCTCGGTGGCGGTTGCCTGGGTGGCGGTTGCCTGGGTGGCGGTTGTCTCGGTGGTGGGCCAGCCGGGGGCGATGCGCAGGGTGGGCGGTTCGATGCGGGCGGCGATCGGGGGGGACAGGGTGCTGAGTTCCTCGGTCCCGAAGAGGCGGGCCTGGGGGAGCAGCAGCACCTGGCCGGGCCGGGGCGTGAAGCGGGGCGGGATATCGCTATGCCAGGCGCGGGCCGGCGGGGTGCCGCCGGGTGGGGCGCTGGCGGGTGGGGCGCTGGCGGGTGGGGCGTCGAGCAGGCGCACGCCGCCGTCGCCGCCGCGCATCGGGCCGCCGATTTCCTGCTGGAAGCGGTTGAGGGACTGGACGGAGTTCCAGCCCGGCTGCTGGTAATAGGGGATGAGCGCGCCGGGCAGGTCGGGACCGTAGGCGCCCTCCATCGACGGGGCCAGGGGGCTGTCGGGGTTGGGGTGCGGCGGCTGGTCGCGCACGCTGATATTGGCGCGCATCGCCGTGCGGCCGTCGAAGCGGTCGGGTTCGGCGCGCACGCGCCGGCCGTCCAGCCGGTAGGCGGCGTCGGGCGCCGCCGCGCCGATGGCGGCCAGCCTGGGGATGGCGGCGGCGATGGCGGCGATGACGGAATCGAGGTCGGTCCAGCCCGGATCGCGCCCCAGCGCGCGCGCCAGGTCGCGCGCCCAGCGCCAGGCCGCCTGGATCGGCCGGTCGGGGGTGAGGACGGGCAGGAAACGCTGGGCGCGGCCTTCGCTGCCGACCAGGGTGCCGCCGCATTCGGAAAAGGCGGCGGCCGGGAGGACGATGTCGGCCCGTGCCGCCAGCGGGGTGGCCGTGTGGTCGATGACCACCAAATGCCGCACCCCGGACAGAAGATGGTCGAGCGCGGCCGGGCCGAGCTGGCGCGTCAGGTCGTTTTCCATCACCACCAGCGTGCCGATGCCTCCTGAGCGGATCATGCCGGCCACGGCTTCGAGGCTGGTGCCGCCCAGCAGGGCCAGGCCCATCGTGTTGCAGGCGGGCTGCACCAGGCTGAGCGCCGGGTCGCGCCCCGGTCCCTCCCCCGTCCCCTGCCCCGTTCCCTGGCCCGCCAGCGCGGCGGCGATGTTGGCGGCGGCGTGCGGCAGCGCGGCCAGGCCGTACTGGGTGCCGGCGACGACCAGCGGCCGGGCCGCCGCGGCCAGGGCGCGGGCGATGCGCTCGGCGCAGGCGGATTCGGCCTCGGTCAGGTCGGCGGGCTCGGGGGATGCCGGGTCGATGCGGTGGGCGATGGCGAAGCCCATCCGGGCGAGGTCGTCGGGCGCGGCGCGCCAGCATTCCTGCGCGATGTCGTCGAGCCCGGTCGCGTCGGAGGCCAGGACGAAGAAGGGGGCGCGCAGGCCGGTGCCCATCATCCGCGCCGCCGCGTCCATCCAGCGGGGCACGCCGGCGGCGGCGGCCGCCTGATAGCCGGGCAGGCGCGCGGTCTGGCGCAGCGCCAGCGCCAGGCGCGGCGCGGTGGCCGAGACGTCTTCGCCCAGCACCAGGACGGCGTCGGCCTGTTCCATCTCGTGCAGGGTGGGGTTGCGGGCGGGGCTGGCCTGGAGCAGCGCCGGCAGCAGCATGGCCAGGTCGTGGCGCGGCCCGTTGAGGCCGGTGGAGAAACCGGCCGCGCCCGCCAGCGCGCGCAGGGCGAAATTGGCTTCGAGCGAGGCGCGTTCGGAGCCGATGCCGATGATCGGGCCGTCGGCCGCCAGCGCGGCGAAGCGGTCGAGCGCCTGGCGCACCGGCACCACCGTCTGCTGCCCGTCGACCCGGCAGGTCGGCACGGCCAGGCGGGTCGGCGCGGAGGCGAAGCCGTGCCCGAAGCGCCCGCGATCGCACAGGAAATAGCGGTTGACCGCCGCGTGGTAGCGATTCATCACCCGCCGCACCGTGCCCTGGCGGGCATTGACGATGATGTTGCAGCCGACCGCGCAATGGGTGCAGACCGACGGCGCGCCGTCCATGTTCCATTTGCGGGCATAGACCCGGGTGAAGGGTTTGTCGGTGAAGACGCCGGTCGGGCAGATTTCGACCAGGTTGCCGGCGAAGCCGCTTTCGAGCGCGCCGTCGGCCTGGCGGCCGAAATAGACGTCGTTATGCATGCCGAAGGCCGCGAGGTCGGTGCCGCCGGCATAGTCGCGATAGAAGCGCACGCAGCGATAGCAGGCGATGCAGCGATTCATCTCGTGCCGGACGAAGGGCCCCAGGTCCTGGTTGCGGTGGGTGCGCTTGTCGAAGCGGTAGCGCCGGACGGCGTGGCCGGTCATGACCGTCATGTCCTGGAGGTGGCATTCGCCGCCCTCGGCGCAGACCGGGCAGTCATGGGGATGGTTGGTCATCAGCCATTCGATGATGCCGGCGCGGAACTGCCGGGCCTCGTCATCGGCGATCGACAGGATGGCGCCGTCGGTCACGGCCGTCATGCAGGCCATGACGATGCGGCCGCGCCGGTCGTCGGGGCCGGCATATTGGCGCACCGCGCATTGCCGGCACGCCCCCACCGAGCCCAGGTCGGGGTGCCAGCAGAAATAGGGCAGGTCGAACCCGTTTTCGAGGCATGCCTGCAGCAGGTTTTCGTCCGTGCGGGCGGGATAGGGACGCCCATCGATGTGGATGGTAGCCATGGCCTGCCCCCCTATGCCGCCATGCGGCGCGGGCAGCCATGCTGCCGCAGATGGTCGAGGAATTCGTCGCGGAACAGGTCGAGCCCGCTGGCCAGCGGCGCCATCGCGCCCGGGGCGTGGGGGCAGAAGGTGCGGCCCGGCGGGCCGATCAACCGGACATGGTCGGCCAGAAGGTCGAGGTCGCGGGGTTGTCCCGTGCCCTCCTCGATCGCGGCGAGCAGCCGTTCGACCCAGGGCAGGCCGTCGCGGCAGGGCGTGCACCAGCCGCAGGATTCCTGGGCGAAGAAATGTTCGAGATTGCGCAGCATGCCCACCGGGCAGGCGCGGTCGTCCAGCAGGATGGCCAGTCCGGTGCCGAGCCGGCTGCCGGCCTTTTCCACCGTGGCGTAATCGAGGGCGATGTCGAGCGATGCCGCGTCGAGGAAGGCGGTGGAGGCGCCGCCGGGCAGGAAGGCGCGCAGCCGGTAGCCGTCGCGCATGCCGCCGGCGCAGTCCTCGACCACCTGGCGCAGGGGCACGCCCATCGGCAGTTCCCATGCCCCCGGGCGGCGCACCCGGCCGCTGACGCCGAACAATTTGGTGCCGCCATCGGGGCTGCCCGGGGCCAGGTCGCGGAACCAGGCGGCGCCGTTGGCCAGGATATGCGGCACGTTGCACAGGGTTTCGACATTATTGACCATGCTGGGCGCGCCCCACAGCCCGCCCACCTGCGGGAAGGGCGGCTTGCTGCGCGGCTGGGCGCGGTAGCCTTCGAGCGCGGTGAGCAAAGCCGTTTCCTCGCCGCAGATATAGCGGCCGGCGCTGGCATGGACGTGGATGTCGAAATCGAAGCCCGAGCCGAGGATGTCGCGCCCCAGCCAGCCGGTCTGCCGGGCCTGGGCGATCGCGCGTTCGAGCCGGTCGAACGCCAGGTGATATTCGCCGCGCAGGAAGATCACGCCCTCGGACGCCTGGATGGCGTAGCCGGCGATCAGCATGCCCTCGACGAGCTGCATGGGGTTGCCTTCGAGCAGCAGCCGGTCCTTGAAGGTGCCGGGTTCCATTTCGTCGGCGTTGGCCACCAGGTATTTGCGGCGCGCGCGGGCCGGCTGCCTGGGCACGAAGCTCCATTTCTGGCCGGTGCCGAAGCCGGCGCCGCCGCGCCCGCGCAGGCGGGAATCGGTGACTTCGGTGATCACCGCGTCGGGCGTGAGGTCGCGCAGGGCGCGCCGGGCGCCGCGCCAGCCGCCGGCCAGGCCGTAGGCGGCGCAGTCCGGCGGGCCGCCGGGGCCGATCATCGCCGTCAGGGGGCGCTGGGCCATGTCGCGTTCGGCGGTGGTCATGGTTCCCTGCCCTGTTCCGTGCCGCGTTCCGTGCCCTGTTCCCTGGCCTGTTCCTTGGCCCGCACGCCGTCCGCGATCGCGTCGATCCGGGATTCGTCGAGGTCGCCGTGCAGGGTGCGGTCGACCAGCAGGGCCGGGGCGTGGTCGCAATGGCCGAGGCAGACGATGGGCAGCAGGGTGGCCGCGCCGTCCGGCGTCATCTGGCCCGGCTGGATGCCCAGCCGGTCGCACAGCCGGGCGCGCAGCGCGTCGGCGCCCATCAGCCAGCAGGAGACGCTGTCGCACATCATGATGACGTGCCGGCCGACCGGGCGGCGGAAGATCAGGTTGAAATAGGTCGCCACCCCGTCGAGTTCGGCCGCCGATACGCCGATGAGGCGCGCCAGTTCGACCAGATGGGCGTCGCTGACCCAGCCGAAGCGCGCCTGCACGGCGGCGAGCGCGCCGACCGTGACGCCGTGCGGGTGGTCGGTCGCCGCCATCATCGCCGCGATTTCGTCGCGCAGGTCGGGCGGCAGATCGGGCGGCAGATCGGGCGGTAGATCGGGCGGGAGGGCGGGGTCAGCGGTCGACATCGGCCATCACGAAATCGATGCTGCCGATGATCGCGATCAGATCGGCGATCATGGCGCCGCGGCTGATCAGCGGGATCATCTGCAGATGGGCGAAGGAGGGGGTGCGGATGCGCGTGCGGTAGGACATGGTGCCGCCGTCGCTGAGCAGGTGATAGGCGTTGAGCCCCTTGGTGGCCTCGACGCTGGCCTGGGCCTCGCCGGGCGGGATGACCGGGCCCCAACTGACATTGAGGAAATGATGGATCAGGGTTTCGATGTCGTGCATCGTCCGCGCCCTGGCCGGCGGGGTGGTCAGCGGGTGGTCGGATTTGTACGGCCCCGCCGGCATCTGGTCGACGCATTGGCGGATGATGCGCAGGCTCTGGCGGATTTCCTCGATATGCACGCGGACGCGGTCGTAGCAATCGCCGTTCGACGCGGTGGGGATGTCGAATTCGAGCTGGTCGTAGCAGGCATAGGGGGCCTGGCGCCGCAGGTCCCATTCCAGGCCGCAGGCGCGCAGGCCGGGGCCGGTGACGCCCCAGGACACGGCCTCGGCCACGTCGTAGGCGCCGACGCCGACGGTGCGGGCGCGGAAGATCGGATTGCGCATCACCAGTTTTTCGTATTCGTCCAGCCGGGGCGGCAGATAGGCGAGGAAGTCGCGGATCAGCCCGTCCCAGCCGCGCGGCAGGTCCATCGCCACCCCGCCGATGCGGAAGAAGGCGGGGTGCATGCGGAAGCCGCAGATGGCCTCGATGATCTCGAACACCCGCTCGCGGTCGCTGAACATGTAGAAGACCGGCGAGAGCTGGCCGACATCCTGCGACATGGTGCCGTAGAACACCAGGTGGCTGGCGATGCGGAACAGTTCGGCCAGCATGACGCGCATCATCTGCGCCCGTGGGGGGACATCGATGCCGGCCAGCCGTTCGACCGCCATGACGTAGGGGAAGTTGTTCATGACCCCGCCCAGGTAGTCGACCCGGTCGGTATAGGGGATGAAGCCGTGCCAGGTCTGGCGTTCGGCCATCTTCTCGGCCCCGCGATGGTGGAAGCCGATATCGGGCACCGCGTCGACGATGCGTTCACCCGCGAGTTGCAGCACGATGCGGAAGACGCCGTGCACGCTGGGATGGTTGGGGCCGAGATTGAGGAACATGAAATCGGTGTTGTCGGCATGGCGGGCCATGCCCCAGGCGCCGGGATCGAAGCGCAGGGCCTGCTGTTCGGCCATTTCGTGCTCTTCGGTCAGGCTGTAGGGCGGCATTTCCGTCGCGCGGGCATAATGGTCCTTGCGCAGCGGGTGGCCGGTCCAGGTGGGCGGGGTGAGGATGCGGCGCAGGAAGGGATGGCCGTCGAAGGCGATGCCGAACAGGTCCCAGACCTCGCGTTCGTACCAGTTGGCGTTGGGCCACAGATCGGCGATCGACGGGGCCGACGGCGCGCCTTGGGACAGCGCGCCCTGGGACAGCGGCACCTTGAGGCGCAGCGCGTCGCCCGCGCCGGCGAAGGCCATGAAATGATAGACCAGGGTGAAATCGGCATCGGGCAGGCCGGCGCGATGGGTGCGCTGGCGCTCGTCGATCGCCGTGAGGTCGAACAGCATGCGCAGCGCGGTGGGATGGCGCAGCAATGCTGCGATCGCGCGCAGGTCCTGGGGGGCGATCCAGAGCGTGGGGATGCCGTCGCGCGTCGTTTCGGCCAGGCGCGGCATGTGCGGCGGCAGGTCGGAGAGTTGCGCGAGCATGGTGACGGAATCGGCCGGTGCGGTGCGCTGTTCGAGGTCGGCGACGCCCATCGGACCGTTTCCCCGTCAGATCGTGTCGGGGCTGCGCAGGGTCTGCGCGGCGCGGCGTTCGGCGCGTTTGGCGTCGCGCAGGCTGGGCGGGGTGACGCGTTCCACCCCCTGCGGGCCGACCATCCAACTGAGCGGCCGGCGCTGGGTGCCGATCGATTGCTGCAGCAGCATCAATCCTTCGAGCAGGGCGTCGGGGCGGGGTGGGCAGCCGGGGACGTAGACATCGACCGGCAGGAAGCTGTCGACCCCCTGTACCACGCTGTAGATATCGTACATCCCGCCCGAATTGGCGCAGGAGCCCATGGAGATGACCCAGCGGGGTTCGAGCATCTGGTCGTAGAGATATTTGACGATAGGCGCCATCTTCACGAACACCGTGCCCGAGATGACGATCAGGTCGGCCTCGCGCGGGGTGGCGCGCAGGACCTCGGACCCGAAGCGGGCGATGTCGTATTTGCTGGTGAAGGCGGTGGCCATTTCGACATAGCAGCAGGACAGGCCGAAATTGAACGGCCAGACTGAGTGGGCCTGCCCCCAGGAGACGAAATCCTGCAGGCGGCCCATGACCAGGTTGCGCCGCACGGTTTCGGTCATGGTTGGGTTGGGCATGTCGGGGCCGGGCGGGGCGGGGTTGGACGGCGGGGCGTCGCCCGGCCGGGTGAGGGACCAGCGCATCAGACGGCCCCCGTGCCTGCCGCCGGCCCCGCATGGCGCGGCGCGATGCGGCGGGGTTTGGGGCCCCAGTCCAGCCCGCCCCAGCGCCACAGATAGGCCAGGGCGCCGAACAGGAAGAGGATGAAGACAAGCACGGCGCAATAGCCGCGCCAGCCGGCCGCCACCGAGACCGGCGCCCAGGCGAACAGGAAGACCGATTCCACGTCGAAGATGACGAAGACCATCGCGACCAGGTAATAATGGATGGGCACGCGCAGATGGGCCGAGCCCACCGGCAGCATGCCGGATTCGAACGGCACGTCCATCGACCGCCCGCGCGCCGCCCCGACCCGGCGCATGCCTGTCGCGGCGCCGAGCGCCAGCATGGCGGACAGCAGGATCACGATGGCGATCGTGTAGGACAGAAGCGGATGCTGCGTGCAGAATTCCGACATGGCCAGCACCGTTGGGGTTGACGTGACCAGGAAATGACGGACGTTCGACGGGTCAGACGTGAGATCGGACGTGGGGGGTGAACGTGGCCTGTCGCGGGCGGTTCATTAAAATCCTTTGTTTTTTCGCCGGATCACGCGTCCGTGTCGGTGGTAGCGGGGATGCTGTCGGGCAGCGTGCGAGACGGCCGGCGGTGCGTGGGGGCGAGATGTGCTGCCGGCGTCTGGTGCCGGCGCCGGGAGAACAGCGGCCTTCGTTCGTTATGGGAGACCGTGGAAGACCGGCATTTTTCCGGGACGGGCGCATCCCCTGCCCCGCTGTCGTGGCCTGGCGGATGGGCGCGGAAACATGGCCGCGTTAACATGGCCGCGCGTTGCGGTCTTGGGTCCGCGCACGATGTCGTGCGCACGGCATGCGCGTAAAGGAGCCGGATCATGGCCAACCTGACGGACCCCGGATTGCCTGTGATCGGAGCATACCCACGCTCGACGGTGGGCGCGTGGGGTTCGGGGTGACGGAGGACCTGGCGTCACGGGCACCTATAGGCGCGAACGTGCTGCATGTTTTAGTCCAGAGATATCGGCTCAAACGCGCGTCTTGCTCATGCACGATCGTGGCTGTGGCTATGGTCTACAATCGAATGATCTGCTTTCCGAAGTTGGCGCCCGCCAGAAGATCGATGAGGGCACACGGTGCCATGTCGAGGCCATCAACGATGTCTTCGCGGTATATCAGACGACCGGAGGCGACCTCAGGAGTGACGAGCCGAAGAAAATCATCAAAATATTTCCTGATTACGCACTATTTTCAGCCAGGGATTTATGGTACAAAGCGAGAACATTTGTTGTTTTCGAGAGGCTTGATCGATGGCTCGCAACAAGGTCCAGTTTCAGAAAGGGCTAAGCGAAGCCCAATTTGACGAACTTTACGGAAGCGAAGAGAAGTGCCGAGCGGTGATCTTTGGCTGGCGTTGGCCATCTGGTTTTGAATGCCCGGCCTGCGGCGGGCGTGAGCACAGCGTCATTCAGAGCCGTGGGCAGTATCAATGCAGCGCCTGTCGGAAGCAGACGTCGCTGATCGCCGGAACGATCTTCGCGGCAACCAAGGTGCCGTTACGGACCTGGTTTCGTGCCCTGTACCATCTGACCCAGAGCAAAGGCGGCATCTCCAGCATCGAACTGGGGCGCAGGCTCGGCGTGACGCAGACCACGGCCTGGAAGATCAAGCATAAACTCGCGCAGGTAATGATGGAGCGCGAGGCCGGCAAGCGACTGAAGGGACGGATCGAACTGGACGACGCCTATCTCGGCGGAGAACGCGGCGGCGGCAAGCGCGGGCGAGGATCAGCGGGCAAGACGCCGATCGTGGCCGCTGTTGAAACCACACCGCAAGGCAAGCCAATCCGCCTGAAACTCCGCCGGGTGGCCGGGTTCAGTAGGGCCGAGATCGCAAAGATGGCAAAAAACAGCTTCGACCCCGCCAGCAGCGTGGTCAGTGACGGTCTACGCTGTTTCGCCGCCGTCACCGAAGCAGGGTGCGTCCATCATCCCATCCTGACCGGTTCGGGACCAAAGGCAGGCCGCAACCCTGCTTTCAAATGGGTCAATACCGCTCTCGCCAACATCAAGAATGCCATGACCGGTACTTACCGTGCTATCCGTGACAAGCATGCGCCGCGCTATCTCGCCGAGTTCGTTTATCGCTTCAATCGCCGCTTCGACCTCGCCTCCATGATCCCTCGCCTCGGATACGCCGCCGTCAGAACCCCGCCCATGCCCTATCGCCTGCTCAAATTGGCTGAAATTAGTGCGTAATCAGGAAATATTTTGCACGAAAATCAAAATTTACGAATCCGCGAATGGTTAGGCTTCGTGCCAGAGCCGCTGCAAGGATCGCGTCATCGCTTACGGAATTGCCATTTTGATTACTTCCGCCGTCATACCCCGAAACGAGACCGCATACGGGGACACGTGCATGACGATTGAGAAGAGGAAACACGGCGTTCCATACTATCCCACCAACATTTTCGAAATAGACGTCGATGCCCCTGGGACAGGCATCTCGCAGTCTGATGGAAAAATCCGAATCATGACGGTCGATGACATGATCGGCTTTGAGGACGGTCCGGAGCCAATCACACTTCGCCGCGCCGCCTGCGATCGCCGTCACATGGGCACCAGCGTTGCGAGCGAATTGCACAACCGCCGAACCGACGGGACCAGCCGCTGCCGCGACGACAACGGTCTCACCTGCTGCCGGCGGCGCGAGAACCATCATACCAAGCCAGGCTGAGAAGCCCGGCGCCCCGAGGATACCGAGTGATGTGGTCGGAGCGACTATATCCGGGTCGAGGCGACGGCATTCGTTGGCCGGCAGAGTCGCTACAGTTCGCCATCCCGCATGACACAGAACAAGATCTCCCGCCTCAAATCGGGCATCGGCACTTTCGATGACATCCCCGACCGCCTCTCCAGGCAGAGCCTGCCCCAGCGCCAGTGGGGCGGCAAACCCGAGATCGCCATCCATCAGCCCACGCATGTAGGGGTCGATCGATAAATACCGCACTCGAATACGTAACATCCCTGCGGCCATTGGCTCGGCACTGACGTGACGGACATCAAAACAGTCAAGAGTAAGGCGCCCGGCCGGACGCCGCGCCAGGACGATTTCCTGATCGAGTGACGGTTTCATGGCGTGGACCTGTCGAGAGACGGGGAAAAGCGGTGCATATCGTCGCGGACATTGGGGATCAGCGTCGTTGTGCTGGCTGTCGCGAGGGCGACAATCAGGACGGCGGTTGTCAGCCCCGCGGCGGATGCGAGAAAGCCGATCAAGGCAGGTCCGGTAAGAACCCCCACATAGCCAAGCGTGGCGACCGCCGCGATGGCGAGGTTTGACGGCATGGCCTGCGAACTGCCTGCGGCCCTGAACAGAATAGGAACGACGTTCGAAGCCCCCGCACCCACGAGTGCCAGCCCAGCAAACGCCGTGAGGGGAAAGCGGACCGCCACGACGATCGACAGGCCGCCGGCCGTCAGCAGTAACCCGCCACGCAATATGGCAGACTGGCCGAACCTTTTGACGAGCGCGTCTCCAAACAGGCGCCCGGCGACCATGAAGCACGCGAATGTCGTGTAGCCGGCGCCCGCGCGAGCGATGGGCACATGCGCGAGCGAGGTCAGAATGATGCCACTCCAGTCCAGCATCATGCCCTCCACGAGATAGATCATGCAGGCGACACATCCGAGCCGGATGATTGAACCATGCGGCAGCGCGAAGGCCGGCCCGTCTTCGCCCCCATGCGAGAGAAAACGACGAACGAAAACGAGCAAGATCAACGCGATGACCGCATCGGCGGCCAGGCATGCCTGAAGCGGGGCGACGTGGTGGGACAGCAACCATGTCATGCCACCTGACCCGGCGATACCACCGACACTGAAAAGAGCAAGAATGCCGGACATCACAGGACGTGCGCAGGCCCGTTCGACCAGAGAGGCCTGAACATTCATCGCGACCCCGTTTGCTCCAATGGCGCCGCCGAACAACAGAAGGGTGATCGCGAGCGCGATGCGTCCGGTGCAGACCGACAGCAGAGGCAGCGTGAGGCAGAAGATCAGGTCGGCCACACAGAGGACCAGGCGGCACCCCACGCGGCTCGTCAGAGGTCCTGCGAGAGGCATGGAAATCAGCGAGCCAATGCCGATGCAAAGCAGAAACAAACCCAGTTCGCCGGAAGCAAGGTGAAGGCGAGACTGGGCGAATGGCACCAATGGGGCCCACGACGATAGACCAAAGCCGCCCAGAAAGAAGGCCGCCCGGGCAGCATTGAGTGACAGCGCATCCGAGGTCGCGGTGCGTGGATCGGAAAACTCCGTATGCATCATCTGTCGCTCCACTTGGCTGCCGGCTAGGACCATATCCATTCGCACTGGTTCACGGATATGGCTCTAGCTCGTTGTTTCAACGAACATCTTTACCCGACCGGGTGAGTCCATCCGGTCGGATGATGCTCTAGGCTTGCGGTGTCTTACGGAGTAAACTCAACTGTATGGTTCTGCACTTGTGGGTGCATATTTGCCTCCTGCGTGTAGGGAGTCAAGGCATTCGCGAGGCGGAGCCGCCGGAGACGGGGCACGACTATGTGGACGGCGGAAGGAAGGGAATGGACGTGAGCGCAGCCAAAGAGATGTCGGTGTTCGAGCGAATTTCGACACCTCAGGTTACGATGTCGAACGCGGACATCATCCTTTCCGCAGCAACCCGCGTCTTCCTGAATCATGGATATGGCGGCGCCAGAATGGACCTGGTGGCCAAAGAGGCGGGCCTCGCCAGAAGAACCGTCTACAACCAGTTTCCAGACGGAAAAGAGGCGCTATTCCGAGCTGTCGTGCAACGTATGTGGTCCGCGTTCGAAACCATGAATATTGCCAGCGACGAGGCGGCGCTGAGTGATCCCGCCGTGGGCTTGCGTCGGATCGGCTATGCGACAGCCGAATTCTGGCGTTCACCCCTGGCAATTCGTTTTCTTCGAATGGTCATTGGCGAAGGTATGCGCTTTCCCGATCTGACGCAGAGCTTCTTTGAATTCGGAAAAACGCCGTCGATGGAGGCGACCCGCGACTATCTCTCCGAACTCAGCCGCCGCGGTCTTTTGATTGTAGAAAATCCGGAACTGGCAACGCGTCAATTTATCGGCCTGATCGATGAGCCTCTTTTGTGGGTACGTGTCGTGGGCAAAGACGAGAGCCACTCGGACAAGGAACGGCGTGATGTCGTCGAACAGGCCGTCAGCATATTTCTTGGTTACTATTCGGTCGAAAAAAAGAATCGGGCAAAAAAATAGGTCTCTTACCTCCGTCGAGACATCCGGACGGGTCCTGCAGCGGATTCGTTATATGACCGAAGCGGCATCTGCCAAACCGACAAGGCGCCGGATCATGGCCGGCCTGACGGACCCCGGGTTGCCTGTGATCGGCGCATGCCCACGCTCGACGGTGGGCGCGTAGGGTTCGGACGAGGCAGAATTGATAGTTTATGTGGTTGGTTTATTTAACTTTTGCGTACAAGAGGCAGTCTCGGGGCTGGCTGCTGATATTGGGATGAATAATCCATCGCCGCAGCACGCCTTCGCGGAGCAGCCCTGCTTTCTCCATGACGCGTGCCGACCCGATATTATCCACGTCGCAAACGCCGCTGATCCTGAAGCAGGTGTCCTGTGCCAGGAGTGCGTTTACCGCTTCTGTCAGGACTTCCGTCATAATGCCCTGCCGCCACCATCGACGTGCCAAAACATAACCGAATTCAATATGATAAGGCTTTACGTGACGCAGGCCGAAAAGGCCGCGAAAGCCTCCGGCCTGATCGCAAATCGCATAGGTGCGTGCCAGATCAGGAGATGTGGCGAGGCAGCCATCAACAAATTTTTCGGTTTCGGTTAAATCCTTATGCGGAGTCCACATCGTATACCGAGAGACTTCGGGGTCCTGCGCATAGCCGTGAAATATTTCTTCCGCATCTCCCCTGGAGATCGGGCGCAGCGCATGCCTTGCTGTATGAAGGCTCTCGGGCAACATGGAGATAGTATGATTGATGGGCGATCGGCCGCCAAGCAATGAGTTATCAATTCCAGCGCGGCTTTCGCCGCTTAGGCTCCAACGCAGTGTCTCAATAACCGAGGCCGGTACAGGGGCTAGAGTCGTATCCGTTCACACTGGTTCACGGATACGGCTCTAGATCATTGTTTTGGCGAGCATCTTTATCCGATCAGATGATTCCATCTGATCGGATGATGCTCTAGCAGGCTGTCGGGTTGGGTGCTGCGGCAGTGAGGCTGGAGGAGTTGACGGCGTTTACGCAGCCGTCAACCGCGCGATTCTTCGGCAATTATATGCGAGGGCGACGAGGGTCCATTCGGTTGCGGCGTTGGCGAGACCGCGGAGGTGGAAGCGGGTGAAGCCCATAGCGCTCTTGATGATGCCGAAGACCGGTTCGACGGTCTGCTTGCGTAAGGCGTAGAGGGCTTTTTCCGGGTCCTGTTGCAGTCTGGCCTTCATTTTCAGGCGCCATGGCTCGGTGATCCGGCGCGGTTCTTTGGGGGGTGGCTCTGGCCGGAAGTCATAGGGGCGCCGATCGACGGGACGCCCGATGGCGACCAGAGGGTCCACACCCCTGGCCTGCAACGCCTCGACGGCTTTGCGGCTGGCAAAGCCCGTATCGGCGAGGACGGTTCGTGGCAGGCCGATCCGCTCTTCCATACCCAGGATCGTATCGGCGAAGCTGGGCGCGTCTGCCGTAGTCGCGACAACCCTATGTTCCAGGATCAACTGGCTGCCCTCGGCACAGACCACGGCCTGGGCGTTATAGGCTTGCCGGTATTCATGCGCGTCGGAACGGCGCATCAGCTTGCTGTCCGGATCGGTCAGATTGATCTGCCGGTCAGGGGGCGGTTCGTCGTCCGGCTCTTTCGGCGGGCGGCCGCATCGTCCCTGCTTCGCATCAAAGGCCGCCTTCTTGCGTTCGTATTCGGGCCGGGCGGCCTCGGCCCGCTCGCGGGCTTCCGCTTCCAGCCGCGCACAGGCTTCATCCAGCTTGGCCTTCAGGGTCTCCCGGCGGGCCAGTTCGTCCGGCAGGGCCTGGTTGTCCGTGTCGGTCGCATCCGCCGCCTCGGCCCGCTCCATCAGGCCGGCAATATCGGTGGCCAGCATCTCGCGCAGTTCTTTCGCGCGATCATAGCGAATGGAACGGTATTTCGAGGCGTTGGCATCGATCTTCGTGCCGTCGATCGACACCGTGCCAAGCCGCACCAGCCCCATCTCGCGTGCCAACTCCAGCACGTGCAGGAACGCCGCCTCGATCGCCGCGCGGTTGCCGCGCCGGAACGTCGCGATCGTGTCGTGGTCAGGATGCAGGTTCGCCGCGACAAAGCGCATGCCGATGTCGCGATGCGTCGCCCGTTCGATCCGACGCGATGAGAATACGCCGTTCGCATAGGCGTAAATCAGCAGCCCCAGCATCAGGCGCGGATGATACTGCGCCTTGCCGCCCGTCCGCCGAGGTACTGAGAACGCCCCCAGCGGCACCCGCTCCACCGCCGCCACAATAAAATGCGCCACATCGTCCGCCGGCAGCCACGATTTCAGATCCGGCGGCAGAAGATACGGCTGCGATCGGTCAAACGGGATGAACCTGCTCATCCTCAATGCTTACCCCAGATCACCGAAAGCAGGTACCCCCCAACCCGACAGCCTGCTAGCACCCACTGCTTTCCAGTCCATCGACGGGCTCTTCACGTTTCGGGTGCCGAAACGCTCGTCGCTCTATCGTGCGAAATGCGGCGTCAAATGCTTCGACGTGAATTTGGCCCCCCATGCGAACCGGAGCAGCGGGCCAAAACTGTTGGCCGCCGACGGTCCCACAAAATAGAGGCCGGGCACCGACGATTCGAAGAATCGTGTCAGCCGGGGCGTATTCTGTATCTCGGAGATCCGGGCGCGGATTGTCTCGTCCAGGAAGTCCAGGCGATTGATATCGACCCTGTAGCCGGTTCCCGCGACAACATGGTCCGCAACCATCTCCTCTTCGCCGCCATCAGACTTGACGAAGGTGACGGCGACCTTCTCCCCCCGCACCAGCGCATGCTTCAGGGCGAGGTTGATCCGGATAGGCACCTTGCCTTCCACCAGCGTGCGGCTGACCCATCCGGCGGCAGGTCCCAGATGCCCGCGCGTGACGCGCAGGCGGAAAGGCTCCGGCATCCGGTGAAAGACCGTCGGGAGATCCGACGCCATGCGGGACCGCCACCCAAGGCCAAGTCCCGAGCGCGGCTTGAGAAGCCTCGCATAGGCCAACTCTAGCCCACGCTTGTGATCCGGCGGGTGGTTGAACCAGATCTTGGGGCGCCGGGTCACGATCTCCACGTCGGCGCCTGCTTGATGCAGCAGCCCCGCCGAGTCCACGGCCGACGAGCCGCCACCGAGGACCAGGATCTTGCGTCCGGCGGGATCCTTCATCCCTCGCGATTCAGACGTGTGGGAAACGAATTGCGGCGGCAGTCCCCGAAGCTCCGGCGGGAGATAGGCGTAATGCGTTATTCCGACGGCGATGACAACGCGCCGCGCCCGGATGATTTCGCCGTCATCCAGGCGAAGGAGGAAGCCCCCCTGGCTTGCCGTGATCCTGGCGACGTGCCGCGTGTCCAGATCCGGCAGCAGCCGCTGCTGAAACTCCCGCCCGTACGCATGGAATACTTCAACCGGGATGGGCACACCCACATCCGCATAGGCATGACCGTGGCGCCTGCAGAAGTCCCGAAGACGATTCAGCCTGAGCGGATCGAATATATCGGAGGCAAAACCCTCGGACTTGAGATGCATGCCGCTCGGCATATGGCTTCGCCAGACCGCCATCGGTGAGCCAAAGATCTGGAAGTCTACGCCGCGAACCGATAGGTGGGCTGCAAGCGACAATCCATACGGGCCGGCCCCCACTATAACGAAGTCTGTCCACTTAACCATTATGTCGATCATCCCCAATCCGGTCGCGTTCACGGCGGAGCCGTTCGCTTGACAACGAGATGTCGGCGACCAGTGCGAGACGAAATGTCCATGACGCTCTCCGCCAGGAGTCGCTTCAGCTTCGTATTCTCTCGTATTTTCTCTTTCCAGAGTCTTGAGCCGCCGCGCTTCCGATACCTCCATCCCGCTGTGTTTCGATCGCCACGTGCAGGAGGCCGCGTCGCTGATCCCGTGCTTGCGGCACAGATCCGCAACCGTGGCATCCGCCCTGCGCCCTTCTAAACCCGGCGGCCGTCATGTTACAAATGTTTTCCACGACCCCCTGCTTACGTTACAAATGTTGTCACGATCCCCTGCTTACGCAAAGCGCCTTTCATAACGAACGCTTCGGACCATTCTTCGGAGGCTTGCACCAGCGGAAATGGCTGAATTCAGGGTCCTTATAGTTACCACAACCTGGTGGCCGTCGACGGCCTATCTCGCCATGGCATTCGGACGCGCCGGGGCGGCCGTATATAGTCTCAGTCCGGCCGGCAATCCGCTTCGCAGGCTCAAATTCGTAAGAGGGAGCCTGACTTATTCCGCATGGGACCCGCTTGGATCACTGGTGGCGTCCATAGGATCTTTCGAGCCGTTTCTGCTTGTACCAATGGATGACCGCGCCATAGGCCATATCCATTCGCTCCATGCAAAATCGCGGTCATTTGATGTTGCTACCGGTCAAAAGATACGTGATGTGATCGAACGGTCACTTGGCTCGCCCCTTGGCTATGGCATAAGCGGGACCCGTTATCCTTTCCTGGAAGCCATGCGAAGCAGGGGCGTCTTCACGCCTTCGGGAGCGGAGCTGCTCTCGGTGCGCGATGTGCGGAATTGGTGCGCGACGCAGGCACCTCCCTGGGTCATCAAGGCCGAAGAGAGCTGGGGCGGCTCGGGGGTTCTTATCGCTGATACCGTCGCCGAGGCCGAAGAAGCTTATCGGGAATTGTCCGCCCCGCTCGCCTTTCACAAGGCACTCCGCCTCCTGCTTGTCGACCGCGATCCCTTCACGCTTGCGCGATTTCTTCGGCGGAAGACGCGCAACGTCATGGCGCAAACGCATATTCGCGGAATCCAGGTGACATGCATGGCTGCGGCCTGGCAAGGGCGGCTGTGCGGGGTCGTTACGGCCGAGGTTCTTTCAACGCAAGGCCGCGTGGGAGCGTCCACGTTCCTGCGGTTGATCGGCAATCCGCAAATCGAGGCCGCCGCTTCCATAGCTGCGGAGCATCTGGGCCTGTCCGGGTTCTTCGGGCTCGATTTCATCATGGAAGACGGCACGGGGCGCTGTTTGCTGATCGAGATGAACCCGCGGTCGACGCAACTGGGTCATATCCGGGCGCATGGCGCCGACCTCGCGACGCGGCTGTGCGCTGCCGCCGGCCTGGATGTGCTTGCACCCGACAATCGCCCGGACCATTCTGAGAGGATTGCGTTCTTCCCGCAATGCCTCCGCTTCACCGGGAGCGACGTGGACAAGTGGGAGCTTGCGGCCGAGGACATTCCGTGGAGCGAACCCGATCTTGTCGAGGAGCTGCTTCGTCTTCCCTGGACCAGGCGCGGCATCCTGGCGCGGCTTGAATCGCTCGTGCGTCAGAACGACGCATTCGGCTCGGCGATTGATCCGCAGAGCATCCGCGAGATTCGCGCGGAGCTGGAGCGTCGCCGCCCGCGGGCAACCTCTCCGGAGCGGCCGGATTCGACGGTGCCGGGACGCGTGGCTGTCGACGTCAATCGGTAGGCGCGTCGCATGGCCCCCGCGCGGCCGGGAGCCGGATGGGCGCAGCGGGCTGGCCAGGGCGAACGCCGGTGCGTCCAGCCGCTTTAGAACCCCGCGCGGCAGGGGGATGTTGGCCCGTTCCACGCGGTCATCCAGCATGGCCGGGTCAATGGTCACGAACCCCACCGCCCATCCGGCATATTCGGGAAGCCTGCGGACCGTATCCAGCGTGCGCGGAGACGGGACCGCGTCGCCTGCGTCCAGCGTGGCGTCGATCCAGCCCGCCGCCGCATCCGCCGCGTTCGCCAGGGCTTCATCCAGTGTGTCGCCCGCCGAGACGCAGCCGGGCAGATCGGGAAACACGACACCGAACGCCGTGGTCCCTGCCCCCTCTTCGATCATCACCGGGTAGCGCATCATCGTCTCTCCTGCAGGCGCGCCTGCTTGCGGATCGCGGCCACGAGGCCGCCGCCCAGGCCTTTCTTCGGATGCGGCACGACCACGATGCCCGGACGATCGGGATGACGGAACACGTGATGCGATCCCCGCACACGGTCCAGCGCCCAGCCTGCCCTTTCCGGACCGAAAAAACTACTGAAATCCCGCAATTCCCCTTGACTTGAATGCGGGATTTCCGTATATTCTAATCCATGGAATACAGCTTTGGCCCCGAAAAAGATGCCATCAACAAGGAGCGGCACGGCCTCTCCCTCGCGTTCGGTGCGCAGATTTTCGAGGATGAGAAGCACCTGATCCTGCCAACGATTCGCCATGAAGATGGCGAGGACCGTTACAAGATCATCGGAATGGTTGGCGAGAAGCTGTTTACCGCGGTCTTTGTTTGGCGGGACGATATTCCCCGCTTCATTTCCGTAAGAAGGAGCAATAACGGTGAAGAAAAATCCTATCGTTCTCCCCTCTGATCCGGGCGATCCGGAAGACGGGGCCGTTACCCAAGAGGGCATGGAGCGTGGCCAGCGCGCCCGTCTGATCCGCATGACGCGAACCGGCCTGGGTCTGACGCAGGCCGAATTTGCCGAGCGCTTCCATGTGCCGGTGGGAACCCTGCGCGATTGGGAGCAAGCCCGCGCCACCCCTCCCGACTTCGCCATCGCCTATGTGCGGGTGATCAGGCAGTTTCCCGATATCGTCGCGAAGGCGGTGGCCTGATCCCAATCGGGTGGCTTGCGGCTTCCGCTGTCCCGGCTCAGGCAGTTCGGGTGTGAGTCGGGCCAAGGTTCACCCGGAGGAGTGGGAATTGTGCGTGCTGCCTGATCGGGAAGCCGGAGACCTTGCGTTTCATGCCGCATGGGCTGCGCCGGCCCGGCCTATGCGGGGTGAAAATTCCTGTTTTTCTTGCATAATGCAGCCTATCCATGAAGACTTACTTATGTTCGCCGCGCCAAGAGGGGATTAAAGCAGGAGGATAAAAATTTGTATTTAGACGCAATTGCGGCGCTGCTGATGGTGGTTTTTGCCTTCGTGGCAGATCAGGGCAGCCGATCATTTCGGAAACTCAAAGATTCGTCACCCCATAAGAAGGTGAAAATTTATAGGGTTTGGCTTGCAACTTCGATCCTGTGTTTTGGCGTTCTTGGCATTCTGATCATTTATTTCATGGGACTGACGCAGGATCGTAATTTCCATGGTGGGATCTACTCGATTTACCGTCCTTACGATGTTGCTTTTGCCATCCTGAAGCAAAGTGTCAATATCGACCAAGCGCAGTTGCTACCCCTTGGTTTCGGCTTCTGCATGGGACTTGTTATATTATTATTTGTCTCCAGGACGCGGAAAGGAAAGAAATTCTATGCGACGGAAGCTGTCTCTACACTTCGGCCACGCGACGCTACTGAATCCGTCTATGTGATAGCGCTTATTATCAATGCCGCCATCTCTGAAGAGATTATGTTCCGAGGGGCTTTCCCGTCTTTGTTATTCAATATCACTCATAATGCGATGTTCGCCATTATTGCCTCGGCCATCGTCTTTGGCTGCATGCACTGGTATCAGGGGGCACGCGGTGTATTATCGACCTTCTGCCTGGCCGTCATATTTAGTCTTATCCTTGGTGCCGGATTCAGCCTCTATCTGGTCATTGCTCTGCATTTTGTGCTCAATATGATGGCGCTGTTTGTGTTTCCAAAACGATCTCTGGCTGAACCTGGGTGACGAGCGGATGAGACGGTGACGTATCGTGGCGGGCGCGCGAAGCCTGCGCAGATGCAATGCCGGTTTTTCGACGGCTGAACCGGCTATGACGCTCCGATCTCCGGCCAGCGCGCTGTATGCGCGAGACCGTGACCCGTCCGATTTAAATTTCACTTGAATTCATGGGTCTTCGTGGCGTGAATGACGGGAGAACGGAACGCGTCCCGAGGTCGTGAATGTTACGTGGCACCCTTTGGTTCTGGATGTTTGGTGGTGAACCCTGGTTTAGAATCAGGGTCGGCAACGGTATATCGAGGCCGTTGAACCTGAAAGGGTGGCTCTTTACCGTAACGTCGATTTCCGCCGTCATCCTTCTTTCGCTGGTTTTTCCCGAGCCTTATAATCATTTTGTCTTTATGGGCGGGTTGGGCGTGGTGTTCGGGCTTATGTATCTGAAGTCCGGCGTTCCGTAGTCCTTGCAGGTCAGGCTTTCAAAAGAGGTCATGCATGACATCCTGGCGGCGCGGCGCCGCGCCTGACGCAACCCTGGGATCATCGTGATGCAGCAGCTTGCCAAACCTGTCCGTGTCGGCCTGATCGGCTATGGTTTTGCCGGCAGGACTTTTCATGCGCCGTTGATCGGTGCCGTGGAGGGGCTGTCGCTGGATGCGGTCGTTTCGCGCCATCCCGATGCCGTGCGTGCCGATCTGCCGGGGGTTGGCGTCCGTCCGACGGCCGAGGCGCTGCTGGCCGATGAGGCGATCGACCTTGTCGTGATCGCCACGCCGAACGAAACCCATGCCCCGCTGGCGCGTGCCGCGCTGCGGGCCGGCAAGCATGTGGTCGTCGACAAGCCGTTCGCGCTCGATCTCGGCGAAGCGCGGGCGCTGGTCGACCTGGCCGGCCGCACGGAGCGCCTGTTGTGCGTGTTCCACAACAGGCGCTGGGACAGCGATTTTCTGAGCGTGCGCGCGGCGATCGCGGACGGCGTGATCGGCCGGGTGACGCATTTCGAATCCAGGATCGACCGGTTTCGCCCGCAGGTCCGCGATCGCTGGCGCGAGCGCGACGTGCCGGGCGGCGGCATCTGGTTCGATCTCGGTCCGCATCTGATCGACCAGGCGCTGCTGCTGTTCGGCCTGCCCGACCGGGTCGTCGCCTCGCTGGCGCGCCAGCGCGACGGAGCGCTGACGGATGACTGGGCGCATGTCGTGCTGCTGTACGGCGAGCGGAGGGTGATCCTGCATGCCGGGATGCTGGTCGCCGGCGGTTCGGCCCGGTTCGTCGTGCATGGCACGGGGGGAAGCCTGGTGAAGCAGGCGGCCGACCGGCAGGAAGCGCAGTTGCTGGCCGGGATGCGGCCGGGCGATGCCGGGTGGGGCGAGGATGCCGATCCGCTGGTCGTGTATGCCGGCGACGGCACGGCGCGACACCTGCCGGCCCATGCCGGCGACCAGCGACGGATCTATGCCGAGATCGCGGGGGCGCTGGGCGGCGCGGGCGCCAATCCGGTGCGCCCGGTGGAGGCCCTGGCGGTGATGGCCGTGCTGGACGCGGCGGTGGTGTCGGCCCGGGACGGGATCGCGGCCGAACTGTCCCTGACGAACGCCGAGCGCGGCCAATGGGGGACAGGGGCGGCCGAATCCTGGTGTGAATAGGGACCGGTCCGCCTGAATAGGGTCCGCCCAAAGCCTGCCCGGAAACGTGGGCTGGTGAGCGAGAGTGCCGCGCAGCGGCACGGCCGGCGTGGGTTTGCGAGCATCGCAGCGCAGCGGCCTTGTGGGCCGTGAGCAGCGAAGCGCAGCAAACCCGCGTCGGATCGCCGCCAGCGCGCGTTTACGGGCAGGCTTGGATGGGGGGGTGGGTGTCTGGGGGCATGGGACTGACATAAGGCTGGCGGCGCAGCCGGTCCGCGTGGTCGCGTTTGGCGCGGTCCAGCAGGGCGGGGTCGGAGAGGATGTCGGTGGCGGTGGCGGCCATGACCTTGGCGACGTGGACCATGCCCTTGTGCGCGACGGAGGATTTGCCCTGGGCGGTCATCTGCCAGGAATGCAGGGTGGTGCCGATGGCGCAGGTGGCGCCCAGCGCCTGGACGGTGGGCACCACCCAACTGACGTCGCCGACATCGGTCGAGCCCAGCAGGATCGGGCCGGCCGGCGACGGATAGGGCAGGATGGCGTCGCAGAGCGGGCGGTCGGTGTCCGCCGGCAGGCCGACCTGGCGCAGGGCGGCGGCGATGTCCTCGGGGTTGAAGGTGGCCTGCATGTCGCGCGCGAAGGCGCGGTCGGCTTCGTCGAAGGGCGGCGGGCCGAGGCGTTCGAGATTGGCCTGCATGGCGGCTTCGAGCGGAGGATTGCCCAGCAGGTTGGCCATGCCGCTGACGACCTGGCAGGTCACGGTGGTTTCGGTCATCAGCGCCGCGCCCTCGGCGACGCGGCGCACGCGCTGGGCCAGGGCCAGCATGTCGTCCAGTTCGGCCGCGCGGACGGTGTAGCGGATCACGGTCCGGGACTGCACGACGTTGGGCGCGGCCCCGCCGGCATCCTGATAGGCGTAGTGGATGCGCGAGCTGGGCAGCATATGTTCGCGCAGGTAATTGACCCCGATATTCATCAGTTCGGCCGCGTCCAGCGCCGAGCGGCCGAGATGCGGCGCGGCGGCGGCGTGGGCGGCGCGGCCGGTGAAGGTGAAATCGAGGCGGATATTCGCCAGCGCGGCGGGCGGGAAGACCGTGGCGAAGGCGTAGGGGTGCCAGGAGATCGCGGCATCGACGTCGTCGAACACGCCCGCGCGGACCATGAAGCCCTTGCCGGCGCCGCCTTCCTCGGCCGGGCAGCCGTAATAGCGCACGCGCCCGGGCGTGCCGGTGGCGGCCAGCCAGTCCTTGACGGCGGTCGCCGCCAGCAGGGAGGCCGAGCCGAGCAGGTTATGCCCGCAGGCATGGCCGTTGCCGTCGCCGGGGACGGGCTGGTGCCGGGTCAGGCCGGCTTCCTGGCTGAGGCCCGGCAGGGCGTCATATTCGCCGAGGAAGGCGATGACCGGGCCGCCCTCGCCGGCCTCACCCATCACGGCGGTCGGCAGGCCGCCGACGGCGGGCGTGACGCGGAACCCCTCGGCCCGCAAGGCATCGGCGTGCAGCGCGACCGAGCGGAATTCGGTGAAATTCAGTTCCGGCACCGCCCAGACCGCGTCGCTGAGCGCGATCAGCGGTGCCTTGCGGGCCTCGACGAGGTCCCAGACCGGTGCAGCATTGCGCATGTTTCCCCCTGTCGGTCGCGATCAGCGCGGCAGCATAGACCAGGAATCGCGGGCAGGTCACGTTTGCGTTGGCGCGGGGCCCTTGGCCTTCGGGCGCCTGCCGTTCAGCGGGAGGGCGCCGCGGCCATCGACCCTGGGCCGCCATTGACGGAATTGGGCTGCGTGGCGGATAGTCCGCCACCGGCGTGGTGGTGTCCGCCGCCATGTCCGCCCCCCCACCGGCCCGTCGGAGCGTTCAGACCCCCCATGCGTCCATTGCTTGCGTGCGCCCTTCTGACCGGGCTGTTCCTGGTTCCGCCTGCCGCGCGGGCCGACGATGCCGCATTGCGCCGCGCGGTCGCCGATCCGGCCCGCACGCCGAAATTCGTGGCGCGCGATGCCGTGCGCCATCCGGTGGAGGAACTGGAATTCTTCGGCATCACGCCGCGTTCCACGGTCGTGGAAATCTGGCCCGGCGGTGGATACTGGACCGAGATCCTGGCGCCCTATCTGCATGACCGGGGCGTTTATTACGTTGCGATGGGCGCCGGCGACGGCACGCACGTGGAAAGCGCGTTCTCGCGCTTTCCACAGGCCGAGCAGGAGCGGTTCGACGCCGATCCGGCCCGTTTCGGCCGGATCCGGCGGACCGTGCTGTCGCAGGGGCATGACGATATCGCCCCGGCCGGCAGCGTGGACATGGTGCTGACATTCCGCAACCTGCATAACTGGATGAAGCAGGGCGACGCGGAAGAGATGATCGCGGCGGTACACAAGGCATTGAAACCGGGTGGAATTTTCTGTGTCGAGGACCATCGCGCCCGGCCCGACGCGCCGCAGGACCCGCGCGCGCTGAGCGGATACGTGCGGCAGGATTATGCGATCGCGCTGATCGAGAAGGCGGGCTTCGCGCTTGTCTCGCATTCCGAGATCGATGCCAACCCGAAGGACACGACCCATTGGGCGAAGGGCGTCTGGACGCTGCCGCCGACGCTGGCCCTGGGCGAGCAGGACCGCGCGCGGTACCAGGCGATCGGCGAGGCGGACAATTTCGTGCTGAGATTCCGCAAGGTCCCGTGAGGCGGCGGACGCGCCGCGTCGTGTGACGCCGTTCGGGCCGCCGGTAAAACGCGCGCGGCGGGAACGGCCCGGCCGGCCTGATACCCATAAGGCCTGGCACCCATATGGCGGGGGCTATCATGCCGCCGGGAAGGGGAGCAGCCATGCCGTATGCGTCCGTCGAGGCGTTGCCGGATTCGGTCCGCGCGCATCTGCCGCGCCATGCGCAGGAAATCTATCGCGCCGCGTTCAATCGCGCCTGGTCCGATTATGCCGACCGGGGGGCATTGCGCGAGGAGATTGCCCACAAGGTGGCCTGGGCGGCGGTCAAGCATCGCTATCGCAAGGACGAGGATCGCTGGGTCGAACGGTAGGGAGAATCGGGCCTTTCCGGGCGATCAGGACGACCAGTTTTCCTGAAAATCGCCGTACAGGGTCAGGCCTCCATCGACGAACAGGGTCTGGCCGGTGATGTAGGCCGCCTGCGCCGAGGCCAGGAAAAGGATGGCGTCCGCGATCTCGTCCGGTTCGCCCGGGCGGTGCATCGGGATATGGCGCGATACGGCCGCGCGCTGCGCCGGGTCGTCGGTCCATGCCGCGTTCATGGGCGTCACGATGGCGCCGGGGGCCACCGCGTTGATGCGAATGCCCCGGGCGGCATATTCCAGCGCCAGCGTCCGCACGATATTCGTCACCGCCCCCTTGCTGGCGGAATAGCCCAGATAGCCGGGCTTGGGTATCGTCTGGTGGACCGAACCGACGACGACGATCGTGCCGGCCGTGCCGGCCCTGGTCCAGTGGGCCAGGGCTTCACGCGCGTAAAGCACGACGCCGCCGACATTCACCGCCATAACGTCGTTGAAATCCTGCAGCCGGAGCGCGTGCGACGGCGAGGGGATCTGGAATCCGGCATTGCATACCAGGACGTCGATCGTGCCCATCGCCGCGATCATGTCGCGCATCGTGGCGCTGACATTCCGTTCATCCGCGACATTGCCCGGAAAGGCCAGGTGGGGGCCAGCGGCGACCGGGGGCAGCGCGTTCATGGTGCGCAGGGCCGTGTCGGGATGCAGGTCGTTGACCGCGACGCGCGCGCCTGCCTCGGCAAAGCGGCGGGCGGTGGTCGCGCCGATCCCCTGCCCCGCGCCCGTCACCAATATCGCGCGCCCTTCGAACCGGCCATTGCCGCACCGATCGTCGCCGGACATGGGTCCTCCATCATACGCACGTCATATGCAAGCCGACCGCAGGTGAACGCGGCCGGCCGGGCGCGGTTCGTCGAAACCTGTCATGTTTCCCCCGTCATGTTCCGCTGTCACGTTTCCCGGGGCCCCTTCACGATGCCCTCATGTCCAGATTAAGGAATTCTTCAGACTTCGGGGCCATTATACTTGGCCGATTTTTCTGACGGCCTGCCGATCGTGTGCGCTGGTGGAATTTTTGGACGGATCATGTGGCGGCCGTTCCGGAAGATCCCTGTTTTGTCTTGAAAATCCGGAACCCGCAGAGGAATACGGGGTTAAAGCCGGCGGGTTTGCCGAGAAGGGGATGGCAATGCGCGGGTTTCGTCCTGCCTGTATCATGCCGGTCGTGCGGGCGCTGACGGTCGGGGCGTCCATCATCTGGGCGGCCGGCCTGTCATGGATGACGCGCCCGGCCGATGCGGCGGCCTCTCCGATACGGCTCTGTGGCGAAATGCCGGTCTTCAACGACGAATTCAACGACCTGCGCCTCGGGGCGTGGAAGCTGAACGGCGCCCGGTGGATCGCGCATACGCCGTGGGGCGGCGATTTCGGCGATGCGCGCTTTACCGATCCGGGCCCGGGATCGGCCTTTTCGGTCCATGACGGTATCCTGTCGATCGCGGCGCGCAAGGATGCGGCGGGGCACTGGTCGTCGGGCATGCTGGCGTCGGCGGATGCGGACCATAACGGCTTCATGACGATGTACGGGTATTTCGAAACCCGCATGAAGCTGCCGCCCGGCCCGGGAACATGGGTCGGCAGTTGGCTGAACGAGGACGTGCCGACGGGCTGGATGCTGCCGACGGTGGAAATCGATACGATCGAGTATTACGGCCAGTTTCCCGACAAGTTCCACACCACGATCCATGTCTGGCACGGGCATTCGGCCGGGCGGGACAAGGGGGCGGCGATCCTCAGCACCGTGCCGGCCAATTCGCTGGTCGATGCGTTCCATACCTATGGCACGCTGGTGACGCCGCAATGGGTGGTGTTCTACCTGGACCGCAAGGAAATCTGGCGCAGTCCGACGCCGCCGGAGCATAAGCGGCCCTTCATGTTCCTGATCAACCTGGCGCTGGGGTCGGGCTGGCCGATCGACAAGACCCTGAACCCGGCGGTGATGCAGATCGACTACGCCCGGGTATACCGGCCCACCGACCCGCAGGCGTTCGCGCGCTGCCTGGTGGAGCATTCCGCCCATTCCTGATGGGCTTTTCCTGATTTCGTTTTTTTTATCCTGTTAGCTGGTTAGCCGGCCAAGAGTTCGAGGTGACGTTTTGACACGATCCGATCTGTTTCGAAAACAAAACAAAAAGCGAGGAGATCATGTCGCGGATAATGGGAGTGATCGAGGCGATCCCGGCGCTGTACAAGCGTCCCAAAGACGGGATGGCCTATAATCCGCAGATTGACGGGTTGCGCTGTCTGGCGATCCTGTCCGTCCTGGTGTGGCATGGCGGCCTGCGCATCGTGCGCCATGGCGAGCTGCTCGATCCTGGGGGAGGAAGGCTGGAGCGGCTCTATGCCGTGCTGCCGCATGGCGAGATCGGGGTGGTCCTGTTCTTCATGATCAGCGGGCTGATCATTGCCCGGCCGTTCCTGGGCGATCCGTCGCGGCCCGTGGCGCCGGGCAAGTTCTATTATCGCCGCTTCCACAGGCTCTATCCGCCCTATCTGATCGCGCTGGGGCTGTGCAGCATACCGGTCTTCCTCGACGTCCTGCACCACAACCATACCTGGCGGATCACCCCGACCGAGAGTTTCGTGGCCAGCATGGCCTATGTCCACGGCGTGGTGTGGAACGCGCCGTCAATGTTCATCCCGCCGCTATGGTCTCTGGAGGTCGAGGTCCAGTTCTATCTGCTGTTTCCGATGCTGATCGTGATCTACCGGAAGATGGGCGCGTCACGGATCGCATCGACGCTTGCCGTGCTGGCCCTGTATGTCGTGACGCTGGGCTATATCCACGGGCTGTATGGGTTCGACGGACGATTCCGCTTCGGGCTGGTGACCCACCTGCCCTATTTCATCATGGGGATCATCGTCGCGGACCTGGCCGAGCGCCATGGCGCGACGGCGCGGCGGCGCGCCGGAGAGTGCGACCTGCTGCTGTGCGCCGGTCTCGTGCTGTTCCTGCTGGCCGGGCTGGCGCTGACCCGGGTCAATGCCGAGGCACGGCCGCCGGTACTGTACAGCGCGTTGCAGGCCCTGTCGATGCTGTCCTGCCTCTGCGTCATGGTCGGGGCGATGTATGGGCGGCGCGGCGGGGCGCTGTTCGGCAATGCGTGGATCTGCCTGACCGGGACCATGTGCTATTCGATCTATCTGGTGCATGTGCCGCTGATGGAGGCCATCGAGACCGTGGTGCTGCACAGGCTGCCCGCGACCTCGCCCGTGCTGTTGGGGATGACGGACGCCGCAGTGCTGCTGCCCAGCGTCTGGCTGGCCGGGCTGGGGTTCTATATCTTTGTCGAACGGCCCTTCATGAATCGGCAGGCGCGGCCCGTGCCGTCCGCCTCTCTGGTCACGGAGGCGGCGCTGGCCGCGGGTACGGCCCTGACGGACGGCGCGCAGGCCGTCGTCGGATCGGCGACGCAGCCGTCATCCGCGCCCGGATCGTGACGTCATCCGGCCGTGAATTTCGCCAGGATCCGGTTGGCGGCGCGGCCCTCCGGCATCCTTGCCTTGCCGGGCGTCCGGAAGCGGCCGACCTGGCCGGTCAGTTTTTCGGCCTCGCCCGTCAGGCGGCGGGAGGCCGCGCGGAATTGTTCGGCGACCGCGGCGTTTTTCTGCGTCGTCTGGTCCATGGCGCCGACCGCGATATTGATTTCCGCCAGGCTGGCCGATTGTTCCGTGGCCGCCACCAAGATGCCGTTCAGGCCGTCGCTGATCCGGGCGATGAAGCCGGAAATGTCGTGCAGGGCCTTCTCGGTGTCGCCGACGCGCCTTGAGCCGGCCTGCACGTCCTGGGTGGTCTTCCTGACCAGCGCGTTGATGTCCCTGGCCGCCTGGGCGCAGCGCAGCGCCAGGGCCCGGACCTCGCCCGCGACGACGGCGAAGCCCTTGCCCGCGTCGCCGGCCCTGGCGGCCTCGACCCCGGCATTGAGCGCCAGGATATTGGTCTGGAACGCGATGCCGTCGATGGCTTCGACGATGGAGACGATCTGTTTCGCGCTGTCCTCGATCCGCCGCATGGCCTCCTTGGTCTGATGCATGATCTCGGAGGAGGCGGTCGCGGAGTCGCGCGCCTGCAGGCCGATTTTCTGCGCGTCGCCGATCTGCCGGGCCGAGCTGCCGACGCTTTCCGTGATCTCGTTGACGGCGGCGGCAGTTTCCTCGAGCGATGCGGCCTGCTGCTCGGTGCGGCGGGCGAGGTTTTCCGCCCCGGCAGCGACATCCGCGGTGCCCTGGCCGATGCCCCGGCCGGACTCGGCGATTTCGGACAGGGCATCGGCGAGCCGGCGGATCGACATGTTGAAATTCCGCCGGAGCGGCTCGAACTCGGAGGACAGACCGTCATTCAGTTGAAACGACAGATCGCCGCCGGCGAGCCTGTCCAGCCCGGCCCCCATCGCCGTGATGGCCGCGTCGATATTCCGGATCCTGACGATTTCTTCTTCCCGGGTCTTCTTTTCGAGCCGTTCGTGCCGGCGCCGGGCTTCGGCCGCTTCGGCCTCGACATGCCGGGCCTTGAGGAGCGAGGCGCGGAAGCCGTCCAGCGCGCGGGCGACCAGGCCGATTTCATCGTGCCGTCCGGTTCCCGAAACGGCCGCGTCATAGTCGCCCCGGCCGAGTTCGGCCACCGATGCGAGCAGGCCGCGGAACGGTGTCTTGATCAGTCGTCCCGAAATGAGCGCGATGACGGCGATCGAGACCATCATGAGGACGGCGCCCGAGACCACGAGGGCCACGACATTGTCGCGCACCGGGGCGGTCAGGGCGGTTTCGGGGATGTCGACGACGAGGGTCCAGACGGTATCGAAGCCGGGGATTACGAAAGGGACCAGGACCCTGTCCTGCGTGCCGTCGTGAAAGCCTCGGATGATCCGGGCCTTGCGGGACGACAGGGCCTGCGACACGTCGCCCCTGCCCTCGTCCCGGTAGGGTTTCATCAGCTTTGCGCGGTCCGGATTGGCGATCCAGGTCATCTTGTCGGACAGGAGCGAGAGGGTCCTGCTGCCGATGACGTCGGAATTCCCCAGCAGCGTCACGATCCAGTCGAGCGGGGTATCGATGCCGGTGACGCCGATTTTCCGGCCGTCGAAGACCAGGGGATAGGCGAACGACACCATTTCGATGCCGCTGCCCTCGTCGACATAGGGGTCGGTCAGGACGCCGGTGCCCGCCGCCATCGGAAGCGTGAACCAGGCCTGGCCGTAATGCTCCTCGAGTGCATTGAAATCGATCGTGCCGTCGGGCTTGCGCATGAAATAGGGGTTGAGGATCCCGTGCGCGTTGCTGCCGGGCGCATGGGGATCCTTGCGGCCGTCGAAGCCGGAGGGGATTTCCTCCATCCAGACGCCGTAGATGTTCGGGAAACGGGCCTCGGTTTCGCCGAGCAGGCTGACAATTTCGGCCCGGCTGCCGGTCCCGGCCTTGTGCGCGGCCTCGATCGCGCCGGCATTGTCGCGTGCGACGGTGTTTTGCTCGGATAGTCGCTGGGCGATCCGATCGGCCAGGATCTGGCTTTGGGAGACGGCTTCGGCCAGCACGGTCTTCTCGACCTGGGACTTCATCATCCCTGCCGATATCGTGACGGCCAGGGCCTGGATGATGATAAAGGAGAGGCCGCACATCAGGACGATGCGTGCGGACAAACTGTTCCAGAGCCGATGATCTGAATGACCGGACATCAAAGGCCGTATCCTTTCCATTCTCGCGAACGTCCGTGCGGGGGCAACAGTATTATGCCTCTTCCGTTTCGTTGCCAATGAGATACGATGCCGGGTGATGGAAGACGAAATGACACGCAATTCGTGTCATGACGCTGTTCCCCATTTCGGCCGCGCGTGCGGCCAGGATCATGAAAATCTTTCATAACGAAGGACGGCGGGGGATTTTCAGCGCGGTGGCCGGTGGCTACAGCACCGGATGGTGGCCGTCCGTCATGAGGCGGCCGAGCAGGAAAGGCCCGTGACATGTCCGCCATTACCCGTTTGCAGCCCGAGACGCGCCTGACGGGCGCCGTGATCCATAACGGGCTGGTCTATCTGGCCGGCCAGGTTGCCGACGATGCGACGCTGGATGCCGAAGGGCAGACGGCCGACATTCTGGGCCAGGTCGATGCGCTGCTGGCCGAGGCCGGCACGGACAAGAGCCGGCTGATCAGCGTGCAGATCTTTCTGGCCGACATGAACGACATGGCCGGCATGAACCGGGCCTGGGACGCGTGGCTGGACCAGGCGAACAAGCCGGCGCGCGCCACCGTGGAGGCGCGGCTGGCCGACCCGCTCTGGCGGGTGGAGCTGACCGGCATCGCCGCCCTACCCTGAGAGTCCGTCCGGGACTGCGCGCTGGCGGCGGTCCGACGCGCGTTTCCTGTGCTCCGATGCTCGCGGCCATCAAGGCCGCTCCGCTTCGGTGCTCGGAAACACACGCCGGGCGCGGCCTTCCAGGCCGCTCCCGCTCACCAGCACACAGTCCCGAACGGACTCTGACGGGCTTTGAAGGGGGGGACGCGCGCTGGCGGCGGGGTCAGCCGACGCGCGTTTCCTGTGCTCCGATGCTCGCGGCCATCAAGGCCGCTCCGCTTCGGTGCTCGGAAACACACGCCGGGCGCGGCCTTCCAGGCCGCTCCCGCTCACCAGCACACAGTCCCGAACGGACTCTGACGGGCTTTGAAGGGGGGGGGCGCGCGCTGGCGGCGGGGTCCGGCGCGGGAATCAGCCGACGCGCTGTACCCAGCCGTGCGGGTCGGGTGCCTTGCCGCGCTGGATGCCGATCAGGGCGGTGCGCAGGGTTTCGGTCACCGGATCGGCGCCGTTGCCGCTGCCGATCACGATTTCGCCCCGGCGGCCGCGCAGCCGCCCGATCGGGGTGACCACGGCGGCGGTGCCGCAGGCGAAGACTTCCTTGAGCCGGCCGGCGGCGGCGTCCTGGTAGCATTGGTCGATGCTGTACGCGTCCTCACGCACCGTGAGGCCGCGGTCGCGCGCCAGGGTGAGGATGGTGTCGCGGGTGATGCCGGGCAGGATGGTCCCCAGCGGCGGCGTGACCAGCGTGCTGTCGTCCATGACGAAGAAGATGTTCATTCCGCCCATCTCTTCGATCCAGCGATGCTCGGCGGCGTCGAGGAACAGGACCTGGTCGCAGCCATGCGCCTTGGCCTCGCGCTGGGCCAGCAGGCTGGCCGCGTAATTGCCGCCGCATTTGGCGGCCCCCGTTCCGCCCGGGGCGGCGCGGGTATAATCCTCGGACACCCAGACGGTCACGGCGCCGGCGCTGAAATAGGCGCCGACGGGCGAGGCGATGACGATGAACAGATATTCCGACGAGGGCTTGACGCCCAGGAACGCCTCGGAGGCGATCATGAACGGGCGCAGGTACAGGCTGGCGTTCTCGCCCTCGGGGATCCAGTCGCGATCGGTGCGCACCAGTTCGCGCACCGCCTGGAGGAACAGCGCGTCGGGCACCGGCGCCATCGCCATGCGTTCGGCCGATTCGCGGAAGCGGCGCGCGTTGGCGTCGGGGCGGAACATCACCACCGCGCCGTCGGCCGCGCGATAGGCCTTCATGCCCTCGAAGATTTCCTGGGCGTAGTGCAGCACGGCGGCGGCAGGGTCGAGGGAGATGGGCGCCCGGGCCTCGATGGTCGGGTTGTGCCAGCCCTGCCCTTCCTTGTAGCGGACGACCGCCATGTGATCGGTGAAGACGCGGCCGAAGCCCGGATCGGCCAGCAATTCCGCGCGGCGCGCGGCCGGGGTCGGCGCGGCATGCGGCAGATGCGTGAAGCGAAACTGATCGGCGCTGTCCATGGTCCTGCTCTCTTACCACCGGGACGGGGCGCGGCGGGGCCTGTCCCGCCGCGTGGCCCCGACCTTTACATCACGTGCCGGGCCGGCACGGTTCCGACCGGCCAGACTGCGCAGATCGCGCGCGGCGTCAAGCCCAGGCCGCGTCCTGGCGCGTCATGCCGGAGGGCTGTATTCGCGCATCATGCCGACGGGCTGTACTCACGCATCGTGAAGAAGCGCGTGTCCAGGTAGGCTTCGAGCGCCTCGGTCCCGCCTTCGGACCCGTAGCCCGAATCGCCGATGCCGCCGAAGGGGACCTCGGGCAGGGCCAGGCCGAGATGATTGACCGTCAGCATGCCGGCGCGGATTTCGTCGCGCAGGCGGGCGGCGGTGCGGCCCGAGCCGGTGAAGGCGTAGGCGGCGAGGCCGTAGGGGAGACGATTCGCCTCGGCTACCGCCTGGTCCAGCGTGTCGAAGGGCGACATCAGCGCCACGGGGCCGAACGGTTCCTCGTTCATGATGCGCATGTCGGCGGTGAGGTTGGTCAGCACCGTCGGCGCGAAGAAATAGCCCGCGTTGCCGACGCGCTGGCCGCCGGTCACGATTTCGGCGCCTCGGGCGGTGGCGTCGCCGATCAGGGTTTCCATCGCCTCCACACGGCGGACATTGGCCAGCGGGCCCATCGTGGTGTCGGGACGCAATCCGTCGCCGACCTTGCGCGCCTGGGCCTGGGCGGCGAAGCGTTCGACGAAGCGGCCGAATGCCGGCCGTTCGACCAGGAAGCGCGTGGGGGAGACGCAGACCTGGCCGGCATTGCGGAATTTCGCCGCCGCCAGCGTGTCGGCCGCCTGGTCGATATCGGCGTCGGCGGAGATGATCGCGGGCCCGTGGCCGCCCAGTTCCATCGTCGCGCGCTTCATGTGCGTGCCGGCCAGGGCCGCCAGCATCTTGCCCACGGCGGTCGAGCCGGTGAACGTGACCTTGCGGATCGCCGGGTGGGCGATCAGGGTCTCGGAAATTTCGGACGGGGTGCCGTAGAGCAGGCCGATCACCCCGGGGGGCACGCCGGCATCGGCGAAGGCGCGGATCAGCGCCGCCGGCGAGGCGGGGGTTTCCTCGGCCGCCTTGACGATGATCGAGCAGCCGGTGGCCAGCGCGGCGCCGACCTTGCGCACCACCTGGTTGACCGGGAAGTTCCACGGCGAGAAGGCCGCCACCGGACCGACCGGGGTGCGGATCACCGCCTGGGTGACGCCTGTGGCGCGGGCCGGGACCAGGCGGCCATAAGCGCGACGTCCTTCCTCGGCCAGCCAGTCGATCGTGTCGGCAGCGGCCAGCAATTCGGTCCGGGCCTCGGCCACCGGCTTGCCCTGTTCCATCGTCATGATCGGGGCGATGGCCTCGGCCCGCTCGCGCAGCAGGGTCGCGGCCCGGCGCATGATCGTGTAGCGGTCGAAGACGGACATACGGCTCCAGACCGCGAAGCCGCGTTCGGCGGCGGCGGCGGCGGCGGCGAGTTCCGGCTGGCCGGCATGGGCGACGCGGCCGATCACCTGTTCGGTCGCCGGGTTCAGCACGTCGATGAAGCGGTCGTCGGCCGCCGGGGCCCATCGCCCGTCGATGAACAGCAGCGTGTCGGGATAATGGGGCATGGCGGGGCGACTCCGAAGTGCCGGGACGATCGGCCCGGCGGGGGGCCGGGTGCAATTCCGCCCGACCCTGCCCGAAGCGGCCGCGCGGGTCAAAGCCCGTGCGTGTCCGATGCATATCCCCCGATGCATATCCCCCAATGCATATCCGATGCACCGCGCGCGCGGTTGCCGCGTTCTTCCGGATCGGGTGGGATGATGCCGGGGGCGGGAACAGGGACGGAGGCGGATGATGTTCAGGGCCATCGTGATCGACAAGGACGCGAACGGGTACCATGCGGGCCTGCGCGCGCTGGAGCCGGTGCGCCTGCCGGACGGCGACGTGACGGTGCGGGTGGAATATTCGTCGCTGAACTATAAGGACGCGCTGGCGATCACCGGGCGCGCGCCCGTCGTGCGGAATTTTCCCATGGTGCCGGGCATCGACCTGGCCGGCGTCGTGACCGAATCCGACCATCCGGATTACCGCCCGGGCGACCGGGTCGTGCTGAACGGCTATGGCATCGGCGAAAGCCATTGGGGCGGGCTGTCGCAACTGGCGCGCGTGCGGGGCGACTGGCTGGTCCCCCTGCCCCGGGCGTTCAGCACCCGGCAGGCCATGGCGATCGGCACCGCGGGCTATACCGCCATGCTGTGCGTGCTGGCGCTGGAGCGCCAGGGGCTGACGCCGGGGTCGGGCGACGTGGTGGTGACGGGGGCGTCGGGCGGGGTCGGCGGGGTTGCCGTGGCGCTGCTGACCCGGCTGGGCTATCGCGTCGTCGCGGTAACGGGGCGGCCGGAGGAGGATGCCTATCTGCGCGGCCTGGGCGCGCGCGACATCCTGGACCGCGCCAGCCTGTCGCATCCCTGCCGGCCGCTGGAGAAGGCGCGCTGGGCCGGGGCGGTGGACGTGGCCGGCGGCCAGGTGCTGGCGAGCATCTGCGCGGGGATGCAATATCGCGGCGTGGTCACGGCCTGCGGGCTGGCGGGGGGCATGGCCTTTCCGACCACGGTCGCGCCCTTCATCCTGCGCGGCGTCACCCTGGTGGGGATCGACAGCGTGATGTGTCCGCGCCCCGACCGTATCGCGGCCTGGCGGCGCCTGGCGCAGGACCTGGACCCGGCCGAGCTGGAGACCATGACGCAGGACATCGCGCTGTCCGACGCGATCCCGGCCGCGACGGACCTGCTGGAAGGGCGGATCCGCGGCCGGGTCGTCGTCTCGCTGTAGGCGGGACGCCGTAAGCGAGGCGCTGTGGGGAGGGCGGCGCGGTTTACTCCGCCTGGTGGCTCGGCCCGGGACGGCCGGCGGCGCGGTCGGGCGCGATCGGGGCGGGGCCCGTTGCGCCGCGCTGCATTTCGCGGGGCGTGACGCCGTAGAATTTGCGGAACATGCGGTTGAAGGTGCGGATGTCGCTGACCCCGCAGCGTGCGGCGACGCTGGCCACCGTCATGCCCGGCACCTCGATGAGCAATTGCCGGGCCCGCTGCAGGCGCGCCCGGCGGATCGTATCGGCCACCGCGCCGTCATGGTCGGCGAAGGCGCGATAGATGGTGGCGCGCGAACAGCCCAGCACGCGGGCGATATGCATCACGTCCAGATGCGGCATGGCGATGTTCTGGTCGATGTAGCGCAGGGTCGATTGCCGCAGCATGTCCAGGCGCGGCCTGGTTTCAGCCGCGCCGTCCGTGCTGGGGATCTGTCCCAATATGGTCAGGATCAGGTCGAACAGGGAATGCAGCACGGCCGATTGCTCGCTGACCGACATGCGCCCCGACTGGCGGGCCAGCAGCAGCATCTGTCCGCGCAGGAGCGGCGCCAGGCGGCTGCCGTTCAGGGCCTGGGCCATCGCTTGCGACGAGGGCCATTCGTGGCCCAGCACCGCGGTGGGCCGCTCGGTGCTCATCGTCACGCTGACGGCCTTGTGGTCGGTCCAGCGGAACCGCACGACCTCGCGCCGGTCATAGACGAAGAAATTGCCCGCCTGGGTCACCGTCTCGGTGCCGTCGATGTGGATGTCGCGGCGTTCGCCCTTGAGGATCAGGCCGAAGGAGATATCGCCGTCGCGCGACACGCCGGGCCGCGCGCGCCCCGCGCAGGCCGTGGCGCGATAGGCGAAGAAGGCGCCACCCGGATCGAAGATGCTGCGGGAGCGGGCCGAGAACGTGTCCGCCCCGGCGCCGGTCCGGACCGCGCCCAGGTTGCTGCCCTGATTGCTGCCCTGGGGGTTGCTGCCTTGGGCTTCATCCACCACGTCGCGGCCGAGGAAGGCGTAATTGCTCCAGAACGCCAGGCGGTCGGCGGGCGGATGGAACGCCGTGCTGACATCCAGCCTGACCGTCTCTTTGGGAAAGCCGAAATCAGGCTGCCATTTCCCGCGATCCGGCCGCCATGACCACGTATGCTGATTCCAGTTCCACGACAGGTCAGCGTGACCCTTCCCTGAAAATATCATCTGTTTGCCTTAAATTCGTTCCACGTAACGCTTGATACGAAATGACTGTCTGAATCCGCGGCAAAAACTGCCGGGTAATATCGTTCTTTGAAAAATCAACACATTTCCGGCACAATTAAGGCGAAATAAACGATTTCATATCCCTGCTTCAGAAACGAAGTCAATCATCAATATTTTCTACGAAACGGGAACTTCCGAGATATTCTGAAGTTCCCGGAACCTTTGCGTTTTATCTCAAAATATCCGGATTGTTCATGGTTAGAATATTTTTAACTATAGAAAATCAGTATCTTTGCTTTGTGCAAACGGAACGGATCGTCCGGGATCGTCCGCGCGCGCCGCGGCTCAGGCGGGCTGGATCAGGTCGGGATGCGGACGGCAGAGCAGCGGCCCCACCGCGATATGGGAAATCCGTTCCACCTGCTGTTCCACGGCCGCATGATGGCCGTGGAACACGGCGACGACGCACAGGACGACCGCCAGGACGCCCAGAGTCGGCCCGGCCGTGAACCGTGGCGGCGACCCCGCCAGGCGATAGAGGAACGCCGTCGCCATCGTGCCCAGGATGCCGGCCACCAGGACCTCGGCCACCGTGTGGCAGCCGCAGGCGATGCGTGATACGCCCAGCAGGCCCGCGATGCCGGCGGTGGCCAGCATCAGGACCGACCGCCGGATGTCCAGCAGGCCCAGCAATCCCCCATAGACGACGGTGCCGGCCATGGTGTGGCCGCTGGGGCTGTAGAGCACGCGGTGCGCGCCCGGCCCGCAGGCCTCGAACCCCAGTTTCAGGACCAGGATCAGGGCCGAGCCGCCGCCCGTCACGAGGCACCAGGCCAGCGCGAAGCGCCAGCGCCGCAGCAGAAGCAGGGTCAGGAGCACCGCGACCTGGAGGGGAATGATGACGTCCTGGTCGGCGAAATCGGTTATGAAATGCATCATTCTGAGACAGTCACGATCGAGGCCGTCATTTCGACATGTTGGGTGCCTGCGGCACCGCGATCACCGGCGTGCGGCGCGGCGCGCGTGCCAGCCGGCGGCCCAGGGCGATGGATGGTTCCTCGATCCAGCGATAGCTGAGCGCGGCCACGGCCAGGGCCAGGGGGATGACGAGCCCGAGAATGGCCGGCAGCGGCAGATAGGCGTGGAGCGCGTGGACCGCCGCCATCAGCACGACCATGTGCGTCAGATACAGGCTGTAGGAGACGGTGCCCAGCCATTGCAGCGGCCTGGCCGCCAGAACGCGCCGGCAGATATCGCTGTACAGGGCCATGAAGATGATCGCGGCCGCCGCGCCGCCCACCATGACCTGCCAGAACATGAGGGAGACCAGGCCGGCGAGTACCTGCGGCCTGACGAACGGCACGGACGGCAGCGCCGCGGTCAGCCATAATGCGGCCCGATGAGCCAGCGCGAAGCCAAGGATTGCGAACAGGGCCGCGGCGCAGCGCCGCGCGACCGACATGGACTGGTACAGGCTGTGCAGCATCTCGCGCTTTTCATACAACATGATGCCGGCGGCGAAGACGGGGAGATAGGCCAGCGTGCCGCAGATGCTGCTGCTGAAGGATTGCGGCATGGTCTCGCCGCGCTGGCTGAGGATCAGGCAGGCCGGGAGATAGAGCGCCGCCACCACGGCGAGGCCGGCGGCCCGATGGCGGGTCACGGCGAAATACAGCAGCGGAAAGATGAGGGAAATCCGCATTTCGACGACCAGGGACCACATGGGCGGGTCGAGACTTTGCAGCGGCGGCGTGCCGACCATCGCCAGATGGCCGAGCAGAAGCATCGCCGACGGGAATTCGGACCATTGCTCGGCATTGAACCAGACACTGACGTCGGGGAGCGACGTGGGCTGGACAATCCGCCAGGCCAGGGCGGACAGCATGATGACGACGGCGAAGGGGATGTAGATGCGGCAGATCCGCCGGATCACGAAGCGCCCGTACCCGCCGAAGCGTCCGCCCGAGAGCGACAGCGCGAGGACATAGCCGCTGAGGACGAAGAACAGGAGGACGCAGGCCGGCCCCAGCACGAGCAGATGCAGCGGCGTGTAATGCAGCAGGAAGCCGGGACGGAGATAGCGGGGAAGTGAGGCGGGCTGGTCGGCGCTCTGCCAACTGGCCGGCATCGTCAGCGAGCAATGGTAGATGAGCACGATGAAGGCCGCCACGCCGCGAACGGAGTCGAGTTGCACGCTGCGTCGAACGTCGGGGCGTCGAATGTCGGGGCGCTGTATGTCGGGCTTTCCTGCCATCGTCTTGATACCTCGTGCCAATTTCGTAACGCCGGCTCATGCCCTCTTGATGTCGATGCCGTAGCGGCGGAAGGCGACGGCGCCGCCCAGGCCGGGCTCCATTTCCGGCTGCGGCGTCCGCGCGCCCTGCATCGCGAAGGCCCGCGCGTCCGCGGCGCCGATCCGGGCCCTGAAGACCGTGATCCGCGCGGTTGCCGCGATCACCATGGCCATCAGCAGGTAGAAATCCGCCGTGCCGATGGTCGGGCCGGAGAACAGGGCGGCGATCATGCGGCCGCTCAATGCCGGCAGGCAGCCGTCGATCACCAGCCGCTCGGGGCATGGCGGCACCACGCGGCGCGCCGCCATGGCGCCGCGCAGCAGGCACCAGTCGAAGACCAGCAGGCCGACCACGCCCACCACGCCCACGGTCGAGAGCAGGCTGGGCACCAGGCTGGAGGCCCGCACGCTGCCCCATCCGGCGCCGAGGCCGTAGGTCTGCGCGGCCACCGTCAGCGCGTCGGTGTCGGCCATGGAGCGTTCCTTGTAGGATTGGGAATCGCCCTTGTTCTCGGTCGACTCGATGACGATCTGCGCCGCGGGGACGACGTTGGGTGCCACCGCGGCGACGATCAGCACGCCGAAGCAGGCAACGGCGGTGCCGATGATGGCCAGCCGCACGACCCGCCCCGCCAGGCGCAGCGATCCCGTCGCCATCGCGGCCAGGGGCAGCAGGCACAGCCCCACCGCCACGGTGGCGAAGCCCGTGGTGGAGGTGGTGAAGAGCAGCCCAACGGCGGAGGCGGGCAGCAGCAGCCGCGCCATCGGCAGCCGGTAGCCCTGCAGCACCACCCAGGTCGTCGAATACAATATGCCCGACAGGAAGCTGGCGCAGGCCGCGGGTTCGGAAAACGAGGCGTTGATGCGCGGCACCGGTCCGGCCATCTGGCCGCTGAGGATCGACCAGCCGGGATTGGAGTAGAGCACGTCGTCCGGAAAGGGGACGCCGGCCAGGCGGTGCGCCATCTGCCAGACGCAGAGCCCGAACACCACCCAGCCGGTCCACAGATAGGCGCGATAGAGCCGGTCGATCCGGATGTCGGGGCGGGTCAGGTAGCCCGCCGCCAGAACCATCAGCGCGACGTCGAGCACCAGGTACAGGTCCTGGCTGATATTGCCGAAATTGGGCGCGAGCAGCACCTGCGCGGCCACGCCGTCATTCTTCTGCGGCCAGACCCAGACCCTGTCCATGAACAGGCGCGGCATGACCAGCGAGCCCACCACGGCCCATGCGGTCGTCAGCACGAACGGCATGTACAAGGCGCGCGCGGCCGTGTCGCCGGGATAGCGCACCCCCAGCAGGCGCTGCATCCCCGCATAGGTCATGAAGGCGAGCGCCGGCACCAGCGCCGGCTGCACCCCCAGCCCGCCGAAGACCACCGCGGCCCCCGCGGGAAAGGCGCCCGCCAGCAGGAGAAGCGCGAGGAGGCCGGCCGGCCGCCTGAGCAGGAGGAGGCAGAGCGGCATCAACACCAGACCGATGACAGGGACAGACACGACAATCGCCCTCCGGGACAGCCATCAACACGCCGACGCGCCAAGCGCGCGGTCAGGAATAAGCGGCGTCATACGGCGCGGGTTGCACGGGATTCGCCATGTCGGACATCGATCGGCCGACCAGCGCGCGGAAGGCGTCGCGAAACGATTCCTCGGAAAAGCGCAGGGCATTGGCCCGGCAGAGTTCCGGCGTCATCAACGGTTCCAGGGCCACGAAGCGCGCGACGGCATCGGCGATGGAGTCCGGCGTCTGCCGGTCGAACAGCAGGCCGGTGGGGCCGCCCGGGTCGTCGGCGCCGCGCACGATGTCGAGCGCGCCGCCGCGGCCGAAGGCGATCACCGGCGTTCCGCAGGCCTGGGCCTCGACCGTCGCGATGCCGAAATCCTCCTCGGCCGCGAAGACGCAGGCGCGCGCGGACTGCATCTGCTGCAGCAATTCCTCACGCGGGAGCTTGCCGCGCAGGACGATGTTCGCGGCCCCCTGCGCGAGGGCCGATACGGCATCCCATTCCGGCCCGTCGCCCACCACCACCAGCTTGTGCTGCGGCATGAGCCGGAAAGCCTGGATCACGAGATCGACCCGCTTGTAGGGCACCAGGCGCGACACGACCACGAAGGAGTCGCGCGGGCCGTCCTTGGGCTGGAAGCGCGCGACGTCGACCGGCGGGTAGATGACCAGGGCGTCGCGCCGGTAGACCTTGCGGATCCGGCGCTGGATATAGCTGGAATTGGCGACGAACACGTCGACGCCGGCGGCCGAGCGCACGTCCCAGTTGCGCAGCCGGTGCAGCAGCCAGCGCGCGAAGAGGCCCTTGGGGCCGCGATCCAGGCCGGTCTGCCGGAGATATTGCGCCTGCATGTCCCAGGCGTAGCGCAGCGGGGAATGGACATAGGAGATATGGAGCTGGTCCGGGCCGGTGATCACCCCCTTGGCCACCGCGTGATTGCTGGAAATGACCAGGTCGAACCCCGACAGATCGAGCTGTTCGACCGCGAGCGGCATCAGGCCGATATAATTCCTGAACCGCTTGCGGGCGAAGGGCAGGCGCTGGATGAACGTGGTCGTGACCTTGCGGCCCTGCAGCATGCCGCGTTCGCCAGGCGGCAGGAAATCGACCACGGCGAACAGTTCGGCCTGCGGAAAGAGCAGCAGCAATTGCTGGACGACGCGCTCGGAGCCCGCGACCGTGTCCAGCCATTCATGGACGATCGCGACCTTCGGCGCAGGGTACGGCACGGATGCGACGGATGGTTCAGGCTGCACGACGGTCATAATATCCTCCAGCACCCGAGGCGGGCCGCGCCGGCGACGGAACCGGCGACGGAATCTGAAATGGCGTCATTGAAAATATCGTTATAAAAAAACGTCAAAAAAATAGCGCAATCAGGCCGTCATCAGAAATGGCGTTCGAAAATCTTGATGACGTCGCCCGGCTTTACGTAATCCTGCGGCGAGATGCGGCCGACCACGGTATGGTCGCCGACCTGGCGCACCACGTAGGCGCGCCCCTGTACCGCGCGATAGGTGAACCCGCCCGCGGCCGCGACGGCCGTCAGCATGGTCATGAAGGGCTGGTACGGGTACTGGCCGGGCCGCGCGACCTCGCCCAGGATCGAGACCATGCGGTAGGACGTGATCTCGACCGACACGTTGGGGTTGCGCACCATCTGGGCCTTTTCCAGCGCGGCGCCGACTTCCTTGGCGAATTCCGACGTCGTCAGCCCCTGGGCCTGGAGGGGGCCGGCCAGGGGGAAGGCCACCTTGCCGTTGCTGTCGACCCTGAAATCCGAGGTGAGCTGGTCATGCCCGTAGGTGATGACACGGATTTCGTCGTCCACGCCCATGCGGTACTGGTTCGGGTCGTAGGACGGAACCGGCGTCAGGTCCGACCCGGGCGCGCAACTGCTCAGCATGACCGCCAATCCGAGAAGGACGATCGGACCGGCGGACCGGCTGCGGTTGAAACTGGTCGTCAGCATTCCTTGTATGCTCCCGTATCTTGGACCCCGTGCCCGCGGGTCCGATCATTGTCCATATGCATCTACGCACCATGCATCCACGCACCGCCGCCGGAGGCCCGTTCCGACCGAAAAACGACCTGGTGTCCCCGTCCCGAAATACGCATGCGGATTTCGGGGCGGGGGCACTAGAGCGCGAAACTGAGACCGATCATGAAATTATGATCGGACACGACGGCGTAGTCGGAAGAGTTCTGGCTGGTGAAGTTATAGTTGAACGTCATGGAGACATGACGGTTCAGCAACCATTGCGCGCCGGCGCCGGCATCGAAGATGAGCTGCTGCGACTGGATCGTCCGCAGGATCGTATTGTCCAGCGCCTCGGGCGTGCGGGCATAATCCGCCCGCTGGATGCCCCCGTGCGCCGTCAGCACCAGGTTACGGTTGTAATAATGCCGCACCGTGAGTTCGGCGGTGGTGTAGGTGAATCCAACCACGTTTTCGTAGCCGCCATCCTCGATCCCGTTGCGGACGGCCAGGGACAGCATCGTCAGCCGCGTCGGGTTCCAGCCCAGTTCGAGTTCGGCGATCGGCGAGTTGATCGTGCCGTAGAAGCCGGAGTGATAGAGGCGCGTCTGATAGCCGACCAGCGCCCGGGCCCGGAATGGTCCGGTCAGGCCGAAATCCAGGCCCGTCATGGCGATCAGGCCGCTGGAATCGCGCGACGGCAGTCCGGCGACCATATTGTTGACGTAATGGATTTCGGTGCCCTGGAGCACCACCAGGACCTGCCGTTCGGGCGTCAGCTCGTACCGGGCGGTCACGCCCTCATTGACCATGACGCGGTTGCGGTAGCTCTGGTCCGTGAAGAGGTTGCCGTTGTTGGTCGGCTGGCCGAAATCGTAAAATCCGATCTGGGCCTGCGGGATGAAGCTGAAGCGGCCGTGGGTGAGCAGCGTGTAGCTGAGCCCCGCATTGTCGAATTCATACTGAATCGGCACGCTGAAGAGCTGGGCGCCGAGATCCATCGGGGTCTGGACCAGGGAGAGATGCGTGTAGGTGAAGCCGAGCTGGTCATGGCCGAAATTATGGACGCCGCCCAGCGTCGCCGTCCAGTTCGTCCGGTTCTGGATCGATTGGGACGGGAAACGGTAATCGGCGACGTTCATCTCGGCATGGAGCTGGTCGTTCGTCCATTGCGCGACGGCCGCGAGGTCGCCGCTGGACATGATGACCGGGCTGCCCTTGCCATTGAGCAGGCGATCGACGTTGTTGTCATAGCCGAAGGATTCGGCCGCGGTGGCATCGATACGGACCGGGCCGTACACCACGCCCAGCGGCGCGTATCGTTCGAGCGCCTGGACCTGGGCCGGTTCGGTTTCGATGGTTCCCAGACCGGCGCCGAGGGGCGGGAGGTACGTGTCCAGGACCTGCGCAGACGCGACGTCCGGCAGAAGCAGGGGGGCGATGACAATCAAACCCAAACCGAAAGTTAAGGGTGTGCGCACCGGAGACCTTACTTATAAGAGTATGACGGGAATATTTCGGATAAAGCGAGTTCGTTAAAATAATCTTCCTGATCATTGTCAACAGCTATCTTGATACGGCGTATTGCTTTTTCGCCAGACAATTCCCGCCTTCCGCGCTTGGCCGAGGCTTCACATATTGGTGACACGATCGGGCCGCGCTGTGGAATGTTTTTTTGCACTTTTTTTCTCATGAAAACGGGAACTCTGATACATTTCCTGCGTAACGCCCGTGATCGACCGGGTGTCGATTGGTTTTTCCACACATTTTACGCCATATTTCCGCCAATCATTTCCTCTATATTGACTTCTTATTCCATTTTTCTCTATTCGCATCGTATATTTTCATTGACAGGGTGGGCCCGGCGCATGTCGGCATGGACATTCAGTATCGATATCGGACCGCCGACCACGCCCGGCGCCCCGGAATGCGGCCATGCGCCGTCGGCGCGCGCGGGTGGCCCTGCGGACTATTTGTCGCGGGAGGATGGAACCCGGTGCCCGTTCATTCGTCGAGAGCGCAGGCGATAAGGACGGCGGATGCCGCGTGACCTTCGTCGTCATGATTCGGGCGGCGTCATGATCCGGGCCTTCGTCTCGATTTGGGCCGGTGACACGCAGGTACATGGCGCGCAGGCCACCGGGTTTTCGGTCCTGTTTTTGTAATGAAACGAATTTTCGGTTTGAGCGGCGCACTGCCGACACCCATTTCAGCCTGACGCGAGGATCGCGCCATGAACCAGTTGCAACTGCCCCCCCTCAATGGTCCGCTGCATGGCGGTGCGCTCGGCGGGATGCCGTCGGGCGCCACCGAAGCGCAGCCGTCTGCGGCGCGGATCTTCAGCATGATCGGTCGCCATCGCCTGGCGGTGGCGCTGGTCACGCTGGGCCTTGGCGCCCCCGCCATCACCGGTATCGCGCTGCTGAAACCGTACTATACGGCGACGACGATGCTGATGATCGGCACGCGCGGTTCGTCGTTCCGCGACCTGCAGGCCACGGTCTCGGCGCCCGACATCGACACGATCGCGGTCAATACGCAGGTCGACGTCCTGCGCAGCCCGGCGATCGCGCGGACCGTGGTGGACCGTCTGGACCTGCTGCACGATCCGGAATTCACCAGCCTGCTCGATACCGTTCCCCTTAAGCAACGGATCATGGACGAGATCTATACGCTGCTGGGCAGTCCGCCCAAGGCGATGCCGCCCCTGACGCCGGAGCAGCGCGCGCAGGCCCTGGCGCTGATCCTGGCCGGCAAGGTGACCATCCTGAACGATGGCCGCTCTTACATGATCAAGATCACGGCGAAGACGGGCAATCCGGTGACGAGTGCGCGGATCGCCAATGCATATGCGGATTCGTATCTCGATTTCCGCCGGCACCTGAAGGTTGCCGCGACCTGGCAGGCGAATGCGCTGCTGGACGAGCAGATCGTCCCCCTGCGCGAGCGCCTGCGCAAGGCGGAACAGGCGGTCGAGCAGTTCCGCGAACGCAACGGGCTGATCACCGCGCGGCTGGATCACCAGCCCGGCACCGCCGAGGCCGAGGCGCCGACCGTCGCCGACGAGCAATTGCAGCGCATGAACCAGGAACTGGTCACCGCGCAGGCCGACCTGGAGATGAAGCGGGCACGCTATTCGGAAGTGCAGAACGCGATTCGCACCGGGACGGTGGGCAGCCTGCCCGACGTGGTGTCCGCGCCGCTGATCCAGCAATTGCAGGGCCAGGAGGCGCAGTTGAGCAGCCGCGTGTCCAGCCTGAGCCAGACCGCGCTGGGGGCCAACCCCGACCTGCAGGCGGCCGAGGCGGGCGCGGCGCAGGTACGGCGCGAGATCGGCGCGGTGACGGGGCGCATCGCCGCCAGCGTGACGAAGGACCTGAGCGGGGCGGAGGCGCGCGTGGCGGCGCTGTCCCGCGCCGTGGCCAACCTGCAGCGCCAGGTCAGCAGCGAAAACCAGGCGGACGTCACCCTGCAGCAATTGGAGAGCGAGGCCAATGCGGCGCGCGTCGTCTACCAGGATTATCTGGGCCGGTTCGCCCAGACCTCGACGCAGGCGCAATTGCAGGAACCGGAAGCGGAACTGATTTCGCGCGCCGCGGTGCCGCTGGGCGTTTCCGGGCCGCCGCGCACGCAGTACGGGGCGATCGCGGTGGTCTTCTCGGTGCTGGCCGGCATCGGGAGCGCCCTGCTGATCGATCGCGCCCGTGGCGGAATCCGCAGCACGTCGCAGCTCGATTCGGTTCCGGGCCTGTTCACGCTGGGCATGGTGCCGACCTTCAGCGGCGCCCTGGCGCAGCATTATCGTTCCGTCCCGACATCGTCGATCTATGTCGAGACGGTCGAGGCCATTCGCAGCATCCTGAGCTTCGGGCATAGCCGTTTCCGTGCCAAGGTGGTGCTGGTGACGTCGGCCAGGCCCGGCGAGGGCAAGACGACCTTTGCCGTCTCGCTGGCCGCCAATGCGGGCCGGGCCATGCAGCGCGCGCTGGTCATCGACTGCGACACGCGCAATCCGTCGGCCGCCGCCATCGTGAGCCGGACGGACCGGACGGATCGGACCGCCAACAGCCGCCTGCCGGCCCATATCGGCAAGGACGGCCTGCTGCGCGAAGTCCTGCCGGGGGTCGATATCCTGACGGTCCGGCCGGCCTCGGGCCGCAACAACGCGATGGTGTCGCCGCTGGAACTCAACCGGATCCTGGCGCAGTTTTCCGGGCATTACGACATGATCGTGGTCGATACGCCGCCGGTGCTGGCATTCCCCGACGCCCCCGTCCTGGCGCAGCAGACCGACGGCGTGGTGATGGTGGTCAAATGGGGGCTGACCGACCAGGGCGAGGTGAACGAGGCGATGCGGATCCTGCATGCCTATGACGCGCGCGTGCTGGGCGGCGTGCTGACGCAGGTCGTGCCGCGCGACCTGGATGTCGCGGAGCGGCGGCAAATGGCAACCTATCGTCAATATTATCTTGCTACGTCATGATGAAACCCGATCGCCACGGACATCATCCGGCCACGGACCAAGGACATATTTGCCCCGAAACGATCACAGGGCCTGCCGGAAACGGTGAGCGGGCGGGCACTCCCCTGCCCCCGCATCATCATCCACGGCACGCCGAACAGGTTACCGAACAGGTTCTTGTCCCATGCAGTCTGCGTTTGTTTTCCACGATTCCGTTCCCCGCCGCATCGGATGCAGCGGGCGCGAGGCCGCCAGAGAAATCGCTGGAGAAATCGCCGGGGAAATCACCGGAGTCCGCGTCGATAATTTCCATATCGATCCGGCAGCGATCCTGATCCATCAGGCGGAAGAGGCGGTCTGACATGGCATGGCGTTTCAAGACCGGCGTCCGTAGCCTGACGATGGCGGTGCTGTGCGGCCTGATTGCCGTGGTTCCGGGCGCGTTCGCCCAGGACATCCCCCCCGCGGACATGCCCCCTGCCGGCGCGCCGGACGAGCAGGCCGCCCCGACGGCCGTGCTGTGGTGCAGCGTCGCCGACGGCGCGAACCAGCGGCTGCTGGTCAGTAGCGTGACCACGCTGACCAATCCGTCCTATATCACGATCAACACCTATAGCGGCCGGTTCGGCCGCACGGTCAATGCGCGCTATGGGCTGCATCTGGGCCTGGAAGGCAATTATTGCCACCGGGCGGGCACCGTGACCGCCGCCTCGGCGGCGCGGGCCGCGCTGGTCGCGCGCATGGCGGCGCAGAATATGCGGATTGTCAGCGTGGGTATCTTTTGAGTCACTGGAGAAGGACCGCGACATGCCGGTGAACAATACCCCGCGACCGATCCGCGCGTTCGTGCAGCTTTCCCACGGCTATGGCGCCGCGACGTGGCACGATCGCTGGAAACAGGGCCGCATCCTGGGCCTGAATGAAGAATATGCCTATGGCTATCTGCGCGGTTCGACGCCCGGCTTCGTCATCACCCAGTCCGAGGACGCGCGGGAGGGGCTGATCGGGCGGGCGGTCCGCTATGCGGCGCGGCTGATCCTGGGATTCGATTTCGTCCATGTGTGGCGCAACCGCCGGTCCATTTTCGAGAGCGACGTGGTCTGGACCCATACCGAATCGCAATCGATGGCGGTCCAGTTGCTGCTGCGGCTGTATCCGGGGCGGCGCAGGCCCGGGACGATCGGGCAGAGCGTCTGGCTGATCGACCGGTGGGGGCGCGAATCCTGGAAAAACCGCCTGGTCTTCCGCTGGCTGTTGTCGGGCGTGGACATCCTGACCTTTCTGTCGCCCTGCAATGCGGCGGATGCGGCCAAGCTGTTTCCGGGCAAGCGCGTGGAACTGGTCGAATTCGGCATCAGGGCCGACGAGATGGTCACCCGGCCGGCGGCGCCCGCCCACGAGCCGGTCAATGTGCTGTCGCTGGGCAATGACCGCCATCGGGACTGGGATACGTTGCTGAAGGCGACGGCCGATATGCCGTGCCGGCTGACGATCGGCACCACCGATCCGGCGGCGCGGCGGAAGATCGCCGCCTGGCCGCATGCCCGGCTGGCGACCCTGTCCAACAATACCGAATTGTTCGCGCTGTACGACCAGGCGGACGTGGTCGTCGTGCCGGTGGGGCCCAATCGGCACGCGTCGGGCATTACCGCGATCGAGGAGGCGGTGGCGCGCGGCGTCGCGGTGATTACGACCGATGCCGGCGGGTTGCGCCATTATTTCGCCGACGACGCCGTCTGCTATGTGCCGGTCGGCGACGCGGCCGCCATGGGCCGCGCCATCCAGGAACTGGCAGCCGATGCGGACCGGCGCGCCGCCATGCTGGCCCGGGCCCAGGCGCGCATGCGCGACTGCCTGAATTCGCGCGCCTATGTCGCCCGGCACGTCGCGCTGTCGTACGAGATCCTGCCCGCGCCGGCGCGCAGCGCCGCCCCCTTCCCCGCCGCGGTCGCGCGTGGACCGCAGCACCCCGCACATCCCGAAGCCGGAGCCATATGATGAAGAATTCCGCGGCCGTCGTGGTCGGCATCATCAGCAGCGGGCGCCCCGCCATCCTGCCCGAGACGATCGCGGAACTGCGCAGGCAGACCTATCCGTTCCAGCGCATCATCATCTGCACCCCGCGCCCGTCCGACGCGGCGCAGGTCGCGGAGGCCGAGGACATCGTGCGGCTGATCGGCCCGACGGGCGCGCCCCACCAGCGCAACGTGGTGCTGGACCATGCCCGCGATGCGGACATCGTCGTGTTCTTCGACGACGATTTCCTGCCCGATCCCGATTACCTGCGGCGTTGCGTCGAGGCGTTCCAGTCCGATCCGGCGATCGTCGCGGCGACCGGGCGCGTGCTGGCGGACGGCGCGAAGGGGCCGGGGCTGACGGTCGCGGACGGGCGGGCGATCCTGGCCGACCCGGCGATCAACGACAATCCGGCGATGCCCCCCGTCGAGGCGGCCTGGAGCAGCTATGGCTGCAACATGGCCTATCGGATGTCGGTGATCACCGAGCACGACATGCGTTTCGACGAGCGGCTGCCGCTTTATGCCTGGTACGAGGACATCGATTTTTCGCGGCGGATGGGCGCGTATGGCCGGCTGGTGCGGGTGAACGGCGCGAAGGGCGTGCATCTGGGCACGAAGAAGGGACGCACCCCCGGCCGGCACCTGGGATATTCGCAGGTCGCGAACCCGATCTATCTGTCGCGCAAGGGCAGTTTTCCCTGGGATCATTCGCTGCGCAGCATAGGCCGCAATATCGCGATGAACATGCTGCGCAGCCTGCGGCCGGAGCCCTATATCGACCGGAGGGGCCGGCTGATCGGCAACGGGATGGCGCTGCTGGACTGGATGCGCGGCCGCGTCGCCCCCGAACGAATCCTGACCTTCTGATCGTGACCTTTTGCGCGATTTGCGACCTGTTGCAGCCGGATACACCACCATGCGCTTTTCCCTTGTCGTCGCCACCGTCGGACGCTCCGCGGAAGTCCGCGCGCTGCTGCTGTCGCTGCAGCGCCAGGCCGTGCAGTCGTTCGAGGTCATTATCGTGGACCAGAACGCCGATGACCGGCTGGAGCCGATCGTCGCCGAGTTTTCGGCGACGATGACGATCCTGCACATGCGCACGTCATTGCGGTTGTGCAACAGGGCGCGCAACCTGGGCGCGCGGCACGCCACGGGCGAGATCGTCACCTTTCCCGATGACGATTGCGAATATACCCAGGACGTGCTGGAGCAGGCGGACCGGTTTTTCCGCACGCATCCCGGCCATGGCTTCCTGACGGGGACCGTGCTGCTGCCGGATGGCAGCTTCGGCCGGTCGGGGCGCTGGCTGAAGCAGGACAGCGCGGTCGATACGCAGACCGTGTGGACGTCGCTGATCGAATTCAACCTGTTCGTCCGGCGCGAGGTCTTTGAGGAACTGGGCGGATTCGACGAGATGATCGGGCCGGGCACCCGTTTCGGGTCCAGCGAGGGGCAGGACCTGGCGCTGCGCATGCTGGCGCGGAACGTGCCGGGATACTATCTGTACCATCTGCGGATCATGCATCCGGACAAGCCTGTGTCGCTGAACATCGCGCGCGCGTTCAGCTATGGCCTGGGGGCCGGCCGGGTGATGCGCAAGAATCGCTGCGACATGCGGACCGTATCGCAATTCCTGATCCGGCCGGCCGGCGGTTTTGTGGTCAATCTGGTCCGGTTGGACATGCCGATCGCCCGTTATTATTTCCTGACATTCCTCGGCCGCCTGGCCGGTTACCGGGCGCAGGTCGCGAAGGCGGCCTGAGTCCACGCCCCCGGGGTCCATGCCCCTGGGGTCCATGCCCCCGGGGGGCGCCCCCGAGCGGCGCCGGCGCCGCCGGGTTTTCGCCATGTCCACGCGCGGCAAGCAGGCCGCCAGAAACCGGATTGAACGTTGATGGCCACCGCGAAACCAGCCTCTGCCCTGTTGCGCATGCCCACCTGGCACATCGTGTCCAACAGCGGCTGGAACATCCTGGGACGGGTCGGTCCGATCGGGGTCGCGCTGCTGGTGACGCCCCGGCTGATCACGCATCTGGGCCTGGCGCGCTGGGGGGTGATGACGATCGCGCTGACCCTGGTCGGCACGTTCGGGATCTTCGATTTCGGCCTGGGACGGGCGCTGACGCGGGCGGTCGCCGAGCGCGTGACCGAGGGGCGGCACCAGGAAAGCGCCGACCTGACCATGACCGGCATCCTGACGCTGAGCGTGCTGGGGATCATCGGCGGGCTGGTTGCCGCGCTGGGCGTGGTGGCCTGGGTGCAGCACGGCCTGAAGATCCCGGATTCGCTGCGGCCCGAGACGACGTGGGCGATGTGGGTGCTGTGCGCCACCGCGCCGCTGGTCATGGCGAACGCGGCCATGTGGGGGGTCATTTCCGCCTATCAGGCGTTCCGCGCGGCCAACCTGATCAATATCCCCATCTCGATCGGGTATTATGTCGCGCCGCTGCTGATCCTGCTGGTCTGGAACAGCCTGGTCGGCGTGATGATCACCCTGGCGCTGTGCCGCGTCGCGATGACGATCGCCTATGCCTGGCTGTGCCTGCGGGTAATGCCGCAACTGCGTACCGCCAGGCCCGCCATCAGCCTGCTGCGGCCGCTGTTTCGGATCGGCGGGTGGATGACGGTGTCCAACCTGATGTTTCCGATCCTGTCCTATATGGATCGGTTCATGATCGCGTCGGTCATTTCCAGCGCCGCCACCAGCTATTACACCACGCCGTTCGACGTGGTCGCGCGCCTGTCGCTGATTACCAATGCGGTGACGGGCACGGCCTTTCCGGCCATGGCGTCGCTGTGGCGGCACGACAGCGCCGGGACCATTCAGCTCTATCGTACCAGCGTGCTGACGGTGGCGGCGCTGCTGTTTCCGTTCTGCCTGGTCAGCGCGCTGTTCGGCCGCGAGATCCTGGCGATGTGGGTCGGGGGCGATTTTCCGCAACACAGCACGATGATCATGAAATTTCTGAGCATCGGGGTGTTCTTCTTCGGCGTCGACGGCGTGGCGGCGGGGTTTCTGGACGGGATCGGCCGGCCGGATTTCAACGCCGTCCTGTCCGTCATCGAATTCGCCGTCTATGCGCCGCTGCTGCTGCTGCTGCTGCATCTGTTCGGGGTGGACGGGGCCGCCATCGCCTGGGCCGGCCGCAGCCTGCTGGATTGCGTCATCCGCATCCGCCTGGGCATTCGCTTCTATCCGCCGCTGGCCGACGCCGTGCGCCATATCCTGCCGATGAGCGCCGTGGCGCTGGTGACGCTGGGCGCCGCGATTTTCCAGGATGGGATCGTCATCACGGGCGTGTCGTTCGTGCTGTCGTCGATCCTGTTCTATGCGATCCTGTGGACGCGCGGCCTGAGCGCCGCTGAGCGCGCATCCGCCCTGTCGCTGCTGAAGCGGGCGGGCATGTCGCGCAGCAGGCCGGCCTGACGCATGACCAGGGCGCCGCCCTGGACCCGGCAGGGCCTGAGGCCCTGCACCTCAATCATTTGATAACGAATGGGTTTCCAAAGGGCGACTGCCCTTTGGTGGGTCAAGGGCAACGCCCTTGTCGGGCAGATCCCATGCATCAGTCGTGCGGCCAGTCGGTATTACGTTCCCCTTCTTACGTTCCTTTGGCCGGCGACCCCACGAGAGCGTCATCCCGGCCGGCGTGATTTGCGCGGAACCATGCCGGGCCGCCCGCTTTTGTTACAACGCCGCATTGACGGTCCAAGGCGTGGTGCGGATTGCCGATTATCGTTGAAGCCTCGAGTATCGTTAAAACTTCCGGGAAACATCTGGGCGACGAGGAGCGCATGAAGCGGCTGACCCTGTTTGTCAAAGGCAATGTCGATATCCATGATTCGCTGCATTCCTGCCGCATCGGCGGCGTGGTGCAGTGGAACGGCATGAACGATATCCTGCGCGGCGCCTATCCGGACGTGACGGCACGCATCCGCCACGAGACGCTGACGCGGTCCGACGCGCTGCTGGCCGCGACCGGAGAGGTGCCGGCCCTGTTCGGCGCGCGCGACCTGCAATTGGGAAATTATCCGCTGCGCAGCCAGTTCAGCACCGCCGTGTTCACCACGCCGGCGGACGCCGTGTTTCTGTCCATCCTGCCGGACGTGGCCACGCCGCTGGTGCGGCACCGGCGCGAGGACGTGCTGTTCTATCCCGCCGACGAGGCGGAGTGGCGCGACGACGACCGGGCGTGGCTGCGGTCCGAATTCGCGCCCGCGGGCTATCTGAGCGTGGCGCAGTCCATGGCCAATCTGGCGGCGATCGTCGAGCGGATCCGTCGGGAACGGGACGTGCCGGTGCTGGTCTATAACCTGTCGCCGGTCATTCCGGGCGACCGGGTCCATTGCCATATGGGGCTGGACGAGACCTTTGCGACAAGAATAAGGCGATTCAACCTCGGGCTGATCGAACTTTCGCACGAGATCGGCATTTCAATCATTGACGTTGATACCGTCATTGCCCGCAACGGGGCGGACAGGCTGAAGATCGACAATTTCCACCTGCGGCCCGAAGGACATCGGTACGTCGCGGAGGAGGTCGTTCGGGTGCTGGAGGATCTGGGCGTTCTGGAGAGCTAGAGCCCCCGTCCGTGCGTCCGGCGGGTCGATACGGGATCGATTTCAGAGATAGATTTTTCATTGTTCCTTTTTACGCCAAATAAAAAAAGTCTCCGGTCTGAGCATGATCTTTGCCGGGAGAAGGATTTGAGATGAAAGCCACAGTCGTTATCCGCTCGCGCAATGAGGCGGACCGTCTGCGCCTGACGCTGGCGTCGCTGTCCTGCCAGACCGAGGCCGCGCAAATCGTCGTCGTCGATGACGGATCGACGGACCATACCGCCCCCGTGGTCGCCGAGGCCGCGCGCACGGGCGACGTGGTCGCGATCCGGCACGAGACCGCGCTGGGCCGGTCCGCGGCGGCCAATGCCGGGGCGCGGCAGGCCGACGGCGACGTGCTGATCTTCCTGGACGGCGACACGCTGGCCGGCCCCGACCTGGTGGCCGATCACATGGCGCGCCACCGCGCCAGTCCCGGCCTGGTGGTCCGGGGCGAAACCTATCACATCCGCTGCACCCGTCCCTTCCTGGACCCCGAGGCGGGGACGCCCCGGCGCGGCGAGGAGGAGCGGGTCGCACGGATGTCCGCCGAGGAACGGGCGCGGTCGGTGGTGACGCGGGAGCAGATCCGCCACGATTTCGCCGCGGTCGCCCGGCGGGGGCAGCCTGGGGTCTATCCGGGCTATGGACCGCGCAAACTGTTCGAGCTGGAGATGGCGGCGCTGCGGGACGATGCGGATTGCGGCGTCCTGTGGGCCGCGGCGTCGGGGTCCAACCAGTCGGTCGGGCGGGCGGCCTTTCTGGAATCCGGCGGGTTCCATCCCGACCTGACGATCAACGAACATCGCGAATTGTCGCTGCGCCTGTGCCAGGCGGGCCTGCGGATGGCGGCCTCGGCGGCGCGCACCTATCACCTGATCCACCGGAGCGGCTGGCGCGACCCGCTGGACGACAAGGATTGGGAAGGGATCTTCTATGCCGCGCATCCGCGCGCGGACGTGGCCCTGCTGCCGCTGCTGTGGCAGAGCCTGAGCGACGAGAAGGCGCTGGCCGAGCCGTTGCGCATCTCGTCCCTGGCGCAACTGGCGGCGATTGCCGCGGATTATCCGAGCCTGCCGCGGCCGGAAGCCGTGCGTGCGGCCTATATGGCGGCGCCGAGGCCGTCCTTTGCCCGCAAGCCCGTCCATCCGTAAGCCCGCCCCGCCGTCCACAAGCCCCGCCGTCCACAACAATTCCCTCCGTCCACACACATCGAGTCGGAGTTCCTCTCATGAAAAAGATAGAGGCCGTCTTCTTCGGCGACGCGCATGAGCGGCAGGTGATCGCCCGTGCGGCGTCGCTGCTGTCCGACGCGCTGGAAAGCCAGGGCGCGAGCCTGTCGCACATGATGGTGCATGATTTCGACAGCGCCGTGAACGCGGCCCCCGGAACGATCCGGGTGATGTCGCTGGCGCCGGCGCTGCGCGCGCTGGATACGCCATGGCCGGAGGTGGAGCGGGACCTGCTGGCCCGGTACGAGGCGTTGTGCGCCGCGGGCGATCCGGTCCTGGTGCCGACCCTGTTCCGCCATGTCGAGCGCAGCGGCCAGCCGGACGGTGCGCGCATCCTGCTGCGCATCCGGCGGCTGGACCTGCTGGCCGCGGAATTGTCGCGGCTGTACGGCGCCTTCGTCGTCGATGTGGACCGGGTGTTCGCCGATACCGGCGCCATGCGGCTGAAGACCGATTACCGCGCCGAGGGCGACGCCGCGACCGAACTGGCCGGCTATACCCTGGCGCTGGGCATTACGGACAACGCGCTGGATGCCGCCCTGCCCTTCGAGGTGCAGGAGCGCGTCAAGGCGCGGATCGTCGCCCAGGCGCCCGCCAGCCGGCCCGTGCCGGAAATCACGCCGCGGGAATTGATGGTCATGGGCAAGGGGCGGCGCCGGCAGGTCGTGTCCACGATCACCGACGCGGTGCAGGACAACCATGTGGGCTGGCTGCTCCGCCAGGTCGTGAAGGGCCAGATCCCGCCCGGGCAGGCGATCGAGAAGCTGGTACATGCCGTGCGGCGGCGGGGCGTGCAGGAGAGTTTCAGCATCGTTACGGCCGGCTTGTTCAAGATGATCCGTGCGACGCCGCAATGAGCAGGATCGACCCCATCCAGGCCCTGCGGGCCATGCTGGCGATCCGCGCGTTCGAAGACGCGCTGGCGCAGCGGAAGAATCACGGGTTCCAATTGCTGTCGACGGGCGAGGAGGCGGTTGCCGTCGGGCTGACGTCGGCGCTGGGGCCGGCGGACCAGTTGCTGACCGGCGGGCGGTCCATCGGGCCGGCCCTGGCGCGCGGCGTGCCCGCCGGGGCGCTGATGGCCGAATTGCTGGGCAAGGTGGACGGCATGAATCGCGGCCGGGCCGGGCGCGGCCACATGTCGGCGCCGGATTACGGCTTTTTCGGCGCGCATGCCGTGGTCGGCGGGAATATCAGCGTCGCGGCCGGGGTGGCGCTGGCCAAGCAGATGGACCGCGACGGCGGCATCGTCGCCATCATGTTCGGCGACGGGGCGTGCGGCGCCGGGGCGCTGCATGAGACGATGAATTTCGCCGCGCTGTGGACATTGCCGATCCTGTTCGTGTGCAACAACAACCAATTGTCGGTTTCCACCGCGCGCGAGGCGAGCATGGCGCCGGCGGCGCTGTCGGACCTCGGCGTCGCGTTCGGGATGTGGACGCGCACGATCGACGGGCTGGATGTCGCGCATGTGGCGGAGGTGGCCGCCGAGGCGGTCGGGCATGTGCGCGCGGGCCGCGGCCCGGCATTCCTGGAATGCCAGTCCATCCGCCTGCGGTCGCATTCCACCACGGCGCGGGAGACGCGCAGCCGGGCCGAACTGGCCGAATTGCGCGCCCGCTGTCCGATCCAGCGCCTTGCGGCGTCGCTGATCGAGGCCGGGCTGCTGGATGCGGCGCAATTCGCCACGCTGCAACTGGAGGCGACGGCAGCGGCCGCGCAGGCCATGGCCCATGCCGAGGCGTCCCCTTATCCGAGCGCCCAGGAGGTGCTGCAGCATGTTGTATGACCAGAAGCCCGTCACGGCGCGGATGTTCTTCCGCGAGGCGATCAAGCGCGCCATGCACGAGGAGATGGCCCGCGATCCGCGCATCTTCATCATGGGGCAGGATGTCGGCGCCTTCGGCGGGTCGTATCGCGAGTTCGACGGGCTGTTCGCGCTGTTCGGGCCCGAGCGGGTGCGCGACACGCCGGTGGCCGAGGCCGCGACGATCGGCATCGCGGCCGGGGCCGCCGCCGCCGGCTATCGCCCCGTCGTCAGCATCACCTATATGGATTTCCTGATGCTGGGCTTCGACGCGCTGATCAATTACGGGGCGAAACTGCGCTATAAGAGCGCGGGGGGGCTGAATGCCCCGCTGGTGGTCAAGACCACCGCCGGCGCCGCGGGCCAGGGGGTCGCGCATTCGCAATGCATCGAAGCCTGGCTGATGAGCGTGCCCGGGTTGCGGGTCGTCGCGGCCTCGACGCCCGAGGATGCCTATGGCCTGATGAAGACGGCACTGCGATGCGACGGGCCGGTGGTCTATATCGACCATAAGCGGCTGTTTCCCATTCCGGGCGACGTGCCGGTGAGCGAGACCGCCATTCCGTTCGGCGTGGCGTGCGTGCGCCGCGCGGGCACCGACCTGACCCTGGTCAGCCACGGCTACATGATGCGTCCCGCACTGGAAGCGGCCGAGATCGTCGCCGCGGAGGGCATAAGCTGCGAGGTGATCGATTTGCGCAGCCTGGCGCCGATGGACGTCGACACCCTGGCGGCGTCGGTCGCGCGCACCGGCCGGCTGCTGACCCTGGAGGAGGGGCAGACCGTATGCGGGGTCGGCACCGAAGTGGCCTATCGGACATTCGAGCGGACGGGCCCCATGCCGTGGATCCGGCTGGGCGCCCTGCCCGCCCCGGTTTCATCCAATCCGGTGCTGGAAGCCGCCTGCATTCCGGATGCGGGCCGCGTGGCCGATGCCATGCGGGCGCTGTCGGCCCGCTAGAGCCATGTCCGTTCACCTCTGGTTCACGGATATTGTCTAGTGCGTTTTTGGCGAGCATCTCTGTCCGACCGGATGCGCCCATTCGATCGGATGATGCTCTGGTCCAGTGTCCTGCCTTTGAAATTCATCATGCGAATTTCAAGGGCAGGACACCAAATTGTTGATTTGACTATTTTCCTGCATAACAATTCTATTACTTTCAAGAAACAGACGAAGGTGCAGAAAGCATGTTTTACCAGTTGACCGTTCCCGCCGCCGTGGCCGGTGTCGAAGAAATTCGCGTCCTGGAATGGCATGGCGACACCGGCAGCGCGTTTGCGCCGGGCGACCTGATCGTGGAGCTGGAGACCCACAAGGCCGTCGTGGAGGTCCGCGCGGGACAGGCCGGAATCCTGCGGGAGATCACGGCGGAGCCGGGCGCGTGGATGCAGATCGGCGTGCGTCTGGCGCTGTTCAGCGACGGTGCGGACGAAGCCGTGCCCGACGGGGCCATCGCATCGGACATTCCCGTCGAGTTCGAAATCACCTGAGCATATCTGGACATGATCCGATCGGCCGGAAGCGGCCGATCGGACAGGCGTTTATCGGATAGGCGTTTAAACGAAAAGCCGGAACAGGCCGGTCAGGGCACCAGTTCCGGCGTCGCCGCGCCGTGGCGCATGGCCAGGACGTTGGTAATTTCCTGACGCAGGGCGACCTGCATCGGACCGCTTTGATGAATGCCGTCGGGCAGGTGCAGGGCGCCGCCCAACTGCGCCCCCAGCGCGTCCACGTCGATGATCGCCATGTCGCGCGATGCCGCGACGTCGTGCAGCATCAGATTCTGTTCCTTGGCCGCGATGCTGGAGAGCGTGTCGCTCATGGGCGCATCGAAGCCGGCATAGGACGAGATGTCTTCGTACCCCGCGGTGGACATGCGGTTCAGGACCATGATCCGGCCCCCCGTGGTGCGGGCCAGCGTGTCGATGAGGCTTTCGTAATCGCGGCGGATGGTGTCGGTCGACCGCCTGACGGGTTCGAAGGCGCTGGACAGCCAGGCGCGGATGGCCGGACCGGCGGCCGCCTGGTGGTGGCGCATGATATGCACATGATAGCCGAGGGTGCGGTGCCGCAGGATGGCCTGCGGCTCGGCGCTGAGCGACAGCAGGATGTCCTCGGGCGGGCCCAGCCGCTTCGTGCCGCTGCCGGTGATGATGCCGTAACCGTCCTTGAGCGGCGTGTTGCGCAGGACCGAGAGCAGGGCGCCGGCGAATATCCAGTCGTCGGACGTGGGGGCCGACGCCGCGCTGCCGAGGGCGCGGCGCAGGTCGTCGGCCAGGGCATCGAACTGGGCCGGGGTGCGCGCGAGCTGGTCGAGCAGCACGGGCGCGCAGGGTGCCACCGGATGATCGGGGATGAAGACCGCCTGCAGCGGATCCCTGGTCGATTCGAACATTTCCAGGAAGGCGCAATGATCGCCGAGTATGACCCCCGTGGCGTCGCACAGCCCCATGCTGAGCAGGGTGGTGGGTTTTTCCCCGTCATCGCACCACCAGCCGCGGCTGCGGCCGTACCAGCCGGGCAGCAGGCCCGAATGCACGTCGGCCAGGGCCGTCATGCGCCGGCCGGTCACCACCATCAGCCGCAGGCGGCCGGCATCGGGCTCGTCCGCGAGCTGGGCGGGGTCGTCCGGATCGATATGGGCCACGACGGTATCCGGCTTCCAGCTTTCGACGGCGCGGACGCTGAGATAGCCGCCGCGCGCCATTTCCGGCCGGACGGTCAGGCGCCCCCCGACGCGGGGCGCGAACACCACCTGCAATTCCGTCTCGTCGGCCAGGGCGGGCGGGCCGGAGACCCGGACGCCGGTCGGTTCCAGGCTGATGTTGCAATAGCCGATCGGTTCGTCGGCGCGGCAATACTGGCCGCTTTCGCGCAGCCAGCGCACGCCCGAGCGCACGATGGCGTAGCCGTCGGCCTTGAGCGGGCCGAAACGCAGATCGAGTGTGCTCATGGCCGGCCTGCCGCGTTCATGCCGTCATGGCGGAGGATGCCGGCGACGGTGCAGCGGACCTGGCGCGCCACGTCCTGGTCGAGCGGCTCTTCCGGATCGGTGCTGAAGAGGGCGATCCGGTCGGAGGAGGCGCTGTACTGGCCCGGGCCGACATCGAGCTGCCGGAGATAGACGGGTTCGCGCAGCACCAGCCGGTAATAGGAGACCGGCGGGCATTCCTGGGCGAAGGCGCTGCTGAGATCGACGCTGAGATCCAGCAGCTTGCCGCCCATGCGGAGGGAGTCGCCCGCGCCCGCGTACACGCATTCGACAGTCGCGCCGGACATCTGTGGCACGATGACCGGAAGTCTGAATTCATAAATCATTTCGGTTTCCCATTAAAATGCGTTTAAAATCAATTACCGAATTCAGATAAACCGCTCCTCTTGCATCACGCCTCATTCGGAAAAAAACGAGCGCGTCGGGGACGCGGTTGCATCGGGGAGAGTGCATTCCGTTGCGTGAATCACCTGATTACTTTTTTTTGATGTAATGATACGCGTCGTCGTTTGGTTTGCAGGAACAGGATGCCGGCGCGCGGGCGGCGCATGCAGAACGTCAACCGGCCCCGCAGGGCTACGGTTCATCAATAAAAAAATCTTTATTGTTCGTAAAGAATCCTTCCGCCGGCACCATTCGCCGGCACGAGGCGCCATGTTTAATATCCGATGGAAGATTTACCTGAGGGATCAGCCTGTCGAAGATGTGCTTTAAAAAAAGAGCCGGAACATTAAAAAAAACTGGACAGGTCGAGATAAAACCTCAAAATAATCAAATAAAAACATGTGGTTGTGTTAAACAAAACATCATTTAGCGAGAATCGGAAGCACGGCCCGAGCGGCCTGCGCGTGACGGGTGCGTCGCCGGGTTCAACGGGTGATGGGCAAAGAGGCGGCTACCGCGGAATCGCGAAGCAGAATCGCGAAAAGGAAAGGTCATGAGACGTAGCATCGAACTCGACTCCTTGCGTGGCGTCGCGGCGCTGATCGTCCTGCTGTATCATTCGTGGGCCACGTTTCCGGACGCGGTGCACGCTGTTCCGCCGCTGCGAACGGCGGCGCTGTTTTTCAGCCCGGCCTTTCTGCTTCGTGACACGCCGCTGCACCTGATGGTGTCGGGACCGGGTTGCGTGGCGCTGTTTTTCGTCCTGAGCGGCTTCGTGCTGTCCATCTCGCTGTCGAAATTCCAGAAAGGGTCCTATGGCCGGTATATCACGCGCCGGTTCTGCCGGATCTACCTGCCCTTCGCCGCCGCCGTGCTGATCTCGGCGATCGCGTACGGCTTCGTCCTGCCGCATCCGGTGCCGGAGGCCGTGGCCAGTTACTGGTTCTCTCACGATCAATGGTCGGAGAAGCCGACATGGGGGCTGATCCTGCAGCATCTGCTGATGGTGGGTACGCCGCGGGCCAACACGCTCGACCCGCCGATGTGGTCCCTGGTGGCGGAAATGCGGGTCTCGCTGGTCTTTCCCTTGCTGTACCTGCTGATTTCCAGGTACCGCGTCATGGGCATGGCCGCCGTCATGCTGGCCTATTTCGCGGCGAGCGGCGTCATGACCGCGATCGGCGAGGGCGAACCGAAATCCTTCGTCGCCAGCCTGTGCTTCACGATCGAATACCTGCCGCTGTTCGCGCTGGGCATCCTGCTTTACGAAACACGCGATACGCTCAGATCCATTTACGACCGCGTGCCGGCCGCCGTCCGGTGGGCCGTCCTGCTGCCGTGCGTGCTGTTGCTGGGTGTTCCGCATGTCGGGCCGGAGACGACCTTGACGATGGGCACGAAACTGTTCTGGCTCATCTCGGTGGGCGCGGGGTCGGCGGCGGCCATGCTGATCGCGCTGCACAGCCGCGCCGCGTCGCGCATATTGTGCCTGAAGCCGCTGCAATGGCTGGGGCACATCTCATACAGTCTCTATCTGTTTCATATGCTGGTCCTGATGGCCATGGTGCATCTGTTCCGTGAGAGTCTGCCGCTGACGACGATCCTGGCCTGTGTCATTCCGCTGAGCCTGCTGGCCGCCGGCCTGTCCTATCTGCTGATCGAGCGGCCGGCCATGACGCTGGGCTATTGGCTGACGCGGCGCCCGGTGGCGAAGGCGGCGCGGGACTGGCAGCAGGTGGGCACCGGGGAGACGGTCGGCGTTTCGCAGTGAGGCTGGGGAGAGGTTGAGGCACGGCAGACTGGGGCCCGTTAGACTGGGACACGGTGACTGGGGGCACGGGCCGGAGCCATAGGCTTTCTTGCGCGGATATGGCTCCGGATATGCGCCGGGACAGGGCATTACGCCACGGCGACGTGGTCCCTGTAGACCGACAGTCCGTCCTGGTCGATCATGTCGATCTCGACGCCGCCGCCCTGGGTGGTTTGCAGGATGCGCCAGACGGGCGGGATGGTGATGCCGACCGCGCCGGTGAAGGCGAGCGGCAGGCATTGGGTGATCATCCGCGCGTCGATCCGCGCGAAGAAATGGTCGCGCCAGGCGGGGTCCTGCCCGCCTTTCGAGAGGTCCCAGCTCATGAAATCGAAGGACGCCCAGCCCTGGCCGTCGAGCCAGATCTCGGCCCAGTAATGCAGGGTCGGCGAGCGGCGATAGAGGAAATAGCCGCTGACCAGCCGGGCGGGAATGCCGCGCGCGCGGCACAGGCCGACGAGCAGCGCCGCGCCGAGCTGGCAATCGCAGCAGCGGACGTCCAGCACCCAGTCGAGCGGGGCGTCGGCCGGGATCTGGTCGTAATGGACCGGGCCCGACAGGAACTGGTCGATCATATAGTCCCAGAACGCCTTGACCGCGACCGGCGGCGGCGCGTCGCCCGCCAGGTGCCGGGCCAGCGCCGCGACGGGATCGGTCAGCCTGATCAGCCCCTCGCCGGGGCGCAGATAGAGTTCGGGATCCGGCAACGCGGCGTCGGCGGCGCGCGGCCGGAAGCGGATCCGCGCGCCGATATCGATTTCGGCCGCGTCCGATGGCGGCACCTGGACCTCGAGCCGGCCGTCACGCAGGGAATGGGTGGCGCCGTCGGGCACCAGCGGGTCGAGTGCCAGGATCTCGCACCGGTCCTGCAGCGGCAGGGACAGCCTGAGCCGCCGGGTCCGGCCGGTCGGCGGCGTGTGGCGCAGGTTGAAGGTACGGTGCAGGGTGACGGTGATGTCGGGTCCGGGTTCCTCGGCAAGCGCGCCGACCAGCCGGCGGCTGGTGGTAACGTAGTGATCGTCCCAGAACGGGTCGTGCCCGTGCCAGCCGGCCGATTTCAGGTGGTGCACGACCTCGACCGGATCGAACAGGCGGCGGCCCGCGTCGTCGCGGCGCACGCCCAGGCCCGATGCCGCCCAGCGATCGAGCGCCTGCCGCGCCGTGGCCCGTGCCGCGTCCCGGTCGTCGGCGAAGGCCGCGCCCAGCAGCACCAGCGCGTCCAGGACGCGATCTTCATCGACCGTCCTGTACCGGTCCTCGAAACGCAGGCGGGTTTGCATGCCTTGTCTCCAACGGGCCCCGGCGGCGGGGCGTTGCCTGGTGTCCGTGCCGGACCAGGGGATGCAACGGCCGAAATCCGGGCGGGTTCGCCGAGGTGGTTCGCCCAGGCAATTCGCAGGATGGGGCGCGGGCTCAGGTCCTGGTCGGGAGCGCGGCGCCGGCGGATGATGCGGGCAGGATGGGGTGGACCGGGCGTGCCGCCAGCACGCGGCTGCCGCCCCACAGGATGGCCGCGTTGGCGATGAGGCCGACCAAGCCGGGATTGATCCCGCCGAGATCGGCGCCGCCCATATAGAGCCCGACCGCCAGGCCGTCGCCCGCCACCAGGCCGGCGATCAGCGCGGCCGGGCTGATGGCGCGGGCGCGCAGGATGGCGAAAATTCCGGGCGCGGCCTGGGTGACCCCGAAATAATACATGGTGTTCAGCTTGACCATGACGCCCGAGGCATGGGCCGCGCTGACGATCGAGAACAGCAGATAGAGCGCGATCACCAGTTGCGCCCCGTAGCGCTGCTGCCGGTCGGACAGGCCGTGCAGGAGGTTATGCGAGACCAGCGGGCCGATCGCCAGGCACATCCCGGCGAGGACGACCAGCGCCGAGAGCGCGCAGGCCGCCGCCACCAGCCCCTGGAGCCAGGCCGGCAGCAGGGCGTGCGAGACCGCCATGAAGGCGTCGTTGGGCGTGGACAGCGCCATGCCCGACCGGCGCGCATAGTCGGCGACCAGATAGAGGAACGGGAACATCAGCATGTAGAGCGGCATGACGACCTGGTTGCGCCGGACGATGCGCCGCGAACGGCCGGTGAAGAGGAAGGCCACCGTCTGCGGCGCGACGCAGAAGCCGATCGCCTGCAACAGGATCGTGGACATGGCGAAGGCTTCGTCACGCGCGCCGGGGCGGATGCGGGCGATGTCGCCGGCCGCCGCGCCCCCCTGGAGCGTTACCTCCTGGAGCGGGACCTTGGGCAGGTGGCCCGAGGCCAGGAGTGCCGCCAGGCCCACCGCCAGCACCGCGACGATCATCATCACGTCCTTGAGGATCGAGACATAGGCCGGGGCGCGGATGCCCGACAGCGCGACCCAGAAGAAGGCGATGATCGCCGCCAGCGTGGTGAGCGCGATGGCCGGCACGTGCCAGCCGAACCCCTGCAGGACGGAGAGCAGGCCGATGAACTGGATGTCGCCGAACGGCAGCAGGAACAGGATCGCGTTCAGGGTCATCGCGACCTCGACGGCGCGGCTGCCGACATGGTGGCGGAACAGGTCGGCGATGGTCAGCGCGTTGTAGGTGCGCCCCGCCTGCCAGATCCAGGGATTGAGGAAATAGCCGACCGGGAAGGCCAGGACGATATAGCCGAGGAACCAGATGACGAAGGCGGTGCCGTGGCTGAAGGTTCCGGCGGGAAAGCCGAGCACGCTGCCGATGCTGTAGGTCTCGCCCACCGAGAGGAAGAACAGCAGGAGCCCGCCGAACTGCCCCGATGCGACGAAGAAATCCCGCGCGCCCTGGTGATGATGGCCGCGCCGGGAGAAGAGCGCGAGACAGACCGAGAGCAGGATCACGAGGCCGAAGGTCAGGGTTGCCATGCGGGGGCGTGTCTCCTGGAAAAGCGGGACCCGGTCCCGTGGCGTGCCGTCAGTCCCGGTCGTCGATGTACCGGTCGTGGAGCAGCCAGACCAGCGCCATGCAGATCGTTGTAAGAACGAACCAACCATAGAGCCAGAACGTGACCACCGGGAAGCCCAGGATGGTGCCGGGGATCCGGTCCAGCAGCGGCAGGGCCAGGTCGACGGCGCAGAATGGAATTCCGAGCCCGATCGCGAGCCGCCAGCGTGGTGCAGCGGATGACGGGGGGTGGGTCATGGCGTGTCGTCCCCTTGTGGCGCCGAATCGGTGGCGGCGAACGGAGGCGGGTGCGTTGCCGCGAATCGCGATAATGTCTGCGATGAGCGCATCTGTCCGACCCTGTCCCCCAGTTTCTCCCACAGAATTGTCCCCATTTCTGTGGATAAATCCAGTTCGGCATGGAACCGGGGCGGGCTTCGATTCGCGCCCCGCGCTTCAGGTCCCGCGTTTCAGGTCCCTCGTTTCAGATATCGTACCAGTCGCGATACCATTCGACGAAGGCGTCGACGCCGGATTGCAGCGTCGTGGCGGGGCGAAAGCCCGTCAGGTGCTCCAGCATGGCGCAGTCGGCCCAGGTCGTGGGCACGTCGCCCGGCTGCATGGGCAGGTTGTTGCACAGGGCCGCGCGGCCGGTCGCCCGTTCGATGGCGCGGATGAAGTCGCGCAGCCCGACGGGCTGGCCGTTGCCGACATTCACCACCCGATAGGGCGCGACGGGGCTGGCGCCGCGCGCCGGCGCCGCGTCGCCATTGCCCGGCGGCCGCGGCAGCAGCCGGACCAGGGCCTCGACGATGTCGTCGATATAGGTGAAGTCGCGCGCCATGTCGCCGCCGTTATAGACGTCGATCGGCAGGCCCCCGAGGATGTTGCGGGTGAAGCGGAACAGCGCCATGTCCGGCCGCCCCCAGGGGCCGTAGACGGTGAAGAAGCGGCAGGCCGTCATCGGCAGGTCGTGGAGATGGGCGTAGGAGTGCCCGATATCCTCGCATGCTTTCTTGGTGGCGGCGTACAGGCTGAGCGGATGGTTGCAGGGCTGGTCCTCGGTGAAGGGGCAATCGGTGCCGGCGCCGTAGACCGATGAGGTCGAGGCCAGGATGACATGCCGCACCGGCAGGGCCTTGACCGCGTTCAGCAGGTTATGGGTGCCCACGACGTTGGCGCTGACATAGGCGGACGGGTTGTCCAGGCTGTAGCGCACCCCGGCCTGGGCGGCGAGATGGACGACGATGTCGGGCCGGGCCGCGCGGCATGCCGCATCCAGCCGGGCGTGATCTTCCAGCATGAATTCGTGGGCGGAAAATTCCGGATGGGCGGCGAGCCGGGCGTGGCGTGCGCGCTTCAGCGCCACGTCGTAATAGGGGGTCATGCCGTCGATGCCGGTGACCGCATGCCCGTCCGCCAGCAGGCGGCGTGCCAGGTGATAGCCGATGAAGCCCGCCGAGCCGGTCATGAGAATGTGCAACAAATCCCCCCTGCCGCCCGTCGCGGCCATCCGGCATCAGCCCGTAACCGGCGCCCCATACAGACCGCCCCATTACAGACCGGAGACGGCGATGAGAAGCCCCGCCGCGCGGGCGTGCGTCCCTGCCCGGTTCGGCGCGCGCGTTTACGATTGAGCGCGCGGCAAACTTTACTTGCGCGATCCGCTATCGGATGGCCGGCAAGGCGGGCCTATGATACCCGGCATTCGGGTTCGAGCCACCCGGGCACCTTCGGACGAGGAAAGCAGGAGCATGGACGCCACACGCTGGTTCATCGACAGCGAAACCGGATATCTGGAGGATGTCCTGCTGTGCCCGCCGACCTATTATAGCTGGATCCCCAGCAACGATATCGCGATCCTGAGCCTGGAGGACGGCCGCGGGGCCGACGCCGGCGCGGTGCAGGCGCAGTTCGGCGAACTGGTGGACGCGCTGCGCGGCGCGGACGTGGCGTGCCACTTCCTGACGCCGCAGCCCGGCCTGCCCTATCAGGTCTATACCCGCGACAGTTCGCAGACCACGCCGTTCGGCACCGTCGCCACCAACATGTACCGCGCGGAACGCAAGGGCGAGACGGCGGCGATCGAGGCGTTTTACGGCCCCGGGGGGATCTGGCGGACCGCCACGCGCGGGCATCTCGAGGGCGGCGACATCCATGTCATCAGCCCGGGCCTGCTGGCCGTGGGCGTGACCACCACCCGGACCGACCGGGCCGGCGCCGAGGAATTCACCGGCTGGTTCGACGCGGCGGGATGGCAGACGCGGATGATCCGGTTTTCGGATCATTTCCTGCATCTGGACGTGGTGTTTTCCATGGTCGCCGAGAAGCTGGCGCTGGTCGCCCCCGATGCGCTGGCCGATGCGGACCTGGACTGGTTCCGCGCGCAGGGCATCCGGCTGCTGCCGGTGAGCTACAAGGAGGCGATGCGCGACATGGCGTGCAACGTGCTGGCCTTGGGCGACGGGCGGGTGGTCAGCCCGCGCCATTCCACCCGGGTGAATGCGATGCTGCGCGCCGAGGGGCTGGTCGTCCTGGACCCGGAACTGGACCAGTTCTCGCAGGGGGGCGGCAGCGTCCATTGCATGACGATGCCGCTGCGGCGCCGGTCGCTGGCCGCCTGAAGGGCGGATGGCGCGCCCGTCCGCGAGGGGCGGGTCAGCCGCTTTCGCGGTCGGGGTGGCTTTCCACTTCGCGCAGCAGGTGGATATAGCGGCCGGTATCGAAGCGGGGCTTGACGAACATGCGCCGCACCGCGCGGATCCCGTTGGCGGTGAAATAGGCGCGTGGCGGCAAATCTCCCTCGACGACGCGCAGCAGGCCGCGGGCGACCAGGTCGCGGATCGAGGCCGGGATGCGCGGCTGGCCGCGGCGGGTGCCGCTTTTCCACACCGGCAGAATGATGCCGTCGGACAGCGACGGGTTATGTCCGGAATCGGTACCGAAGGACCAGCGGATGAACCGCTCCTCGGACCGGGTAAGTCCTGTATCACCCATAATGACTGGCTCGCGTTCTTGTTTTCTTAATTTTTTTCGCGTCAATCGGGCCGGGTGGCGGCCCAATCCTTACTTTACAGGACGGACCGTCGTCGGTTGCAAGTCATTCCGCACCGTCCGTCATCATTTCTTTGCGGATGTGAAGGCCGAGCCATGCGGAAATCGGTTGCGGCCGGGCTTGTGCCGTCCCCGTCCGGCGCGCGACGATCCCGCCCGGCCCATGAGCGGCCAGCGGGAGGAACCTGCCATGAAGATCAATGCCTATCTGTTCGGCTTCAACGGCAAGTGCCGTGAGGCGTTCACCTTTTACGCGGCCGCGCTGGGCGGCGAGATCACCCGGATGATCACCTTCGCCGACACGCCGATGGCCGAGACCATGCCGGCCGAAGCGCGCGACGCGATCTGCCATGCCGCGCTGGCGGTCGGCGAGCAGGTGCAGATGGGGTCGGATGGCATGCCGGGCAAGGACGTCGCCCCGGCCGGGTTCTCGATATCGGTCAGCGCCGACACGACGGAGGAGGCCGAGCGGATCTTCACCGCCCTGTCCGACGGGGCGACGGTGACGATGCCGCTGCAGAAGACGTTCTGGGCGCCGATCTTCGGCACGCTGACCGACCGGTATGGCGTGGCCTGGATGGTCGGGTGCGAGTCGTAACCCGCATGGGGGCCCGTGACCGTCCGGGGCGGGGCGTGTATGGTCCCTGCCCCCTTCGCCCCGCACGGATGTCCGATCATGCATGTCGTTTCCGCCCCGCCCGCCGGCCGCCTGAGCTGGCGCGACGTCCGCACCCTGGCCCTGGCGGCCCTGGGCGGGGCGCTGGAATTCTATGATTTCGTGATCTTCGCCTATTTCGCGAAGATCATCGCCCAGCATTTCTTCCCCGCCGCCCAGCCCGATTGGCTGCGGCAGACCGAAACGTTCGGCCTGTTCGGCGCCGGCTATCTGGCCCGGCCGCTGGGCGGGGTGGTGATGGCGCATTTCGGCGACCGGCACGGGCGCAAGAAGATGTTCGCCTTCAGCGTGCTGCTGATGGCCGCGCCGACCCTGCTGATGGGCCTGCTGCCGGGTTTCGGCACGCTGGGCCTGGCCGCGCCGCTGGCGCTGCTGCTGCTGCGCATGGCCCAGGGGGCGGCGATCGGCGGCGAGGCGCCGGGGGGCTGGGTGTTCGTCGCCGAACATGCCGGGGCGGGACGGACCGGGCTGGCCTGCGGCCTGCTGACCGGCGGGCTGACGGCGGGGATGCTGATCGGGTCGCTGGTGGCGCTGGGGCTGCATATGGCGCTGGCGCCGGCCGCCATCGCCGCCTGGGGCTGGCGCCTGCCCTTCATCCTGGGTGGGGTGTTCGGCCTGATCGCGATGATGCTGCGCCGCTGGTTGGAGGAGACGCCGGTCTTCGCCGAGATGCATGCGCGCGGCGCGCTGGCGCGGCAGACGCCGCTGGTCGTCGTGCTGCGCACCTGCCGGCGCGCCGTCATCCTGTCGGTGGTGGGGACCTGGGCGCTGACGGCGGCGATCGTGGTGCTGCTGCTGATGATGCCGTCGCTGCTGCAGAGCCTGCATGGATTTTCCGCCGCCAGCACCATGGATGCCAGCCTGGTCGCGACCCTGTCGATCACGCTGGCCGCCGTGGCGATCGGGGCGGCGACCGACCGCTGGGGCCTGCGCCCGGTCATCGTGCCGGTGGTCGGGCTGCTGATCGCGGGGGCGTGGGGGGTGTACTGCGTGGCGCCCGCGCATCCGGCCGGCTTTCTGCCGCTGGCCGCGCTGGCGGGAATCGGCGCCGGCTATGTCAGCCTGGTGCCGATCGCCATGGTGCGGGCCTTTCCGGCCGCGGTGCGGTTTTCGGGCCTGTCCTTCTCGTACAACGTGTCCTACGCCGTGTTCGGCGGGCTGACGCCGGCCTGTGTTTCGGCCCTGGTGGTGCATGACGCGCGCGCGCCGGCGCTGTATGTCGTGCTGGCCGCGCTGGCCGGCGGGGCCGCGCTGTGGGCCATGCCGGGAGAGGCGCGCCAGGCCGGACGCAACATGCTGATGTGGCGGCAGAAAGCCGGCTGACGCAATCGGTCGTGGACGGACGGCGCGCGGCTGTGGTTAAGAACGGCATGAACGCTGAATCGACCGACCCGATCGCCCGCCGGATCCGCCAGGGAAGCGGCCAGGCGCCGCCCGACCTGGTGATACGCGACGTGCGCCTGTTCGACCTGGTGACCGGAGCGCTGCTGCCGACCGACATCGCCATCTGCGGCGACACGATCGTGGGCACGCTGGACCGCTATGACGGCCCCGCCGTGATCGAGGGGCGCGGGCGGGTCGTGGTGCCCGGCTTCATCGACACGCACCTGCATATCGAATCCTCGCTGGTCACGCCGTTCGAGTTCGAGCGCTGCGTGCTGCCGCACGGGGTGACGACCGCCATCTGCGACCCGCACGAGATGGCCAATGTGCTGGGTGCCGCGGCGCTGCGCTATTTCCTGGAGGCCGCGACGCGCATGGTCATGGATTTGCGCGTCAACCTGTCGAGCTGCGTGCCGTCATCGGCGGTCGAGACGTCGGGCGCGGTGCTGGGCGCCGATGCGCTGGCCCCGTTCATGGACCATCCGAAGGTGATCGGCCTGGCGGAATTCATGAACATGCCGGGGGTGCTGAATTGCGAGGCGGACTGCCTGGACAAGCTGCGCGCCTTTGCCGGGCGGCATATCGACGGGCATGCGCCGCTGATGGGCGGCAAGGCGCTGAACGGCTATCTGTCCGCCGGCATTTCGACCGACCACGAGGCGACGCGTGCCGAGGAGGCCCTGGAGAAGATCCGCAAGGGCATGACGATCCTGATCCGAGAGGGATCGGTGTGCAAGGACCTGGCGGCGCTGGCGCCGCTGCTGACCGTCGAGACCTCGCCGTTCCTGGCGTTCTGCACCGACGACCGCAATCCGCTGGAGATCGCGCATGAAGGGCATATTGATTTCCTGATCCGCAGCGCCATCGCCCGGGGCGTGGCGCCGCTGGCGGCCTATCGCGCCGCCAGCCTGACGGCGGCGCGGGCCTTCGGCCTGACGGATCGCGGCCTGCTGGCGCCGGGCAAGCGGGCGGACATCGTGTTTCTGGACGATCTGGAGGGCTGCCGCGTGTCGGAGGTGCTGGCCGGCGGCCGGCCCGTCGGGCCGGCGCTGGCGGGGCGGCGGACGATCGAGCCGCCCGGATACGGCAGCGTGCGGTTGCAGCGCCCCGTGACGGCGGAGGATTTCGTCGTGCCGGGCGCCGGCGCGGGACGGCCGGTGATGGGCATCGTGCCGGGCCAGATCATCACCGAATTCCTGACCATGGACCTGCCGGAGCGGGACGGCCAGGTGACGGCCGATCCGGCGCGGGACGTGGCCAAGGTGGCCGTGGTGGCGCGGCATGGGCTGAACGGCAATATCGGCCGGGGATTCGTGCGCGGGTTCGGGTTGCGGCGGGGGGCCCTGGCGTCGTCGGTCGGGCATGACGCGCATAATCTGTGCGTGGTCGGCACGGATGACGCGGACATGGCCGTCGCGATCAATCGCCTGGCCGCGATCGGCGGCGGGTTCGTCGTCGTCGTGGACGGCGCGGTCCAGGCGGAGCTGCAATTGCCGATCGCCGGGCTGATGAGCGATGCGCCGTTCGAGACGGTGCGCGCCGGGCTGGAAGCGTTGCGGGGCGCCACCCGCGCGATCGGGGTGACGCTGGAGGAGCCGTTCCTGCAACTGGCCTTTCTGCCGCTGCCGGTCGTGCCGCACCTGAAGATCACCGACCATGGGCTGGTCGATGTCCGGCGCATGGCGGTGATCGGGTAGCATGCCCGGCCGCCGCGAGAACGTTTAGAGCGCCAGGGTCAGCGCACCGGGGTTCAGCGGGCGGTGGCCATGGCGCGCGATGCGGACGAGGCCGGCGCGGGGCGCGGCCGGGGGGAGAGAAGGCGGAACATCGGGCCGGTCAGGGTGGTCGAGATGACCGCCAGCACCATCAGCGAGGCGAAGGCGAATTCGGAGATCATGCCCTGGCCGTGCAGGATGGTCGCGGCGACGATTTCCATCAGCCCCTTGCATTGCAGCAGCGCGCCGATGCCGAGCGCCTGGCGGCGGCTGAGCCCCGCCGCCGGCGGGAACAGATAGACGGCGCCGATCTTGGTCACGATGGAAATCGCCACCAGCGAGAGCGACGCGACGACCGACGGCCAGGTCAGGGCGTCGCCGTCGATATGCAGTCCGCTATGGCCGAAGAACATCGGGGCCAGCCAGATCAGCGAGAACGTGCCGACCCGTTCGACCGGCAGGCGGCGCACCCAGCTTGGCGGCATGATCGCCCCGGCGAAATAGGCGCCGATCAGTTCGTGCAGGCCCAGTTGCATGCTGGCCCAGGAGCCTGCGGCCAGATAGAGCGGCACCGCCAGCCAGATCAGCCACAAGGGCGGGTGCGCCAGGTTGCGGGTGGCCCAGCGCCCGGCCAGCGCCAGGCCGGCCAGCAGGGCGATCGCGACGAATTCCAGCCCGGTCCAGCCATGCAGGGCGGCCGCTCCCCGGGCAGCGAATTGCAGCGCGGCCAGGCCGATCCACAGCGCCGCGTCGTCCACCACCGCCAGCTTGAGCGCCAACTGGCCCAGCGGACGCTGGGCGGGGTGCAGTTCGCGGACGATGCCGATCAGGACCGGGAGGGCGCTGACGGCGATGCACAGCCCGATCGACATGGCGCCGACCCAGCCATTGCCGCGCGGCGCCTGCCAGCCATGCAGCGGCAGGAAGAATTGATGGACCAGCACGGCGCCCACCAGGAACGGCCCGCCCAGCGCGACCGCCGCCCCGCCCAGCAGGCGGCCGATCGAGGGTTGCGGCACGGCGATGCCCGCATGGTCCTCGCCGGGGTGCTGCCACATCTCGAGCCCGGCGGTGAAGGCCAGAACCAGCACGGCCACCCAGCCGATATCGTTGCCGTAGACCGACGGGATGCCCAGCCGCCCGACGGGGGCATGCAGCACCGCCAGGCAGATGCCGAGCAATATCGGCAGCACCGCGATTGGCACGGTTCTTTGCGTCAGGCGCCACAACAGCCACGGTGCAAGAACAAAAATCCCCGCATCAAGAATAAGCGCCGAAATGTTCGACATGATACACCCTTTATCGCTTATCGTGACGGTTCATCATATTGTAAAAAATCATACATGCAATTTTTTAAAAAATCACGTCGTCGATTCCATCGGCGGACTGCCGGAAGAACGGGAAGATGATGCATTTTGTATTTGATATTACTCTGTTTCGTACGTGATGGCCCGCGACGCCGCAGGCCGCCGCCCATTCCCCGGACCACCGCATTCCCGCCTTCCTGCGGCCGGAAATATGCTAGAGGTTGGACATTCCGCCTCGGCGGATCTGTATCAATCCGGGTGCGGCGTGCGGCAGGATTTCAGCGACATCTTGGCCCTGGCGATCGAGGGCAGCGGCACCGGCGTCTGGGACCGCGACGTGGTGACGGGCGCGATCCGCTATTGCGACGGGTGGGTCGGTCTTCTGGGCTATCGCAGGGAGGAGATTTCGGACCGGATCGAGGATGCCTATGCCCGCGTGCATCCGGACGACCTGGCCTATGTCCAGGCGACGATGCGCGACCATTTCGCCGGGCTGACCCCGTCCTATGAGGTCGAGCATCGGCTGCGGTGCAGGGACGGCAGCTATAAATGGGTGCTGAGCCGCGGCCGGGTCATCAGCCGGGACGGCGACGGCCGGGCGTTGCGGATGGTGGGGACCACGACCGACATCACCGCCATGCGCGTCCTGGCCGAGCGGCTGCGGGCGAGCATGGCCCTGTTGTCCAGCCTGACGGACCAGGTGCCGGGCCTGGTGTTCCAGTGCCGGCGGGCGCCGGACGGCACGGCCTGCGTCCCCTATGCCAGCGCGCGGATCACCGAGATCTATGAACTGACGCCCCAGCAGGTGGCGGAGAGCAGCCAGCCGGTGCATGCGCGCATCCATCCGGACGACCTGGACCTCTATCGCGCCACGCTGGCCGAAGCCGCCGAGCGGCTGACCCCGTGGCAATGCGTCTTTCGCGTGCTGCTGCCGCGCCAGGGGCTGCGCTGGCGGCAGGTGGATGCCCGGGCGACCCGGCTGCCCGACGGGGGCACGCTGTGGCACGGGCTGGTCGTCGACGTGACCGAGCGCAAGCGCGTCGAGCAGGAACTGCACGACCTGGCGCGGGTCGACCACCTGACCTGCCTGCCGAACCGCCGGGCCTTTACCGAGCGGATGGAGCGCGCCTGGCACGCGCTGGTCCGCGGCCGTGCCGGCGACGTTGCGGTGCTGATGCTGGATATCGACCATTTCAAATCGATCAACGACCGGCATGGCCATACGGCGGGCGATGCGGTGCTGCGACGCGTCGCCGCGACCATGCTGGCCGAACTGCGCCCCGGCGACCATGCCGGCCGCCTGGGCGGCGAGGAATTCGCGGTCGTGCTGCCCGACACCGGCCTGGCCCAGGCCCGCCAGGTCGCCGAGCGCCTGCGGCGCGCGCTGGCGGAGTGCCGGATCCCGGTGGCGGACGGCACGATGCGCCTGACCGTCAGCATCGGCCTGTCGGACATGCGGGCGACCGACTGCCGTTACGACGATGCCCTGGCGCGCGCCGACATGGCGCTGTACGCCGCCAAGGAGGCCGGACGCAACAGGACCGGCGTTTCCGGCGAGCCGGTCGGATGACGCGTGCTTGACCGAATCCGTCTTGATCTACTGGGCGTAGGCGAGGCGGCCGGCGTCGCTTTCCGTCGCGCGGTCGCTTTCCGGCCCGCGCAGGCGGGCCGCGTCGCGGGCGGGCGGGATGCCGAACATGCGCCGATATTCCCGGCTGAACTGCGACGGGCTGTCATAGCCCACGACGAACCCGACGCCGGCGGCGTCCTGCCCGTCGGCGAGCAGCATGTGCCTGGCCGCCTGCAGCCGGATCCGGGTGCGGAACTGCAGCGGGCTCATCATCGTCACCGCCTTGAAATGCCGGTGGAAGGACGAGGGGCTCATGCCCGTTTCGGCGGCCAGGTCGCCGATGCTGAACGGTTCGGCGTAATGGTCGCGGATCCAGGCGATGGCGCGGCTGACCTGCGAGAGGCGGCTGTCGGCGCGGGCGGCCTGGCGCAGGGTGGCGCCCTGTTCGCCCTGGAGCAGGCGGTAGAGGATCTCGCGCTCGATCAGCGGGGCGAGGACGGGGATGTCGTCCGGGCGGTCCAGCAGCCCGACCAGCCGCGCCACCGGATCGAGCAGCGCATCGGTCACCGTGCTGACCGCCAGGCCGGGCATCGTGCCCGGATCCCGCAGGGCGTCGGGACTGTCCAGCAGCAGGGCGGCGATGCGCGTGGGGTCCAGCGCCAGGGTGAGCGCCAGGTAGGGGCGGTCGGCGCTGGCCTGGGTGACGCCGCCGGTGATCGGCAGTTCGACCGTCGTGATCAGGTAATGCCGCGCGTCATAGGCGAAGAGCCGCTGGCCCAGCACCACCTGCTTGCTGCCTTGCGCGATCAGGCAGAACGTGGGCTGATGCACGGATTGCACCGGCATGGTCGGCGCGTCCGCCCGCATCAGGCTGAGCCCCGGCACGGCGGTTTCGGTCCGGCTGTTCAGGCAATGCGCGGTAATGCGCCGGCGCAGATACTCGATCGATGGCCGCATGCGGATCCTCCCGGCCCCGAGATGTGGCGGCTGGCGGACGGTCTGGCAAGAGCGCCCGCGCCGTGAGGCGCCCGGCAGGATCGTGCAAGCAGGATCGTGCAAGAACGTGACAGCATTCCCCATTCCGGCGGGACTGGCCCGAATGACATGATGCGCGCGGCATCTCGGCATCGGGGAGATAAGCATGCGCTATAATCCGCTGGGGCGAACCGGGCTGTTCGTTTCCGAATTATGCCTGGGCACCATGACGTTCGGCGGCGACCAGGGAATGTGGGGCCGGATCGGCGACCTGAGCCAGGCGCAGGCGGACGCGATGGTGGGGTCGGCGATCGAGGCGGGGATCAATTTCATCGACACGGCGAATGTCTATTCGGCCGGCTTGTCGGAACGGATCACCGGCCAGGCGCTGCGCAATGTCGGCGTGCCGCGCGAGGAGATCGTGCTGGCGACCAAGGTCTATGGCCGGATCGGCACGGGACCGAACGGAGTGGGCGCGTCGCGGTCGCACATCCTGGACCAGGCGCGCGCCAGCCTGAAACGCCTGCAGACCGACCATATCGACCTGTACCAACTGCACGGCTTCGACCCGGCCACGCCGATCGAGGAGACGCTGGAAGCGATGGACGTGCTGGTCCGGGCAGGCGACGTCCGGTATGTCGGCGTGTCGAACTGGGCGGCGTGGCACATCGCCCGGGCGCTGGGGATCGCCGAACGGCGCAACCTGGCGCCGATCCGCTCGCTGCAGGCCTATTACACCCTCGCCGGGCGTGACCTGGAGCGCGAGATCGTGCCGATGCTGGCCGCCGAGCAGGTCGGGCTGCTGGTCTGGAGCCCGCTGGCCGGCGGGTTGCTGTCGGGCAAATATGACCGGGACGGCAATGCCCTGTCGGGCGAGGGACGGCGGGCCGGCTTCGATTTCCCGCCGGTGGACCGGCCGCGCGCCTTTGCGGTGATCGATGCGATGCGGCCCATCGCCGCGCGGCTGGAATGCAGCGTCGCCCAGGTGGCGATCGCGTGGCTGCTGCACCAGAAGGTGGTGACGAGCGTGATCATCGGCGCCCGCACGGAAGCGCAACTGGCGGACAATATCGGCGCGGCGGCGGTGACGCTGGACGCGGCGGATCTGCGGAGCCTGGATGCGGTCAGCGCGCTGCCGGCCGAATATCCGGGCTGGATGCTGGAGCGGCAGGGGGCCTATCGACAGGGTGACGGCCCCCCTGCCCGGTCCTGAAAGCCCGCATGGACGTCATGGACATCATGGACGTCCGTTCATTTCCATCAGACACTCTCAATCAACAGACGAGGACCGTTCCGATGTTCGCATGTACCGGCTATGCCGCCACTGCCGCCGATGCGCGCCTGGCGCCGTTTTCCTTCACCCGCCGCGACGTCAGGCCCGATGACGTGCAAATCGAGATCCTGTATTGCGGGGTCTGTCATTCGGACCTGCATCAGGCGCGCAACGAGTGGCACAATACGGTCTATCCCTGCGTGCCGGGCCACGAGATCGTCGGCCGGGTGGTCGAGACGGGCGGCAACGTCACCCGCTTTCGCGCCGGCGACCTGGTGGGGGTGGGCTGCCTGGTCGATTCCTGCCGCGAATGCCGGAATTGCCGCGACGGGCTGGAACAATATTGCGAGGTCGGGTTTGTCGGCACCTATAACGGCCGCGACCGGCAGGATGGCAGCATCACCTATGGCGGCTATTCGTCGGCCGTCGTCGTCGACCAGTCCTTCGTGCTGAAGGTGCCCGGGAACCTGGATCCGGCGGCGGTGGCGCCGCTGCTGTGCGCGGGGATTACCACCTATTCACCGCTGCGCCACTGGAAGGTGGGGCCCGGGCAGCGCGTGGGCATCGTCGGGCTGGGCGGGCTGGGCCATATGGGGGTGAAGTTCGCCCGGGCCTTCGGCGCCGAGGTCGTGCTGTTCACCACCTCGGCCAGCAAGGTCGAGGACGGGCTGCGCCTGGGGGCGCACGAGGTCGTGCTGTCGCGCGATGCCGACGCCATGGCGCGCGAGGCGGGACGGTTCGATTTCATCCTGGATGCCGTGGCGGCGGATCACGACATCAATGCCTATCTGAACCTGCTGAAGCGCGACGGCACGCTGGTGCAGGTGGGCGCGCCGGAAGAGAAGCTGCCGATCGCGGCCTTCAGCCTGATCCTGAAGCGGCGCAGTTTCGCGGGCTCGCTGATCGGCGGCATTCCCGAGACGCAGGAGATGCTGGATTTCTGCGGCACGCACGGAATCACCGCCGATATCGAGATGATCCGCATGGATGAGATCGAGGATGCCTATGCGCGGATGCTGCGCTCGGACGTGAAATATCGCTTCGTCATCGACATGGCGACATTGCAGCCCACGGCCGGCTGATCGGGCGGACGCGATCCGCCGCCCCGGCGCGGATCGCGACGCGCGACGCGCCCGTTACCGGGCGGGGAAGGACGGTCATCCGGCGCCGCGCCGCCGGATGATCCCCCCTGCCCCGCCCTGACCTGTCCTGACCTGTCCTGACCTGTCCTGACCTGTCCTGTCCCGCCGGGTGAATACGCAAAAATCCGTTATCCGCGCCGTTTCGTTGCGGAGCGCATTCACGCGATGAGCGTGGATCCGCCTTGTCGCGGGCCGCGCCGGCATGGGCCGGGAGCCGAAAAAGCGAGGCGGCATCGCGGGACGACGACAAAAAAACATGGAGACGGCCCGCCGGCCATCGTTACGGTTCTGTCCAAATCCGGACATGGTGGGATATGCGCGCATGCCGTCAAGCATAAGGCGAGACCGCAAGGTCATAATGTCCCTTCAATACCTCCGTGCGCTTGCGGCCGTGGGGGTCGTGCTGTTTCACCAGTTCCAGAGCGTATCGCCGATCTTTACCGTAGGGAGATACGGGGTCGGCCTGTTCTTCGTCATCAGCGGTATCATCATGGTGTCGCTGACCGAAGGACGATCGATCAGGCCGTTGAATTTTTTCGTCGACCGCCTGACGCGCGTGGCGCCGATGTATTGGCTTGCCACGTTCGTCACGTCGGCCCTGGCCGCCGTCGGGATCTATATGCCGTCCACCTATTCCCACGGGGTGGTGCATCTTATCCTGTCGTGCCTGTTCATTCCGGCGCTTAACGAACATGGCGCCATGATGCCGACGCTATTTATCGGCTGGACGCTGAATTACGAGATGTTTTTCTATCTCGTCTTCGGCATCCTGCTGGCGGTCCGCGGCAGTTACCGGCTGATCCTGCTGTCGGCCATCTTTCTGGCATTGGCGTCATTTGGGGCGTCATTTGGGGCGATGCTGCCGCAGGGCGTCGATGCCGTTCGTTTCTATACCAGCCCCTATCTGCTGGAATTTCTGGCCGGGTGCTGTCTCGGATCGATATTCGGGATCAGCCTGACGAAATTCCGGCCCTGGCCGGCGCTTGGCCTGGGTGTCGCGATCTATCGGTTTGTCGAAGTTCCCCTTACGAAGAGGATCCGCAAGGCGATCGATTCCTGGCAGGGCATGGCGGAGTCCTCGCGCAAGGCAGCGGCAACCGCGCGGGTATGAAAGCCGTTTGGGGGTAGAGAATCATTCGGCCCCGGATATGTATCGGTGATGCATCGGGGTGCCCGGAAGCCCGTCCGGAAAGCGCAGGTGAGACGAAGTGTGAAAAATGCTTGTCTTGTGAGACGTTTTATTGCAAACCTTTGTGGGATGTTAATATAATGTCTCATACGATCCGAGTGGACAAGCAGAGGCAAGACGCGTCCGTGTCGACGTGACTGGTCCCGATCACCCGCTGTTCGGGTGCAACGATTGAAGGCCTGGCCGGCTTGGATGTCATCGCGTCAGCGTATTTCAGGCATGGCCGCTTCTTTTTCAAATGGTGAATGGCGGCATGGAGTTTACGAAAGAGAATACGCGGCTCTCCCCGGCACTTCCCTCCGTTGCGCTCTCGGTACCAGGTCTGGCATTGGGTGCGCCTGTCGAACAATTGAGGGCGCGTTATCTCGCGGCCCGTCCGTTTCCGCACCTGGTCATCGACCAGTTATTTCCCGCGGAGTGGCTGCACGCCATATTGGAAGAATATCGCACATGCGATGACCTGACATGGAAATCCTATGATACGGCGCTGCAGAAGAAGAAGGGTACGGCCCCCGATTCCGACCTGCCGCCCGTCATGCGGGCTTATTTCGACTTTCTGCAATCGGCTCCGTTTCTGCGGCTGCTGAGCGAGGTGACGGGCATTGCGAATCTTCTGCCCGATCCCAGCCTGTATGGCGGCGGGCTGCATGTCGTCTCGGGGGGCGGGCATTTCGACCTGCATGTCGATTTTCAGAAACATCCCACGACGGGGTTATGCAATCGGCTGGTCGTGATTACGTACCTGAACGAGGGATGGGAAGCCGCCTATGGCGGGAATCTGGAATTATGGAGCATGAAGCCCTCGGTTCGCCAGGTCGAGATCGTGCCCTGTTTCGGACGGACGGTCCTGATGAGCCAGTCCGCGATCGCGGCGCACGGGCACCCGAGTCCGATCAGGGCCGGCATGGAACGCAAATCGGTCATCGCGTATTTCTACACCGGCGGCAAGTCAGGCGGCGCGCTGGCCCGATCGTCCAGAAGCACGACGGTTTATGTGCGGCGCCCCGGCCGGACATTGAGCGCACGCCTGCAGGTGCTGCTGCATGACGCGCTGCCGTCGCCGGGTGTGCGCGCCCTGCAGAAAATCCGCCATGTGGTGCGCAATCGGTGGAAATCCGCCATGGCCAGGCAATCGCAATAACCGGCAGGTTGCCGAAATACCGGTTCCGGGTCAGGCCCCGTTCAAACTGAACCGTTTGAACGGGGGGAGTGACCGGCCGTCCCGCGGTTTCTTTTTCGGGGCTCTGCCCCGAACCCCGCCAAAGGCGGTGCCTTTGGAAACCAGTCATTTATCAATGGGGTGGGGCGAGGTCGTCCTTTATCCGTTCGATGCCGCAGCGACCCGGAGGCGCGGGAATTTCCCCAACATGCCGCCGAATCGCTGGGCAAGCTGGTCGAAGACATCGCGGCAGAGCAGGAAAAGAAGAACCGGATAGAGGCAGCACCCCACGCCCCCGATCACGATGATCCGCGACAGGTCGTAGGCGCGGATGACCGGCAGAAAGGATGCGAGATAGCCGCCGCCTATGGCCACCGCCGACAGGACGAACGGCATGATGTAGAGTTCCAGCACCCGTGGGACGGCGACGCCGCAGCGCCGCAGGATCAACAGCGAGCAGAGCGGCGGATAGGTGAAATAATACAGCCCCACCGCGATGGCGACGCCGAAGGCGCTGTCGGCCAGACCGCCGACGATCGCCATGCCGAAGAAGAGCGGGAGCGAAATGGCGGCGAACATCAGGCCCAGGCGGAATTCGCGCCGGGCGCTGAGCAGCGATCCGGTGATCCACGACACGGCGTCGAAGGGCAGGCCCATGCTGAGGATCTGGATATAGGGCACGGCGGCACTCCATCTGGTGCCGAACAGGAAATGCAGCCCGGGCCCCGCGAGCGCGGCCTGAAGGAAGCAGAACGGCACCACGATATAGGCGAGCAGGCGGCAGGCCTTCAGCGCGGCGTCGGTCTGGCGGGCGGGATCGCCGCGCAACTGGGCGAATGCCGGCAGGAGGACATTGATGAAATTTCCGGCCAGCATGCGGACCGGCTGCGCGGAGAAGCGAAAGGCGAAGAAATACAGCCCCACCACCGAATGCGACGCGATCAGCCCGAGAACGATATAATCGCCCTGATTGACGATTTCGATGATCGTGCGGGTTGCGAATACGGTCGTGCTGCTGCCGAGGATATAGCGCACCTGCACCTTGCGGAAGGTGCGGGCGATGCGTGGCGGCGCCTTCCACCAGAACAGACCGGCCTTGATGACCGCGAGGACCGGGATCGGGATTGCGAAACTGTAGGCGCCGCATCCCAGCCAGGCCAGAAAGATCGTTCCGAGTTGGAGGGCGAAGATTTCGAACGTGTTATAGGCGGCGAGGAAGCGGAAATTCATGTCCGCGCGGATCCGCACCGACGGAACGGTCGCCAGCGTCTTGATCGGCGTCGCGATCGCCAGCGCCGAGATCAGCCCGACCAGTTCGGGCGAATGGTACCAGGCGGCGGCGAACGGGGCGGCGACCAGCATGCCCACCATCCCCAGCGTTCCCAGCGACAGGCAGATCCAGAATGCCGGCGCGGACCACAGGGTCATGACCTTCTGACGCTGCAGCAGGACGTCGTCGACGCCGAAACTGACCAGGGCGTTCGCGATGCCGAAGACCGTGTAGGCCAGGCCGATCACGCCGAAATCGGCGGGGGTCAGCAGCCAGGCGAGCGCCAATTGCGAGACGAAGCCGATGCCCCGCGCCGCGAGGCTTTGAATCATCAGCCATAAGACGCCGCTGGTTGCGGCCCGGCCCAACCCGCCGGCCCGGATCGTCCGCCCGTGCTCCTGCCCCGCCATTGCCGTGCCTCCCCCTTCATGCGCGCTTGCGCGATATGTCTGTCCGTCAGGCCGGCTGAGCGCGGCCCGCCGCTTTCTTGACCCGGTCGCGCAATGAATCGGGCAGCGCCAGCCGGAAGGAGATCCGTCCGAGCAATGCCGGATAGCGCCCGGGCGAAACCAGTTTCAGCGCATCCGCGACGCGGCCGCGGATGGCCAGCCGGGTTGCCGTTCCCAGCAGGTGATCGGCGATTTCCGCCCGGTTTTCCGCCGGAAGACCCGCTGCCGCCGCGCGCAGGGCGTCGCGGATGAAAAGACAATCCGCGGCCTCGAGCTCATAGGGGCGGTAGAAGGCCAGCGTCACCAGCTTCATGCCCATTGCCAGGGCCAGCCAGGTGCTCTCGTGATCCGTCAGCGCCGGAGCGGCCGCCCTGTGGAAATCCTGGAGCGAGACGGCCGAGGCGTATCGGTGGGCGTCGGCGATGATGCCGTCGAGATCGGGCTGCCCCGCGCGGCGGCGGCGCGCCGAAAGCGCCGCGATCTGCGACCAGAAGGCCAGAGACCGTCCGTTGCGGATCGAGGCGCTGGAAATGCTGGCGGCGTGGACGCGGTAATTCCCGAAATTTTCGTCGATATTGCGCAGGGTCCCGATTTCGGACAGACGCCAGTAGAGGTCGCTGTCCTCGGCGACGACCAGCGGACGATAGCCGCCGACCCGATCGAAGGCGGCGCGCCGGATCAGCAGAAAAGGCGCGGGCAGGTAGGGTTCGCGCGCCGGGACCCAGGCCGGGTCGGCCCGATCCACCCGCGCCAGGCGCACGCGCCCCCCCGTCGGCCGCCCCTGGGCGTCCATATGGCCGCCCGAGCCCGACAGCGCCACGCAGTCCGGCTGTTCCGCCATGTGGCGGAGCTGGCGTTCGAGCCGGTCGGGGGCGGCCATGTCGTCCGCGTCGAGCCGGGCGAGGAAAGGCGCCGAACAGGCCGCCATGCCGCGCGTCAACGCGGCGACGATCCCGCCATTCGGCTGGGTGAGGACGACGACCCGCGGATCCTCGGCCGCCAGTTCCGCCAGAATGCGGCCCGTTCCGTCGCGCGAACCGTCATCGACCACCACGATCCGGATATCGGAGCGCGTCTGGTTGCGCAGGCTGTCGACCGCCTGGCGGATGGTGGCCTCGGCATTGTAGGCGGGCATCAGGATATCGACGATCGGTTCGGACATGATTTTGCCCCCCAGATTTTAGCCTCAAGAGTTTGGGCCCATGATTTCGAGTCCAGGATTTCGGGCCCGGTGTCCGCTACCGTATCGTCCGGTCCTGGCCCTGCGGCAGGTAGGCGTCGAGCACCGTCATCTGGGGGCGATCCTGCCCGGTCTTGGTCGGCTCCAGCGTGTACATGTACTCCCCCCACAAGGGGCCGGCCGCCCAATAGGTCCAGCCCAGCCATACGGAGCGGTTGTCGCGCAGATAGGCGGCGATCCGGTCGAGGTCCTGCAGGCACTGATCGTTCCGTCCGACCCCGAACTCGCCGAGGAATCCCTTGTGGTGCGTGGCCTTGAGCCAATCGGTGAAGGAGGCCAGGCGGCCGACCGCCTGATCGGCGGGGATGCAGTCCGGACTGCGGCCCGAACTGTCCTGGTCGAAATATTCATGGACCTCGAAGAGCATGTTGTGCGCGGGATCGCGCAGCCTTTCGGCGACCGGCCCGAACAGGCCGGCGAAGCCATGCGCGGCGTCCCAATTGACGGACGATACCAGGACGGGATTCCGGGCGCCCGATTGCCGGGCGCCCAGGATCGCCTGCTGGGCGATGTCCCCCCAATCCTGCGCCGAACTCTGCTGCGGTTCATTCATCAGGCCGAACCAGACATAGGGCCGGTCGCGGAACGCGGCGCCCAGGCGGGTCCATAAATCCCGGAAATCGGCGGCGGATACGCTGTCGCCGCCGATCAGCGTGCCCCGGTAGCGGCCATAATCATGGATATCGAGAATGACCGTCCCGCCGACCGCGTGCACCTGGCTTATGAAATTATCGATCCGCCCCAGATAGGCGGCGTCCAGGGGCGTGCGCAATGCGGGTTGCAGCCGTTCCCACAGCACCGACAGGCGGAAGATGTTCATGCCCTTGTCGTGGAAATAGGTGATCTCGGCCGGTTTCGGGAAAAGATAGTCATACCCGTAGCGGCCGGGAATCTTGTTGGACGAATAGGCCGCCCCGGCCAGATTGACCCCCCTGTAATCCTGGGCCCGGGCGGAAGCCGGCATTTCGGCGATAACCAGGGTTGGGACCAGGGTTGGGACCAGGGTTGGGACCAGTGTCGAGGCCAGGGTAGGGGCCAGGGTAAGGGCCAGGGCGGCGGAACGCGTCAACATGCCAAGAAACATCGGTATTTTCCCCGCAATGGATCAGATCGCGGCGCCCGGCAGGGGACCGGCGCGGCCGGCCCATGCCATTTTCGGGGCGGGGCGCCATGTTTTTGCCGGCCGGATCGTCTCGGTCACGCCGTAGAGGAACCACAGGAGTGCCGCGGTCTTGATCGTGAACACCGAGGCGCCGATGCAGAGCGACGTGGCGAAATAGACCGAGATCATGGATTTCATGATCGCGCCCTCATGCGTGAGGGGCCGGCGGAAGGAGAATAATCCGAGATAGAACAAAGTCAGGATGGCGCCGAGATTGTTCAGCACATAGGCATAGCCCGTGTCGGCCGTATAGACCTGGGACGGCGCCAGCGCGAACCATTGCCCGACATTCCAGTAATCCAGCAATCGCCCCGAGAAGACCAGGCGCCCGGAAAAATCGTCGTTGATGATCGCGGGCAGCACGCCGGGCAGTTCGTGCATCGAGCCGACCAATGTCAGCGCCGTCGCGACGAGGATCGGCAGGATGAAGGACACCATGGGCATCTTGCAGAACGGGCTGAGGCGGAGCAGGAGCATGGCGGCGCAGCATCCCGACGCGAAGCGGGAATCGGCCAGGATGAAGCACAGCACCGAAAGCCCGTAGAGCGCCACATAGCGGCGTCCCGGCTGGTTGCGCGACACGCTGAGGCACCAGGCGAACACGATGGCGGAGAAATTCCCCAGCGAATCCGGTTCGAGAAAAATCGAGGACACGCGATGCGAGCCGAATATCGACTGAAAGAACGTCCGGCTGGCGGCGGCGCCGCGATTGCCGCTGAGGAAGAGATTGGTGTTGCTGTAGTTCACCGTATCGCTGGCGATGACGCCTTTCTGCACGTAGTAATCCCATATATTGAACATCTGGGAATAAAGGCCGGTCAGAACCAGTTCCATGAACCCGACCAGCAGGACCAGGACCATGATGATCCAGATCGTGGACCGGGCCGTGCGTTCGGTCGCCATGCGGCCCAGGCCGTAGAAGATGTACATGATGCCGACATCATGGACGATCTTGAAGCTGATGGCCGGGTTCACGAGCTTGGCCCCGAGCAGGAAACCGACCGTGACCGCGATGATCCAGAACGCCGGACGATCGATCCGGTTGCGGATCATATAGAAGCCCGTCCCCATGATCATGATTTCGACCAGGGCGATCAGAGGATTTCCGACATGCACCCAGTGGCGGGTGGAAATGAAGCAAAGCGCGAGATTGAACGACGCCCCGGCGATGACGAGGTATTTTCCGCCCTTGCGAAGGTCGGCCGGGGATGCGGCCCGTTCGGCCACCGCGAGAGACATGCTCATCCTTCCAGTTCACGGGCCAGTTCAGGGGCCGTCGGAAGCGCGGGGTTCAGCCTGGCATTCTCCCACGCGGGTCGCGGATCGGACGACAGGCGGCGCGCCAGGGACCGCCCGAGATTATGCAGCGGCAATTCGACCCAGCGATATGTCACGCTGGAAACGGCCAGCGTGACGGCGATCGTCAGGACCGCCAGCATCGCCTGCGTCAGATCGGGCGCGGCGAGCAGAAGCCGCGTGCCCATGCGATGTTGGAAAAAATCAAACAATGCCAGCAAAATAGGCAAATGCAGCAAATAGACACTGTATGAGAGTTCGCCCACCCATACCATGCGCCGATGGGTGAGCACGGCGAAGGACCGGCCCGAGGCGTACAGATCGCGGACGATCACGAACGCCGCCAGCGATTCGATGATATTATAGACCTGTTCCGGCACGGCGTGCCCGCCGAGCGCCAGCCGGTCATAGAGCAGGATCACCGTCGCGGCGGCCGGGATTGCCGGCGATGCCGCCCACGCCACGGACGGGAGCAGGGGGATCAGGGCGCCGATCGCAAAGGACAGGCCGAAATTCAGGCCGATTTCCGAGGGCATCGGCACCAGCGCCAGTACGAAGAACCCGGCCAGCGCCCAAGGACGGACGCGCGCATGACGCATCAGCACCAGAATGAGCGGGAAAACGACCGAAAAGATCAGTTCCACCCGAAGGGACCACATCGGCCCGTTATAGCGCGTATACGCGCCGAGCAGCGCCAGGGCGACATGGGACGGGGACACCGGCGCCCCCAGATTGCGTGCGAGCCAATCCACGAAGACGCCGACATTCATGCTGTCGCGCACATAGACCGTCACGGCGATGGAAAAGGCGACGGAAACCCACAGGAGGGGAAAGATGCGGAACACGCGCTTCAGATAGAAGCCGAGAACGGTGTCGCGATCGAATCGGCGGACGCGACGGAGGGACAGCGACAAGACGCAGCCGCTCAATACGAAGAAAAGCAGGACGGCCGCCTGCGCATTGAAGGCGTACGTCACCAGGTCATGAATGAGGCGCCCCCCCGGCGTCCGCGGCACCGGATCGTAACGGATGACCTGGATGACGTGCCCCGCCAGGACGACCAGGCAGGCGACCCCGCGCAGCGACGTCAGTTGCTGCAAATAGGCTTTTTCGGAACGCGCCTCGAACAGATGGTCCGACATTCATCGTCTCTCCGCCAGAAGAAACCCCCCGGCACAGGCCGGGATCAGACAGACATAAATACAAAACATATCGCGACACTATCGCCCGACGGCGCATGAAGTTCGCCGGCCAGCCCGACCAACGGGTGTGAAAAACGTTTTAAAGGCTGGAATGCCGCACGCAGCCGCTGACATGGCGTGACTACGTATTTTTGTATCACCTACCCCTTCCCGCCCGCGCATTGCAAGCTCAAGGTTCCGTGATGCGATATCTTTTTTTCCAACAGGCGAAATAGTTTCTTGATTCCGGAGTGCGGATGGTCAACAAATTGCCTTATTCAGGGTGCAAGTGCAGATACGCTTTGTTAACTCGCTGAGTTTAAACGTTCCTGAGTTTCATATAAGCGTCACTCCAAGATGTCCGGCCGTCCGCCGCCGTGTGAGACGGTTTGCCTGAATCGATTACGTCCAGACACAATTACGTCCTGACCTTTCATTGCAATCTTTCCTGCGTTCTTTGCAACGAAGTAGAGGCGGAATGTTCGTATGACCGTTTCACTGGTTATATCGGTGCATGACTATCGCTCTCGCCGGAAGGCGAGCGTGCATTTCATTACCGCCGAAATGGCGAAACGGGGAAAGACGCGTTTCTTCTCGGTCGGGCTGAGCCGGCTGTCGGAGCACAGGGGCGACACGCGGGCCGACCTGGCCCCGCGGGCCAACCGCGTGGAATATGTCGACGGCGTGGAATGTTTCTTGTGGAGAACGAGCTGGCATCCGTTCAACATGCGGCGGCCGGCCCTGGCGCCCGTGGAAGAATCGCTGTTCTGGCTTTATCGGCGGCTGATTCCGCGCATTCCCAGGCAATGGCTGCGCGAAGCGGACACGGTCTTCATCGAGTCCGGCATGGCGCCGGTTTTCATCGAGGATGTGCGGAAGCTGAACCCTGCGGCGCGCATCATCTATCTGGCGTCGGACGACCTGGATGTCATCGATGCGGCCGGGACGATCAAGCGGCGGTTCCGCGCCAATTTCGACAGCATCGATACCGTTCGCCTGCCGTCGCGCCTTTTGCAGGACGGCATGCCGCATAATCGGACATCATACTTCATTCCGCACGGGATCGACCGTACGATCGCCCAGAGCGACTATCCGACGCCGTATGGGAACCGGCGAAGCTGCGTCTCGGTCGGGTCCATGCTGTTCGATGCGAGTTTCTTCACGATCGCGTCCTCGCTGTTCCCGGACATCGATTTTCACGTCATCGGCGCGGGCAAGGCCGCGAACGGGCTGTCGGCCGCCAACATCATCGTGCATGAGGAGATGCCGTTCGCGCAGACCCTGCCCTATGTCCAGCATGCGGCCTTTGGCGTGGCACCGTATCTGGACCGGCAGACGCCGCGGTATCTGATCGATACATCCTTGAAATTGCGCCAGTTCGGCATGTTCGGGATACCGGCGGTGTGCCCCGAATTCGCCCTGGGGGATCAGCCGGGGCGCTATGGCTACCGTCCCGGCGTACCGGAGACGATCCGCGACGCCATAGACAAGGCACTGGCGCATCGCGCGCCGATACGGCCGCACATGCTGGGCTGGGACGAGGTCGTGGACCGGATCATCACGCCGAAAGCCTATGCGGACACCAGTCTTTGACGCCAACGCAGCCCGCCAGGGGCAAGTCGACGGGGCCAGTCGACGGGAGGAGGAACGGATGCTTCAGCAGGTCGGCGACCAGGATTGCCCGACGGTGGGGATCTATCGCACCGAAATTCTGCCCTTGTCCGAGACCTTCGTACGGGACCAGTCCCTGGCGCTGACGCGCTGGAAGCCCGTCATGATCGGTGAAAGGCTGATCGACAAGCTGCCTCTGGAGGGATTGCCGGCCCGCGCCCGCTATCGGGGGCCCGCCACCCTGCCCCAGCGGGCGCGCAGCATGCTGGCCCGCAGCCTGAACCGTGCGCCGCCGGGCCTGGCGCGGATCGCGCAGCATGTGCGGCCGGCCCTGATCCATGCGCATTTCGGCTTTGACGGGGTCGAGATCTGGCACCTGGCGCGTCGCCTGTCGATTCCGCTGCTGGTCACGCTGCACGGGTCGGACATCACGACCGACATGGCGTGGTTCGCCGCCGGCCGATCCGGGCGACGATGGAAAAACTATCCGAGCCGCCTGCGGCGTCTGGCCGCCAGTCCCGACGTGACGTTCGTTGCCGTATCGGGACATATCCGCGACGCGGCGATCGCGGTCGGACTGCCGGCGGAGCGGATCCATGTCCGCCATATCGGCATCAATCCCGACCGTTTCATTCCGGGCCCGGTCTCTCCGGGCGCGCGGCCGCCGATCATCCTGTTTCTGGGCCGGCTGGTGGAAAAGAAGGGATGCCGGTTTCTGATCGACGCCTTTCACCAGGTGCGCGCGGCCTTGCCCGAGGCGCGGCTGATCGTCGCGGGAGACGGCCCCGAGCGGGCCCTTCTGGAAGAGCGGGCGGCGCTGATCGGCAATGTGACCTTTACCGGCGCGGTGCCGCGCGAGCGCGTCATAGCGCTGATGGGCGAGGCGCGGGTCTTTTGCCTGCCGAGCGTCACGGCGCGCAGCGGGGACGCCGAAGGGCTGCCGCTGGTGCTGCTGGAGGCCCAGGCCAGCGGCGTGCCGGTGGTGACGTCGGCCCGAGGCGGCGTCACGGAGGGGATCGCGGACGGGGAAACGGGCTTCGCCTTCGCCGAGGGCGACGTCGCGACGCTGCGGGACCGGCTGCTGGACGTTCTGACGGACGACGCGCTGGCGGACCGGATGGGTGCGGCCGGACGGCGCTTCGTGCAGAAGAATCACGATATCCGCATATGCACCAACGCATTGGAGGATCTGTACGACCGCCTGGCCCGGGTGCACGCATGACCGACAGCTTCAGCGTTTCCGTCATCATCCCCGTCTATAACGCCGTGTCCTTCGTCGAGCGGGCGATCGGGTCGGTCCTGGAGCAGAGTCTGCCGGCCGTGGAGATCCTGGTCGTCGATGATTGCTCGACCGATGCGACGGCCCAGGTCGTGGCGACGCTGGCGCAGCGTCATCCGTCCATCCGCCCGATGCGGGCGGCGGTGAACGGCGGACCGGCCGCCGCGCGCAACCTGGGCATCGCGCAGGCCACGGGGGACTGGATCGCGATCCTGGACGCGGACGACGCCTATGCGCCCGACCGGCTGGAGGCGATGGCGCGCATGGCGGCCGCCGACCCGGACAGCGATATCCTGGCGGATGACCTGCTCTATTACGACGCGGGCGCCGGGATGGTGACCGGGCGGGCCATCGGCGCCGCGCACATGCAGGACCGGACGGTCACGCCGGCCGATTATCTTGCGCATAACCTGGCCGACGGGCGCGGCGCCGACTGGGGATTGCTGAAGCCGGTCATCCGGCGCGCGTTCCTGATGAAGACGGGGCTGCGCTATCCGGTCGGGCAGCGTCATGGGGAGGATTTCACCTTCATGATGCATCTTCTGCTGGAGGGGGCGCGGTTCAGGATCCTGGATACGGCGCATTACCTCTACACGCAGCGGGAGGGCGCCGTCAGCCGGCGGGAATCGACCATGACGCGGACGACGATCGCCTATGCCGCGCTGGCGCAGTCGGCGCTGGAACTGACGAGTCATCCCGCGATCAAGGCGCAGCCCGGCCTTGACGCGCTGTTGCGCAGGCGTGCCGAAGGATTGCTGCGGCTCGACGATGCGCATTTCTTTTCACAGGCCATCCGCAAGGGCGCCCTGGCCGCGCTTCTTACGAGGGCCCTGCATCGCCCTTCTTTCGTTCCGCGCGTGGGGCGGCAGATCGGACGGGCGATGCAGCGCCGGGTGGCGCGGCGGCGCTCGGCGTGAGCGGAATGAAATTGCCGGCCCATGCGGGACCACATGCGGGCCCGCACCACAAAGCTGAGGAGTGAACCATGCAGATTGCGATGATCGGTGGCGGTTATGTCGGGCTGGTGTCCGGCGCCTGCTTCGCCGAGTTCGGCACGAACGTGACCATCGTCGAGGCCGATCCGGGACGGCTGAATGCGCTGCGCGAGGGGCGCATCCCGATCTATGAGCCCGGGCTGGACAAGCTGGTGGCCGACAATGTGGCGGCCGGGCGCCTGACCTTCAGCGAGGATATCGAGACGGGCATACAGGGGGCCGAGGCGATCTTCATCGCCGTGGGCACGCCGACCCGGCGCGGCGACGGCCATGCCGACCTGCGCTATGTCTTCGCCGCGGCGGAACAGATCGCCAAGAGCATGAAGAATTACGCCGTGGTGGTGACGAAATCGACCGTGCCGGTCGGCACCGGGCGCCAGGTCGCCGAGCTGATCCGCCGCGTGCGGCCGGACCTGGATTTCGACGTGGCGTCGAATCCGGAATTCCTGCGGGAGGGCAACGCGATCGGGGATTTCATGCGGCCGGATCGCGTCATCATCGGCACCGACACGACCAAGCCCGGAGGGTCGGAGCGGGCGATGGAGATCATGCGCAGGCTGTACCGGCCGCTTTACCTGATCGAGGCGCCGATCCTGTTCACGGGCCTGGAAACCGCGGAACTGGCCAAATACGCCGCGAATTCCTTTCTGGCGATGAAGGTCACGTTCATCAACGAGATCGCCGATCTGTGCGAAAAGGTCGGAGCCGAGGTCCACGACATTGCCCGGGGAATCGGGCTGGACAACCGTATCGGCCGGAAATTCCTGCATCCGGGCCCGGGCTTCGGCGGATCGTGCTTTCCCAAGGATACGCTGGCGCTGGTCCATATCGCCCGCGACGCGGATTCTCCGATGCGCCTGATCGAGACGACCGTCAGCATCAACGATGCGCGCAAGGCCAGGATGGCGGAGCGGATTATCGCGGCCTGCGGCGGATCGGTGTCCAACCTGACGATCGGTGTCCTGGGGCTGACATTCAAGCCCGAGACCGACGACATGCGCGAGGCCTCGTCCATTCCCATCCTGCACCGGCTGAGCGAGGCGGGGGCCAAGCTGCGCGCGTTCGATCCGGCGGGCATGGATAGCGCGCGCCCCCTCTTGCCGGATGGCGTGCAATATTGCCGCGACGCACTGGATGCGGCCGCCCAGGCCGATGCGCTGGTGGTGCTGACGGAATGGAACGAGTTCAGGGCCCTATCGCCCAGCCGGCTGAGCGAACTGATGCGGGGCAAGGTTGTCGTCGATCTGCGCAATATCTGGGATCCGAAAACCATGCGCGAGCACGGCTTTCAATACGAATCGATCGGTCGTCCCTGACGCCGGGATGCGGCGGTGCCACGGATATGTGTCTGCGCCGCCCTTTCGGACCATGCGCGATCGGGCGGCTGTTTCGGTCCGGAACATGAGGAACATGTCACAAATAGACTCGACAAGATCGTGTCCAAATCTTTAATCTGGGAGATGGCGATTTCGTTTCTCATGTCTCGGGATATGGTCTCCGTCATGATGGGTGGCGGAGATTTCGCGAGCCGCGTCGCGTCATGCAGGGCGGCCTTCGGGTTACGGAGACGGGTCGGTTTCCGGATTTTTCCAGAGAGAAGACCGGCTGGGACTAAATTCGATCGACCCGAACGAAAGAATTGAACCGATCCGGAAAGATCACGTTTCATAATTGCGTGTTTTCATTGGATGTTCACGGACTTTGATAAAAAATCCTTTATCGGATTCCATGATTCGCAGTTGGAACCGTCGGAGACGCATGTGTATCCGTTGGAGGTCTTCACATGAGTGAGTCCTATAGCTCGTTGCAGAGCACGATCGACTTTCCGGATGACCCGCTCCGGCAGGTTCAGTCCGTAACGAAACCGGCGGAATCCGGCGTCTATCCTTATTATCATCCTGTGCTGAGCGGGATGATAACCAGCATAGACGGCCTGACCGTGATGGGCGCGACGCTTCTGACGGCCTATGCCGGCCCGGAGGTCGTCCACCAGCATTGGGTCATGTCCCAGTCCGTCGCGAACCTGATGTCGGTCCTGGGTTTTCTGATGGCGCCGAAGAAGCGGTCGCTGATTTACGTGCCGACATTGCTGCAGGCTTCGGCCCAACTGCGCTATCTGGCGCCGCCGCTGCTGATCGGCGCGCTGCTGCATGCGGTGGTGCTGTCCATGCTGCGCCACCCGATCGCCCCGTCCGCGGAACTGGCCGCGGTGTGGCTGTTCTGCTCGGCGCTCGCCCTGGGCGCGGTTCGCGGGACGGAGATCGCCCTGCTGGGAAGCAGCGCGATCTCGGGACAATTGGCGCGGAACGTCGCGATCGTCGGCAGCGACGAGACGGCGATCAAGTTCGCCGCGCGCATCGCCGGGGAGGCCGGCCCGACCTATCGGATGATCGGCGTATTCGACGACCACGACACGGCGCTGAACCCGAATGCCGTGGACGGCACCCTGGAAGATCTGATCGTGCGCAGCCGGGAGACGCCGCTGCATGCCATCATCCTGGCCATCCCCTCGCACTATGACCCGCACGACCATGTCGCCGAAATCAGTTGGCGGCTGAGAAGCGTGCTGTCCGACGTCTATGTGCTGCCGAACGTGGTGCACGGCATCGACGTGGTGCTGCCGATCGAGCAACTGGGTCCCTTCGCCCTGCTGGTGCTGCAGCGCCGTCCGCTGTCGGACTGGCAGGCCGTCAAGAAGACGATGCTGGACATGGTCCTGGGCGCGATCGCGCTGGTGATCCTGGCGCCGGTGCTGGCGATCGTCGCGATCGCGATCAAGGCGACGTCTCCGGGTCCGGTCTTCTTCAAGCAGCCGCGCCTGGGTTTCAACAACCGCACCTTCATGGTGTATAAATTCCGCAGCATGTATACCAACATGTCGGACATGATGGCCGCCAGGCAGACGTCGCGGGACGACCCCCGCGTGACGCCGGTCGGGCGGTGGCTGCGCAAGCTGAGCATCGACGAACTGCCGCAATTGCTGAACGTCCTGCGGGGGGAAATGTCGCTGGTCGGCCCGCGCCCGCATGCGCCGCACACGCGTGCGGGCGGCATGCTGCTGGACGATGCGCTGGCGGAATATGTCATCCGGCATCAGGTGAAGCCGGGCATTACCGGCTGGGCGCAGGTCAACGGCGCGCGCGGCGAGCTGGTGACGATCGACGATCTGCGCCGCCGCGTCACGTACGATTTGGAATATATCCAGAAATGGTCGCTGCGCTTCGACATCAAGATCATGGCGCTGACCGTGCTTCGAGAGGTTTTCAGCCGACATGCCTTCTGAAGCTCTTTCCCCGGATATGGAAGTCCCGGATTCGATGAGCCCGGATTCGGCGGGCCCGGCCGCCTTCGCGCCCTCGCCTGCCCGCGATGCGGTGCCGTTCGACGCGCTGGACATCATGGGATTGCGCCTGATGGACATACCGCGCCAGGACCTGGCGGAACTGGTGGTCCGGGCGGCGCGCGCGCATGCCAAGATGCTGGTGGTGAACGCGAACGCGCATTGCATGGTCCTGTCGCAACATGAACACTGGCTGCGCGCACTGTTCGCGGAGGCGGACGTCACCTTCTGCGACGGGGCCGGGGTGCAGCTTGCCTCGCTATTCCTGACCGGACGGCGGCTGCATCGCACGACGCCGCCGGAATGGATCGGGCCGGTGCTGGAACAACTGGGCGGGGATGCGTCCCTGTTCTGGCTGGGCGGCGAGCAGGCGGTCGCCGAGGAGGCGGCGCGGGCCTATGAACAACGCTATGGCGTGCGGACCGCCGGGGTGCATCATGGTTTTTTCGACGCGCGCGCGGGTTCGGCGGATTCGGAGGCGATCATCCGGCAGATCAACGAGACGCGGCCCAACCTGCTGCTGGTGAACATGGGCATGCCGCGCCAGGAACGCTGGCTGCACGACCATTGGCACCGCATCGCGCCGACGATCGCGATCACGGCCGGGGCGCTGGTCGATCATGCCGCGGGGCGCGTCCACCGGCCGCCGCGCTGGGTCGCGAACATGGGCCTTGAATGGGCGGTCCGGCTGTCGCGGGAGCCGCGCCGCCTGTGGCGCCGCTATCTGATCGGCCTTCCCGTCTTTGGATTTCACGTTCTTCGCTGGAAATTCGCCCCCGAACGGAGCAGATCGCAATGAACAACAGGACCGATGCCTGGCCGAACGGACTTTCGGTCCCGGATATGGCTGATTTCAGCATGGCCGAGCATATGCCGGCGGCGCCCCAGAGAGACGGACGGGCGGTCATCCTGCACGGATTGCAGCTTGTGCGGCGCTATCGCCGGCTGTTCCTGGCCGTGGGCGTCGGCACGTTCGTCGTGGGGAGCGGCGTGACGATGATGCTCAAACGCTCCTATATGGCCACCGCGACGGTCGTCGTCTCATCGACCAGCGTCGATCCGGTCAATCTTCAGAATGCCCAGCCCGCCGACCGGCTGCAGGATGACGAACTGGCCACGCAAGCCGGGCTGCTGCAATCGCGCGACGTCGCCGCGGCGGTGCTGCGGGCCCTGCCGCCGCCGCCGGCGCCGGCGGGATTCAACCTGCGCGCCGCGTTGTGCGCCCATGTCCATCTGCTGTGCCCCAAGGCCGCCGCCAGCAATCCCGAGGCGGAGCGGCAGGCGAAGATCGACCGTCTGCTGGCGTCGGTGACCGTGGAGCCCGAGCCGCATTCGCGCATCATCAATATCAGCATCAAGGACAATGACGGGCAGCGCGCCGCCGACCTGGCCAACAGCTTCGTGACGCAGTACCAGCTTCAGGCCCTGGACCGCCAGCGCGGCGACATCAACCGCACGGCGGCCTGGATCGATGCGCGCACGGCGCAATTGCGCGAACGCTGGCTGGAGGCCTCGACCAAGGCCAGCAGCTTCAACGCCGCGCATCATCTGTCCAATACGGGCAACGGGTCGGATACCGGCCCGCTGATCGATCGGCAGATGTCCGAGACCGCGGTCAGCCTGACCCAGGCGCAGAGCCGCCTGGCGGCCGCCGAGGCGCGGGCGGACGCGTTGTCCCGGGCGAGCGCCCAGGGGGAGGGCCGCGCGCTGGTCGAGCTGACGCAGCAGCCGATCCTGGTCGCGACGGCGAATACGCTGTCGCAACTGGAAGCGAGCCGCATGCAGAAGGCGGAGGCCCTGGGGCCGCATCATCCCGACCTGGCCGGCCTGGACATGCAGATCGCCGCGACCCGCGCCAGCCTGGCGAGCGAATTGCGGGCCGCCCTGTCGTCGATCAACGAGGAGGTCGTCTCGGCCCGGGCGGAGGTCGCGCAACTGACGCAGGATCTGGATCAGTTGCGCCAGCAGGCCAGCGTTCAGAGTTCGCCGCAGGCCGAGTACCTGATGCTGGAGCAGGAGGCGCAGAGCGCGCGCGAGGTCTATGAGGCGTTTCTGGGACGGTCGAAGGAGATGGTCGATCGGGTGGCGCTGCTGCAGCCGCCCGTCAGCTTCGTTTCGCATGCCTCGCCGCCCGATGCGCCGACCTTTCCCAATCGCAAGAAACTGCTGATGGGCGTCGTGGTCCTGTCGCTGGTCGCCGCCGGGGCCGCGGTCTTCCTGCGCGACCTGCTGTCGCCGGGCTTCGGCGAGATCGAGCAGTTGCGCGCCCTGATCGGCCTGCCGCTTCTGACGGCCATTCCCAGGATCGCGGCACGCGACAAGCATGCGGTGCGCCGGCATGTGCTGGACGCGCCGTTTTCCACCGCCAGCGAAGCGGTACGCAGCCTGCTTGCGCAATTGTCGCTGTCCGCCGTCCAGACCGGGCGCGGGCGGGTCATCGCCGTGACGTCGGCCGCGGGCGGGGAAGGAAAGACGTCGCTGACCTATTGGCTGTCGGCCCTGGCCCGGACCGGCGGCCAGCCGGTGCTGGTCATCGACGGCGATCACCGCCAGAGCACCGGGCGCCGCGCCGACGTGCCGGCGCAGCGCGGCCTGACGGAACTGCTGACCGGAACGGCCTCGATTTCGGATGTCGTCCAGCGGGACGGAGAGACGGGGGTGGATTTCATCTCGGCCGGCGCGCCCGGCATGTTTGCGTTCGATCCGGCGGAGATCGCGCGGCTGCGCGAGCTTTTGAAGACGATCAGCCAGTCCTACAGCCTGATCATCATCGACAGCCCGCCCCTGCAATGCATGCCGGACGGGCTGGTTTACGGCGCCGTCGCGGACCAGACCGTGTTCGTATGCCGGTGGCTGGAGACGTCGCGCGCCGCCGTGACGTCGTCGATCGAACGGCTTAAATCCTATGGCGCGAATGTCACGGGCGTCGTCGTGTCGATGGCGGAGGAATCGGCCGGCGCCTTTCCGGGGGCGCCCTATAGCGGCCAGCCGCGACGCCTTGCATTACCGTATCAGTCCTGAGGATCGTCCCATTGAAGACCATCCATATCGTACGGCAGTTCAGCCCCTCGGTCGGGGGCCTTGAGGACTCGGTCCTGAATCTCTGCAGGGTGCAGCGCGACAATCTGGGCATCGACGCGCGGGTCGTGACGCTGAACCGCGTGTTCGGCGATCCGGCGGTCCTGCCGCCCACGGATGTCGTGCAGGGGGTGCCGGTGCGGCGGATCGGCTGGTCCGGGTCGACGCGCTATCCGATCGCGCCCCAGATCCTGTCGCATCTTGACGGGGCGGATATCGTCCATGTTCACGCCATCGATTTTTTCTTCGACTACCTGGCGGCGACGCGCTGGCTGCATGGGCGGACGCTGGTCGCGTCGACGCATGGCGGGTTCTTTCATACGAAGGCGCTGCGGCAGGTCAAGGCGCTCTGGTTCCAGACCCTGACCCGTGCGTCGCTGCATGCCTATAAGCGCATCGTCGCCTGCAGCGTGAGCGATGCGCAGATGTTCGCCCCGATCGCGGGGAAGCGGCTGCTGACCATCGAGAACGGGATCGACCAGCGGAAATTCCGCGCCGCGTCGTCCGCCGCGCCGACGCGCACGATGATCAGTTTCGGCCGCTTCGCGCGGCACAAGCAGATCGACCTGCTTTTTCCTCTTCTCGCGCGGCTGCGCGCGCAAGGGGAGGATTGGCGCCTGATCGTGGCGGGGCGCCCCGCCGACCAGACGGAGGCCGATCTGGCCGAGGCCGCGCGGGCGTCGGGGGTCGCTGAGGCCACGCGCTTCGTGATCGCGCCGTCCGACGACATGTTGCGGAGCCTTTTCGGAGAAGCCAGTTATTATTGCTGCCTTTCGCAGCATGAAGGATTCGGCCTGGCGGCGGTCGAGGCCCTGTCGGCGGGGCTGATTCCCGTGCTGAGCGATATCGTGCCCTTTCGACGCCTGGTCGAGCAGACGCAGGTGGGGATCGTGCGCCAGGCGCAGGACCTGGACGGGCTGGCGCGGGACATGCGCGACCTGCATCGGCAGGGCGAGGCGCACGTGTCCGCCGCCAGGGCCCGTGCGATCGCGGAATCGTCCCGTTATGACTGGGACGATGTGGCGCGCCGCTATGCCGAGCTGTACAGGTCGGTCCTGCCGGACGGCAGCGCCGCGGTGCCCCAGCCCCTTGCAATGGACGCGGCCCGGGGAGGCACGCTGACCTGATGGCGGCGGAACATGCCGGGCGCATCCGGCATCACCTGGCGACTCTGGCGGCGCTTACGGTCGCGGCCTGGAGTGTGCCGGCTCATGCGCAGTTGATTTCGCAATATTTTCCGTCCGACCTGCCGGGCTATTCGTCTCCGGACCAGGCGGATTCCGTCGTCATGCGTCAATTGCTGAGCAACCGGCCCGCCGGCATTCCGGTCGGCAGCTTCATCCTGCGCCCTTCGGCCGCGGTGGCGGGCGGGTACAACACCAACACGCTGGCGGCGCCGCATACCGCGAGCCCGGAATTCGAATTCGACGGCGGGCTGAAGCTGAATTCCAATTGGACGCGCAACGCGCTGGGGGTTTTCGCATCCGTCAGCGACAGGCGCTTTCCGTCGATTCCATTCGCCGATTACACGAACTGGAGCGCGGGGACCGGCGGGTCGGTGGCCCTGGGCAACGACACGCTGGCGCTTGGCTATACCCATTATCAACTGCATCTGTCGTCGATGGATCTGGGCAATTTCGGCGTGTCGCGTCCGGTGCCCTATGACGCCAACGACGTCCGGCTGACCTATACGAAGCTGTTCGGCCGTTTCAGCCTGATTCCGGCGGCGATCTATGAGGATTACACGTTCGGCAGCGCCTTGGGCGGGGGGATCGATACCAGTTATGCCAGCCTCAGCCACCGCCTGGAGACGGGTTCGCTGACGTCGCGCTTCGAACTGTCGACCGGCAATGCGGCGGTGATGATCCTTCGCGGCTCGACCGCGCAATTCACCAACGGGGGCGAGGGGAACGACTATGCCGACGGGGCGGGATTCCTGGGGCTGGACCTGAATGCGGATTCGGTCATCCGCTATCGCCTGCTGGCGGGGGGCGAGACGCGCCATTTCACCCACGGCCCGGCGCCCGCGGTCACCACCCCGACCTTCGAGATCGACACGATCTGGACGCCGCGGCGGCGGGATACGATCAGCATCTATTTCTATCGGCGCATCCTGGACCCGGCCTCGCCCTTTGCGCGGAACCAGACCGTGACCGACGGGCGCGTGCAATGGGACCACGAACTGCGCCGCACGGTCGTCCTGCGCGGCTATGCGGAAGGCGGGATGAGCCAGACCGGGCGCACGGTCGCCGGCACCGCGTCGCGCACGCAGACCCTGTTCAAATTCGGCGTGTCGGCGAACTGGGTGATCAACCGCTATGTCACCGCATCGCTGTCCTATAGCCATGTGAACGATTTTTCCCATGGCGGCCTGCCCCCCGACCCGCTCTTCCCGACGCGGAAGTCGACCTTCGCCAGCAATTATGTCTCACTCGGGTTCAGTTTCGCCGAATGACGCCCACCGCAAGACCGGAGGACCTTGATGACTGCTTATTTTCCGCGCCGCATGCCTGCGCCTGTTCGCATTGTCTGCCTGGCGGCGCTGGCGGCGCTGGCCGGCTGCGCCCCCGGGAGCAGCCTGCCGCCGATGCCGCCGCCGGCCAATGTGGCCTACCGGCTGGGGGCGGGCGATCAATTGCGGGTGCTGACCTATAACGATCTGCAACTGACCAACAGTTTTACCGTCGGCGACAACGGGCGGATCGCCTTTCCGCTGATCGGGTCGATCCAGGCGTCCGGCCTGACGACGCATGAGCTTGAGAGTGCCATCACCTCCCGCCTGGTGGCGGAGGGCGTTCTGAACCATCCCAGCGTGTCCGTCGAGGTCACGCAGTACCGGCCGATCTTCGTCCTGGGCGAAGTCGCCCATCCGGGGCAATACCCCTATATGCCGGGCATGACGACGTTGAGCGCGGTGGCGTTGGCGGGTGGCTATACCTATCGCGCGATCACCGATTATGCCGGCGCGGTCCGCTCCGGCCCGGACGGCCAGGCCGCCGAAGGACGGGTGAAGCGCAATTCCCTGCTGCAGCCCGGCGATGTCATAACCGTCTATGAGCGATATTTCTGAATTCCGGTGCGGCGGGCGCGTCGGCGGCGGTGGCCGGGGCGGGCGGGGAATCGTCCTCCATCACGGACAGGTCGGGCACGGCGCGGGCGCTGCGCACGCCCCAGGCGCAGAACAGCAGCGAGATCGCCGCCACCGCCGCCAGGTCCCAGCCGTAGGGAATCCAGCCCCGCCCGCCGAACTGCCGGCTGCCGGCATAGGACAGGGCGGCGATGGACGGCAGGTAGGCCATGAACCACGCGGCATGGCGGATGGCGGCGCGGTGGCGTGCCCAGCCATCGTCGCGGCGGAACCAGGCATAGACCGGCAGCAGCATCACCATCAGCAGGATGATGTCGCCGCTGAGCGGCCAGCGGGCCCAGTAGAGCAGCAGCGAGGAGAACATGAAGGCCAGCGCGCCCACCACGCGCATGGCCGGCACGCGGACCGGGCGCGGCCGTTCGGGCAGGGTGCGCCGCAGCGCCAGGGCGGCGATCGGCAGCATCATGTAGGAGATGATGGTGCAGACCGAGATCACCGACGCCAGGATGCCCCAGCCGCGAAAGAAGAACAGGAACACGAACGCCACGGCGAGATTGAACCACAGCGCCGGGCGCGGCACGCCTGAAGAGGGATCGATCCGGCCCAGCAGGGCGGGCATGGTGCCGTTGCGCTGCATCCCCAGGGTCATGCGGGTGCTGCTGGCCAGGTGGGTGGCGCCGGCGCCGCTGGGGGCGAGGAAGGCGTCGAAATAGAGCAGCATCGCCAGCCAGTTGAGGTTGAAGGCGATGGCCAGTTGGGCGAAGGGCGACGAGAAGGACAGCGCCGCCCAGCCCCCTGCCCCGGGCCGCACCGCGCCCAGGAAGGCGCATTGCAGCAGCAGGTAGATCACGGTCGCCAGCCCGACCGCGCCCAGCACGGCGATCGGGATGCTGCGCCCGGGGTTGCGGGCCTCGCCGGCCAGGTTGAGCGGGCTTTGGAACCCGTTGAAGGCGAAGACGATGCCCGAGGTGGACACCGCCGTCAGGATGCCCGACAGGCCGTAGGGCATGAAGCCGCCCAAGGACGCGCCCGGGGGCGTGCCCGAGGGGTCGGCGCCCACCAGGTTGCCGGGGTGGAAGGCGCTGGCGAACAGGGCCAGGGCGGCGCCGGCCGGCACCACCAGCTTGAACACCGTGATCATGGCGTTGAAGCGGGCGAAGAAGCGCACGCCCCAGAAATTGAGCTGGAAATAGACCACCACCAGCAGGGCGGCCACGATCAGGCCGGGGGGTGTCAGGGTGCCGGCCTGGTAGAGGTGATGGGCCCAGGGGAAGGACCAGGAACTCATGTATTGTACCGAGGCCTCGGCTTCGACCGGGACGACGCTGACGATCGACAGCCAGTTGGCGCCGGCCGCCATGAAGCCGACCAGGGGGCCGTGGGTGAGGTTGGCATAGCGCACCATGCCGCCCGCCACCGGGAACATGCCGCCCAGTTCGGTGGCGACGGCGGCGATGACCAGCGCGATGAAGGCCCCCAGCAGCCAGGCCAGGGTGGCCGCCGGACCGGCGGTCGAGGCCGCGCGTTCCGCCCCGAACAGCCATCCCGACCCGATCATGGCGCTGAGCCCGGTGAACATCAATTGCCAGGGGCCGAGCGCGCGATTGAGGTGGGATGACACGTTGGGGGTTCTCCGGCGGCTGGATGCGAGTCGCGACTGTTTCATCCAGCCAACCCGGTCTCGCGCCCCGGCGCAAGGCGCGGGGTGCTTCAGGCGGCGCGCATCCGGCGCGCCGCGTCCACCATGGCGGCTATGGCGGTGCGGACCTCGGGCCATTTGCGGGTCTTGAGCCCGCAATCGGGGTTGACCCAGAGCCGGTCGGGGTCGATCCGGCCGGCGGCGGCGCGCAGCAGGTCGAGCATCTCGCCGGCGGCGGGGGCGCGGGGCGAGTGGATGTCGTAGACGCCCGGACCGATTTCCGCCGGGTAGCGGCGCCCGGTGAAAGCGTCAAGCAGGTCCATCCTGGAGCGTGCGGTCTCGATCGAGATGACGTCGGCGTCCATCGCGGCGATGGCGTCGATGATGTCGTTGAATTCCGAGTAGCACATGTGGGTGTGGATCTGGGTCGCGTCGGCCACGCCCGAGGCGGCGATGCCGAAGCAGGCCACCGCCCAGTCCAGGTAAGCCTGCCAGTCGGCGCGGCGCAGGGGCAGGCCCTCGCGCAGTGCGGCCTCGTCGATCTGGATGATGGCGGCGCCGGCCGCTTCGAGGTCCGTGACCTCGTCGCGGATGGCGAGGGCGATCTGGCGGCAGGTCCGTTCACGCGGCTGGTCGTCGCGGACGAAGGACCAGTTGAGGATGGTGACCGGGCCGGTCAGCATGCCCTTCATCGGCCGGTCGGTCAGGGACTGGGCATAGCGCCACCAGGCGACCGTCATCGGTTCGGGGCGCCGGACGTCGCCGTAGATGATCGGCGGGCGGACATAGCGCGAGCCGTAGGACTGGACCCAGGCATGGCGGGTGAAGGCGAAGCCCGACAGGCGTTCGCCGAAATATTGCACCATGTCGTTGCGTTCGAATTCGCCGTGGACCAGCACGTCGAGCCCGGCTTCTTCCTGCCATTGCACGGCGCGGACGATTTCGGCGCGCAGGAACGAATCATAGGCCGCGTCCGACAGGGTGCCGCGGGCATGGGCGGCGCGGGCCTGGCGCACGTCGCCGGTCTGGGGGAAGGAGCCGATGGTGGTGGTGGGAAAGGCGGGCAGGCCGAGCCGGGCGCGCTGCGCCGCCTGGCGGACGGCGAAGGGCGAGGCGCGGCGGGCCTGGGCGGGGTCGATCGCCGCCATCCGCTGCTGGACCGACGGGTCGTGGATGCGCGGCGAGGTGCCGCGCGACGCGGCGGCCGCCGATGCCGCGTCCAGTTCGGCCCGCACCGCGGCCGGTCCGTCATTCAGCGCCCGGGCCAGGGTGGCGAGTTCGGTGATCTTCTGCACCGCGAAGGCCAGCCAGGAGCGGATTTCGCCGTCCAGCGCGGTTTCGCGGTCGAGGTCCAGCGGGGTGTGCAGCAGGGAGCAGGAGGGGGCGAGCTGGATGGTCCGCCCGGTGCGCACGGCCGGGGCGATGCGGTCCAGCAGCGCCTGGAGGTCGGCGCGCCAGACATTGCGGCCGTCGATGACGCCCAGGGACAGGACCAGGTCGGGGCGCGCCGCCGCCAGGACGGGGCCGAGCTGGTCCGGTGCGCGCACCAGGTCGATATGCAGCCCGTCGACCGGCAGGGCGAGCGCGGTGTCGAGATTGTCGCCCAGCGCGCCGAAATAGGTCGCCAGCATCAGGCGCACCCCGGCGCCGGCCGCGAGCTGCGCATAGGCGCGGCCATAGGCGGCGCGGGCCGCGTCGGTCAGGTCGGTGACCAGGCAGGGTTCGTCGATCTGCACCCAGCCGGCGCCGGCATCGGCCAGGGCGCGCAGGATGGCGACATAGACCGGCAGCAGGCGCGGCAGCAGCGACAGCGGGTCGAAGGCGCCGCCGCGGGCCTTGCCCAGCAGCAGGTAGCTGATCGGCCCCAGCAGGACGGGGCGGGTTTCGATGCCGAGCGCGCGGGCCTGGAGATACTCATCCACCGGCTTGGCCGAGGACAGGCGGAAGACCTGATCGGCGGAGAATTCCGGCACCAGGTAGTGATAGTTGGTGTCGAACCATTTGGTCATTTCCGCGGCGGGCAGGCCCCCGGCGGTATCGGTACCGGAGGCATCGGCGCTGGCGGCATCGGCGTGGCCGTGCGCGCAGCCTGCCGCCGCGTCGCCCCGGGTGCCGCGGGCCATGGCGAAATAGGTCGCGCTGTCGACCGGGCCGCCGGACCAGCCATAGCGGGACGGGATGGCCCCGACCATGACCGACATGTCCAGCACATGGTCGTACAGCGAGAAATCATTGGACGGGATGATGTCGGCGCCGCGATCGCGCTGCCAGATCCAGTTGTCCGCGCGCAGGCGTGCGGCCGCGGCCTGGAGTGCGGCCTCGTCGCCGTTTCCGGCCCAGTGTTCTTCCAGCGCCTGTTTCAGTTCTCGCCTGGGGCCGATGCGGGGAAAGCCCAGTGTGGCGACGGTGACGGTCATGACAGCCTCGACAGTTGGGGCGGGCCGGCGGACAGGCGCGCGAGGCCGGCCGCGCCGGCAGGTCGCCGGCGCGGTGGGGCGCGACCCGTCCGGACACCCCGCCGGAGGATTTCTTCGGCCATGGCAGGTCTCCTGGCTTGCGGGTCACAGCAGCCGGTCCTGCCTTCCCGGGGTCTCTCTCGGTAGAGATTCCCAGTGGCGCGGATGGACCGGTGCTCGCCGCCTACAGTTGCGGGGGCAGCGCCGGATTCGCACCGGCTTCCCTCTTCGCCGCGACGCCGGAAGACTGGGTGCGGAACCATGGCGGTCGGATTAGGACAGGAATGGAAAAAATGAGTCAATAGGAATTGCACATATAAGGATATCGTTATATGTGACGTTCATGAGCCGATCGCTTGTCATTTTCCAGGCCCTGGCCGATCCGACGCGGCTGCGGATCCTGGCGTTGCTGCGCACGATGGAACTGTCCGTCGGCGAGATCGCGCAGGTGCTGGGGCAGAGCCAGCCGCGCGTGTCGCGCCATGTGAAGATCCTGGTGGCGGCCGGGCTGGCGGAGCGTCGCAAGGAAGGGAGCTGGGTGTTCCTGACGCTGGGGACGGAGGAGGATTTCGGGCCGCTGCTGGCCGCCATGGACCGGTGGGACCGGCATGACGACGCCGAGCGCGCGGCGGACATCGCCCGGCTGAAGGCGGTGCGTACGGTGCGGGCGATGGCGGCGGAGGATTATTTCGAGACCCATGCGGCGAACTGGGACGCGATCCGCTCGCTGCATGTCGCGGAGGGCGATGTCGAGGCCGCGATCCTGCGCGTTCTGGCGCCGGAGCCGATCGGGCGGCTGGTGGATATCGGCACCGGGACGGGGCGGATGCTGGAATTGCTGGCCCCCCGGGCGGACAGCGCGGTCGGGTTCGACCGCAGCCCGGCGATGCTGCGCCTGGCGCGGACCAAACTGGCCCAGGTGGGGCTGACCCAGGCGGCGTTGGCCCAGGCGGCGTTGGAAAATGCGGAATTGCGGCAGGGCGACATGTATGCGCTGCCGCTGGCGGCCGGTGCCGCGGACGTGGCGGTGATGCACCAGGTGCTGCATTACGCGCAGCACCCGGCCGCCGCGATCGCCGAGGCGGCGCGGCTGCTGGCGCCGGGCGGGCGGCTGCTGGTCGTGGATTTCGCCCCGCATGAGCGCGAGGATTTGCGCGAGCGCGATGCGCATGTGCGACTGGGATTTTCCGACGCGCACATGGCCGAATGGTTCGCCGCCGCCGGGTTGCGCGCCGAAGAGCCGGTGCGCCTGGATGGCGAGCTGACCGTCAAGCTGTGGCTGGGCCGCCGCGCGGCCGACGGCCGCTGAGCGCTCGCCGCCTGCTTCTTTCGTTTCCTGATCCTTTATTTCCCGATGATGATTGCCGAGGAGCCGGCCCGCATGTCTTTTCTTTCCCTTCCCGGCCTTTCCCTTCCCGGCCTATCCCAGCCTGGACACGCCGCCGGCCCGTTTCCGTGGCTTGCCCCGGCCGAGGCGCCGGACGCGGAGATCGGGGTGTCGTTCGAATTCTTTCCGCCCAAGACCGAGAAGATGGCGGACGGGCTGCGCCAGGCGGTGGCCGGCCTGGCGCCGCTGGGGCCGCGCTTCGTGTCCGTGACCTATGGCGCGGGCGGGTCGACGCGCGACCGGACGCTGGCGGTGCTGCGCGAGATGGTGCGCGACCATGCCGTGCCGGTGGCGGGCCACCTGACCTGCGTCGGGGCGTCGCGCGCCGAGGTGGACGCGGTGGCGCGGGACTATTGGCAGGCGGGGGTGCGGCATATCGTCGCGCTGCGCGGCGATGCGGCCGAGCCTGGCGGGCGGTTCGTGCCGCATCCGGAGGGATATGAGAACGCGGCGGCGCTGGTCGCAGGCCTGCGGCGGGTGGCGCCGTTCGAGATTTCGGTCGCGGCCTATCCGGAGACCCATCCCGAGGCGCGGAGCCCGCAGGCGGACCTGGACAACCTGAAGGCCAAGATCGATGCCGGGGCGTGCCGGGCGATCACGCAATTCTTCTTCGAGGCCGAGAGTTTCCTGCGGTTTCGCGACCGCGCGGCGGCGGCGGGGATCGATGCGGAGATCGTGCCGGGGATCCTGCCGGTGGGGAACGTGGCGCAGGCCTATCGCTTTGCCGAGATGTGCGGCGCGCGCGTGCCCGACTGGATGCGGCGCCTGTTCGATGGGCTGGACGCGCAGCCGGGGGCGCGGGCGATGGTCACCACGGCGGTTGCCGCCGCGCTGTGCGCCCAGTTGCGCGCGGCGGGCGTGTCGCAATTTCATTTCTATACGCTGAACCGGGCGGACGCGTCGCTGGCGCTGTGCCGGCTGCTGGGACGGCGCGGCGGGGAATCATGACGATGCAGGAACCGGTGCGTGGGCAATACGTTTGATTATATGCTTGTTCATGCACCCTTTTGCGGAAGGTCTTTCGATATGTCGGCCGCTTTCTCCCTGCGCCGTCCCTGCCTGCTTGCCGTCCTGGGTTTGAGCCTGCTGCCGCTGGCCGCGTGCAGTTCCTTCAGCGGCGATGGCGACGATCATCCGCCCCGTGCGCATAATGTGATCGTCGTGCCGCGCGGCACCGACGTGGTGTGTCCGGACGGCACCCAGCCGCCCTGCCCCTGAATGAATCGCCTGAACGGATCGCGCGCGTTCATCGCGCGCCGTCCGACGGCGGGGGTGGAAGCGGGCAGAGCCGGCGGGCGGCCTGCCGGCCCTTGCGCATGACCTGTCCGGCGAAGATCGCCCGGCCGTCGGGTATGGGCAGCCCGGCCTGCCGCAGGGCCTGCTCCACCCATCCGTTGCAGGTGTGGAACAGGGTGTAGCGGCTGCGCGCCGCGTAGAAGAGGCTTTCGGGCAGGTGCCCGACCGCCACCAGGCGCGGCCGTTCCTCTCGCCCCGTAGTTTCCTGCCCCAACGTCCCCTGGCCCAACGTCCCCTGGCCCGATGTTCCTTGGCCCGATGTTCCTTGCCCCATTGTTCCTTGCCCCATTGTTCTTTGCCCTGGCACCAGATCATCGCCGATGAAGGCGGAGAGGCGCGCCATCCCGGCGGGCGGGAGCGGCAGGGTGACGACGGTGCCGGGGGCATAGGCCTGCGGCGGCGCGACGGTCAGGGCGAAGACCTGGATGACGGCCGGGCCGGGGAACGGGCCGATCAGATATTCTTCCGGGCTGGACGTCGGGGCGGTGAAGAATGTCTTCTTGCCGTAGCCGAACAGGACGGTGCGCGCGCCGGGGAAGACCTGGCGGAAATAGGCCAGCGGTCCCGTGAGGTCGGCCGCCGGGATGCCGATTTCGGTGTGCCAGCCCCGGTCGACCAGGTAGAGCGGCAGCGTGTCGGGCGGCAGGGGGTCGCAGGAGGGCGCCGGCCCCGGCGCCGCCGCGCAGCCGGCCAGGAGCGCCAGCAGGCAGAGCCGTGCCGGGGCGCGGGCCGGGCGTGCTTGCCGGATAGGCGTCCATCGTGAAAATACCCGCATGATGCCTGCCCCGTCCGAACCGATCGCCCGAGGATCATATGCCATCGTTTCGCGCGCGTCCCGTGCCGCCAGGGTAGGCGCGTGACGGGTGGGCGCGTGACGCGCCGCGCCGTGTCCTCGACCGACGTCGCGCGGCTGGCCGGGGTGTCGCAATCGGCGGTGTCGCGGACGTTTTCCGCCGCCGGCGGCGTGTCGGCGCCGACGCGCGCGAGGGTGCTGGAAGCGGCGGCGGCGCTGGGATACCGGCCCAACCGGATTCCGGCCATCATGCAGTCCGGCCGGTCGCACATGGTCGGGGTGGTGGTGGGCGGGCTGGATAATCCGTTCTATGCCGCCGTGCTGGACCATTTCGCGGTGGCCCTGCGGGCGCTGGGGTTGCAGGTGCTGCTGGTGCGGGTGGACGATGCGCTGGCGCTGGACGGCGCGCTGGAGCAACTGGCGGGCTATCGGGTCGATGCGGCGGTCACCGCGCTGGCGGTCGGCAGCCGCGCGGCGGCCGAGGCGCTGTCGGCGCTGCGCGTTCCGACCGTCTGTTTCAATTCGCGCCTGACGGGGCCGTGGATTTCCACCGTACGGTCGAACAATCGTGCCGCCGGGCGGCAGGCGGCCGCCCTGCTGGCCGCGCGGGGCGTGCGGGCGGCCGGGTGGCTGGCGGGGCCCCGCGAGAGCGCCGCCGCGCGCGAGCGCGGGCGCGGGTTCGCGGAGGGGGTGGCGGCGCGGGGCCTGGCGCCGCCGGTCGCGATCGCGGGCGATGACAGCCATGCCGGCGGGTATGACGCCATGCGGCGGCTGCTGCGGGCCCGACAGCCGCCGGAGGGGCTGTTCTGCGGCAATGACCTGATGGCGTGCGGGGCGATCGACGCGCTGCGCGATGCGGGGTTGTCGGTGCCGGGCGACGTGCTGGTGATCGGCTATGACAATATTCCGCAGGCGGGGTGGCGGGCCTATGACCTGACGTCGTTCGACCAGCAGGTGGAACGGATGGCCGGCGCCGCGCTGGAGATGCTGACGGCGGCGCTGGCCGATCCGTCGAACGCGGCCATGGGGCGAACCCGCGCGGTGGCCGCGCGGCTGGTGGAGCGCGGCAGCACCGGTGCGGCGGCCGGAGATGCGGGCAGCGATGATGCGGGCGGCGATGATGCGGGCGGCGGGGATGCGGGCGCCACCGGGGACGACGCGGGCGCGGACCGGGCGGGAAAGGCGCGGCGGGCGCAGGAGGTGGGTGACAGGCCTGCATAGCTATGCAACCCTGTCGGGCCGAACACGCCGCGGGCCGCCCCGGAAGGCGGACCCCAGACGAGAGCATGTCGAGGAGGCCCCAATGACGTCCCATAATTTTCTTGCCGCGCTGACCGGATCCTTTTCCACCCCGTGCGCGGACAATCCGACCGTCGCGATGATCGAGGCGGCGTATCGCCATCACGGGATGAATGCCCGCTATATCAATTGCGACGTGAAGCCCGAGGGGCTGGCGGATGCCGTGCGGGGCGCCAAGGCCATGGGGTGGGCCGGGTTCAACTGTTCGATCCCGCACAAGGTCGCGATCCTGTCGCACCTGGACCGGCTGGCGGAATCGGCGGCGATCATCGGCGCGGTGAATTGCGTGGTCATCCGTGACGGCGCGCTGATCGGCGAGAATACGGACGGCAAGGGGTTCCTGACCTCGCTGACGCAGGTCATGGATCCGGCGGGGAAGACGGTCTGCCTGCTGGGGGCGGGCGGCGCGGCGCGAGCCATTGCCGTGGAACTGGCGCTGGCCGGGGCGCGGCACCTGACGATCGTCAACCGCGATGCGCGGCGGGGGCAGGACATCGCGGCGCTGATCACCGAATCGACGCCGGCCGACGCGCGTTTCGTGGCGTGGGACGGGGCGTTCGCGGTGCCCGAGGACACGCAGATCCTGATCAACGCCACGTCGGTGGGGCTGGGCGACGCGGAGGCGATGCCTGCGATCGATTGCGACAGCCTGCGTCCGGGCCTGGTGGTGGCCGACGTGATCCCCAACCCGCCGAAGACCGCGCTGCTGCGCGCGGCGGAGAAGCGGGGCTGCGTGACGCTGGACGGGCTGGGCATGCTGGTCAACCAGGGGGTGATCAGCGTGCGGCTGTGGTTCGGCACCTCGCCGGAGCCGTCGGTGATGGCGCGCACGCTGGAGGATATTTTCGGCGTCAGGTAGTCCCCTCCCCCACGGGTCACGCCACGGGCCGGGCCCTCGCTTGGGCGTTGACAGGGGGGCGCCGGGTCTGCTGCCCTCGGTCCGCTGCTCCGGAGTCTATTGCCTGGGGTCTGCTGCCTTCGGGTCTGCTGCCCTGGGGTCTGCTGTCCTGGGGTCTGCTACCCTGGGGCCGGCGCCCGCGGGGACGGTCCGGGGCGAGTCGCCGACAGGGAGGGAATGCGGCATGGATTATGTGCGACTGGGCCGGACGGGCCTGCAGGTTTCGCGTATCTGCCTGGGCTGCATGACCTATGGCGTGCCGGAGCGCGGACGGCACCCCTGGACGCTGGACGAGGATCGCAGCCGGCCGCTGATCCGTCAGGCGCTGGAGGCCGGGATCAATTTCCTGGACACGGCCAACAGCTATTCCGACGGCACGTCGGAGGAGATCGTCGGGCGGGCGATCCGCGATTTCGCGCGGCGCGACGAGATCGTGCTGGCCACCAAGGTGTTCTTTCCGACGCGGTCCGGGCCGAACGGGTCGGGCCTGTCGCGGCGGGCGATCCTGACGGAGATCGACAACAGCCTGCGCCGGCTGGGGACGGATCATGTCGACCTCTACCAGATCCATCGCTGGGACCCGCATACCCCGATCGAGGAGACGATGGAGGCGCTGCACGACGTGGTGAAGGCGGGCAAGGCGCGCTATATCGGCGCGTCGTCGATGTATGCGTGGCAGTTCGCCAAGGCGGTCTATACCGCGCGGCAGCATGGCTGGACCGAGTTCGTCAGCATGCAGGACCATCTGAACCTGCTGAACCGCGAGGAAGAGCGGGAGATGCTGCCCTTCTGCCGGGACCAGGGGATCGGCGTGCTGCCGTGGAGCCCTCTGGCGCGGGGGCTGCTGGCCCGCGACTGGCGCGAGAGTACGACGCGGCAGGAGAGCGACGACATGACCCGGGCGCTGTATTCGGGCACCGTGGCGGCGGATCGCGCGGTGATCGACGCGGTGGGGCGCATCGCGGCCGAGCGGGGCATTGCGCGCGCGCAGGTGGCGATGGCGTGGGTGTTGCAGCAGCCGGGCGTGACGGCGCCAATCGTCGGCGCGTCGAAGCCGGGGCATCTGGACGATGCGCTGGGTGCGCTGTCGGTGACGCTGGAGGCGCACGAGATCGAGGCGCTGGAAGTGCCGTACGTGCCGCATCCGGTCGTTGGGTTCTGAGCCGCCGCCCGGGACCGAGTGCCGGCGGCGGTTCGATGCGCGTTTGCCGTGCGCCGATGCTGATGGCCGTCATGGCCGCTTCGCTTCGGTGCGGGGACACTCACGTTGGACGGGCCCTGACGGGTTTCCGCTGACCGGCCCGCAGTTTCGGGCCGGCGCCGCGGCGGAGCCGGCTCGTGGCCGGGGCCGGGGCCGGGGCCGGGGCCGCAATTGACCGGGGGCGTGCCGGTCCGCCAACATGGGGCGAGGAAGGGGTTCCATGACGCTGAACATCGCTTTGCAGGTCGGCGATCCGGCCCCGTGGTTCGTCGAAGCCAGTTCGGACCGGCAGGGGCCGTATCATTTCGACAAGGCGGCGGGGCGTTATGCGCTGCTGTTCTTTTTCGGGTCGTCCATGCGGCCGGAGGTGCGGGAAAGCCTGGCTGTCGTGGAGCGGCACAAGGCGATGCTGGACCAGGCCAATCTGCTGTTTTTCGGGATCAGTTCCGATCCGGAGGACGCGGCGCGCCTGACGGCCGATCCGGCGGCGCCGGGGCTGCATTATATTTACGACGGCGCGGGCAAGGTCGGGCCGCTGTATGGATTTCGTCCCGAAGGGCCGCCCGCCTGGCTGCTGGTGGACCCGATGCTGCGGGTGATCGCGGTGTTCGGCCATCAGCCGGGGGTGGCGCAGGGCATTTTCGAATTGCTGGCGCGCATTCCGCCCGCCGCCGCGCGGGCCCAGGCCGAGGCGACGCCCGTGCTGATGCTGAGCGACGTGTTCGAGCCGGCATTCTGTGCGCATCTGATCGACCATTACGGGCGGGTCGGCGGCGCATTGTCCGGGGTGTTTACCGAATATGATGCCGGGCAGTCGGTGCGGGCGATGGATATGCGCTTCAAGCGCCGGCGGGATTGCCGGATCGAGCAGCCGGAGCTGGTGGCGCAGATCGAGCAGCGGATTTCGCGCCGTATCGTGCCGGAGATCCGGAAAATCTTTCAGTTCCACGCGACATATCTGGAGCGGATTTTGGTGGCCTGTTACGACGCGGCCGAACAGGGGCGGTTCGGCGCGCATCGCGACAATACGCTGGCGGCGGTCGCGCATCGGCGCTTTGCCATCTCGATCAATTTGAATGACGGATTTAGCGGCGGGGGCGTCAGTTTTCCGGAATTCGGCCCCCGCGCCTTCTCGCCGCCGGCCGGCGGGGCGGTGGTGTTTTCCTGCGGGCTGATGCATCGGGTGGAGACGGTGACGGCGGGGCGGCGCTTTGCCTGCCTGACCTTTGCCTATGACGAGGCGGCGGCCGAGATCCGCCGGGCGCATTGGAAGGACAGGCGTGGGGCGGATGGGGGGTGAGGGTTTTCTTGTTTTTTTGAAGAATTCTGTTTTTGGGAGTTGTGGGAACGCGCGCGATTCGTAATGTCGGATCTCGCTCTCATTGCAGACTATCCGGTGATTGTTTGTCATTTCTCGAAGCGGACACCTCCAGAAAGCGCCGCATAACGGGTCGATCCATCCACCCGTTATGAAAAAAAATTCGAGCGCAAGAAGCGGGAGGCATTTCCCCGTGCCAACAGCTAACTCGTGACGGCAAGGAGATCGTCATGAAGATACACGCCATCGTTTTGATTATTTCGTCACTCGCCTGCACCAATGCTTCGGCTGCGACACAGCATCAAGGATGGACGCCAGACGCCATACCGTGGCAAGTAACAGCACCCGATGGAACGCGATATGCCCAGCTAGAAGGTAAAAGCGACAAAGGGCGGGCGCCCTTTTCCTATGCGTTTTCGATTCCCGCCGGTGTCTGGGATGCTCCTCATAGCCACAGTGCAACGGCTCGCGTCTTTGTCGCAAAAGGGATCTTGCGAATTGGGTATGGCAGCAGCTTCGATCATTCCAGAGCAAGATCCTATCCGGCAGGAAGTTACGTCATTGTTCCCGCTGGGGTCGTGCATTTCGATGGCTCCGATACGGACACCATCATCATCGGTACGGCGACTGGGCCTTGGACAACGACCTACGTCGATCGGTCGTCACCCACGTCAGCAGGACCGTAATATACAAAGGAACCGACCGCCGGTGCGGCAAGCCAGCATACGATGTCCGTCTGTGCGGCCGGCGTCGCCGCCGGATTGGGCGTGGTCTATGTGGGTGTGGTCCATGAGCGCCTGTTCGAGGGCGTGATCCGGGTCAGCGGCGGGCCGACGAGCGGGCCGAGGGCATCGCCGAGCATTGCCGTTGCCCGTTCGGGCCGCCGTACCGAGTTGACGTCCAGGTGCAATTGGCGGCCCTTGAGTTGCAGGGTCCCCAGCACGGTGGCCCGCCCCGTCATCCATGGAACTGATCAAGGTCACCACCGGCCCCGGCACGGCCTGGGTTGCGGAACCTTTGCCGGGTGGCGCGATGGGGAGCGGCTGGCGCGTTCGTGACCCAATTCCAGAATGTGCTGCTCTCGGAGCGCAGGCCGGCGATGGCATCCAGCCGGGCCGCCACCGTCTTCTGGGTGACGCCCTTGGCGAGGGGGAAACGGATGTCGTACAAGCGCGATCTCATCCCCATCACTGTTGAACAGGGTTGGGGGCATGGCCGGGGCGGCCATTCGTTCCATGGCGCAGGCCAGCCAACTGCGGGAGAAGAGCGGGGTGACCATCCGCAATTGGTCGGTGTCGAGCTTGGGAAACGGCGCCTTGCCGCATTTTCTTTGCAGATACAAGTCCATGCGTTTCCCGATAGTGGACGCCAGGTTTTACGGCACCATCCCCATCGCCCGACCCCACGGCATTGGCGGCTGATGCATCGCGTAGATGGTCCGCGGCGCGATATGTGCCCGCGCAACCGCCTTTGCCACTTCATGCATCAGTTCGGGATCATACAATGAATTGTCCGGGTTCAGCACCAGCGTGTCGCTTGCGTAGAGCAGTTTCGCGTCAGGCCAATAGACCATGTATTGCCGCTCGGTCGATGGCCCGCGGATCGGGATCAGCATGATCGGATTGTGAGGGCTGGGAATCGCAAGCGCCCGATCCACCATGTGCCATTGGGGTGGCCTGGGATGCCGGGCAAGGTCGTCGGGGAGCAGCGTATGGGGAGCGGCGACCAACCGGTCCAGCAGCGGTCGGTTCAGATCGAGCTGATAGATCGGAATACCCCGTGCCACTACTTCCCGCAGTCCTGCGACATGTGGCCAGGAATCCGTCGTCGAGATCACGGCCTTGATTGGCTTGCCCGGCACGAGGTGCGCGGCGGCATCCAGCGCTTGTGCCGTATAGGACGCGGAAATCGGCGCTTCGAGCAGAATCAGGCCGTCATCCTGTTCGATCACGCTGACATTCCATGCCCCCTGGAACAGCCAGACCCCGGGAACGATCGTTTGCGCCTGTGGTGGAAACGGCCGGTCCCATCCCGGCGACCGCAGGCTTTTGGCCGCCGCCGCTGAATCGACGGGGAAGGGGTCGCTTGCCAGAGCCGGATCGAATCGCACGTCCAGATATTGCTCGTGAGCGATCTCCAAACCGTTGCGCTGATCGACCCGGCTCGCCGGGAAAAGTACGCCGCCGACGTCCTGCCAACTGTCGAGATAGATGCGCTGATTTACGTCGCCCCAGACGTTCCAGAAATCCTCGAACGTCCGGGTCCGCTCGATCGCGTCGGGCAGATGGTTTCGGGCATTCAGGACGAGACGAACCGGCTGCCCGCGATCCGTGAATGTCACCACCGTATGCGGTGCCGCGTGCAGCCATTCGGGCGCGGCATAGCGCAGATCGGGCGCCTTTGCCGCGGCCTGCAGCACCATCATGGGTTCGTCATGCAGGATATCGTCAGCCTGTTCACGGGTTTGCCTGGCGGCCGGCCTGTCACCGCTTGGCATTTTCACGACCGCGCCGGCTACCGACACCACGACATGGGTTTTGTCGATATTTTCGTCCGGTGCGGTCGAGGGAAAAACGGACTCATGCACGCGATCGACGGCGCCATGCTGATAATCGACGATCCGGGTCTCCCGACCATATTCGATCTGGAACGGCGCCTGGCGATAGGATTGTTCCGCTTCCTCACGATGGCCGATGATCGCATATCGTGCCGTTCGCACGCCGGCCAGGCGACTCGCGCCACCCATGGCTTCGAGCGCGATGCCAATGCATGCATGGGGCGTGAGGCCGGCGCAGCCGGGTGCTCCATGCGCTGAAATGGCGGGCGCTCCATCGGGCGGCGGCGCGGCGGCACAGGGGAAAATCGGCACGGTCGCGCAGGTAATTGCCAGGAAAATCCGGTTCGCAGGGGCCATAAAATGCCGTCTCAACAAGGGTTGTCAATCTGCATCAGGCATATCACAGCAACGACCATACGAGAGTTGTCGCGCATTACCTCTCGGTAATTTCATTATGATTTATGTTTCGGCGCGGACAGTTCATGGTTACCGTCTCTGCCAGAACGTTACGGCGGCGACGGCATCGCGTCAACGCTCACCAAGGAGACAGGCAACGTCCATGGCACGCCCTTCCTTGTCGGCACGATGGGGCATCGGACTGGCTCTTCTCGCCGGCATGACGCAGACTGTGCGCGCCGGGGAGATTTCTCCGGTTTCCCCCGCCGGGTTCGGTGTCTTTCAGCCGTTCTCCAGCGACCCGGGCTTTACTCTGAACGCCGCATTCACGCCGGACGGCCACACCGTCTACTTCTCCAAAAGCCAGCCGACCTGGGATGGCTTGACCATCTTCGCGGCGACGCAACAGCACGGCATATGGTCCGCCCCGCAAGTCGCGCCGTTCTCCGGCGTGGACAAGGACACCGACCCGGCCGTGTCCCCTGACGGCGCGTCGGTCGTGTTCGCCTCGATCCGTCCCGCCACCGGAGCGGTCTATCGCTTGTATCGCTACGATTTCAAGGCCGACCTGACCACGCCGGCCCTGCCCGAGCCAGCTTTGGCGACCGACAATGACCTTTACCCGAGCTTCACCCGGACCGGCGTCGTGTATTTCATGAAGATGGGCGCAACCGGAACGGCGATCTATCGCGCTGCACCGGCTGGTCATGGGTTTGCGGTACCGTCGCCCATCGTCATCCCTGGCGCGGATAAGACGACCCATGACATGGATCCGACCATCGCGCCGGACGAGAGCTTCATCGTCTTCGCCAGCAACCGTGCGGGCACGCTGGGCGCGAAGGATCTGTTCATCGCGTTCCGAACCACAACCGGCTGGTGTACGCCGTTGCATTTTGATGCCCCGATCAACAGCACCGGCAACGAGGTCGCGACCGGTCTGTCGCCGGATGGGCAGACATTGTATTTCTCCAGCGCCCGCTCGAGTGTCACGACACCGCGCGCGAAACCGGCCGATACCGCGGCTTTCCGCGTGGAACAGGCCGATTATGCCAACGGGCTCCTGCGGCCTTATAAGGTGTCGATCGGCGCGTTCGTTGCCGTCCATCGACCGCATGACGGCACCTGCCCGGCAGCACGGTGAGCCTGTCTCACTACGCCGCATGGAGGACGTACACTGTTTTTCCGTGAGCGTTCGACAGCGGACATCGCAATTTCCGAGCGGCTGTAGTATCGGGTGCCGGCTTACGGGAAATCGGCTAATGCGACGCTCTGCACTTTACCGAAAAGTAGCAGCGCTATGATGAATATCGTTACGATAGCTGCGCCCAGCCACAATGTTCCGCCCGTGCCAAAGATCAAGGCCATCGGACCTGCCAGGACATACCCCAGGGGCATCAGGCAAAACGAACCCAGGGCGTCATAGGCGGACATACGGGAAAGCATCTCAGGCGGGATCGCGCGCTGAAGCGTGCTCTCCCAGACGACGTTGACATTTGCCATCTCGATCCCACCGAGGAAAAAGCAAAGCCCTTGCGCCCAGAACGGCCACGAACCGGCCAGGCATGCCGGGGTCAGCGGATAGAGCAGTAGCCACAACAGGACTGCACGGACGGGCTGCTTTGGCCGAAGGCGCAAAGCCATCAAGCCGCCAATCGTGGCACCGGTTCCCATCGCTGAAAGAAGAAAACCCCAATGTGGAGCACCGTGCACTCGGCGAGAAAAAAGCGACGCACCAAGGATTTCCGTGGGGGCCCACGATAGGGTCTGCATCACGGCAAACAGACAAACCATCATCCACAGCCAGGGCATGCCGGCGAACGCCGTCCACCCTTCGCGCAAAGCAGTCAGCATGCCCGGTTCATTCTCTTCGGCCGGCAATCCTTTTTCTGGCGTCAGTGCCGACAGCAAGCCCGCACTGGCCAGATAGCTGAGCGCATCCAGCGCAACCGCCCATCCTGCGCCGATACTGGCAACACATAACCCTCCGATGGCCGGACCCAAAAGCCCCGCAAAAGAAACTTCCATCATAATCAACGAGTTGGCGCTCGGCAACAGCGCAGCAGGCACGATCTGGGTCAGCAGTCGATTGCGGCCGGGTGCATCCAATGCATTACTGAGGCCGAGGAGTGCAGAAAGCGGAACAACTGCAACATACGACAGGGAAGATTTAAACAACAACGCGGCAAGCGCAGTCTGCGCCAAAGCCCGTGTTAGATCGGCAACCACCATGATACGACGCGGTGGATGCCGATCGGCAAGGACTCCTCCGAACAGCAACAGCAACGCCATTGGAAGAATTTCGGCAGAGAGCACCGCGCTCACACCCCCTGCCCCGGCCCCCTTGGCGAACAGGGCGAAAGATAATGCTACCGGGACCAGAGCACTCCCCATATTGGATAGGAACGTAGCGGTGAGGAATACTACGAAATTACCGTTGCCAAGAACGCCGAGGCTTTCTCGATAATTACGTTTCAGCGTCATCTTGCAAGTAGAATGTACCGGAGAGCAAGGGTCAAGACGGCTCTCGGTCGAAGCGGCGCGCCAGCACGCAGGTTGCTTCCGTGGACCGCGCGATTTCGGCCCGGACAGAAGGGGTCGTCCGGGCTTGCGGGTGGATCTGGTGCATCAGCAATCACTCCGAGCGTCAACGTCAAACCAGCGGGCGGTAACAGCCCACACGACACCATCCTGATGACGTCTTACAACCTGACAGTTACTGCCCCTTTTCCTACGTACCTCCGATGCGGCGCGTTTCCTCGGCATTGACCGCGATGGCAATTGTTGATAGAGTCGCCTTCCCAAGTATCAATAATGTAACGGAAGTATCCGCACTGCTGGTTTCAATATGACAACAGTGGGAGGTGCCTTATTTCAAGATACATGCGAAAATTAACTATAATGGCTTTACATTGTTTAATCATCGAATGTCTCCATTTGACGTTTGTAGATCTTAAAATCTGCTCGCATGTAGGTGGAGATGGCATTGCGATGATCGTTTGTGTCTGTATGGAGCCATATGCGACGAGGCCCATATGACCAAACCGCGCGTAGTGCTCGGTCTAGGAGATATCGGCCAAGTCCGCGTCCTTGCATGGCAGGGACAACTCCAAAATGAACGAGTTCGATGTCAGGTGTGCCCACGCCTTCAAATTCACACAGACCCACTGCCTCGGTATTCCATCTAAGTACATAAATATGGCTGGAGGTGGCATTGAGAAACTGAACCAACTCGTCATGGGACATACGTAAGCGGTGATCCCATTGCACGTAATCACCGATCGCACGATACAGCAGAAGATAGGCTTCGGCGCGCGGAACTTCTCTCGTAATAGACGTCTCGAGATCCGGTATATGAAGAGGCTCGCCTCGTGGTGGTTCGGTCATTTGAAGATAAGTGACAAGTAGATCGACCATAAACGTGCCTCGTCTGAAGTCAGCGTATCATATATTTGCGTCGTCAAGCGGACATACCGTTTTCCCCCGCATCCCGGACATTACGGGCGGGAGGGAATCGCTGGGATGGGCGCGGCGAACTGGTCGATATGGTTTGCCAGAACTTTCTCCGATCGTCGTGCATCGCTATCCCGCCTTGCCGCTGCGTTGATGGGGCATCGAAGCCATAGTCCTGGCAGCATGTCCACCCGGGGGCCTTTTTTCTTCAGAAAGCGACACGTCTCCCCTCCCCGCCTCCGGTCAGGTCGGCAGGGCAGAGCTATTTGCGGAATGTGGTAAGGCCCAGTTCCTGCCACATCCAGCCGAAATCGTAGCCGGCCATGTCGCCGGCGGCGTGGCCGTGGGCGGATGCGTTTTCCAGATATTTGAGCCATTCCACCGTTTTCCGGCGGCCGGCGGCCGTGCGGACGGCTTGTCTGGGGGACTGGTTATCCAGGGCGGGAAGCGGCTGGTCCAGGGTTTGGCGGTAGTGTCGATCCATCCATTCGCGGACAATCCGTTCCTTCTCGCCTGGCGGGAGGGACAGGGCGTCTTCCGGTCTGGCGGCGCCGCCGCCGGATTGGGTGTGGTCCCTATGGGTGTGGTCCATGAGCGCCTGTTCGGGGGGTGTGATCCGGGTGAGCGGCGGGCCGACGAGCGGGCCGAGCGCGTGGCCAAGCATTGCCGTTGCCCGTTCGGCCCGCCGTGCCGAGTTGACGTCCAGGTGCAGTTGGCGGCCCTTGAGTTGCAGGGTCCCCAGCACGGTGGCCCCGTCATCCATGGAACTGATCAAGGTCAGTGCCCGCCCCGGCGCGGCCAGGGTTGCAGGACCTGGGCCGGGTGGGACGATGGGGGGAGCGGTTGGCGCGTTCGTGACCCAATTCCAGAATGTGCGGCTCTCGGAGCGCAGGCCGGCGATGGTATCCAGCCGGGCCGCGACTGTCTTCTGGGTGACGCCCTTGGCGAGGGGGAAACGGATGTCATGCAGCGCGATCTCATCCCCGTCGCTGTTGAACAGGGTTGGGGGCCTGGTCGGGGCGGCCATTCGTTCCATGGCGCAGGCCAGCCAACTGATGGAGAAGAGCGGGGCGATCGTCCGCAATTGGTCGGTGTCGAGCTTGGGAAACGGCGCCTTGCCGCGTTTTCTTTGCAGTGCCTTGTACAGGGCCCGGGAAAGATGATCGCAGGTTTCGGCGGAGCAGGCGAGCAGACCGCCGGCGAAGACGTGTCTGCCGTCGCTGGGCACGATCCGGGCGGCCAGCCTGTCCCATTGCCTGACCATCCGGGTTGCCGTGCCCTCATGAACCAGCACCGGTTCGGACTCCCGCAGCAGATCGCGGGCGACCAGGCTTTGTCCAGGCTTGATGTCGGAGACTTCGTAGAGGCTCATGACAGAAGACCGCATGGCCCGCATATAGGCGCTTTTGCGCGGTCCCTCCTTCCAGCCGCGACGTTTCAGGTAGGTTTCGACCAGATTTTCGCCGTCCCAGTCCCGGGTCAGGGCATCCTCGAACGCGCAACCCCACAGGGTCATCGTCACATCCTGTCCGAGGATGTCATGAAGGTCGGAAAATGCCAGGTCGGCTTCGTGCAGGACCGGGCCGACATGCTCGGCAAGAATGTCGTCGAAACGCGGTTGCCACGGGTCCTGCGCGAGAGAGCGGATCAAGCCGGAAAGAGGATGCGTGGATGCCATAGCGTGGTCCCTGCTGCGATCGAGGGCGTGCAGCCTATCAAGCTTCGGGTGCCGTTCAAAACCGCCGTGACATAACCGCCCTGGGCGGTCTCCGCGCGTTTGCCCCGCAGGTCCGCCGGGCGGGGGGAGTGTTGCCGTTTGGTGTGAACATTTCGGGATGAAGAATAGAAATCAGCGCTATAAATTAAAAATAAATTCAAAGCGTTGCTGGATTTTCGATGAAAAACAGGATCGAAAACAGGCTTCTGATCACGGGAAAGATGGTCGATCATTCGTTTTTTTTAATCATGCGCGCGTTATAGGCGCGATTTCACTTGCATTCGGGGCGGGGCCATGCGCATGGTGGCGGCGGTGGATGCTCCTGTGGGGGGTTGGCGCGCGTTGTGTCAGCTTCAGCCCATTGGAAGTTACGATTATGTACGTGTTCTGTACGTGACCACCATGTTAAAAAGGAGCCTCGTTATGACGACAGGCACCGTAAAATGGTTCAATGCAACCAAGGGTTTCGGTTTTATTCAGCCCGGTGACGGGACTGCGGACGTGTTCGTTCATGTTTCCGCCGTCGAGCGCGCGGGGCTCGCCACCTTGAGCGAGGGGCAGCAGATTTCTTATGAAATCGAAGCCGGACGCAACGGCAAGAAGTCCGCTGTGAGCCTCAAGGTCGCATAAGCCGCCTGGCATGCAGCGATGCATCTGGAAAAGCCGCCTGAAAGGGCGGCTTTTTTGCGTTCTGTGTGATGGGTCCGGCATGTTTCCGCGCTTCGTGACGGTGCGCGGATGTTGGAAAGTATGCGTGAAAAAAGGGTAGGAGGCTGTCCCCTACCCTTTCGTCGTTTCGGCGTGGCCGTCGGGCCGGGCCGGTGGGGTCAGAAGCCGGCGGTGACGGTGAACATGGCGGCGAAGTTGGGGGCGATCAGATAGGTCGGCGCGCCGGCCGAGTCGATCAGGTTGCCGTAGACGCCCGTCACCGGGTTGGTGTTGTTCGACAGGCTCTGGACCGACGAGCGGTAGTGCCAACTGGCCAGGTTATACATGTTCAACTGGATCTGCGGGTGTTTCAGGCGCCAGACATTGGGCAGGCGATAGCCCAGGGTCATGTCGATCTGGCCGTGCGCGGGCAGCGATTCCTGATCCATGAAATCGGAATATTGCTTGTCGATCCAGCGATACATGAAATTGCCGAAGAACGTGCTGTCGTCGTAGCTGAGCGCGGCGCTGGTGGTGAATTCCGGCGCCTGCGGCGCGCGCTTGCCCGTGGTGGGCAGGTAGTCGACCACGCCGTTCTCGGCCACCGCCGGCAGGTTGTTGTCGGTGCGGGCATAGAGATATTCGGCCGAGACGTACGGGCTGATATGGTGCCACGGGCGCAGGCCGAATTCGATGTCGGCGCCGCGCACGGTCTGGCCGCCGGCATTAACCCCGACGCCGCCGAACGAACTGCCGTTGATGACGACGCTGGTGGTGATGTTGCGGTTGGTGAAATTATAGTTGAACAGGCTGACCGTCAGGTTGAAGAGCCCGTAATGGCGATAGCCCAGTTCCTCGGAAATCGCGAATTCGGGCTTGATCGACCCGCCGATGCCCGGGCTGTTGCCCGGGATGCCCGAGAAATAGGACGAGGCCAGCGGCATGCGGAAATTGGCCGCGGCGTCGAAATAGACCTGGTTATGGTCGTCGATCTTGTAGCTGGCGGCCACGCGCGGCAGCGGCGCCGTGTAGTTCACGCCGACATTGTAGGGCTGCGCGTTGTCGTAATTATTGGTACCCTGGCGATTCATCATGACATATTTGAAGCCGGCCTCAACCTTGAGCCGGTCGTCGAGCCAGGACGAGGAATCGCTGACATAGAGCCCGGTCGACTGGGTGATCAGGTGATAGTTCAGGAACAGGTTGAATTCATACCCGTTCTGGAACTTCAAGCCGTAGGAGCCCCAGGTGTTCGGCGGGTCGCCGTTCGGGCCGAGCTGACTGATATTGGTCCATTCCGCGTCGTCGTAATAATCGTGGAAGGCGCCGAGGGTCAGCTTGTTGTGGTGGTCGAGCTGATATTCGAGATGCGCGTTGATGCCGGGGTGGAATTCCTTGATCATGTAATAGCCCTCGCCATGGAAGGAGGGCGTGCCGGCATCGTTGTAGGCCAGGCCGGGGTAAGGCAGGACCAGGTTTTCGTTCTGTCCGGTCGAGGGGTTGTAATTGTTGATCGGCATGTCCCACTGGCCCATGCCGCCGCCGCCGCTGCCCCAGTAGAAATAGGGCTCGACCAGCAGGGAAAGTTTCCGGGTCAGGGTGAAATGCATCGGCGCGACCAGGATCATGTTGCGCCAGTCGCCGACCTCGGTCACCCAGTAGCTGCCGGCGGCGGTGGACTGGAACGGGTACGGGCTGTAATTGTAACTGTCGCCGTATTGCTTCCATTGCTGCGCGGTGACGGGCGCGTAGTTGGGCTGGTTGTTTTCGTTATAGGTCTCGACGAACGAGATCGAATTGCCCTCGCCCCATTCCTTGACGAACTTGGAATCCACGTGGCGCCGCATGCCGCGCCCGGGACCGCGCCAGGTGCCGTAGGTGGCGTTGGAATAGGAGACGAAGCCCCGCACGCCGGTATTGAGGATGTCGCCGGTATTGATGCGGATGAAGCCGCGATTGGTCTTGTGCGAGCCGTAGGAATAATCCATCAGGCCGCCGAAGGTGTGCGACGGGTCGATCGTCGTGACGTTCATCTGGCCGCCCGTGGCGTTGACCAGCGGGGCGTTGACGTCCGACGTGCCCTGGGAGAGCTGCACTTCCTCGTAATTCTCGGTGTCGCCCCATTCCGAGGTGTACGGGTCATAGGTCGCGATGTCGGCGACCGGCGCGCCCTCGAACAGATAGCCGATTTCCGACTGATTCATGCCGCGGACATTGATCGAGGTCTGGTCCGACAGGCCGAACGGATCGGACGAGCCGATATTGGTGCCGGGGGCGAACTGGATCATCTGCGCCGCCGAAGTGGCGGGGGCCAGCTTGGCGATGAAGTCGCGGCTGACGGTGGTGACGGCCTTGGCCTCGGTCTCGACGCTCATCATGCCGCCGCCGGGGGCCAGGCCGGTCACGCCGTTGGCGCTGGCCACGGGGTTATGGCTGGTGACGACGATATCTTCGGCCTTGGGCGCCGGCGCGGCCGCGGCGACATGGCGTGCCGCGGGGGTTGAAGCGGCGACGGGGGCGCCGGCGGGGGCGGCGACGGGCGCGGCCGTCTTCCTGACCGGCCCGGCCGGCGCATGGCGGTGACGCGGATGGTGCTGCGTGACCGGCGCCGCGGTCTGCGCCTGCGCGCCGGCCGCGAGAATGCTGCTGGACAAGGCCGTGCTGGCGACCAGCAGCCCGAAGATAAATCGTGACGACAACGTAACCCCCGTCTCCGTTGAAAATGAAAATACGGCGCCTTTCCACCCCCGGAACGGGCGCCGATATCCGCTGGAATTCCTGATTCCATAACGGATTCGTAATATATATCGCGCGCGGCCCGGTTGCCAGTGCAAAGTCACCCCGGCATGAGGTACAGACCGATTCGACACATGGAATGCGGCCGGAATACCACATCCCCGCCCGGCAGGTAACAGGGGCCGGGCGACGGTCAGGATTCGGCCGCCCGCCCTGCCCCGTTCGGCGCCCCATCCAGTGCCCCGGCCAGCGCCTCGAAACTGCGCATCTTGCCGGGATTGAGCAGGCCGGCCGGGTCGAATCGCCGCTTGTCGGCGGCGAGATCCGGCGAGAGGCCGCGATGGGCGCCGCCGTCCTCGATCGTGTAGACATGCGGGTTGGCCACCGAGATTCCGGCCGCGTCGTGCGCGGCCATGATCTTGTCCAGGCGGGCCGAATCGGTGAAGCGGATCACCGGCAGGCCGGCGCAGGACATGCCGCCCTCCATGGGCAGGAATTCCAGGTGGGTCAGCAATTCGTCGGGGAACTGCGCCGCGAGCGCCGCGACCCGGGCCAGTGCGTCGGCGGGCGGAAAGCCGGTCTGCAGATAGGTGTAGGACCGGTCCTTCTTGAGCACCTGCAGGGTGGTGTGGTTCCAGGTCAGTTCGTAGAGCGGGACGTGCCCGGGATCGTCCTCGGCCTCGGCCGTGTTGCACGAATAACACAGTTCGCCATGTTCCCGCGCGATCAGGGCGCGGGTGGGTTCGATGGCGGCGGGCGCCATCATCAGGATGACCAGGGCCCGGCCGGCGGGCACCCGGTTGCGCAGCGGGGCGAAATAGGGCAACAGGCGGCAATCCATGACCGAGACCAGCTTCTTTTGCAGGCCGGTCTGGGTGGCGAGCAGGTGGGCGAAGCGTGCCGCCTGCGTCAGGTCGGGGAAGGCGACCGCCATGTCGCACCAATCGACGGCGGGTTCGACCGGCAGTTCCAGTTCGGTCACGAAACCGGTGGTGCCGTAGGCGTGGTTCACGATTCTGGTGTCGGGGCCGCGCAGTTCCACGGCGCGGGGTTCGTCCTCCATCGTCACCACGCGGGTCGCCAGCAGATTGCCCGGCGCGCGCAGCCCGCCCCACGTGACCGAGCCGATCCCGCCCGATCCGCCGCAGACGAAGCCGCCGATCGTCGCCGTGCGCTTGGTCGAGGGGAACATGCGCAATTCGCGCCCCTGGGCGCGCAGCGCGCGATCCAGCGCCAGCATGTTGGTGCCGGCGCGCACGCGCGCCACGTCGCCACGCAGCCAGACGAGCCCGTCCAGCCCGGTCATGTCGACGATCGCGCCGCCGCGCAGGGGCACGGCCTGGCCGTAATTGCCGGTGCCGCCGCCGCGCGCGGTCAGGAAGATGCCGCTCTGCCGCGCCGCGCGGGCGATGGCCAGCAGGTCGTGCTCGGTGCGCGGGGTGACGACGCAATCGGCCTGGAGCCCGTCGAGCTGTTCGCGCAGGATGGGGCTGTACCAATAGAAATCGCGGCTTTTGCGCCGGATCGTCGCGGGATCGGTGCTGGCCGGCACGTCGCCGACCAGCGCGAGGAATCGGTCCGTCGCCTGGTTCATCGCGCTATGGTTCATCGCGCCATGGTTCATCGCTAGATCCCCAGATCGTCGCTGGGCGGGCGGATGCGGTCGAGCGGATAGCGCGCGATTTCGGCCAGCAATTCCAGGAATCCCGCCACCTGGCGTTCGGCGATCAGGCGGCCCTTTTCCGCCGTGGCGTTCGCCGCGTTTCCGGCCGCGCCGGAGGGGTGCAGATCCTGGGTGTGCCAGCCGAAGCCGACCCTGCCCTCGGCCTCGAGCCAGTGGAAATCCTTTGCCATTTCCTGCGGCCAGGGCACGAAATTTCCGGCGCGCGCCATGTCCACCAGGTCGGGGCGCAGATGGAGCATCAGCGAGGTTTCGACATCGCCGCCATGGATGCCGAAGCGCAGTTCGTCGGCGTCGAACAGGCCGTCGGGCACGCCGAAGCGGCCCCAGCCGACGGTGACGACGAACATCCGGTGCGTCCGCCGCAATTCGCGCGCGACGATGTCGAGGATCTGCGGCTGGCCGCCATGGGAGTTCAGCAGCACCAGGCGGCGCACGCCGGCGCGGGCCACGCTGGCGCCCAGGTCGAGCAGCACCGATGTCAGGGTCTGCGCCGACAGGGTCAGGGTGCCGGGATAGGCGATATGTTCGTCGCTCTTGCCGACCGCCTGCATGGGCAGGGCGGTGACGGGCAGGTCGTCCGGCGCGCGCGCCAGCGCCAGGTCGAGCAGCCCGCGATTGATGCAGGCATCGACATAGACCGGCAGATGCGGCCCGTGCTGTTCGATGGCCGCCACCGGCAGGATCGCCACCGTGTGCGGCGACAGCGCGCGGAATTCGCGCGATTTCATATCCTGCCAGAGGCGGCGCGGCATCATGTCCGGCATGCGGTCAAACCCTTCCGTGATTCCTGCCCCGTTTTCGCGCGCGTCATGGCGCGGCGCGGGGAGCGACGAGCTGCAGATAGGCCCATAGGGCGGCGATTCCGTCGTCGCCGATGAGATCGGGGGGAAAGCCCGCCATGGCCTGGGCGGGCCAGTGCCGGACCGCGCGCGGGTCGCGGACCAGGGCATGGAAGCCGGCCTGGGTCAGGTAGGCGGTGACGTTCATCGGTTGGCCCAGGTCGGGGCCCTTGGTGCCCCGGCCGATGCCGTCCAGCCGGTGGCAGGGCAGGCAGTCGACCGCGAAGAGCGCGCGGCCGCGCGCCGCCTGCGTGCCGGCGGGCGCCGCCGGCAGCGGGTCGGGGTCGCCCTGCCCGATCGCCACCAGTTGCTCGACCCAGTCCTCACGCGGGATGGCGGCGGCATCGGCGCCGGTCCAGACCAGCGCGAACGGCCCCAGATCGGCCAGGCTGTTGCCGGGCCAGGGTCCTTCGGCGATCGCGATCCAGGCGGTGACGCCGCGGCGGCGCGCGGCGCGCAGGGCGGCACAGGGGACGCCGGCCACGAACCTGTCGCGCGCGGTGAAGATGAGGGCCTGCCCGCCGCACGGCGCGACATGCGACAGGGGGATGGCGGCCACCCCGGCGCCCAGCTTCACGGTAGTGCGCGACAGGTCCAGCCGGACGAGATCGGCGCGGTGCAGCAGGGCGGCGGCCGGCAGGCGGCGCACCGAGGCGCCGTCGGTGACGGTGAGGTCGGCCCCCCGTCCGCCGGCCGGGCACAGGAGCAGCCACGCCGCCATGGCCGCCGCCATCGGGGCCGTGATCCGGGCAGTGATCGGGGCCGTGATCGGGGCCGTCGGCGCCGGGGCGCGCCGTGCCATGCCTGCCGCCATGCCTAGAGGTCCAGCACCAGGCAGGCGCCGCGCGCCCGCGAGCAGCAGGCCATGATATGCGTGCCCCGGGCCTTGTCGGCTTCGGACAGGAACAGGTCGCGATGGTCGGGCTCGCCCTCCAGCACGCGGGTGACGCAGGTGCCGCACAGGCCCTGTTCGCACGAGACCGGGATGCTGATCCCCGCCGCGCCCAGCGCCTGGGCGATGCTGCGGTCGGCGGGGATTTCGACCGTCACGTTGCTGCGTTCGGCGCGCACCATGAACGGACGGCCCTGGATATCGACGTCGGCGGTGAAGCGTTCAGCATGCACGCGGTCGCCGTCCCAGCCCAGCGCGCGCGCGGCGGCGGCCACCGCGTCCTGCAGGCCCAGCGGGCCGCAGACCTGGACATGCGCGCCCTCGGGCGCGGCGGCCAGCACGCCGGGCACGTCGAGGCGTCCGCCCTCGGCCGCCAGGTGGGGCGTGACGTGGGCGGCATAGGGGGCGGCCAGGGCCTCGTCGAGGAAGGGGGCGGTCCGGCGGGAATGGGCGCAGACATGCAGCGCGAAGGGACGGCCGGCGCGGTGCAGCTCCAGCGCCATGGGCAGGAGCGGCGTGATGCCGATGCCGCCGGCGATCAGCACCACGAAGGGGGCGTCGGCCAGGGGGAAATGATTGCGCGGCAGCCCCACCCGGACCTGCCGGCCGGGACGGAAGGCGCCATGCACCGTGGCCGAGCCGCCGCGGGACGCGGCCTCGAGCAGCACGGCGATGCGCCAGGCGGCGCGGTCTTGCGGGTCGGAACACAGCGAGTAGTGCCGCACCAGGCCGGGGGCGACATGCAGCGCGACATGCGCGCCCGGCGCGAAGGGCGGCAGTTCGGCGCCGTCGGCCGGGCGCAGGCGCAGCGACAGCACGCGTTCGGCCTGGTTGCGCACGTCGTCGACGATCATGGGGATCGTGTCCTCGCGATCGGGGCCCGGCATGGCGGGCGGCGTTGCCGAGGGCGGCGGAGGGCGGGTGATTTCGTCCTCGCCATGGCGGCGCAGCAGGTCGAGCAGGCGGCGGCGCATGATCAGGCCGGGGCGGTCGGAGGGCATGTGGCTTTCGACCTGGCGGGTGATGTCCAGGGTCGCGTCGCAATCGGTGGCTTCGAGGATCTCGCGGTCCTCGTCGGTGATCTTGCGGTCCCAGGCGATCAGGCGTTCGGCGGGGCAGTCTTCCTCGCGGTCGTTGCGGTAGAGGAGCTGGACGAGCTGGATCCGGTCGTCCTCGATCGGGGTGGCGCAATTGATGATGATGTGGCGGATGCCGCTGGGATACGCCATGTCCATCCGGCGGCAGAACGGCATGTACCAGTGGTTGTGCATGGTGCGCGTGGTGGTGGGCGACGGATCGCCGGTGATCGCCACCGCGTCGGGCGGGTTGAGGATGTCGACCACCGTGGTGGCGTAGAAGCCGTAATCGGTCTCGGCGATGTCGTAGAATTTGGGCCTGGGCTGGGTGATGTCGCCGAACGTGCCGCGATGCACGTAGGAAAAATGCGCGTTGTCGAAGGAGTTTTCCATCAGCCGCAGCGGCGCGGTCCGCCAGGTGTCGTAGAACTGGAAGATGCGGCGGAAGGCGGGGTCGCGGTCCTCGGGGATGTCGAAGATGTCCGCGATGGGATCGTCCAGCGCCACCCAGGCATAGCCGTAGCGCGCCTGGCAGCGGAAGGACTGCACCCGGCAGGCGGGCAGCGGCGCGTCGCGGCCCAATTGAGGGATTTCGGTCAGGCGGCCCTGCCCGTCATAGCGCCAGCCGTGATAGCCGCAGACGATCTCGCCATGCGCGCACCAGCCCTTGGAGAGTTTCGCGGTGCGGTGGCAGCAGCGGTCGCGCAGCGCGCGGGGCGCGCCGCCGGCATCGAGGAACAGGACCAGGTCCTCGCCCATCAGGCGGAAGGGCCTGGGGCCGGCGGCCAGGTGATGCACCGGCATGACCGCGTACCAGAAGCGGCGCAGCACCGCCTGTTTGGTGGTCAGCATACCAGGTCCTCCTGCCGGGCGATGCGGGTGACGACGGCGCGGGCATGGTGCAGCAGCGCCGGCAGGTCCAGGCCGGGAATCGCGCCGTCCACCACCACGGGACGGCCGGCCGACAGGACGTGCCGCACGCTGCCGGCCCCCGAGGCCACCGGGGCGATCAGCGGGTCGAACAGGCCGGCATGGCGCGGCTGGTCCAGCCCGTGGACGACCAGGTCGGCGACCTGGCCCTCGGCCACCGTGCCGAGGTCGGGCAGGCCGAGCACCCGCGCGCCCCCGGCGGTGGACCAGCGCAACACGTCCTCGCACCGGATGGCGGCGGCGCCGTGGGCGGCGCGGTGGACCATCCAGGCGCAATGCATTTCGGCCGCCATGTCGCAGGCCTCGTTGGAGGCGGCGCCGTCGACGGCCAGCGACACGCGGCCGCCCAGCCGGTCCAGGTCCGGCGCCGGGGCGATGCCCGAGCCGAGGCGGCAATTGCTTTGCGGGCAATGCGCCATGCCGGTGCCGGTTTCCGCCAGGATGGCGATTTCGCTGTGATCGAGATGGACCAGGTGGGCGAACCACACGTCGGGCCCGGTCCAGCCATGTTCGGCGACGAACTGGACGGGGCGCATATTGTGGGTTTCGCGGCAATAGCGGACGTAATTGCCGGTTTCGGACAGGTGGCTGTGCAGGCCGATCCCCATCGCGCGCGCGGCATGGGCCAGTTCGCGCAGCTCGTCGGGGGTGACGCCCCAGGTCGGGGTGTTGGGGGCGATTACGATGCGCCGGCGGCTGTCGGGCGACGGATCGTGGTAGCGCGACACCAGGTCGCCGACCCGCCGCAGCATGACATCGAGCGGTTCGGTGGGCGTGGGCAGGATGTCGTCGGTGTCGAAGGCGCGGGTGCGGGTGGTGCCGCCGCGCGCCAGCACCAGGCGCAGCCCCAGCCGGTCGGCGGTTTCGAACAGCACGGCGGCCGGGTCGTAGCGGTAGCTGTCGGCGAACAGATAGTGATGATCGGCGACGGTGGTGCAGCCGGACAGCAGCAATTCGGCCATGCCGACCAGGGCGGCGGTCTGGAGCGCGTCCTCGTCCAGGCGGTTCCAGTAGCTGGTGGGGACCAGGCGCAGCCAGGTTTCGAGCGGCGCGTCGATCGCGCTGGGCACGCCCTTGAGCATGCTCTGGAACAGATGGTGGTGGGTCGAGACCAGGCCCGGCGTGACGACGCCGCCGCGCGCGTCCAGCACCCGGTCGCCCGGCAGGGCCGGGATGTCGCCGATCTGCGCGATGCGGCCGTCGCGGATGCGCAGGTCTCCGGTGCGGCGTTCGGCCGCCCCGCGCAGGCCGGTCAGGATGCCGCGCGCATTGCGGACGACCAGGTCGTGCGTGGGGGCGTGCGCCGTCATAGCGGCATGACTTTGGCGCGCGCGACATAGCGGGTGGTGAAGGCGGCGCGCCAGTCGGCGGCAGCCGGCAGCAGCGCGTTGCCGACCATGAAATCGCGGGTGGCCTGCCAGCGGGCCTCGGTCATCGCGCCGATGCCCAGCCGCGCCGCGTCGCCGCCGTCCACGGCGCGGGTGGCGGCGAGCCCGCGCACGCCGAAGGCGAGCTGTCCGTCGGTCATGCGGGGATTGTCCTTCTTGATCAGGGCGTTGCCGATTTCCGGCGCGCGCAGATAGTCGCGCCATCCCGCGAGGGAGGCCGCCACGAAATCCGCCGTCAGCGAATCGTTCGCCGCCGCGAAGGCGCGCGTGGTCAGCAGCGGGGTGCCGTAGGGCGGATAGCCGATGGCGGCGAAGGGGAAGAAGCGGACGGGGACGCCGTGCAGCGCGGCCTGGTACGGTTCGGAGGAGGCATAGGCCTGCACCGCCATCGCCGGGTCGTGGAAGAAGGGCTGGAGATTGAAGGTATAGGCGCCGAGCTGGGCGTCGCTGAACCCATAGCGGGCGCGCAGCCAGGGCCAGAAGGTGGCATGGGCGGTGCCGGCGATCAGGATCGGGTGGCCGCGCAGCATGGCCAGGGCGGTGACGGATTCATGCGTCATCAGCCCCTGCTGGTCGTGCTGGAAGGAGGCCGCGACCGTGAGCAGCGGCATGCCGGCGGCGATGCCGCGCAGGGTCTGGAAATCGTACCCGGTGGCGAAGTCGGCCTGGCCGGCCAGCAGAAGCTGCATGGCGTTGACCTGCGGGCCGCCCATGGCGATGCGCACGTCCAGCCCGCGATCGGCGTAATAGCCGCGGGCCAGGGCCTGGTAGAAGCCGCCGACCTCGGCCTGCGCGAACCAGGAGAGCACCAGCCGGACCGGCGTGCCCGCCCGCGCGCGCCGCGCCGCCGGCGCGGCGGCCCCGGCGATGGTCACGGCGGCGGAGAGGGCGGCGCGGCGGGTGAGCGTCATGAACGGGGCATCGATCGTGGGTGTCGCGTGCGTGTCGGGCCATTGGAGGGGGACATGAGATCGTGTTCCCCGGCCATTTTGAAGCATCAAATAACGTGCCGGGTGCTGCTTTTTTGCGCGCGCGGAACGTCCTGGCCGGCATGGCCCGAACCGGGCTTGACCGGCGGGCGCGGGCGGCATGCTATGACGGAAACGCAATGACTGTTCCGAGGGCCGGCAATGCAGGATGGTTCGTTCATGCCTGATTCGTTCACCCTGGCCTCGCGCCTGGCCAAGCTGGCGATGGTCGCGTCGCTGGCGGCGTTCGGGCTGCTGGTCGCCTTCAACAACCTGACCGATTACCGGTCGAACTTCCTGTTCGTGCGGCACGTGCTGAGCATGGACACGACCTTTCCGGGCACTGCGCTGACCTGGCGCGCGATTCACGCGCGCTGGGCGTGGCATGGGTTCTATCTGCTGATCATCCTGGGGGAAGCGGCGACCGGGATGCTGTTCCTGATGGCGGCGGGGGCGATGCTGCGCGCGCTGCGGGCGGACCGCGCGGCATTCCGCCGGGCGGCGCGGCTGGTGCCGCTGGGCACCGCGCTGGGGTTTCTGATCTGGTTCTTCGGCTTTTCGGTCGTGGGGGCGGAATGGTTCGCGATGTGGCAGTCCCGTGACTGGAACGGCCAGCAGCCGGCCTTTCGCTTCTTCCTGACGATGCTGGGGGTGTGCATCTATGTCAGCCTGCCCGAGGACGGGTGACGGGTCACAAGGTCCGTTCGATGACGGCGCCGATCTTCTCGGCCATCAGGCTGACCAGCGGATTGACGTGGTTGAGGCGGGCGATCACGCTGAGGGTCTGCGGCCAGGTGCCGGCATGGCGCAGGGGGACGAGGGCGAGTTCGCCGCGCTCGCGTTCCTCGATGATGTCGAAGGGGGTCAGGAAGGTGATGGAATCCCCGGCGCGGGCCAGGCGGCGCAGGACCTCGACGGAGTTGCTTTCGACCCGCGCGACCAGGGAGGCGCCGCTGCGCGCGCACAGCGCGTCGAGATGCGGGCGGATCGAGGTCGTGGGGTCGGCCACCACCAGCGGATAAGCCAGGCAATCGGCGATCGACAGGCTTTCGCGCCGCGCCAGGGGGTGGTCGGCGCGCATGACGGCGCCGAGATGGGCGGTCCGGGCCACCAGGACGGTCGATCCGGCCTCTCGCGGGAGGTCGAAGCCCACGCCCAGGTCGGCCTCGCCGTCGCGCACGGCGGCCAGCAGTTCGGTGCGGCCATGGACCCGCAGGGCGACGCGCACATTGGCGTGCGAGACCTGAAAATCGGCCAGCACCTGGGGCATGATGTTGGCGGCCGGGCCGCTCATGACCGCCAGCACGATCTCGCCGCGATGCAGGCCCTTCATTTCCTCGATCAGGGCGCGGGTGCGGTCCATGTCCTTGAGCGTCTGGCGGACATGGGCGATCATCAGTTCGCCCGCCGCGGTCAGGACCAGCTTGCGCGGCAGGCGCTGGAACAATTTGGTCCCGAGCTGGCGCTCCAGCTCGATGATCTGGCGGTTGATCGCCGAGGAGGCGACGTTGAGGCGCTCGCCGGCCTTGCGGATCGAGCCCAGCCGCGCCACGACGTCCAGATAGACCAGCATCCGCCCGTGCAGCATGCGCTGCGTCCCCCTTTTCACTTGCCCGCAACTGGTGGGGCGCCGGGGCGCCGCGGTCAAGATCCGTGCTGCCTTTCAGGCAGCGCCGCGCGCGTGAAATGTCTCTTTCCATTCCCGGAACGGGGACGTTACGCTGCCCGTCCGTTGCAATCATGAGACGGTGCCTGATGCCTGACCGCGCCATCGGACGACGCGCCGCCCTGCTGGGCATGACGATGACGGGCGCGGGTGCCCGCGCCCTGGGTGCCCATGCCTCGGGTGCCCATGCCTCGGATGCCCATGCCTCGGATACCAGCGCGCCCGGGCGCCTGACGCTGGTGACCAACTGGTATGCCCAGCCCGAGCTGGGCGGGTTCTATCAGGCGCAGGAAAGCGGCCTGTATCGCGCGGCCGGGCTGGATGTGACGATCCGGTCGGGCGGGCCGCAGGTCAATGCCATGCAGTTGCTGCTGGCCGGCGCGTGCGACGTGATCGTGGGCCAGCCGGACGCGGCCATGGTGGCGGCGCTGCGCGGCATTCCGGTGGTGACGATCGGCGCCTGTTTCCAGAAATGCATGACCGGGTTCCTGACCCATCCGGATATCGGCGGCCTGTCGGACCTGAAGGGGCATCCGCTGCTGATCAGCACCGAGGGGCGGTCGACCTATTGGCCGTGGCTGAAGCGGACCTATGGTTTCACGGACGCGCAGGCGGGGGTCTATACCTACAACCTGCAGCCGTTCGTCCATGATCCGGCGCTGGCGATCCAGTCCTTTCTGTCCTCGGAGCCCTATGCGGTGCGGCAGATGGGGGTGGCGTTCAAATATTTCCTGTTCGCGGATGCGGGTTATCCGACCTATACCAACGCGCTGCTGGTCTCGCGCCGGACATTGGAGACGCGGGCGGATGCGTTGCGGCGGTTTCTGGCCGCCAGCGCGCGGGGCTGGCTGGATTACCTGTATCATGACCCCGCCGCCGGCGATGCCGCCATATTGCGCGACAATCCGGCCAATACGACCGACCACATGGCCTGGTCGCGCCGGACGCTGCGCGAGGTCCATGCGATGGGCGCCCCGGGGCAGATGCTGCTGGGCATGAGTGCCGCGCGGTGGGCGCGGATCCACGAGGTGGTGGCGCTGTCCGGAGGGGCGGCCGGCGGGGCGGCCGATGGGGCGGCGTGGCGCGATGCCTATACGACGGCGCTGTCGGACGCGCTGACCGACACGGTGCCGGCGTGAACGCGATGCCGGGCCCCGGGCCGCATGCGGGAGATGTCGCGACGCCGGTGGTCAGCCTGCGCGGGGTGGAGAAGGTCTTTGCCAACGGGGTGCGGGGGCTGGCGCCGCTGGACCTGGAGATCCGTCCCGGCGAGCTGGTCAGCCTGATCGGGCCGTCGGGCTGCGGCAAGAGCACGCTGCTGAAGCTGGTGGCCAACCTGCATGCGCCCACGGACGGGCAGGTCGCGTGGTGGGGCGGGGATTTCCGCACGGTGGGAACGGACGGACGGCGGCTGGCCTTCGTCTTCCAGGACCCGACATTGATGCCCTGGGCCAATGTGGCGGCCAACGTGCGCCTGCCGCTGGACCTGGACGGCGTGCCGCGCGCGGCGGCCGAGCGGCGCGTGCCGCCGGCGCTGGAGCAGGTGGGGCTGGCCCATGCGGCCGCGCGCTTTCCGGCGCAATTGTCGGGCGGGATGCGCATGCGGGTGTCGATCGCCCGCGCGCTGGTCACGAATCCCGACCTGCTGCTGATGGACGAGCCGTTCGGCGCGCTGGACGAATGCACGCGCAACCGGCTGGACGAGGACATGGCGGGGCTGTGCGCGCAGCAGGGGCTGACGACGCTGTTCGTCACCCATTCGCTGTACGAGGCGGCGTTCCTGTCGTCGCGGGTGATCGTGATGGCGGCCAATCCGGGCCGGGTCTTCGCCGAATATGCCATCGAACCCGGGATCGCGCGGGACGGCGCGTTTCGGCTGAGCGCGCGCTTCGCCACCATCTGCCGCGATCTGACGGCGCTGCTGGCCGAGGCATCCGCGTCCAGCCGGCTGGACGAGGAGTCCTGACGATGGGGGAAACGACGAGGGCGCGCCTCGCCGCGGTCGCGGCGCCGACGCTGGTGGGGGTGGCCGTCCTGCTGGCGTGGCAGGCGGGATGCCGGCTGTGGCACATCCCGCCCTATCTGATGCCCGCGCCCGGCGATATCGGCGCGGCGCTGGTGCAGAACGGATGGGCGCTGCTGCATGCGCTGCGCAGCACGCTGCTGGTCACCATGATCGCGCTGGGCCTGTCGGCGGTCCTGGGGGTGCTGGTGGCGTTTCTGCTGGTGCAGAGCCGGATGATCGAGCGCAGCCTGATGCCGTACGTGATCGTCATGCAGGTCACGCCGATCGTGGCGGTGGCGCCGCTGATCATCATCCTGGTCAAGACGACGCTGCCGGCGCTGGTCATCTGCGCCACCCTGATCGCGATCTTTCCGATCATTTCGAACACGCTGCAGGGGCTGCGCAGCGTGGACCCGGGGCTGGCGGCGTTCTTTCGGATGCACAAGGCCACGCGGGTCCAGACCTTGCTGCGGCTGCAGGTCCCCAGCGCGGTGCCGATGTTCATGGCGGGGTTGCGGATTTCCAGCGGCCTGGCGCTGGTGGGGGCGGTGGTGGCCGAGTTCGTCGCCGGCACGGGCGGCAACAGCGCCGGACTGGCCTACGAAATCCTGCAATCGGGCTTTCAGATGGACATTCCCCGCATGTTCGCCGCCCTGGCCCTGATCACGCTGGCCGGGCTGGTGCTGTACGGAGTGATGGCGGGGTTGCAGCAATGGGTGCTGCGGCGCTGGCACGAGCATGGCTGAGACGAACATGGTTGAGACCGCCCTGCGCGAAGCCCGCCATGTTTGAGATGTCCGGATCGCGCCACGTGCTGCGCCGCGCCCGGATTCCGGCGGCGCTGACGCCCTGGCGCGCCCCCGGCGGCGGGGGCGGCGAGTGGGTGGAATGCGACATCGTGATCGCGGACGGCCGGATCGCGGCGCTGGAGCGCCTGCCGCCCGAGAGCGGGATGCCCGAGACGGACCTGGCGGGCGGGATGGTCTGGCCGGCTTTCGCCGATATCCATACCCATCTGGACAAGGCCTTTATCTGGGACCGCGCGCCCAATCCGGACGGCACGTTCGCCGGCGCCGTCCAGGCGGTGACCGCGGACCGCGAGCGGCACTGGACGGAGCAGGACGTGCGCCGGCGGATGGAATTCGCGCTGGCCAGCGCCCATACGCACGGCACGCGGGCGATCCGCACCCATCTGGACATCGCGGGCGCGCATGGGCGAAGGGTATGGCCGCTGATCCGTGCGCTGCAGGCTGAATGGGCCGGACGGGTGGCGTTGCAGGCCGTGGCCCTGGTGATGCCCGAAGCCTATGACGGGGCGCAGGGAGCAGAGATCGCCCGCGCCGCCGCCGGCACGCCGGGCGGGATGCTGGGCGCGGTGCTGATGGGGCACAATACCGGCGAGGCCGTGCTGGACCGGCTGTTCGGGCTGGCGCGGGACCATGGGCTGGACCTGGACCTGCACGTGGATGAGAACGGCGAGGCCGGGGAGACGGCGCTGGAGCAGGTCGCCGCCGCTTCGGCGCGGCACCGGTTCGCCGGGCGGGTGGTGTGCGGCCATTGCTGCAGCCTGTCGGTGCAGCAGGCGGCGCGCGCCCGCGACATCGCCGCGCGGGTCGCCGATGCCGGGATCGGCGTCGTCAGCCTGCCGCAATGCAACCTGTATCTGCAGGACCGCGCGGCGGGCGCCACGCCGCGCTGGCGCGGGATCACGCTGGTGCATGAGCTGGCCGACGCTGGCGCGGATGTGATGTTCGCGTCGGACAATGTGCGCGATCCGTTCCATGCCTATGGCGATTTCGACATGATGACGGTGTTCGGCGCGGCGGTGCGGATCGCGCATCTGGACCATCCGTTCGGCGCGTGGCCCGCCGCGGTGACCGGCACGCCGATGCGGCGGATGGGCCTGGGGGACGGCATGATCCGCCCGGGGGCGCCGGCCGACCTGGTGCTGTTCGAGGCGCGGACGATGAACGAATTGCTGAGCCGGCCGGACCGGCGCGCGGTGGTGCGGGGCGGCCGGGCGATCGCCGAGCGGCCGCCATCCTATCGGGAGCTGGCGTGATGACCCCCCTGCCCGTCCGGCCGAAGCGGACCGAAGCGATGGCGACGCGGGACGGCACGCGCCTGGTCGCCGATATCTGGCAGCCCGAGGGGCCGGGCCCCTGGCCGGTGCTGATGATGCGCCAGGCCTATGGGCGGCGGATCGGCACGTCGCTGTGCTATGCGCCGCCGGAATGGTACGCGGCGCGCGGCTATATCGTCGTGATGCAGGATGTGCGCGGGCGGGGCGAGTCCGGCGGCGGGTTCGCGCTGTTCGAACATGAGGCCGCGGACGGGGCCGACAGCGTCGCCTGGGCCGCCGCCCTGCCCGGGAGCAACGGGCGGGTGGGGATGTTCGGCTTCTCGTTCCAGGGCAGCAACCAGCTTCTGGCCGCGGGCGAGCCCTGTCCGGCGCTGAAGGCCATCGCCCCGGCCATGATCGGCTGGGACATCAGGCGCGACTGGGCGTATGAGAACGGGGCGTTCGCGCTGCGCGCCAATATCGGCTGGGCGACGCAGCTTGCGGCCGAGACCGCGCGGCTGGCGGGCGACCGCGAGGCCCAGGCCCGGCTGTATGCGGCCAGCCGGACCGCGTCCTTCGCCGATGCGATGCCGGCCTGGCCGGAGCATGACGCGCTGTTGCAGCGTTACAGCCATTATGCCGTGTGGCGCGACACACCGCTGGACGATCCGTACTGGGACGCGATCTCGCCCGCCGCGCGGCGGGCGCGGATCGTGGCCAACGGGCCGGCGACGCTGCTGATCGGCGGTTGGTACGACAGCCACCTGCCGGGCACGCTGGCCGCGTTCCGCGCGCTGGCGCCGCATCTGCCGGCGCGGCTGATCGTCGGGCCGTGGGCGCATTTTCCCTGGGACCGGCGGGTCGGGGCGCTGGATTTCGGCGAGGATGCCATTACCGATATCGACCAGCAGCAGATCGCCTGGTTCGATCGCTGGCTGAAGGACGCTCCAGGGGATGGACCGGGGGATGGACCGGGGGATGGGCCGGCCGTGCGGCTGTTCGACATGGGCGCGCGGTGCTGGCGCGATTTCGCGGCCTGGCCGGAAGGCGATGCGGCACCGGGCGCGACGCCGGAACAGGCGCGGCTGGGGCTGGACGGATCGGGACGGGCGGCCATCGACATGCGCGACGGGCGCCTGCTGGAGGCGGGCGCCGGCGCGCCGGGATGGGAATCGCTGACCCTGGATCCCTGGCGGCCGGCGGCGCCCTGTGGCGGCAGCTTCGGCTGGCCGCCCGGGCCGGTGGACCGGGCGGGGGCGGATGCGCGGGCGGATACGCTGACCTTTACCGGCGCGCCGGCCACGGAGCGCATGCTGATCGCGGGCGATGTGCGGCTGAGCGCGCGGATCGAGAGCGCGCATGCGTCGTTCGACCTGCATGCCGTGCTGTCGCGCGTGGCGGCGGACGGGCGCAGCTTTCCGCTGGCCGAGGGCTATGCCACGCTGGAGCCCGGGGCGGTTTCGGTGCCGATGCGCGCGACCTGCTGCACCCTGCAACCCGGCGAGCGGCTGCGGCTGTCGCTGGCGCTGGCCTGTTTTCCGTCCTTTCCGGTCAATCCCGGCACCGGCCGGCCGCCGTGGGAGGCCGGGATCTTCGACCACCAGGTCGTCACCGTGCGGCTGCGGCGCGACAAATCGATCCTGCATGTGCCGCTGCGCGCGGCGGAGGAACAGGCATGAGCTTTCTCAAGCGGTCGATCGGCCAGATCGAGGCCTTTCGCATATCGCCGGCCGACAGCAATTATTTCGCGATCCTGTTCGACGCGCGGGCCGGGGGGACGCGATCGGTCGCCGTCGTCGAGATCTTTGCCGTCGGCGGGCGCACGCCGCCCAACACGCATCGCGCGGCGGACGAGATGTTCGTCGTGCTGAGCGGGGAAGGACGGGCGATCTGCGACGGGCAGAGTACCACCCTGCGCAAGGGCGACGCGCTGCTGGTGCGGCCCGGTGCGGAGCATGTCGTCGAGAATACCGGGACGTCGAAGCTCTATACGCTGACGGTCATGATTCCGGATGAGGAATTCGGCGCGCTGATCCGCAGTGGCGAGCGGGTCGCGCTGGACGAGGAGGACCTGCGGGTGTTGTGCGGATGAAGCAGATCGGATCGTCCTCGGCCAATCGGTGGCGGGTTTCGCGCGACGCGGTCAGCCTGCTGCGGCCGCCGCGGCCGGCGCGGCCCGTCACGATCGACGCCCTGCCGCAGCAGGTGACGCTGGACCTGGCCCGCACGGCGATGATCGTCATCGACATGCAGAACGATTTCTGCCACCCCGATGGCTGGCTGGCCAGCATCGGCGTGGATATCGCCCCGGCACGGACGCCGATCGCGCCGCTGGCGGCGATTTTGCCGGTGCTGCGCGGCCGGGACGTGCCGGTGATCTGGGTCAATTGGGGCAACCGGCCCGACCGGCTGAATCTGAGCCCGTCTCTGCTGCATGTCTATGACCCGGACGGCGAGGGAGTGGGCCTGGGCGGCCGCCTGCCCGGCCAGGCGGGCGGCGTGCTGGAACTGGGGAGCTGGAACGCCGCCATCGTCGATGAGCTGGCGCCCGAGACGGGTGACATCCATGTCGCCAAATACCGGATGAGCGGGTTCTGGGACACGCCGCTGGACGCCATCCTGCGCAATCTGCGGGTCGATACGCTGCTGTTCGGCGGGGTCAACCTGGACCAGTGCGTGATGACGACGCTGCAGGATGCCGGCTGCCTGGGTTATGACTGCATCCTGCTGGAGGATTGCGCGGCCACGACCTCGCCCGGCTTCTGCACCGACGCCACGCTGTACAATGTCCGCCAGTGCTTCGGCTTTACGGCCGTGGGCGGCGTTCTGCGGGCGGCGCTGGGCGAGATTCCGGAGACAACCGCGCCATCGCCGTGACCGCGCGGAACGGCATGAGGAGGATGGCAAAGGCTTGCCATGACACTTTGTTTGTTGCACTCTGGCATCGTTACGCAATCGCGGGCCAGGGGAAAACATGTCCAGCGGGATCGACCCCGGCGCGACGACGCGCCAGATCGCCATGCCCGGCGACGGTCCGGGCTTTCTTGAAAACCTGGCCTACGGGGCGGGTGATCTTTCTTCCAACCTGTTGTGGGGTATTTCGGGATCTTTCCTGATGTACTACTACACGGACGTCTACCGGCTGCCCGTGGGCGCCGTTGCGACATTGCTGCTGGCGGTGCGCGTGCTGGACGCACTGGTCGATCCGCTGGTGGGCTATGCGATCGACGCGTCCCATGGACGACTGGTCCGCCCGCTGATCCGCTGGCTGGCAATTCCGTTCGGAGGCGTGGCCTTTCTTGCCTTTCTGCCCCTGCCCGGCAGTGATGCGGTGAAACTGGGCTGGGCGGCGGCGACCTATCTGGTCTTTGGCTGGGTCTATGCCGGGATCAACACGTCCTATGGCGCCCTGGGCAATATGACGGCGACGACGCCGCAGGACCGGGTGGTTCAGGGGGCATTCCGGATGATCGGCTGCCAGAGCGGGCAATTGCTGATCGCGGTCCTGACCATACCGCTGGTACACCGGCTGGGCCATGGCGACACGCCGAACGCCGAACTGGCGGGATTTCCACGTTATATGGCGCTGGTGGGGGCTGTCGGGGCCGGCCTGTGGCTGCTGACCTGCCGCCTCTGCCGGATCCGGATCCCGCCGCCGCCCGCACCGCGTTCGCCGGGCACGATCCTGGCGGCGCTGATCCGCAATCGTCCGTGGGTCGTCTGCAACCTGGGCAATGCCCTGAATTTCACCAATATCTGCGCCTATGCGTCGTTTGCCATCTATTACGCGCGCGACGTCCTGCATCGCGGTACGGCATTTGGCGGCACCTTGCTGGGCATCACCACCGTCACGGGCATCGTGGGCGCGATGCTGACATCGCCGGTGGCGGCGCGATACGGCCGCAAACGCACGCTGATCCTGTCGCTGGGCGTCGAGGCCTGCGCCCTGTGCGTCGTGGCGAGCCGTCCGGGAAGCCTGCCGGTCGCATTGACCGGCCTGGCAGTCGCAGGACTGGCGTCGGGGCTGCGCTCGCCCTTCTATTTTTCCATGATCTCGGACGCCATCGATTACGGGACAGCGCGAACCGGGGTGCGCTGCGCCGGAATGGCCTATGCGATCAACAGCATGGTCACCAAAATCGCCTTTGCCGCCACAGGCACGCTGCTGGCGTTGTTTCTGGCCTGGGGGCAGTACGATCCGGCACGGCATACGCAATCGGCGGCGCTGGGGTGGTGGGTGAATGCGGGGTATGTCTTGCTGCCTGCCCTGTCATCAAGCCTGGCGATCGCCGTGATGCTGTTCTATCCCCCGGACCGCGCAATCGAGATAGCCCGCCATTGATGACGGGGTTGGAATGGGCCGGTCAGGCCGATTCTCGTTCGGCCAGCATCGTGCCGAGCGCCACGAGTTGCGGCGGCGTGGCCTGGTGCTGCTGGCAGCGGTCGATCAGCAGGCGGGTCGCCAGCCGGCCGATTTCGGCCGATGGCTGGATGAGGGTCGTGAGCGTGGGCGTGGAATATTCGCCCTGTTCCAGCCCGTCATAACCACTGACCGCGACATCCTGGGGAATCCGCAGCCCGGCCTTGAGCGCCCCCCGGATGAAGCCGAGGGCCAGGGCGTCGCTGCAGCAGATCACCGCGGTGGGACGATTTTCGAGGGACAGGAAATGCGGCACCGCCTTTAGGCCGGATTCCATGTCGAAGGCCCCGCCCGGCAACAGGTCGCAGGCATCGGCCATTCCCTCTTCGGCCAGGCGCTGCATGACGCCTTCGAAGCGCAGCTTTTCATGCGTGGTGTCCACCAGCCCGCTGAGAAAGGCGAAATGGCGATGGCCCTTGCGCAGCAGATAGTCGGTGAGGCCGTAGAACCCGGCCTGCTCGAGCGCCACCACGCTGGAGATCCCGCCCGCGACCATGTCGTGCATCACCGAGACGACCGGAATATGCGCCGGCGGCCGGATGCGGCGCACCGTGCGCGCGCTGCGCGCCGGAGCGAGCATCAATACGCCGTCCACCATGCCGTTCAGCGCCAGATCCATCAGTTCCTCAACCGCGAGTTCCGCATATTCGACGCGCTTGATGATGACGCCGTATCCCCGTTGCGCGGCCTCGTCGAAGACGCCCCGCAGGGCTTCGGTCAGGACGGGTGAAATGGGTTGGCCCGGAAAGTTGGACAGAACGACCATAAACATATCCGCCCGGCCGCGACTGAGGCTGCGGGCGGCTAGATTGGTCGCATAGCCCAGTTGCTCGGCCGCGCGCCGAACCAGCTTGCGTGTCTCGGCGCTGACCCGTTCGGGCTTCGACAATGCCCGGCTGACGGTCGAGATGTTCAAGCCGGTGCGTGCGGCGAGATCAGCCAGGGTGATCTTGCCCCCGGTGGTCGCCGCGTCTGCCGGGCGGAACACGGTGCTCATGACTCCGCTCCCTTCTCAACGGACTGTTTTCCTTTCCCCTCTCTGTCACGGGACGGAAGGGGCGTCAAAGTCGCAGCCCCGGAAGGATATCGATTGCCGTCGCAAAATCATTCATTCAGGCCTCTTGAAACGGAGCGCGTGGGAATATTCTCAATATAACATATTGTTATAATTCATTATATTTTTCAAACGACAGATTCCGCATCCAGAAATGAAGAATCCATTTCCTAACATATTCGGAATGATATATGAATTTATGGCAATCGATTGCCAAAACCTTGTCCCACTCCCCCGCATCCAAGGAATTCCCCATGCGCCCTACCCAATGTCTGCGCGACCAGGCGATCCATCGGCCCACATCGGCCATGCGCCCCCGGACGCGTCCGACCTGTCGAACCATGCTGCTGCTTGGCATTTCCTTGCTGGCTGCATGTCCGGATCGCGAGGTCCACGCGGCCACCGACGCCACGAAGGGCCGCCCCAAGTCCCATGCCGGCGCGACGCATCGCAAGACGACCGCAGGAGCGACACCCGGATCGCCGGCCGCCACGATGACTCGGCAGGCAGGAGCGCCCGGCGGCGGGATCGAGCAGATTACCGTCACGTCACAGAAACGCGTGTCCACGGCGCAAAAGACGCCGATTTCCATGAGCGTATGGACCGGCAAGGCACTACAGAGCTATGGGATCAACTCGATCAGCGGGTTGTCCGCTATAGCGCCGGATGTCAATCTCCTGGAGACCGGAGGGGAGGCCGTGATCACCATCCGCGGCATTTCCAGCCATGACACCAGCGAGGTCGGCGACCCCGCGGTGGCGATTTCGACCGATGGCGTCTATACGAATCGCGGCTACTCGTTCAATTCGACATTCTATGACCTGGACCGTGTCGAGGTAGAGCGCGGCCCCCAGGGAACCTTGAGCGGACGCAATGCCGTCGGCGGGGCAATCAATGTCATTACCGCCAAACCGACCATGGAACGCGCGGCGAGCGCGAAGCTGGAATTCGGGAATTATGATGCCGTCAGTTCCTGGGCCATGATCAATCAGCCGATCAGCGACAAGGTCCAGGTGCGCCTGGCCTTCAATTCCGGCTACCATGACGGGTACCGCGACCTTGGCGCATCGGGCCGCGGCGACGGCGCCAATTCGATTTCGGGCCGGGCGACGGTCGCGTTCCAGCCGTTCAGCCATTTCAAGGGACTGTTGACCTATCAGGGCACGCATATGGGCGGGGCGGGACAGGCTGTCTATAACGTGCCATACCAGTTCGACGCTGGCGGGAACCTGATCCACGACATGCCGGTCCTGCCCGAAGGCAATCCATCGCATCTTGCCATTCCGACGACACCCCGGCAGAACATGTCCGAGCAGGCGGTGCGCTGGAATTTCGACTATGAACTGCCCTATGTCACCCTGACCTATCTTGGGGGTTATGATTCCATCCATTTCGTCGCGGTCAACGATAACAGCTCGGATGTTTCGTATTCGCACCAGATCGAATCCTTTAACGCCCATGAGAATCCCAAGACACAGAACCAGGAATTCCGCATCTCGTCCGACAGCCACTACCGGTTCTTCTGGACGACGGGTTTCTACTATTTCCGTGAGGATAACGACCTGCAGAGCTTCGATTCGATCCCGCTGCCCCAGAACCCTGCCGCGCGCCCCCTGATCTTCAACTATACGACACTGGCCCGGTCGATGGCCTGGTATGCACATGGCACGTTCAAGATCCTGCCGACGCTGCGCCTGACGGGCGGCATCCGCTATAACTGGGACCACAAGGTCCGGGCGGGGAATATCATGTTCCCCGCCAATCGGGCCAGCTATCCCTATGAATACGTCACCATACCGAATTACGGCCAGGGATCGTGGGACCAGCCGACCTGGCATGCCGGGATCGAATACGACATCACGCCGCGCAACATGGCCTATTTCAAGGTCGATACCGGCTACAAGCCGGGCGGCTTTACGGACCTGAACCAGTACAATCCCGAAAACGTCCGGGCCTATGAACTGGGTCTGAAGAACCGGTTCTGGCATAACCATGTGCAGTTCAACATTTCGGGATTCTATGAGAATTACACAGGCCAGCAAGTGGCGCAGATCATCAAGAACTATGGCGGCGGGGGGCAGATCATCGACAATGCGGGATCGAGCACCATTTACGGCGTGGATCCGAATCTGATCCTGTCGGTGCCACGGATCGGGCAGTTCGACGTGGATTTCGAGTGGCTGCATGCGCGCTTCGACAATTTCGACGTCGCGGTGGACAATCCTCTGGCGAACGGGTCCTCAACCACGGTCATGCAGCAATTCGCCGGCAATACGCTGCCGCAGGCCCCTGCCCTGTCGATCGGTGCCGGATTCAGCCGGTACTGGACGGTACCGACCGGGCGAGTCCGCACGGACATCCGGACCAAATTCCAGAGCAGCAGCTATTTCTACTTTACCAATTCCGCCGATACAAAGCAGAAGAGCTATACGAACACGACGGCGTTTGCGGAATATGTTCCGGACCGGGGCCACTGGCGCGCGCAGGTCTTCATCCGCAACATCGAGAATGCACGGATTTTCGTGAACGCCGCCGAAAACGGCTATGCCGACGCCTACAGCTATTCCTTCGCGCCGCCGCGCACCTTCGGCGGGTCGGTTTCCGTCGATTTCTGAAGAGGACCTGATCGTGGACCATGCCGATCCGGGCAACCGGCCGCCCATGCCATTCAGCCCCGACAAGGACTATGACGTGCTGGTCGTCGGTTCGGGCGCGGCCGGAAGCTTTGCCGCGAAGGAACTGACAGAACGCGGGCTGAGCGTCGTACTGCTGGAAGCAGGCCCGGAGATCACCACGGCGCATTTTCCGCCCATGGGCGAAACGGCGCCGCGAAAGGACATCAATATATGGGAACGGGCCAGGGCGACGCTGAAGGGACAGTCGGTCCAGGCGCGCGCCGCTTTTTTTAGCGAACAATTCGCATCCTTCTTCGTCAATGACAGGATGAATCCCTATACGACGCCGCGCGACGCCCCCTTTCTGTGGATTCGCGGCCGCCAGAGCGGCGGCCGGCTGCACAGTTTCGGGCGCGTCCTGCTGCGCTGGACAGACGACGATTTCAAAGGGGCGAGCCGGACCGGCGTGGGCGAGGATTGGCCGCTATCCTATGCCGACCTGGAGCCTTATTATGATTTTGTCGAGACTTATCTCGGCGTTTACGGCAATGCAGACCAGGTGCCGAACCTGCCTGACGGAAAGTTCGCGGCCCCGGCCGCCCTGACCCCGGCGGAAGAGGCGTTCAGGCATCGGCTGGAGCACGACTGGCCGGGCTGGCGCGCGACGTCATGGCGGTACGTGGCGCCGGATATCCTGCGGGTGCCGAAGCCGCTGCGCGCGGCGCTGGCGACCGGCCGCCTGGCACTGCGAGCCGATGCGATCGTCCGCCGAGTGATGACCGATCCGGTCTCGGGCCTGGCGACGGGGGCGGTTTTCACGGATCGGCTGACCCGCCAGGACGTCGTCGTGCGTGCCGGCGCCGTGATGCTGTGCGCCTCGCCGATCGAGAGCATCCGGCTGCTGCTGAATTCGGCCTGCGCGCGCCATCCACAGGGTGTCGGCAATGCCTCGGGGATACTGGGCCGGTATTTCATGGACCAGCTTCCGTGCCTGGCCTTCGGCGCCTATCCGGCGGCGCGCGGCTGGGTACTGGACCGCTCGGCGCCCGCCGATCCGTTCTATGCTCCGTCGGGCGGACTCTATATCCCGCGGGCGGAGGAACGCACCGGCGCCGCCCGGCCTTTTTCCGGAGGCTTCACATATCAGGGGACGATCGGCCGTTCGCAAGTCGCGGACGACGTGGCCAGCCGCCTGTCCTTCTTCGGTTTCGGGCAGATGCAGCCCTATGCGGATAATCGCGTGACGCTGGATGTGCGCCGCAAGGACGCCTGGGGCATTCCGGTGCCACATATTCGCTGCGTACCGCATGCCAACGAGATCGCATTGCTGCAGGCGCAGGAGGACACGATGCTGGAGATGATCCGGGCGATGGGCGGCGAGACGGAATTCATCGGCTCGCCCCTGGGGTTGCGGGAATTCGGGCGCGGCGCGTTTCCCGATGCCGATCCGCTCAGCCGGTTCATGTTCCGCCGGTGGTTCGGCCGTACGATGTGCATGGGGGCAGCCATCCATGAAAGCGGCGGCGCCCGCATGGGCACCGCCCCCGGGCGTTCCGTGCTGAACGCCCATAACCAGTGCTGGGACGTGCCGAATCTGTATGTAACGGACGCCAGCGCGTTTCCGACCGGGGGCAGCGTGGGCACCACCTTGACCGTCATGGCGCTGACCGTCCGCGCCTGTGCCCATCTGGCCGACGGCCATCCCTTCCGCGCGCAGCGCGCTTGATCCACGCAGGAGCATCCAGCCATGGCATTCGGTGTCGACCTGGTGACATTCTACCATCCGTCGTTCTGGGGTGTTTCGGATTATGCCCAGATCGCCGCACTGGCAGGCCGGGACCTGCCGGCCTTTTGGAACAAGCTTTTCGATGCAGTCCGCGACTCGGGGGTACGCGGTGTGGAGACAACCTTTTCCCCGTTTCACTGGCGCGACGCGGTCGCCGCGTTCGGTTCGGCCGAGGCGGTCGCGACGGCGCTGACGGCGCGCGGATTGACCCTGGCCAGCGGCTTCCTGGTCGATCTGGATCGCGAGGCCGACCTGGCATCGGCGGCTGCCCAGGCACGCATTCTGGCCGAGGCGCGCGACTATGCCCGGTTTATCCGTGCGTGCGGCGGCGGCGTGATGGTCGTCGGCATGCCCTGCCGCCGCACCTTCCTGTTGGAACCGGTCAGGGTCGTGGACCTGGCCATGGCGGCGCCCCTGGCGGATTTCATCAATCGCCTGGGCATCGAGACCGCACGCGAAGGCGTACGGCTGGCGCTGCATACCGAAGCGCACAGCGTGTTCTGCGCGCCGCGCGACATAGACCTGTTCATGCTGCTAACCGATCCGCGCTATGTCCATTTCTGCCCCGATTCCGCACATATCGCCCTGGAGGGCGGCGATCCGGTTGCCGTCGCGGCGCGGCATCAGGAGCGGATCTGCATCGCGCACTGGAAGGACGCGACGGCCGGCATGCCGATCGATACCGTGATTAACGCCGGTATTCATGATCGCCACAAACCGTTTTTCTGCCCGATGGGAGAGGGTATAGTCGCCTGGGATCGCTGGGCCGACCTGATCCGGGCGCGCGGTGACGCGATGTGGTCGATCCTGGAACTGGACGCAGCGCCCGATCCGGTCGCGGCGATCCGTGCCGGCCACGCTTATGCCGGTTCACTGACCTGCTAACCCGCGCCGTTGCGCGGGGTCCGGCGCGTGGTGACGGATATCATGCCGATTTGTTTGACAGCATGATCGTTATTGATCGTTTTAACATATTTTTTGCTTGCGAACGATTTCTTTCCCAGGGCATGTCGTCTGCCGGCATGATAGGCGGGCCGGTGCGGCCGCGATGGGAGGGATGGCATGAAGATCATGGTGCGGGCGGATGACGGGCAGGTCGCGTCGGTCGCGGCGCGGCTGATCGCCGAGCAGGTCAAGGCGCGGCCCGGCAGCGTGCTGGGGCTGGCCACCGGGCGGACGATGGAGCGGGTCTATGCCGAGCTGGTCGCCATCGCGCGGGCCGAGGCGATCGATTTTTCCCGCTGCCGCAGCTTCAACCTGGATGAATATGTGGGCCTGCCGGCCGGCAGCGTGCATTCCTATCGCGCCTATATGGAGGCGCATCTGTTCCGCCACATCGATATCCGGCCGGAGAACACCATGCTGCCGGACGGAATGGCCGCCGACCTGGAGAGCGAGGCGGCGCGGTACGACGCGGCGATCCGGGAGGCCGGCGGGATCGACCTGCAACTGGCCGGGATCGGCGAGACCGGCCATATCGGCTTCAACGAGCCGCTGTCGCCGCTGGCGTCGCGCACGCGGGCGATCACCCTGGCGCCGGGCACGCGGCGGCAGAATGCCGGCCTGTTCGGCGGCGACGTCGATGCCGTGCCCCGCCGCGCGCTGACCATGGGGGTGGGGGTGATCCTGGAAGCGCGGCAGGTGGTGCTGGTGGCGACCGGCGCGGCCAAGGCCGCCATCCTGGCCCGGGCGGTCGAGGGGCCGGTCACGTCGATGATCAGCGCCAGCGCCCTGCAATTCCATGCCAACTGCCTGGTGATCGCCGACGAACCGGCCGCCGCCCAACTGCAGCACCGCGATTACTACGACAGCATGGTCGCGACCGATCCGGAATTCGCGCCCTTTCGCTGAGCGGCGCGGCCGTCAGTCCTGCCGGGCGTCGAAGGTGCGCTGCGCGACCTCGATCGTATCGGTGTGGGCCAGTGCCCAGTCGCCCAGCGCCTGCACCGGCGCGCGCAGGGAATGACCCAGTTCGGTCAAGTTATATTCCACGCGCGGCGGGATGGTCGGGTAGATGGTGCGCGTCACCAGACCGTCGCGTTCGAGCCCGCGCAGGGTCAGGGTGAGCATACGCTGGGAAATTCCGCCGACCATGCGCCGGATTTCGTTGAAGCGCCGCGGCCCGCCGCCCAGCATCATGACGATCAGGACGCTCCATTTGTCGCCCACCCGGGCCAGCACGCGGCTGACCTTGCGGCAATCGCCGCCCATCGGGTCGTGGAGCGGCGCCGCGTCCGGGGATGCCGCGTCCGGGGATGGGGGTGGGGTAGTCACATCGCTGTTCCCGCGTATCAAAAATGTGCCTCCTTGCGCGTCCGACGGACAGTAGCAAACATAGCCCCGGTTACAAACCTATACCGGAACATGCCGAGGAGATATCATGACGAACCTGCTTCATCTCGATGCGAGCATCCTGCCGGCGGACAGTTCGGTCAGCCGTACGATCTCGGCCGCCGTGGTGGCGCGGCTGTCGGGGCTGAACCCCGCGCTGAAAATCGTGCGGCGCGACCTGGTCGCCGATCCGCTGGCCCATATGACGCTGGCCAGCCTGCCGCCCGCCCATCCGGCGTCCGTTCCCGGCGGTGAGGCCGCGCGTGCCGCCAGCGCCGCGGTGCTGGAGGAATTCCTGGCGGCGGACATCGTGGTGATCGGCGCGCCGATGTATAATTTCACCATTCCGACCCAGTTGAAGGCGTGGATCGACCGGATCCTGGTGCCGGGGCAGACCTTTCGCTACGGGCCGGACGGGGTGGCCGGGCTGGCCGCCGGCAAGCGGGTGATCGCCGTTCTGTCGCATGGCGGTTTCTACGGCGAGGACACGCCCTATGCCGCGGCGGAACATACCGGCAGCTATCTGCGTGCCGTGCTGGGCTTTATCGGCATCGCCGCCCCCGAATTCATCCTGGCCGAGGGGATCGCCCGGGGCGAGGCGCAGCGGGCCGCATCGCTGGAAGCCGCGCACGGGGCGGTCGCGGCGCTGACGCTGTAAGCGCCGGCCGCGGGCGTCATAGCGCACGACGGAAGGCCGTCGGCGTCACGCCAATCTGCTTGCGAAAACGCGTGGCAAAGGCTGAGGGCGTTTCATAACCCACCGCCAGCGCCACGTCGGTGATGGACAATTCCGGGCCAGCGAGCAACTGGCACGCACGTTCGATCCGTAGCGTGACAAGCCATTCGTGTGGTGTTCTGCCCGTCGCCTGCCGAAACGCGGTGCAGAAATGAAACCGGCTGAGGCCCACCAGACCGGCGAGACGATCGAGGCCGATCGACTCGTCGAGGTGCGCGCGCATGTAATCCGTGACCTTGCGCACCTGCCAGTCGGCCAGGCCACGGCGGTCGACCGCGGGTTCGAGGGCCTTGAACGAGGAATGCCCCCGCATAAGCTGGGTACACAGCAAATCGGTGGCCTGCTCCACGAACAGCCGCGCCGAGGGATCGGCTGCCGCGGCTTCGCGGCCCAGCATCTCCATCACGCGGGCCGCCACAGGATCGTCGAAACTCACTCGAGCCAGCAATTCTACCGATTTTCCACCAGCCAGTTGGTCGGCACAATCCTGCAATCGCGCGCGGGTCAGGAAAACGTGACTGACATTGATCGGCCCAGCGATGTCCCATCGCCCGTCATGTCCCTCGGGGATGATGGTGATCGTGCCCGCCCGTGTCGCTCCCGCCAGGCGCTGCTGCCCGACGCGCCACACGATGTCCTGCGGATCACCGTAGTACGTGATGACGACATGACCTTCCATGCCGGGCAGACGGTCGTGCAAGGCCCCATGGCCCCACCGGCCGGTCAACCGGGTTTCCCCCCGCAACGCATCACCCATTATCGGCGGTGCCCGGTCGAGGATGCGGGCCAGTTCCTCCGGTGCCTTTCCGAACCGCATCGCGGCATCCGTCATGTCACGCATTCCCCGCCGGCGATCCCGACCGGCGATCACCATGTTGACGGGGTCTTAGCGTGAAACGGCATCACACACCATCTGTCCGGACCGGCAGGCCATGCCTGGCAGATCGGTTCGGCGTGACGACGAACGGTCAGGCGACGGCAAAATCGGTGGACACGGATACCGACCGCCATTCGGCCAGGATGGCCGCATCGGAGACATGCTTGGCCTCGATCGCCGCGACGGTATCGCTGCCGAGCGGCAGGCGAACCGGCGGATTCGGCGCATCGGCGAATGCGACCAGCACCCTGGCAAGCTTGTCGGGATCGCCCGGCTGGCCATGATTGAGGCTGGCCGCGTGCGTGCGCACCGCACCTGCCGTATCGTTATAATCGTCGATCCGGGACGGGCTGACCGACAGCGAGGACGAGTCAAGGAAATCGGTCCGGAAATAGCCGGGCTCGACGACAGTCACGTGGATACCCAGCGGCGTCAGTTCATGATGAAGCGCCTCCGAAAGTCCTTCGACCGCGAATTTGGTCGAGGAATAGACGCCGAAGCCGGGCCCGGCACGATAGCCGCCAATCGACGAAATATTCAGAATGCGACCGGAGCGCCGCGCACGCATGGACGGCAACACCGCCCGCGTGACCGCCAGCAGACCGAAGACATTGATGCGGTAGAGACGCTCCACTTCTTCCGCACCGGCTTCCTCCACCGCGCCCAGCAGCCCGAAGCCGGCATTATTGACCAGCACGTCGATTTGGCCGAAGCGCTCGATCGCAGCGGCCACGGCCGCGCGCACCTGTGCCTCGTGCGTTACGTCCACGGGCAGGGCCAGCAGATTGGCGCGATCGCCCAGCTTTTCCGTGCCCAACTTTTCTGTGCCCAACTTTTCTGTGCCCAACTTTTCTGTGATCGACATAGCGTTGCGCGCCGTGGCGACGACATTGTCGCCCTGCGCCAGCGCCAGGGCCGCGATCCGCGCGCCAAAACCGCGTGAGGCGCCGGTGATGAACCATGTTTTCATAGCAAGTCTCCATTATCTGTCGGTTTCGACAAATACAGGAGATAGCCTCGACGCCTTCTGGCCGCTTTCGTGCGATTGCGGCGATTGTCGCGATCTTGCGATGCCGGTCTGGCGATCATCGGCCGGGGCACTATATTTTTTCAGGAGCCACCATGAACGGGTACTGGGCGTCTCTCTGCGGCGGCATGCTGATCGGCTTGTCGGCCGCGGCGTTCCTGCTTCTGGATGGCAGGATAGCAGGGATCAGCGGCATTGTCGGGCGATTGCTGCTGGGGCAGGACCGTAGTCTCAACGGTGCGTTCGTTCTGGGACTTCTGCTCGGGCCCGTGGCCTATCTGGGAGCATTTGGCGACTGGCCCGTCGTCAGAATCGCGGTTCCCTTACCGCTGGTCATTCTGGCCGGGTTCCTCGTCGGGTTTGGGACACGCATGGGTTCGGGCTGCACGAGCGGGCATGGCGTCATGGGACTCGCACGTCTGTCGCCGCGCTCGATGGCTGCGGTCGCTACCTTCATGGCGACCGGCATCCTGACCGTAACGCTCATGAGGATTGCCGGATTATGAACAACCGAGCCGCCCGGGTCGCCTTGGCATTGATATGCGGGGCCGTATTTGGCTTCGGCCTGTCGTTGTCAGGCATGATGAACCCGATCCGCGTCAGGGGGTTTCTGGATATCTTTGGCGCCTGGGATCCGAGCTTGGCGTTTGTCATGGCCGGTGCGGTCGGGGTTGCGACGGTCGGTGTCCGCATCATGCGGCATCTGTCCCGCCCCGTTCTGGACACGGAATTCCACCTGCCGGCCGCAAGGCGGATTGACGGTCGCCTGATCGGAGGGACGGCCCTGTTCGGGATCGGTTGGGGAATGGCGGGCTTCTGTCCCGGACCGGCTCTCGCCTCTCTCCCGCTCGGCCTGCCGGCCGTGGCCGCCTTTGTTGTGACCATGGCGCTCGGCATGACCGTGCATGATCGCCTTGTCGTCCGATCCAAGTGAACGAGGGGATCGCCCGGAGGTGGCGCAGCGGGCCGCGTCGCTGGAAGCCGCGCAGGGGGCGGTCGCGGCGCTGACGCTGTAAGCGCCGGCCGCGGGCGGCCGGACCGTGGGTATGAATGATTGCCCGACGCAGGCCGCTCTGCTAGTTGAACGGCGTCGGAAAAGGCAGCCTTGGTTTGGTAAGCCCAAGGTCTTTCGGTAACGAAAGCTCTGGTCTTTGGCCTCGTGCTTGAGATCCCCGCGACGGACGTCGGCCACCATGCAGGTGGTCATATGTTCGTCGGTGCGGGTCTCGACAACGGGAAACGCTCCGGTCGAACATCGACAATGGAGCTGTTTCCTATGCAGGCCCCTCACCCGAATACTGCGCTTGTCACCGGAGCAAGTCGCCCTCATCTCGATGTGCGGGCCGCCACGCCGGGCCCCGATGGCACATCGGGCGGTTTCTTTCGGGATGGCGAGCCGTTGCTGGAGGCGGCGCTGTGACCCGGCCGCTTCTCGTCATCTTCGCCGCGATCGCCCTCGATGCGATGGGCATCGGCCTGATCTTTCCGATTCTTCCGCGTCTGATCGAGGACGTGACGCACGCCCGGGACGTGGCATCGACCATCGGAATCCTCACGGCACTCTATGCGGCCATGCAGTTTGTCTTCGCGCCCGTGCTCGGCGCGCTGAGCGACCGGCTCGGCCGGCGCCCCGTCCTGCTGATCTCGCTCGGCGGCGCGGCGCTCGACTATGTGCTGATGGCGCTTGCGCCATCGCTGGCGCTGCTGGTGATCGGGCGGGCTGTCGCCGGATTGACCAGCGCCAACATCCCGGTCGCGACCGCCTACATCACCGACATTTCCCCGGAAGAGACCCGGGCAAGGCGGTTCGGCATTTTCAATGCCATGTTCGCATCGGGTTCGTCCTTGGTCCGGTATCAGGCGGCGTCCTTGGCGATTATTGGCTCCGACTGCCCTTCTTCGCCGCCGCCAAGCTGAACGCCGCCAACCTGCTGCTCGCTTGGTTCGTTCTTCCGGAATCGCGCACGCCAGGGCACCAGACGATCGACCGCGCGGCGCTCAACCCGCTGCGGCCGCTACGCTGGGCGCTTTCGATGCGGTCCCTGTTGCCCGTTATCGCGATCTTCTTCGTATTGAGCGCGACGGGCGAGGTCTATGGCGTCTGCTGGGCGCTGTGGGGTCATGACGTGTTCGGATGGAATGGGCTCTGGATCGGTCTTTCGCTCGGGACCTTCGGCGTGTGCCAATCGCTGGCGCAGGCCATCCTGCCCGGCCCGGCCGTGCGGCTGCTGGGCGAGCGCGGAACGGTCTTGACGGGGATCGCGGGGGCGTGTGTGGCACTGACCGTGATGGCCTTCACCACGCGCCCCTGGATCGTGTTCGCGATCATGCCGGTGGTCGCCCTTGCCGGGATCGGCACGCCGGCGTTGCAGGCGCTGGCCACCCGCCTGGTCGATGATGAGCGACAGGGCCGGTTCCAGGGGGTGTTGGCATCCGCCATGAGCCTGGCGTCCATCGTCGGGCCGCTGCTCTTTTCGACAATCTATTTCGCCGTTCGCGATCACTGGCCGGGTGCCATCTGGCTGTCGGCTCTGGCGGTCAATGCAATGGCCGTACCCCTGGTGATAGGTCTGCGGTTTCAGTCAGCGGCCTTCGCCGACGCGCGGCAATGACGTCGTGACGCAAGCCGGCCGCAAACCTTGATGGGAATCGTGTGACTTGATGGGAGTCAGCGTTGCAACTTCAATGAAGTAGCCCCCTTTTGCTCTGAAATAGAATGTCCAGGCACCGTGGAAATCTCGCGGGGCCTGGACTGCCCACCCGTCAGCAATCAGGCGGGCGTGGACGTTATCAACAGCCTCTCGGGAATCCTGGATGAAGCCGATATGCAGAATATCCAGCTCTCTGGGATATTCGAAGCCATCGAGCTTGCTATCGAAATGGTTGACGATCAGTACGAGGCCGTCATCGTCCTGCATCACCGCCATCTTTTCTCCGCGGACGACCAGGGTTCGTAGACCGAAATAGCGCGCGAACATGGCCCGATCGGCCGATACGTCGTGGCTATAAAGATTGACGTGATTGAGTTTCATAATCGTGCCTTTCCGCCGTATGTGAAACGGACATGGATCGGCAGCGGAGACGTGTAGCCACCCACAACCGACCACACGCGAAGGAGAAAACCCTCACGGTGTCCGGCCATGGCCAAGAGCGGGCTTTCCCGCTCAAGCGTGACTGTCTCGCAGACGTGACTGTCTCGCAGAGACCGCAGGTTATCACCATACCTGCATCGCTGTCTTTTTAGGCAATCATGACTTTGCTGGCAGCGGGGGCACCTGGTCAAGCTTCATCTCATGCATGTCCGCTTCCGGGACAAGCGGCCCTTTTCCACGGCGAGGGCACGGCCCGTGATGACGATTTCGAACCCGTAATATAATGCCGGTCCGCGCGAAACGCGGGGCGGGCCCGGCCGTTATGACGATACTGCGTGCGTGACGCGGAGTATCGGCCATGCCCCATGCCAGTCCCCTGATCACCATCCTGGTCATCGGCCTGACGCTGGCCTTTCTGCTGGGGGTGGCGGCCGGCCGGCTGGGGATTTCGGTGCTGGTCGGGTATCTGCTGGCCGGGGTGGCGGTGGGGCCGCTGGTGCCGGATGCCGATCATGGCGTGGCCCTGCAACTGGCTGATATCGGCGTGATCCTGCTGATGTTCGGGGTGGGGCTGCATTTTTCCGTCAGGGACCTGATGGCGGTGCGGGCGATCGCGCTGCCCGGCACGCTGGCGCAGGTCGTGCTGTCGGGCGCGCTGGGCATGGCCCTGGCGCTGCTGCTGGGCTGGAGCGGGCGGGCGGCCCTGGTGTTCGGCCTGGCGCTGAGCGTGGCCAGTACCGTGGTGCTGACGCGCGCGCTGGACGAGCAGCGCCTGACCGATACGCGGCGCGGGCATCTGGCGATGGGCTGGCTGGTGATCCAGGACCTGGTGACCGTGCTGGCGCTGGTGCTGCTGCCGGCGGTGGCGCCGCTGTTGCGGGACGGCGCAAGCCATGCGCCGCACTGGCCCCTGCTGGCGGGCACCCTGGCGGTGACGCTGGGCAAGGTCGCGGCCTTTGTCGGGCTGATGCTGGTGGTGGGGCGGCGCGTCATTCCCGCCGCCCTGCATGCGGTGGCGCGGATGGGGTCGCGCGAATTGTTCCGCCTGGCGCTGCTGGCGGTGGCGCTGGGCGTGGCCTATGTGGCGTCGGAACTGTTCGGCGTGTCGCTGGCGCTGGGGGCGTTCGTGGCGGGAATGGTGCTGAGCGAATCCGAACTGAGCCAGCATGCCGCCGAGGAGACGCTGCCGCTGCGCGACGCGTTCGCGGTTTTGTTCTTCATCTCGGTCGGGATGCTGTTCGAGCCGGCGACCGTGGCGCGGCATCCGGCCGGGCTGGCCGGGGCGCTGCTGGCCGTGTTCGTCGGCACGCCGATGATCGTCTTTTCCGTCCTGCTGCTGCTGCGCCAGGGGATGCAGACCGCCCTGACCATGGCGGCCGGCCTGTCGCAGATCGGCGAATTTTCGTTCATCCTGGCGACGCTGGGCGTCGATCTGGGCCTGCTGGATGCCCCGGCGCGCAGCCTGATCCTGGCGGTGTCGATCCTGACGATCCTGCTGAACCCGCTGGCCTTTCTGATCGCCGGGCGGCTGTCGCCCTGGGCGGCGCGCCATGACGCGCGGCGTGCCGCGCCGCCCGGGGCGGCAGGCGCGGGCGGTCCCGTCCGGCAGGGCCATGCGGTGGTCGTCGGCTATGGCCGGGTCGGCGCGCTGGTGGTGGAGGGATTGCTGCGCCAGGGCTGGCCGCTGGTGGTCGTCGAAACCGGGGACGCGCTGGTCCGGCCGCTGCGCGAGCGCGGGATCGAGGTCGTGGTGGGCAATGCCGCCGATCCGTCGGTGCTGGCCGAAGCCCATGTCCAGACCGCGCGGCTGCTGGTGGTGGCCATTCCCGAACCGTTCGAGGCCGGGCAGGCCGTGGAGCAGGCCCGTGCCGTCAATCCGGCCATCACCATCATCGCGCGGGCGCATTTCGATAGCGCGGTCATCCATCTGCGGCAGTTGGGCGCGGATATCGTGATCATGGGCGAGCGCGAGATCGCCCGCGCCATGCTGGATGATGCGGCGCATGGCGCACCGCGAGGGAGCGCCCCCGGAGGAGGAGGAGTGGCGGCCAGGATGGCCGAGCACGCCCTGCCCCATCGCCCGCGCCCGTCCGGCCCGGCCGCGCCGAACGGGCGCAGAACCGAGCGGCACCAAGCCTGACGCGGGTCCGGGGAGCCGCCCACGGTGGAAGCGGCGCCGGCACCGATGCGGCAATCCATGGATGCACCCCATGGATGCACCCCATGGATGTATCGAGAGTCATGTCCGTGAAATCCGGACGATATTTCTTTATTATGCGGAAAATAATAAAAATTCAACCCTTGAACGAGAAAAAATAATTAGTATGTATATATTAAAGATACCGCATGGAAATTCCGACATTTTCGCGGAAATTGATCTATTTTTGCAAAAGAGGATGGATATTTTTGTCTGTTTTAAAAAACTATACTGAAATTACACCTTCCGCCATTCGTGTCGACGGTCAATTGCGCATGGTCATTTTCGATTGCGACGGTGTCCTTGTGGATGGAGAGCGTATGTCCACGGCGCTGATGGCCCAGGAGGCGCGGAAATATGGCTGGGCCATTACGGATGCCGAGGCGCACAGGATCTTCACCGGCGGCGAACTCGCGAAGATCAGGGACATGATCGCCCGGGAGTCCGGAGAGGATCTTCCGGAAGAGTGGGATATGATGATGCAGGATCGCATTGTCAGGATGATGAGGACCGATGCGGAAACCGTCGACGGCGCGGAGGACATGCTGAAGTCGGTCACCGACCTTGGCCTGCCGATCCGGGTCGGGTCGAATTCCTCGATCGCCGAGATGGATGCCAAGTTCCAGAGCACGGGCCTGAACAGGATTCTGGAAAAGGACCGGATTCATTCCGGCCGCGATCTCGACATGCCCAAGCCGCGGCCGGATATTTATCTCCATGCCGCCGGGGAGGAGGGCATTCCTCCGGAAAATTGCATCGTTCTGGAGGATTCCGATCCTGGTGTGGAAGCGGCCCGTCGCGCGGGGATGGCATGCGTCCTGCTGCGCGACCGGGACGAGCCCTCGGCGGAATGGCCCGGCCTGGTGCGGATTTCCCATCTGTCGGAGTTTGCGCCGCTTCTGGCGCATATCATGGAAAGCCAGAAGGCAGCCTGATTCTTCCGTCCTCGGTCCACATCCGCCGCATGGGCCCGGGACGTTAAAATGCCCAGGACGTTAAAACGCGAAAAGGGTCGCCGTCGCGTCGGCCAGGCTGTTCAGGCCCATTCGGCCGGTCCAGGCCAGATGGGCCAGCCAGCATGCGGCGGCAAGGCAGGCGGCGATCCCTGCCCGGTCCATCCAGCGGATGGGAGAAAGGACGGCCGTCCGCCGGCCGGTCCAAGCCGGCGGACGCACGGCCGCCGCGCGCGCCGGGAGGCAGTGTGCCCGGGGGCAATGTTCGGTCATGACGCCGCCCGATCCGCGCGGCTGCCGTGGAATTGCCGGGCCACAAGATGCGTCAGCGCGGTCAGGTCCGGCCGGATTTCGTTATGCAGCGCCCGCACGCTGTCATGCGCGGCGTAGAAACGCCGGGCGCCGGGTCCGTCCAGCAGGATGGCCGCGCCGAGAAAGATTCCGTCGATTTCGATGATCGTGGAATTGAGCATGATGATCCACCCTGGGGGAGCTGTACCGGGATGTCCGGCGCCAGGAGGCACCGTAGTCAGGACGTGGCGTCTGGCCCGCCATGCTGGCCGCAGCGCCGCGCGCTACATCGTTGCCAGGTCCACATTCGCGTCATCATCATGGCCTTTACGGTCGCAATCGTGCATGGCCGGGCGCACGTGTCCCATACCCCGATCAATCGGGGGACAATGCGCATCATACGAGCGGATTTCATAAGGTCAATCATAAATAACTTAGAAAATATGTTATTTTGCGCCGCAAACGATAATTATCACATATAATATTGTTTTTATTGGGTTTTTTGAATTTTCGCGCGGATTTTCGATGCTGTCCGGCGTGGCTTGTCGGGATCTCCCACGTTATATTCACTATAAAAATTCGTATTTATCGTGGATGGATTTTTACGCGCGCCGCGCCCATCCTGGCGGGATGACCGCAGAAGGATGGACCATGACCCGCACCCTTTGGCTTCGGACACTTGCCGCGACCTGCCTGACGGGGTGGGCTTGCGTGTCCGGGGCGACCCCGCCAGCCCATGCCGCGGGGGCCAGCGCCGCCGGCAACCCGTTTCTGACGGCCAGCACGCTGCCGTTTCAGGCCCCGCGTTTCGACCTGATCCATGACGGCGACTACCGGCCGGCCTTCGAGCAGGGCATGGCGCAGCAACTGGCGGAGATCCGGGCCATTGCGGACAATCCCGCGCCCCCGACCTTCGACAACACGATCGTGGCGATGGAGCGGTCGGGCCGGGTGCTGGACCGGGTGTCGGAGACGTTCGACGGGGTGTACCAGGCCAATACCGACCCGGCCCTGGATGCGGTGCAGACCGCCGTTTCGCCCGAACTGGCGCAGCACCAGGATGCGATCTATCTGAACCCTGCCCTGTTCGCCCGGGTGCGCACGCTGTACGAGGCGCGGGCCGGGCTGCATCTGACAGGCGAGCAGATGCAGTTGCTGACGGTCTATTACCAGCAATTCATCCATGCCGGGGCGCAGCTTTCGGACCCGGACAAGGCGGCGTTGCGGCAGTTGAATACGCGCCTGTCGCAGTTGGAGACCGATTTCCAGCAGACATTGCTGGCGGCGACCAAGCAGGGGGCGCTGGTCGTGCCGCACGCGGCGGCGCTGGCCGGGCTGGACCCGGCGGCGCTGCAGCAGGCGGCGCTGAGCGGGCATGAGCGCGGGCTGGCCGGGCAATGGGTGCTGCCGCTGCAGAACACGACGCAGCAGCCGGACCTGTCGGCCCTGACCGATCGCGACACGCGCCAGGCGCTGTTCACCAGGAGCTGGACGCGCGCCGAGCGCGGCGATACGGGCGACACGCGGGCCGCGATCGCGGAACTGGCGCAGTTGCGCGCGCGCAAGGCGGCGCTGCTGGGCTATCCGGATTATGCGTCCTATGTCCTGTATGACCAGATGGCCCGCACGCCCCAGGCGGTGCAGCATTTCATCGCGCAACTGGTGCCCGCGACGCTGGCGGAGCAGAAGCGCGAGGTCGCGGACATCGCCGCCGCCATCAGTCAGGACGGGCAACATTTCCAGCCGCGTCCGTGGGACTGGGCCCATTATGCCGAGCAGGTGCGCAAGGCGCGGTACGACCTGGACGCGGCCCAGGTCCGGCCCTATTTCGAGCTGGACCGGGTGCTGCGCGACGGCGTGTTCTTTGCCGCCAACCGGCTGTACGGCATCAGCTTCAAGGAACGCAGGGACATCCCGGTCTATAACCCCGACGTGCGGGTGTTCGAGGTGACGGACAGGGACGGGTCGCCGCTGGCGCTGGTCTATTTCGATTATTTCAAGCGCGACAATAAGAATGGCGGCGCCTGGATGTCGAACTTCGTCGGGCAGTCGCATCTGCTGGGAACGAAGCCGGTGATCTACAACGTCGCCAATTTCGCCAAGCCCGCGCCGGGCCAGCCGGCGCTGATCAGTTTCGAGGACGTGACCACGATGTTCCACGAATTCGGTCACGCGCTGCACGGCATGTTTGCCGACCAGGTCTATCCCACCCTGTCGGGCACCGCGGTGGCGCGCGATTTCGTGGAATTTCCATCGCAGTTCAACGAACATTGGGCGCTGGACCCGGTCGTGTTCGCCCATTACGCGCGGCACTACCAGACCGGTGCCGCGATGCCGCAGGCCCTGGTGGACAAGATCAAGAAGGCCGCGCGCTTCGACCAGGGTTATGCGCTGGGCGAACTGATCGCCGCGGCGAAGCTGGACATGGACTGGCACATGCTGCCGGCGCGCGCGCCGCGCCAGGATGTCGACCGGTTCGAGGCGGCATCGCTGGCGCGTTCGGGCCTGGATACGCGCGACGTGCCGCCGCGCTATCGGTCCAGCTATTTCCTGCATATCTGGTCGAACGGCTATGCCGCCGGCTATTATGCCTATCTGTGGACCGAGATGCTGGACGATGCCGCCTATTCCTGGTTCCGCGCCCATGGCGGGCTGACCCGCGCGAACGGGCAGCGTTTCCGCGACATGATCCTGTCGCGCGGCCATACGATGGATTACGGCCCGATGTTCCGCGCCTTCTACGGACGGGACCCGGACATCGTGCCGATGCTGCGCCATCGCGGCCTGGTTCCGGGCGAGGAATGATGGCGGCGCCCCCCGCCCCCGTTCGGGCCCCTGACCCTGCCCAAGACCCTGCCCAAGTCCGGGGCCCCGCCCACGGCCATGCCTATACCGCCCTGCTGCGGGCCGTGAATGTCGGGGGGAGCGGCGCGCTGCCGATGGCCGAGCTGGCGGCGATCTGCCGCCAGGCCCGGCTGGACGCTGTACGGACCTATATCGCCAGCGGCAACGTGGTCTTTCACTCGGCGCAGCCGCGGGCGGCGATCCGCGCCGCGCTGGAAGGAAGGCTGGCGGAGCGGATGGGCGCGCCCATGCCCGTCATGCTGCGCGATGCCGCCGAAATGCGGCGGATCGTCGCGCGCAACCCCTTCGCCGGCCGGCCGGGGAATCGGGTCGGCGTCCATTTCCTGGACCGTCCCGTGACGGAAGCGATGCTGGCCGAATGCCCCGGCAAGGCCGGAGACGAGGAGATATCGCCGGGGGAATGCGAATTCTACGTTCATTACGGCCATGGCATGGGGCGCACGAAGCTGCGCTTTCCCGCCGTCGGCGCCTGCACCGTGCGCAACATGAACACGGTGGAGACACTGGCGGACATGCTGGAATCCTGACCGCCGCGAACGGGTCGGCGGGCGGTGCGCCAAGGCGCGCCGCCCGCCTGCCGCGAGGCCCCGTTTCGGATACGCGTCAGAACTTCGCGTTGAGGCCGAACAGGTAGGACGAGCCGTAATATTGCAGCTCGACCATGTTCTTCGAACTGCTGCCCTGGGTGGCGTTCTGCATCGTGTTGGTGATGTTCCGCCCCTGGAAATAGAGCTGAAAATTCCGGGTGATGGCGTAGCGCGCGCCGACGTCGAAATTCAGGTAGGGCTGCACAAAGCTGTCCTGGTTGGGGACCGAGCCCAGCCCCGTCATGGTCAGGCCCTGATAGTTGCCGTCGAACTGCAGGGTCAGCGGGCCGTGGATGTAGAAGACCTCGAAATTATAGATATGCGAGGCGGTGTTGGGCAGCGTTTCGAACACGCCGTTGCGGCTGCGGCCGCGCGAGTCGACGAAGGTCATGTTGCCGCCGATGCCGAAGCCCTTCCAGAAGCCGGGCAGGACGGTGAATTGCTGACGGTAGTTCAGTTCGAACCCGCGGGCCGAGGCGAACGGGATGTTGGCGTAGGTCGAGACCGTGGCCAGGCCGGGGATGCCGGGATAGCCCGAGACGTAATTCGTGTAGTTGACGACGTAGTTCTTGAATTCCTTGTCGAAGGCGCCGGCCGACAGGATGCCGCCCTTGGGCAGGTAATATTCGAGGTCGACGTCGAAATTAGTGCCCGTCGTCGGCTTGAGGTTCGGGTTGCCCTGGCTGATCGAGGCGTTCTGGTAATTGATCGTCTGCGAGGCGGTGACGGCGTTGAAGCCGGGACGGCCGATGGCCGTCGACCAGTTGGCGCGGGCGATCAGGTTGTCGGTAAAATTGTAGCGCAACTGGATGCTGGGGAACAGATTGGCATATTCCTGGCCCACGGCGCGCGGTGCGAGCTGGGTCTTGCCGTTGACGACCGAGGTGGCGATGCCGCGATAGACGCCGTCGGTCTTCTCGTAGCGCACGCCGGCCAGGACGCCGAAACGCCGCCAGGTGGCCTGGTACTGCAGGTAGAGGTTATAGATGTTCTCGTTGTCGTCGATGAAGGATTGCCGCGTGGTGATGGCGTCGGCCGCCACGTTTTCCTTGAGGCCCGGATAGGGGTTGCTGAGGATCTGGCGGACATATTGGGTGCCCGGCGGGGTGCCCAGATTATACATGCCGTTGAAGAGGGTGTAGGTCTGGTTGCCCGCCCACGCGCCGGCATTGGCAGACGGCACGCCGCCATAGGTATATTGCGGGTCGTTGTGGGTGACATGTTCCATGCGCAGGCCGCCGCCGAAGCTGAGCAGGCCCTTGACGTCGAGGACATCCAGCCTGGTCGACGCGCCGACATGGCCGGCCCACTCGCCGTCGAAATCGTTCTGGTGCGCGTTGGACAGGCTGGAGAGCGTGTAGCTGTTATAGTTCGCCAGGTTGGTCATCGCGGATGCGGTCGGACGCAGCGCGTTGGTGATGTTGTTGTAATAGACGGGGACCGTGTTGGCGTTGTTGAACGAGGCGCTGTAGGAATAGGGCGTGTAGAGGAAATTGCTGGCCCACGCGCCCCAGTAATCGAGCTTGAAGCGGCCGACGTCGCTGAGGCCGCCGAACTTGTAGACGCGTTCCTCGTTATGGACCCACACGTCGTTCATGCTGAGGCTGGTCGACGAGTTGGACGTATAGGCGCCGGGCAGCGTGGGGTCCATCGTGATCGTCTTGCCGGGCTTGAAGGTCAGGTCATACTTGATGACCGGGGCCTCGATGCCGGAATCGAACATCTTCAGATAGACCTTGGTATGTTTGTCGACATCCCAGCCCAGTGTGCCGCCGTAGCCCCAGCGGACCTTGTGGCCCGAATACATGAGCTGGTCGGCCTGCTTGACGGGAATGCCCTGCCCCGGGGTCCCGGCCCATTTCTGCTGCAGATCGTCCAGCATCAGCCAGTCCGACAGGGCGGTGGCGAAGAAGCTGACGCTGAAGGGCTTGTTGCCGCCGCCGTGCTTGTCGAACGGGTTGCTGTCGAAGCCGAAGCGCATGCCGCCCGCGATCGTGCCGTCGAAGAGGCGCGTGGGGTGCGGGTCGCGGATGCCGCCGGCGGCCGAGATGTTCAGGAACGGCTGGTCGTTCGGCCCGATATCGCGCGAGAGGATGTTGAGCTGGCCGCCCAGGGCGAACGCGTCCTGGTCGGGACGGTTGGTCTTGATCAGTTCCAGGCCGCCGGCCAGCGGGGCGGGAATCGCGTCCAGCGGCACCGCGCGGCCGCTGCCGTTGATCGAGCCGGCGGGCAGGATGACGTCCTCGAACGTGACGCCGTTCAGGTTGGGGTCGAGGCCGCGGATCTGGATCGAGCGGGATTCGCCGCTCTTGTTGATGACGGAGGCGCCGGGCAGGCGGCGCGCCGCGTCACCCAGCACGTAGTTGGGGACCTTCTCGATTTCGGATTGCGGCATCACGTTGATGAGGTTGGGCGCGTTCATCTGCAGCACGCGCGCCTGCTCGATCGATCCGATGCCGCTGGCCTGCGCGCTGCTGCGCGCGCCCACGACTTCCAGATTTTCCGGGACCGAGGCATGCTCGGCCTTCTTCTTGTGCCTGGGGCGCGGCGCGGCTTGCGCGACCTGGGCACCGGGCGTGGCCGTCGCCGCGTCGCCCCTGGCATGGGCTGCATGCTTGCCGTGATGGCGCGGCTTATGCTGGTGCCGGCCGGGGGCGGGCTGCAGGTCCTGCGCGTGCAGGAGCGGCGCGCCGATCGGGGCAAGGGCGGTGGCGAGACACAGAACGGCACGACGGTAAACAGGCGTGAAGGCGCGCGTGCGCATTTACGTCAACTCCATACGAGAGATAAAATGAGGCCGTATTACTTTATTTCGCCTGATTTTTATTTCGGGCGCCGTATCTTGTTTTGCGACGCACCGACCGACTTCGCAGGATCGGGAGGCGGCCTGAACGTCATGTCTTCAGGACCACACTGTCACGCCGGACAGGCAGGCCGAACACGGCAAGCGAACACAGGCGAGCGGGGCGATTTCACCCCGGGGCGGCAGGCAGGCGTCAGGCGACATGGCAGTCCTTCCGTGCTCCGCGCCCCTCCACGCAACATGCGTTATTTGGGTCACAGATACGTGACAGTCATGTAATCCCGACACACCGGCTTGTGCGTGAAAATTCGGCAGCAGATGTATGGCGGTTTTTTTACATCCTTGACGGCGTTTTAGGTTTTTGGGAACCGGGGCGCGCACGCCGCCGCCGCGCATGGGGGAATATGCGAAATTTCAATAAAATAGCCCGATTGCGGCGGCAAACGATGTTGCGCGACGCCAGCTCACGCCGCCGCCAGTCGGCAGGTCATGGCGCGGGGCGGCGCGGGGGATTCCGGTCCTGATGACTGTGACCATTATGCATCAGCAGTGTAGAAACATGTCAATCATCCCCTATGCGGGAACTTTTCCTATTGATTAGCCATAATCAATGCGTGTGCTGCTTTTCATACGTCATTGGCCGTGCGTCCATTGAGACGATCGATGGCCGGATTATCGCGATGCATGTTGTGGTCACTAAAACGTGCGGAGATATTTGGAAGGCCCCTCCGCCAATAGCGAAACCAGTTCCTTGATCGGGGGTTATTTTTGTCGTAAGCGTAGAGTGTAAGAACAAATCTTACGTCTTCTATAAGCAAGAAAAATATGATGAAGACAATTTTTCCCGGTTCCGGGCCGGAGGGCCGATCAGGATTCCGGCCAGCGTCCGAAAAATCCGTCCTTCGCGGATGTCCGCCTCGAAGACGCGGAGCGGGCTCCGCCGTTCGTTCCGATGGGGTAGCGTATCGACCCTGACCTTCGTCGTGCAAAACCCGGCGCGCCGGCCGGCACGTCCAGTCCGGACGGCGTGCTTTAACAAAAAGAACAAAAACAACGATGAAAAAGCAAATTTCCCCGGCCGAGACTTTTATGGCCCGTGCGGTGTCGCGCGGCACCTTGCTTGGCGCCTGCACCGGCATTGCGCTGTGCGTCGCCGGCGGCGCGGTCGCGCAGACCTCCCTCAACCCCAGCATCCGGGTCGCGACGCCGTTGAACCAGACCCCGTTCGCCCCCGGATCGTCGGTGCCGCCCCTGCCGCAGCCCGAGGCGCTGTGGCCCGACCCGTTCGGGTGGAATACGTGGCTGCGCGACCGCGGCGTTGCCATCCTGCTGGACAATACCAACGAATTTACGGGCAATATCGGATCGGTCACCCCCGGGTACGGGCTGCGCATGGGCAGTTCCAACGCCGGCCAGTACGGGCTGGAAAACGATATCGACTGGGAGAAGCTGGCGGGCTGGACCGGGTTTTCCACCCATGCCGTGGCCGTCGGCCGCTACGGCATTCCGGCCAGCCGCATGTTCGGCGACAACATGGACCCGAGTTCGGAAATCTATGGCGGCGGCGGCAACGTGTTCTTCCACTTCGTCTATGGCTATGGCGAGGAGACGCTGTGGAAGGGCCGGTTCGACGTGGCGGCCGGGCGCATACCGTTCCTGAACGATTTTTCGTCCAACCCGCTCTACTGCAATTTCATGAACAATGCCTTCTGCGGCAACCCCAAGGCGTCTTCGGACAATACCGCGCATTCGTCCTATCCCGATTCGAACTGGGCGCTGCGGCTGCGGTTCCGGCCGACGACGACGACCTATATCCAGACCGGCGTCTATTTCGACCAGGCCGGCATCTATGGCGTGCAGCAATATCGCACCGGCCTGAAATTCAACGGCGCCGACATCAACGGCGAGACGGTGCCGGTCGAAATCGGCTGGGAGCCGACTTTCGGCCACGGGACGCTGCCGGGCCACTACAAGATCGGCTATGCGCGGGACACCGTGGACCACAAGGATGTCTATTACGACGGTTTCGGCAATGCCTGGGCGCTGACGGGCCTGCCGCCGCGCCAGGACCATGGCGCGAATGCGGCGTGGTTCCTGGTCGACCAGATGCTGCATCATTTCAAGGGAGGTGCCTCGGATGCCGGCGTGACCTTCCTGGGCGGCTTCTACTACAATACCGAGAAGATCTCGATGCGTTCGGAACAGTACGAGGCGGGCTTCCTGGCGCGGGGATTCTGGGCCGCGCGGCCGCATGATGCGATCGGCGTCAATTTCTCCTATATCCGTGTCTCGCCGCTGGCGTCGAAGACCCAGACGCTGCAGCTTCTGGAAGGCGTGGCCCCCGGATCGCTGCTGAACGGGGCCTATGGCCCGCAGAGCTATGGCATGAACCTGGAAGCCAATTACCAGATCCATGTCTATCGGGGCATCACCTTCGCCCCGGATTTCCAGTATTACTTCAACCCCGGCGGCCAGCGCGTGCTGCACGACACCGCGATGCTGGGCTTCAAGAGCCATATCGAACTGTTCTGAACGATCTTTCCCTGGCGTTTCGACCCGATCGATCGGGGGGCCGGTTTCCGGCCCCCCTTTTTTCGTCAGGGGGCCGTCCGATCCGCCGTCAGGGCGGCGGCCGCGTAGAGCCGGGCGGCGCTGCGCAATTCCGCCAAGAGCGGCGCGCCGGTCCGCCGCTCTTCCTCCGCCAGGACGGGAACCGCCTTGAGGAATTGCAGCATCATCGTCGCCACCGCCGCCCCGCGCCCGGGCGGCAAAGCGGGGGCGATCCGGTGCAGCAGCGCGCCGATCCGTCCGCGCATCATGTCCCGCAGCGTCGCGCGCTGGTAGGGGCCGTCCCGGCGCGCATCGATCAGGATCACGGCCGCCGCCCGCTCGTCCCGCAAATCGAACGCCATGTCGAGCAGGGCGTCGGCGAAGGCGGCGGGCCCCAGCGTCGCCGGGCGCGTGGCGATGTCGTCCAGCCTGGCCTGCAGACAGGCCAGGTAATGGCCCAGCAGGGCGTCGGCCAGGCTCTCCTTGGTCGGGAAGAAGCGGTAGAGAGACCCGATGGCGGTGTCCGAGCGCGCCGCGATTTCGGTCATCGTCGCGCCGTCGAAGCCCTTTTCGAAAAACAGGTCGGATGCCGCCGCCAGGATCGCCGCTACGCGCTGGCGCCCGCGCTGGCGCTTGGGCGCGACGGGCGCGGCCGGAGCCGGAGCTGGAGCCGGAACTGGGGCCGGCCCCGACCTGGGGGCCGATCCAGGGGCATGCGCGGTGGGAGTTGATTTTTGCGAAGACATCCTCAATTATCCGTTTTGCGAGGAATTCCTCGCCTATCATATTCTGCTCAACCTGCCATGGACATACGCCAATGACCGTACTCGATCCGCGTCATACCGCCCTTGTTCTGATCGATCTACAGAACGGCATCGTCGGCATGGAGCTGGCCCCGCGCACCGGGCCGGCGGTGCTGGAGACCGGACGGCGCCTGGCCGAAACATTCCGCGCCGCCGGGGCGCCGGTGGTTCTGGTCCGTGTTTCGTTTTCCGCCGATGGGGGCGACCTGCCGCCGACCAACGTGGACGCGCCGACCCGGATACCGCCGGGGGGCTTTCCGCCGGGATGGGACCAACTGGCCGAAGGGCTGGAGCAGCCGGGGGACATCGTCGTCACCAAACGCCAATGGGGCGCGTTCCACGGCACCGAGCTGGACCTGCAATTGCGCCGGCGCGGCGTCAGGACCATCGTTCTGGCCGGAATCTCGACCAATATCGGGGTCGAATCTACGCTGCGCCATGCCTGGGAACTGGGGTACGACGTCATCGTGGCGCAAGACGGGTGCAGTGCCGGGACCGCCGAGCAGCACGATTTCGCGCTGCGCCACATCTTTCCGCGCCTGTCGCGCGTGACCGATGCCGCGTCCATCACGCTGGCCCCCGTCTGACCCCAGTTTCCCGATCCTGCTCCGGGCTGTCCGCCATGACGCATCGTCCGCCGTTCTTCCCTGGTTCATACGCCGCTGGGCCGGCATGGATGCAGTGGACAATGCTGGGCGCGCTGACGGTGGCGGTGGTTTGTTTGCTGATGATGCTGCATCTGCCCGCGGCGCTGCTGATGGGGGCCATCGGCGCGGGGATCCTGCAGGCGCTGCTGGAGGGGTCGGTCCGCGTCGCCCCCCTGCCCTTCGCCCTGGCCCAGGGGATCGTGGGCTGCATGATCGGGCGCGGCCTGCGGCCGTCGATCCTGCATGAGGTGGCGCGGAACTGGCCGCTGTTCCTGGGCGGCGTCCTGTTCGCCATCGTGGCCGGCATCGTGCTGGGCTGGATGCTGATGCGCCTGCGGGTGCTGCCGGGCACGACCGCCCTGTGGGGGATCTCGCCCGGGGCGGCCACCGCCATGGTCCTGATGGCCGACGCGTTCGGCGCGGACAGCCGGCTGGTCGCCTTCATGCAATATATGCGCGTGCTGTGCGTCGCGCTGACGGCGTCGATCGTGGCGCGATGGTGGGGGGTGGATATGGGACACCGCCCGCCCGTGATCTGGTTTCCGCCGCTGCCGGTCCCGCAATTCGCCGCAACGCTGGGCCTGATCGGCGGCGGCGTGGTCCTGGCGCGCCGGCTGGCGGTGCCGGCCGGGGCGCTGCTGCTGCCGCTGGTCCTGGGGGTGGCGGCACAGGATGGCGGGGGGCTTGCGATCATCCTGCCGCCCTGGCTGCTGGCGGTGGCCTATGTGCTGGTGGGATGGAGCATAGGGCTGCGGTTCACGCGTCCGATCCTGCGCCATGCGGCGCGCGCGGCCCCCCGGGTCCTGGCCGCGATCGCGGCTTTGATCGTGCTGTGCGGGGGCATGGGATGGGTGCTGGCGCGACTGGCGGGGATCGATCCTCTGACGGCCTATCTGGCCACGTCGCCCGGCGGCGCGGACTCGGTGGCCATCATCGCGGCGTCCAGCCCTGTCGACCTGGCATTCGTCATGGCGATGCAACTGGTGCGTTTCGTCGTCGTGGTGGCGGTCACCCCCGCGCTGACCCGTTTCCTGGCGCGGCGCGCGGCGGCCTGACGGGGGCGCGTTCCCATTCCGGAAAAAAAGGGGAGCGGAACGGAGAGTCTCAGCGATTATCCGGCCAGTATTCGAGCGAATCGCCCTCGCGCCCGACGAAGGTGAAGGTGCGCGGCGCCCCCTGGGCGTCGGTCGCCATGTCCGACAGCACGCCGAACTTGCCGCTATCGGGATATTCGGCGATTTCCGGACTGATCCTGGTGCTGACAGCCAGGTAACGCAGTTCCTCGGTGCCGGTATTGATGATCTGATGCGCGGTGGCCGGGCCGCCCGGCGGGCAAGCGATGACGTCGTTCGGCCTGACCGGATAGCGCGCGTCACCGATGCGGATTTCGCCGTGGCCCGACAGGATCAGGAACATTTCCTCATTCGCCTGGTGGCTGTGGAAGGGAAAGGCGCGCTTGCCAGGCGGCACGGCGGTCACGTTGTAGCCGAGCTTGCGCGCGCCCAGCCGGGCCGAAATCATGCCCATCCGGGCATCGAACAAGGCGGCTTCGGGGCCCTGGGGCGCGAATTTCGCGGGACGGGGCCGCAATTCGACATCGGCGAGGTTGACGATGGGTCCTGTCATGATCTGTCCCTTCGGAATGGCGCCCCCGCGCGGACACCCTGTCGCGACAATGCGGGCTTCCGGCCTTTGAAAACGGAAGTTGGGGGGAATGCCGGCCAATATGAAATAAAATTTACAGCAGATCGCCGTCGCGTGTTCCGCGAATCGCACCGGCCCTCTATGATGAGGTTAGACAATTTTCACGCCTGGCTGCTACCGTTGCGCCGTCGATAACTATTGGGACACGCTCCTCCATGAGCAAGGCTTTTATCGCCGCCGTTCTTCAGGATTCTCTTTCCTGCACGGGCGTTGCCGCCGGCAAGGCGGCCGACGACCTGATCCACGCCATCGTGGAGACGCTGAAGGACGAAGGCGGCTTTACCCTGCCGTCCTTTGGGACCTTCACGGTGCACAAGACCAAGGCGCGCAAGGCACTGAACCCCCGCACGGGCGAACCCGTGAAGGTCAAGGCCGGCAAGACCGTCCGGTTCAAGGCCAGTCCCAACCTGAAAAAGACCGTCTGACGGCCGGTCGCGCCAGGTAGCTGGGCCAGGTAGCTGGGCACTGGCACTTTTTGAGCCCAGGCACTTTTTGGGCGATATGTGCCTGCCCGGGCGCCCGGCGGAAGACGGTCCAGCGGAAGGATGACGGATCATGGCTGGTTCCGGCCCGCGCGTTGCCATCCGTTATTGCACCGCCTGCAACTGGCTGCTGCGCGCGGCCTGGATGGCGCAGGAGATCCTTGCGACGTTCGGCGACGCGATCGGCGAGGTGGCGCTGGTTCCGGATACCGGCGGGCGGTTCGAGATCACGGTGGGCGACACGGTGATCTGGGAGCGCAAGCGGGATGGCGGCTTTCCCGGTCCCAAAGCATTGAAGCAACGGGTGCGGGACGTCATCGCCCCCGAGCATGATCTGGGGCATGTCGATCGCTGAGGGCACTGAGCGATCCCGGGCGCTGAACGGTCCCACGGCGGCTTGTCCCGACCTAGTGTCCTGCCCGAGAAATTCTTATGAGAATTTCTCGGACCAGCAGGCCACTAAAATATTGATTCTAGTGTCCTTTCGATTCCAAAATTCGCTTGCGAATTTCGGAATCAGGACACTAGGGAAGCGGGCATGACGGAGCGGGCATGATACGGGCCGCCGTCCGCGATCGCCGCACTCGGCGCGGCGCGTCCTCATACCCCGGAGGCTGTCATCCATGAATACTCTTTCCGCCGCGCGCATCACGCCGGACGATCTGTTGTCCGGCATTGCCGGCGTCCTGGCCGGCGAGCATGACCTGGTGGCGAATTGCGCGAACGTCGCGGCCCTGATCTTCGAGGCGCTGCCGCGCGTCAATTGGGCCGGCTTCTATCTGCTGCGCGGGGATGAGCTGGTGCTGGGGCCGTTTCAGGGTCGCGTCGCCTGCACCCGCATCGCGCTGGGCGCGGGGGTCTGCGGCACGGCGGCGGCGCGGCGCAAGACGGTCGTCGTGCCGGACGTGCATGCGTTTCCCGGCCATATCGCCTGCGACGCGGCGTCGGAATCGGAAATCGTCATTCCCGTGCTGTCCGGCGACAGGTTGATCGGGGTCCTGGACATCGACAGCCCGGTCAAGGATCGTTTCACCCCGCAGGACCGACACATGCTGGAAGAGGCGGTGGCGCTGCTGGTGCGTGCCCTGCCCGCCCCGCCATCCGCCCCGTCGTCCGCCCCTCTGCCGGCGTGACCCCCGGTCCGCTTGATTTGAGCGGCGGCCGATGACGCTGGAGCAGTTGCGGATCTTCGTCGCGGTGGCCGAGCGCCAGCACGTGACGGCGGCGGCGCGGGCGCTGAACCTGGCGCAATCGGCTGTCAGCCATGCCGTCGCGGTGCTGGAGGCCGAATTCGGGGCCCGACTGTTCGACCGGGTCGGGCGCCGCATCGAATTGACCGGGACGGGCCGGCTGTTCCTGGACGAAGCGCGCGCGGTGCTGAACCGTGCCGAGGCGGCGCGCCTGCTGATGGCCGATCTGGGCGCGCTGCGGCGCGGCGTGCTGCCGATCCATGCCAGCCAGACGATCGCGGGCTATTGGCTGCCCGCCCGCCTGGTGGCGTTCCATGCCCGTTACCCGTCGATCGACATCCGGCTGTCGATCGGCAACACCGCCCAGGTGGCGCGGGCCGTGCGCGACGGCGACGCCGCGCTGGGCTTTGTCGAAGGCGCGATCGAGGACGAGAGCCTGACGAGCCGCGTCGTCGCGCGCGACCAACTGGTCCTGGTCGTCCCGCCCGGGCATCCGTGGAGCGAAACCCCGCCCCGCACGGCGTCGGACCTGGCAGCGGGCACCTGGGTGCTGCGCGAGGCCGGATCGGGCACGCGCTCGGAATTCGCGTCCTTCCTGCTGGGGATGGGCCTGGCGCCGGAGGCGCTGGATATCGGGCTGGAACTGCCGTCGAACGAGGCGGTGCGGGCCGCTGCCGAGGCCGGCGCGGGGGCCGCCGTGCTGTCGGCCTCGGTCGTCGCGGCCAGCCTGGAGGCGGGATTGCTGCGGCAGGTGCCCTTTGCCCTGCCCGAGCGGCGTTTCCTGATGATCCGCCACCGGGCCCGCGATCCCGGCCGCAGCGCCGCGTCCTTCGCCGCGATGCTGGACCCGGCGGGCACGGAGGCGGGCTGATCCGCGGGGGTCGGCTCTTAGACCGACGTCAGGACGTGGACCACCAGATAGAGGAACAGCGCGCCCCCCAGCAGGAGCAGCAGGCCCACCAGCACCAGGTCGCCCCGGCCGTGCTGCCCCGCCTGGAGGTCCGGCGAGTCGATCAGGGCCCGGTTGCGGCGATAGCGCAGCGTCGCCACCACCATCATGACGCCGCCCAGCACCAGGAGAAGCAGGCCGATCAGGTCGCCGAACAACTGGCGACGGACCGAGATGGCATGTCCGCCCAGGGACGCGGCCGCGACCTGCAGGAACAGGTCAAACCGTTCGACCAAAAAGCCGAAGGCCATGACGGCCAGCGCGGTGCGGATCCAGGCCAGGAAGGTCCGTTCGTTGGCCGCGTGATCGGTGAAATGCGCCAGCATCGTGCCATGCCCCCTGTGGACCGCGAGGAAAAGAGTCTTCCTATTTTCAAGACGTAAGGACAAGATAGGTTCGGCAGCCGTCGCGCCGCGACCCTATGCATCGCCACCCGAGTCGGTTAGGCTGGCCGTCCGAAGAAGACTCTTCTTTTTCTGAAGAAAAAGAAGCAAAAAGACTTTTATTGTTTTTGGATTCATTTGATCCGAATTATCGCAGCCTGAAAATTCAAGAATTTTTTGGCTCTGTATTTCAAAAAAAACAAGAAGCCACGCGCCGAGGCACGGCATGCCTCGGGGCCTGCTCCGGACGATGAGCCCGGCCCTGCGGCATGCGTGGCGTGATGGTTGAAGCCGGCACGGCTTGTGCCGATTTCGGGATTGAATGGACATATTTTGTCCATTCGAAGGACATATTTGGTTTGTTTCGTCTCATTTATGCAGAGAAACGGGAAATGGGAGGAAGTGTCGATGGTCGGCCTGTTTTCCCGCCATGCGGGCGATCCGGCATCGGCCGGGCAGGCCAGGGGCCAGCCCGGGGATCCGCAACTGGCGGCGATCCTGGGCTTCGACTGGGCGGCGACGCCGGCGGGCGCCGTCGAGACCTGGCCGGACTGCCTGCGCTATGCGATCCGGCTGGCCGTCGCGTCGTCCTCGCCCATGGCGGTGCTGATCGGGCGGCAGGGGCTGCTGGTTCCGAACCGGGTCATGTGCGACATCGTCGGCCCGGATTACGCGGACGCGCTGGGCAGGCCAACGGCGAGCGTGTTTCCCCAGGCCGCCGATTTCTATCGCGAGGCGGTGGCGCGCACCTTCCTGGGCCAGCCATCCCATTTCCAGGACGTGCGGATGCGCATGCATCAGGACGGGGCGCTGGTCTCGCGCTGGTTCGACATCGATTTCACCCCGATCTTCGACCAGGACGGCGCCGTGCGGGGGGCGTTGCTGTCGGGTGGAGAGACCACCGAGCGGGTGCGGACGCGGCTGGACCTGCAGCACGCGAAGCACCGGCTGGACCTGGCGCTGCAGGCCGGCGGGCTGGTCGGCACGTGGGAGGTCGATTTCAACACCGAAATCGTCATCACCGACGAACGTTTCGCACTGCTGCACGGGGTGGACCCGGCCGTCGCGGCCCGGGGCGCCGATCGTGCGCTCTTTATGGCCGGGATCCATCCCGATGACCGCGAACGGGTCGTAAGCACGCTGAGCCGGGCCAGGGAGCGCGGGGAAAATTATCGCTGCGAGCATCGGGTGATCGGCGGCGGCCGGACCCGATGGGTGGTGACGTCGGCCCGGATGCTACCGGGCCCGGACGGCAGGCCGGCGCGCTGTTCGGGCGTCGCGGTCGACGTGACGCAGCAGGTCGAGACGTCGATGGCGCTGGCCGCCAGCGAACGGCAGTTCCGGACCTATACCGACACGTTGCCGCATATCGTCTTCGGCTGGGACGCAGACGGCAGGAACGATTACTGCAACCGGCGCTGGCAGGATTTCACCGGCCATGCGAATGCGCCGGGCGAACCCTGCCCGTGGCAGGATTTCCTGCATACCGACGATCGCGACCGCGTCACGGCCGCCTGGCGCGACGCGGTCGCGACCGGTCAGCGGATGGATGTCCAGGGCCGGCTGCGCCATCATTCGGGCGAATATCGCTGGGGGCAGGTGATCGCCCTGCCGATCGCCGGCGAGGCGGGCGCAGCACCGCGCTGGATCGGCACGATGACCGACATTCACGAGGCCAAGTGCCTGGAAACCGAGCGCGCCCTGGTGGAGCGGGAACTGGATCACCGGATCAAGAACCTGTTCGCCATCGTCTATGCCCTGATCAACCTGACGCTGGAGGATGGCCAGGACGCGGACGCGTTTGCCGAAAAGCTGCGCGCGCGGCTGCGCGCGCTGGCGCATACGCATGATTTCATCAGGGCGCGGACGGGCAACGAAACCGCCCAGCAGGCCGGATATTCGCTGCAGGAATTGCTGCGCCGCATCCTGTCCCCGTACGGGGAGACGGCCCCTGCCGGGCGGCTGACGATCGACGGAGACGATGCCGCGATCGACGCCCGGACAGCGACGCCGCTGGCCCTGATCTTCCATGAACTGGCCACCAATGCCGCGAAACACGGCGCATTGGGCAGGCCGCCGGGCCGGCTGGCCATCACGTGCCGGCGGTCGGACGCGCGGATCGGCATCCTCTGGCACGAATGGGACGAACTGGCGCCGCCGACACCCGCCGATCCGGCCACCGGCCAGGCCGCCGAGCCGGGTTTCGGCTCGCGCCTGCTGACGATGGTGATCGAGCGGCAATTGCGCGGCAGCTTTCGGCGGGAGCGGATGGAACGCGGTATCGCGATCCGGATCGACCTGCCGCTGGCCAGCCTGCGCGCCGCGACGGGCGCGCAGGGCGACGAGTGATCCGGGGTTACGCGGGTCCCGTGCGGTTGTTCAGGCGACCAGGTCGAGGAACACCACGTTCGACGCGCCGCCTTCGACCATCGTCCGGATCGCGGCGTTGAAGCGCCTGCCATGGTCCATGCCGATATGCGCCTCGAACGCCGCCTGGTCGCGATAGGTCTCCTCGACATGGAAGGCGGCCGGGTCGGACGCGAGGCGATAGACGACGAAGCGCAGGCATCCGGGTTCGGCCCGCACGTCGCGCGCCAGGTCGCGCAGCATGGCGGCCAGGGTTTCCTCGTGCCCGGGCAGCGCGCGCATCGTGGCGTATAATGTCTTTTCCTGTCCTGTCTGTTCCATGGGCGTCTCTCTGTTCGATCGATGATTTCGCGGGCGGCCGTCGGCGGCCGGGCCCCCGGGACAGTAGCAGCGCCCCCGAAAACCGCCAGCCGCCCCGCCGCCGCGCGCGACGGGGCGGGCCACACGATTTCGTCACGGAGGCCGTTGGCCTGGACTTGAGCGGTCGATGATGCCTAAAACCGCCGCGCCGGCCGGTGCGGCCGGCATTGTTCCGCGCGTCGTTCCGTTCATGCGTGCATGCGCCCAACAGAGATGGCGCGGCCGGGAGACCGTTCATGTTCGACCTGCCTGCCTTTCTGCATACGGCGGTCGCGCTGTCGGTTTCGTTCGTCCTGGGGGCCGTCATCGGCCTGGAGCGGCAATATCGCCAGCGCACCGCCGGGCTGCGCACCAACACGCTGGTGGCGGTGGGGGCCGCCGCGTTCGTCGATCTGGGCGTGCGGCTGTCGGGCCCCGACGGGTCGGTACGGGTGATCGCCTATGTCGTGTCGGGCATCGGGTTTCTGGGCGCGGGCGTCATCATGAAGGATGGCGGCCAGGTGCGGGGGCTGAACACGGCGGCGACCTTGTGGTCCACCGCGGCGGTGGGGGCGTTTTCCGGCGCCGGGCTGCCGGGCGAGGCGATCCTGGTCGCGCTGTTCGTGCTGGCGGGCAATACGCTGCTGCGCCCGCTGGTGGAATTCGTCGATCGCCGCCCGCTGAATCCGGATACGACCGAGGCCCTGTACCGGATGCACGTGATCTGCCGGCCCGAGCATGTCTCGGCCGCGCGCGACCTGCTGGCGGACGAGCTGGAGCACCATCATTACCCGATCCGCGACATCGAGACCCTGTCCGAGAGCGACGAGCATGTGGAACTGGCCGCCCTGCTGGTGCCGACCTCGGCCGATCCGCAGGAGCTGGACATGATCAGCGACCATATCGCCCGCAGCCCCGACGTGATCAGCGCGACCTGGAGCGTCAGCACCACCAACTGAACGGGGTGCGCCCCGGAATCCGCCCCGGAATCCGCTTCGGGATTTGTATTCAGGGTATGTGGCGGAAGCAGGCGGGGTCGTGGTCGTCGACCATGCCGACGGCCTGCATCCAGGCATGGACGATCACCGGCCCGACGAATTTGAACCCCCTTGCCTTGAGCGCCCGGGACATGGCCTGCGACAGCGGTGATTGTGCCAGGATTTCACCGGTACGGTTGCGGACCGGCGCATCCGGCACCATGCCCCAGGCGAAGGCCGCGAAATCCTCGCCCCGGTCGCGCATAGCCAGATAGGCGCGCGCATTGCCGATCGTCGCCACGATCTTGGCGCGGGCGCGGATGATGCCGGAATCGCCCATCAGGCGTTCGACGTCCGCGCCGTCGAAACGGGCGACGATGTCCGGATCGAAACCGCGAAAGGCACGGCGGAAGCCGTCGCGCCGGCGCAGGACGGTCAGCCAGGACAATCCGGCCTGGAAGCCTTCGAGCATCAGCATTTCCCACAGGGCGCGGCTGTCATGGACCGGCATGCCCCATTCCTGGTCGTGATAGAGGCGCAGCAGCGGATCGGTCCGGGCCCAGGAGCAACGAGGTGGTTCGGCCGGCATGTCGCTGTCTCGGTCCGTCATTCCCGTTGCCTCCATTTCCTGTCGACCGAGCAGGTCGCGCGCAGAGTTCGTCAACCGGCAGGTTGCACGCAGAGTTCGTCGACCGGCAGGTTGCACGTAGAGTTCGTCGACCGCAGGTCGCACGCAGAGTTCATTGTCCAAGCAGGCCGGGACTGGCAAGAGTGATCGTCATGGAATACCGCCCTCGCCTCGCCGTCGATATGGACGAAGTCATCGCCGACGCCTTTAGCGCGCAATGGAACTGGTATCGGACCCGGCACGGCTATGATTGGACGGCCGACATGCTGCACGGCAGGCATTTCGCCGACCTGGCCGATCCCGCGCATGTGGTGATGATGGAAGACCTGCTGCATCAGGGCGAATTTTTCCGCACGCTGGACGTCATGCCCGGCGCCAGGGACGCGCTGCGGCATCTGGGCGCCCGTTTCGACGTGTTCATCACCACGGCGGCGATGGAATATCCGGCGTCGTGCGCCGCCAAGTTCGCGTGGCTGCGGGAGCATTTTCCCTTCATTTCGCCGCTGAACATCGTGTTCTGCGGCGACAAGAGCATCCTGGCCGCGGATTTCCTGGTCGATGACAATGTCCGGCATTTCCGCCGCTTCAAGGGCCAGGGCGTCTTGTTCGACGCACCGCACAACAGGACCGTCGACTGGACACCGCGCGTCCGGGGCTGGGACGAGGCCGTCACGTTTCTCGAACGGCAGGGCGAAAGGCTTATCCCACCAGGTTGATCGGGTTGCCTTCCGCGAAGGCCCGGATATTGGCGATCGTCGTCTCGACGATCCGGCGGAAGGCTTCTTGGGTGTTGTAGGCGTTGTGGGGGGTCACGATGACGTTGGGCATGCTGGCCAGGGCGCGCGCGGCCAGGGCCGCGCGCAGTTGCGCGGCCGACGGGGCCTGGTCCGGGGCGAAGAATTTGTCGGGATGGCGCAGCAGGGTCTCGTCGGGCAGCACGTCGAGCCCCGCCGCCGCCAGGTGGCCGCATTCCAGCGCGCCGACCAGGGCGGCGTGATCGACGACCTGCCCCCGCGCGGTGTTGATCAGCACCGCGCCGCGTTTCATCCGGGCCAGTTCGGCAGCGCCGATCATGCCGTCGGTCTGCGGGGTGGCGGGGACGTGAAGGCTGATGATGTCGGCTTCGGCCAGCAGGGCGTTGAACGTGACATAACGGATGTCGGGCCGGCCCTGCAGGTCCGGTGACGGCATGGCGTCATAGGCCAGCACGGTCATGCCGAACCCCGATGCCATCTCGATGGCCCGGCGGCCGATATGGCCGGTCCCGACCACGCCGAACGCCTTGCCGCGCAATTCGAACCCCCGGTCCGGGCAGAAGGTGAAATCGCCGCGCCGCGTGGCCTCGGCGCAGGGCACGGTCCGGCGCGACAAGGCGAGCAGCAGGCCGAACGCATGTTCCGCCACCGTGCTGTCGCCGTAGGCCGGCACGTTGGACACCAGGATGCCGCGGGCACGGCAATAGGCGAGATCGACATTGTCGAAGCCGGTCGCGCGGACCGCGATGAAGCGCAGCCTGGGCAGGCGGGACAGGGTGGCGGCGCTGAAATCGCAGCCGGCGAAGCCGCTGACGATGTCGGCGTCTTCATGGGCGTCCACATTGCCGGCATCGAGCGGCGCCGTGACCGACAGAACGGCCAGGTCGCCGCCGAGCGCGGAAAACGCCGCTTCGTCCGCCGCTTCGCCGGCCGAAAACAGGACGATCTTCATGAAGCCTCCACCCGGGCCGAGGCGGCCCTGTCACGGAGCGGGTCGATAGTCCCGTTGCCCGGGGGTGTCCTTGATCTCGATCTAATGGCCCGGTTTTTTCGGCCCGGCCGGGCGGTGTTTCAGAGCCCGGCGCGCATGGCCGCCAGCGTGGAGTCGTGCGTGCGTTCGAAGCGGAGCGGCGTCGCGGTGACGTGGAAGGCGGCGACGCCGGCCGCTTCGCTGCCGGCGTCATCCGCGAGGCGCGCGCGGGTCAGCGTCAGCCAGTGGTACGGCAGGCCCCTGGGGTCGGTCCCGGTGACGACGTCCACGCCGTCCATCAATCCCAGGCCCTGGCTGGTCAGGAGCATCTTCCGCGCCTCGGACGGCGGGCAGGCCGGGAAATTGACGTTGAGGCAGGCCTCGGCCGCCCAGTCCATGGCGGCCAGTTGCCGGATGACCCCCGGGGCCAGGGTGCGCGCCGTGTCCCACGGCACGTCCTGCCCCGCCACGAAGACCTGGCTGAGCGCGATGGAGGGAATGCCCAACAGCATGCCGGTCATGGCCGCGCCCACCGTGCCGGAAAACACGGTCTCGACACCGAGATTGCCGCCGCGATTGACGCCCGAAAGGATCATGTCAGGGCGCCGTCCGGCCATCAGATGGCGCACGCCCATGACGACGCAATCGCCCGGCGTGCCGGGCACGGCGAAGCGGCGCGTCCCGGATGCCGCGCCGTGCGCCTCGCCTTGGGGGCTGACGCGCAGCGGGTCGTGCAGGCTGATGGAATGGGACGTGCCGCTCTGGTCATGCCGGGGCGCGACCACCCAGATTTCGGGCGCCAGTTGGGCCGCGACCTGTTCCAGCACCCGCAGACCCGGCGCGTCGATTCCGTCATCGTTCGTCAGCAGGATGCGTTCGCAGATGAAGTCGCGTGAGGTGGTCATGCTGCCCTCCAGGCCGGTGAAGCCGCCATTGCGCCGATCAGACCCCGAGACGCCGGCGGCGGGAAATCGCAAACGCGCGATTTGTTATTGAACCGATCGGATTAATAATGTAGCCAGACGCCATGCCCAGACCGATCGATCCCGCGCTGCGCCCGCGCCTGCTGGACAAGATCATCGACTATGTCCGGCGGAACGGGGTGGCCGAATTCTCGCTGCGTCCGCTGGCGGCGTCCATCGGCACCAGCCACCGCACGATCCTGTATCATTTCGAATCGCGCGAGCAGTTGCTGTGCACGGTCTTCGACACGCTGCGCGAGACGGGACGCCGGGAGATGGATGAATGCCTGGCACGAGCGGCCGGGCCGCCGCGCGCCGTGTTCCGCGCGCTGTGGCTGTGGCTGGCCCGGCCGGAGATGCGACCGACGCTGTGCCTGTTTTACGAGATGTACGGCATTGCCACCCGCGATCCGGCCCGTTTCGGCGATTATCCGCGCCGGGTCGCGCAATTCTGGCTGGACGGCATCGGCCGGCGGCTGCGTGACGAGGGGATCGCGCCCGCGCGGGCCGACCTGCTGGCCGGGATGATCGTCGCCATGTTTCGCGGCGCGACGCTGGAACTGGCCGCGACCGGCGACGCGCCGCGCCTGACCCGGACGATCGAGGCGTTTCTGGATTTGTTGCCGTTCGGGGAGGCCGCGCCATGAGCCGGGCGGCGGAACGGTTGGACGGGCTGGACGCGACGCGCGGCGCCATCATGCTGCTGATGGCGCTGGACCATGTCGGGGCGCTGGTGGTCCGGCGCCATTCGGTGGAATTCTGGGGCGGGGCCTGGACGCGTTATGCCGATACGGGACGCAATGTCACGCAACTGATCCTGCGCCTGGCCAGCGATTTGTGCGCGCCCGGATTCTTCTTCTGGATGGGGGCCGGGGCCGCGCTGCTGGCGCAGCGCCGTCCGGACTGGGGGACAGCGCAGTTCCGGCGCCACTGGCTGGCGCGCGGGGTGCTGTTGCTGGCGGTCAGCCAGATGATCGAGGTGCCGGCCTGGATCGTGGGCATTGCCGGCGACGGGACGGGCCAGCCGCCCCCCGCCTGGCCCGGGCATGGCGCGCCGGTCCGTCTGGCCTGGACCGTCCTGTCCTGCCTGGGCGGCTGCATGCTGGTACTGGGGGCGCTTCATCCCCTGTTGCGGCGGCCGGGCGCCGCGTACTTGCTGGCCCTGCCCTGCCTGGCGGCCACGCCGCTGTTTCTGCCGCCGCCGGATGCCGCCATGCGGGCGGAGAGCATCGCGGCACGGCTGCTGCTGGTCCCCGGCCAGACCGGGGGCGTATATGTCGAATATCCGCTGCTGCCCTGGCTGGCGTTCGTGCTTCTGGGCTTTGCTGCGGGGCGCCGGCTGGCCGTCGCCCCGGCGCGGGCCATACGGGCCGCATTGATCGCCGGGATGGCCTGCATCGGGGTTGCGCTGGCGCTGCGCTGGAGCGGCATCGGGTCGATCCGTCCGCCGCGCGACGCGTCGTGGCGGGAGTTCGTCAACCTGATCAAATATCCGCCGTCCCTGGTCTATATCCTGTCGATGCTTGGCGGAAATTTGTGTCTGTTTCACCTGTTTTCCCGACTGTCGGCGAGGCGGGATGCCGTTCTGCCGCGTGTGCTGCGCGTGTTCGGCCGGGCGCCGCTGGTCTTCTATGTCGTGCATCTGTGGCTGTTTGCGGTGATCGGGGCGCTGTTTTTCCGCCATGGCACGCATTACGCCGTGGGTCTGGGCGTCTGGCTGGCGGCACTGCCGGTGCTGTACCGGATCTGCGCCCGGTTCGGCGCGTGGCGGCGCGCGGCGCCTGCCGCATCCTGGCTGCAACTGGTCTGACCCCTGTCGGACGGCCCGTCAGAAGGCCCATCAGAAGGATCATCGTGATGACGCCGCGCCATCTCTATCTTGCCCTGTGCATCGTGGGCCTGGTCCTGCCTTATGCGGCCTTCGTGCCGTGGCTGGGCGCGCATGGCCTGGCGCCGGCCCTGTTCGTCCGCGACATGGCGGCCAATCCGATCAGCCGGTTCTTCGTGCGCGACGTTGTGGTGTCCGCCGTCGCGTTTCTGCTGTTCGCGCGGCTGGAGGCCCGGCGGCTGGGAATGCGCGGGTGGTGGATCGTGCTGCCGGCCACGCTGGGGGTGGGCGTGTCGCTGGGGCTGCCGCTGTTTCTGTATCTGCGCCAGCGGATTCTGGACCGGCGGGTTCTGGACCGGCATGTGCTTGAATCGCGCGCCTGACCGGCGAACGCGCCTGGGGGAGTGGCGTTCCGGCCCTGGGAGGGTGAGCGATGTCGGAGAATGCGCCGCGTTCGGGCTGGCATGCCGTTCCGCGCGGGGTCTGGACGCTGGGGATCGTGTCGATGCTGATGGATGTCTCGTCCGAGATGATCCATGCGCTGTTGCCCGTCTATATGCTGAACGTCCTGGGCCTGTCCGGGCTGACGATCGGGCTGATCGAAGGGGCCGGCGAGGCGACGGCGTCGCTGACCCGGATCGCCTCGGGCGTGTTGAGCGACCGGCTGGGACGGCGCAAGCTGCCGGCCGCGATCGGCTATGGGCTGGCCGCGTGCAGCAAGCCGATCTTTCCGCTGGCCGGATCGGCCGGGTGGCTGGCAATGGCGCGCTGCATCGACCGGGTCGGCAAGGGGATTCGCGGCGCGCCGCGTGACGCGATGATCGCCGATATCGCCCCGCCGGCGGTGCGCGGCGCCAGTTTCGGGCTGCGGCAATCGCTGGACACGGTGGGCGCCTTTCTGGGGCCGGCGCTGGCGATCGGGCTGATGTGGGCGACGGCGGACCGGTTCCGCACGGTCTTCTGGTGCGCGGTCGTGCCGGCGTTCCTGTCGCTTGGCGTGATGATCGTAGGGGTGCGGGAGGTGGCGCGCCCTGCCCTGCCGCGCGTCGCGCCTGCCGGTGATGGCAAGGGCCGGTTGATCTGGCGCGAACTGCGCGGCCTGGAGCGCCCCTATTGGCGGGTGGTGATGATCGCGGCGCTGTTTACGCTGGCCCAGTTCAGCGACGCCTTTCTGGTGCTGCGCGCGCGCAGCACGGGACTGGGGCCCGCGCTGGTGCCGCTGGTCCTGGTCGTGATGAACGTCGTGTATGCGCTGGCGGCCTATCCGGCCGGAATCCTGTCGGACCGAGTCCGGCGGCCGACGGTCCTGGCCGTCGGGCTGGGGCTGCTGATCGCCGCCGATCTGTGGCTGGCCCTGTCGCGCACGCTGGCCGGTGCCGCGCTGGGCGTCGCGCTGTGGGGCCTGCATCTGGGCTTTACCGAGGGCGTGATGACCGCGCTGGTCGCCGATACCGCGCCGCCCGAGCGGCGCGGCACGGCCTTCGGCCTGTTCGACATGGTGACGGGGCTGGCCTTGCTGGGTGCCAGCCTGATGGCGGGTGCCCTGTGGGACCGGACGGGATTTCGCGGCACCTTCATCGCCGGGGCGCTGGTCGCGGCGCTGACGCTGCTTGGCCTGCTGATGACGGGCCCCCTGATGACGGGCCCTTTGGCGCGGGATCGGCGGATATCGTGACGGAAACGGAGCTGCCGTGGCAGGTTACGGGATTATTATTCCACATCGGGGAGAATCCGGTCTAAAGCCTGAAAACCCTTTGGCGGATGATGGAAATTCCGAATGGCGTCGTACAGGCTGGGCATGATGGCGGGGATCCTGCTGTGGGGCGGGCTGGGGATGGCTCCCGCGCGGGCCGCGCCGTTGAGCGACATGGTCGGCACGCTGAATCGGGCCGGCGCGCACTTCGCCCTGCGGGCCGCGATGGACAGCGCCACCCGCCTGCATGCGCCCTGCGCCATCGCGATCGTCGATCGCGGGGGCAGCCTGATGGCGTTCGACCGTTTCGACCATGTGCGGCCCGGCAGTCCGGACCTGGCGCTGGGCAAGGCGCGCACCGCTGCGTTGCTGCAACGCCCGTCGGAGGAAACCGAGGAGAATACCGACAACGGACGCGTGGCCTTCGTGACCGCAGGCTTCATGGTATTGCGCGGCGGTGTGCCGCTGAAGGTCGGCGAAGAGGTCGTCGGCGCGATCGGGGTGGCGGGGATGAAGAAGGAGAACGACGTGCGGATCGCGACCGAGGCGGCCGAGGCGTTCGCCAAGGAAGCCGCGGCGCATTAGGGCAGGTCCCGTTCAACCTGGCTCAGGCGGCTTCTTCCCGGTCGAAGGATTCGATGATGGATTGCTGGATGTTTTCGAGGTCGGCCAGGGTGGTGGCGATGGCGGCGTTCATTTCGTGCAATGTCCTGATGCGCTTCTGGATTTCCTTCAGCAGGGCGACCTTCTGCACCCGGTGCTGCGGATCGGCGTCGTAGAGGTCCAGCAGGTCCTTGATCTGTTTCAGGGTGAAGCCGAGCTGCTTGCCGCGGACCACCAGCTTGGCGCGCGCGCGGTCGCGCATCGAATAAATGCGCCGGGTTCCGGCCCTGGCCGGGGCGATCAGGCCCTTGTCTTCGTAAAAGCGCAGCGAGCGGGGCGTGATGCCGAGTTCCCGGCACAATTCGGCCAGCGAGAAGCAGCGTTGCCTGTCCATGGCCTCCACGGGGGCCCCCATGGGATCGGTCATGTCGCCCCCTGTCCAATGTCGTTGCCGTTCAATTCATCGTTCAAATCGTCATGCGATTCCGAACGTTAGACCAATTCATCCTATGATGGAAACGGCGGATCCTTCCTGGCCGTTCGTCTTGTGGATCAGAAGGCGGTTTCGGGCATGGCCATCATCGATGCCTTGCCGGACCTGATCTTGAGATAGCAGGCGGTGGCATCGGGCAGGATGCGATCGAAGAAGAATTCGGCCGAGATGCGCTTGGCCGCGTAGAAAGTCTGGTCCGGCCCGGCCGCGCCGTGCCGCGCGATGGCGATCCGGGCCGCGCGGGCCCAGAGATAGGCCAGCGCGACCAGCCCCGTCAGCCGCAGATAGTCGCCGGCGGCCGCCCCGGCTTCCTCGGGGTCGGCCAGGCCCCGGGTCGCGATGTGGCGGGTGGCCAGTTGCAGGGTGCCGAAGGCGCGCTCGAGCCCGGCCGCGAATTTTTCCATGTCCGGATCGGCCCTGATATTTTCGATGAAATCCGCGATCGGATGGAACAGGCCGCGCAGGCTGCGCCCGGCATGGGCGGGCAGTTTGCGGCCGACCAGGTCCAGGGCCTGGATCCCGTTCGTGCCCTCATAGATCTGGGTGATGCGGGCGTCGCGCGCATATTGTTCGATCCCGTGGTCGCGGATATAGCCGTGGCCGCCATGGACCTGCATCGCCAGATTGGCGGATTCGACCGCGAAATCGGTGAACATGGCCTTGACCACCGGGGTCATCAGCGCCACGAAATCCTCGGCGTCGCGGCGGGCGCGGGCGTCCGCCGCGTGTTCGGCGGCGTCGAGCCGGTTGGCGACCCAGACGCCCAGCGCGCGGCAACCCTCGGCATGGACGCGCATCGTCATCAGCATGCGCCGCACGTCGGGATGCACGATGATCGGGTCGGCGGGCAGGTCCGGCCGCCGGGGGCCCGGCAGCGCGCGGCCCTGGAGCCGGTCGCGGGCGTAGCGGACGGCGCTTTGATAGGCGGCTTCGATCAGGCCCAGCCCCTGGATACCCACGCCGAGCCGTTCGCTGTTCATCATGGTGAACATGCCGTGCATGCCCTTGTGCGGCGCGCCGACGAGCCAGCCCTGGGCATCGTCGAAGCTGAGCTGGCAGGTGGCCGAGCCCTTGATGCCCATCTTGTGCTCGAGCGCCGTGCAGGTGACGCCGTTGCGCGCGCCGACACCGCCATCGGGGCCGCTATCGGTGCCGGGGAGGTATTTCGGCACCAGGAACAGGCTGACCCCCTTGATGCCCGGCGGCGCGCCGGGCAGCCGGGCGAGGACCATGTGGACGATGTTTTCCGTCAGATCGTGCTCGCCGGCCGAGACGAAGATCTTCGATCCGGTCAGGCGGTAGCTGCCGTCGCCGGCCGGCACCGCGCGGGTGCGCAGCAGGCCGAGATCGGTGCCGCAATGGGCCTCGGTCAGGCACATCGTGCCGGCCCAGATGCCCTGGGTCAGCTTGGGCAGGTAGAGCGCGCGAAGCGCGTCGGACGCGAATCTGTCAATCGCAATCGTGGCCCCCGCCGTGAGGCCGGGATAGAGCGAGAAGGACAGATTGGCGGCGCAGATCATTTCGGACACCAGCATGCCCACCGTTTGGGGCAGGCCCTGGCCGCCATAGGCCGGGTCGCCGGTGACCGCATTCCAGCCGCCGGCGCGAAAAGCGGCATAGGCCGCGCGAAAGCCGGGCGGGGTGCGCACCACCCCGTTTTCCAGCGTGCAGCCATGGGCGTCGCCGGGGGCGTTGAGCGGCAGCAGCACTTCGGTGGCGAGCTTGCCGGCCGCTTCCAGGATGGTGGCGATGGCGTCGGCATCCAGGTCGGAGAAGGCCGGAAGCGCCGTCAGGGCCGCGACATCATGCAGTTCGGTCAGGGCGAAGCGCATGTCGCGCAGGGGGGCGGCATAGGTCTGCATGGTCCGTGCCCTTTGGTCAGTTCCTGAGCGGTTTGCCGGTTTCCAGCATGTGTTCGATCCGGTCGAGCGTGGGCGTGGCGCGGATCAGGCCGAGGAAGGCGTCGCGTTCGAGGTCCAGCAAGGCGGTCTCGGACAGGGTTTCGGCCGGGTCGTGGGCGCCGCCGGTCAGAACGCGCGCCAGCGCCGCCGAGACCGTGACGTCGTGGGGCGTGGCCGCGCCCTGGCGGCGCAGCGCCGCGACCGCCATCGCGAAGCCGAGCTGCCCGGACGGGCCGGCCAGGTGAAATTCGGGCGGCGCCGGGGGGACGTAGTCCTGGACCAGGGCCAGCGCGCGGGCCTTGGCGTCGGCCAGGAGCCGGTCGCGGTTCATGGTGATCCGGTCGCCCGGGCGCAGGATATGCATCGCCCTGGCATCGGCGGCCGAAGTCGAGACGCGGGCGGTGCCGACCATTTCGAACACCCCGCGGGCGGCGGGGACCGGCCCGCGGGGCGTGAGGGGGTCACGGGCCAGCCGGTCCAGCATCTGGCCGCAGCCGCCCCAGCCCGGCACCAGCCCCACCCCGCATTCGACCAGCCCGGCATAGAGTTCCGCATGGGCCTGGATCGCATCGCAATGCAGCAGGATTTCGCAGCCACCGCCCAGCGCCAGGCCGGCCGGGCCGGCGACGACGGGGAACGGGGCGTATTTCAGCTTCTGGAAAACGGCCTGGCCCGCGCGGATGAGTTTTTCGATCTGATCCCACGCGGCGATGTTGGCGGCGAACAGGGCCAGGCCCAGATCGGCGCCCGCCGAGAAATTCGGCGCGTCGGAATACAGCACCAGGCCGCGGAACGTTTCCCCGACGCTGTCCAGCGCCCGGTCGAGGGTGGCGATCACGCCGTCATCGAAGACATTCATCTTGGTGGTGATTTCGAAACACGCGATGCCGTCGCCGATGTCCCACAGGCTGGCCGAACCGGTGCGGAACACCGGGCGGGTACGGCGGCGGAGATCGTCCAGCAGCAGCACGCCCTCGGGCCGGACCAGGGGGTGGTACTGCCCGTCGAGGCCGAAGACGCGGCGCCCGTCCGCGGTGTCGCGATAGAAGCCGCCGGAGCCGACCCGTTCGACCAGAGCGGGCACGGGGATGGCCTCGCGGCGCAGCAAGGCCGCGAAGGCGGGGGCGCCGATCCGGTCGATCAGCGCGAAAGGACCCTGGGCCCAGCCGAAGCCCCGTTCCATGGCCAGGTCGACGGCCGCGACGTCGTCGCAGATTTCGGGCACCAGGCCGGCGGCATAGGCCAGGGTTTCGCCCATGACGCGGCGGGCGAACGCGCCCAGCCGGTCCGGCGCGGCCAGCAGGGCGGCGGGATCGGCGCGCAGGGCGGCGGGCAGCGTGACCCGTTCGGACGGGGCATAGGCGCCGGTGCGGAGATTAATCGATTGCTTGACCGGCGCGGCCCGGCTTCCGCCGGTCCGGTCCAGCCGGTAGAAGCCGCCCTTGCCCTTGCGGCCGGTATAGCCGCCGGCGACCATGGTTTCGATCAGTGCCACAGGCGCCAGTTCGGTGACGAACCGGTCGGCGGGCGGCAGGCGGGCCCGCATGCTGCGGTCGACCTGCGGCATCAGATCCAGCCCGACCAGGTCGGACAGGCCGAAGATCCCGGTCTTGGGAATGCCGAACGGCGCCGAGAGGACGGCATCGGCTTCCTCGACCGTCAGGCCAAGGGCGATCGCCGCCTGGATGCCGCATTGCACCCAGAAGGCGCCGATCCGGTTGGCGATGAAGCCCGGGCGGTCCTTGGCCATGACCACCGTCTTGCCCAGCACGCGATCCGCGAAGCCGGCGATGCGCGCGACGTGCGCGGGGTCGGTCCGCGGCCCATGGACGAGTTCCATCAGGCGCATATGGCGCGGCGGGTTGAAGAAATGGGTGATGAGGACATCGCGCTGGATATGTTCGGGCAGGTCCTGAAGCAGCGCGTCCAGCGGGATGGTCGAGGTATTCGAGCTGACCGGCGTGCCGGGGCGGCGTTCGGCGTCCAGGCGGCGATACAGGTTGCGCTTGGCCGCCGGGTCCTCGACGATCGCCTCGATGATCCAGTCGCAGGTTTCGATTGCGGCCAGGTCGTCCTCGATATTGCCGGTCGCGACCAGCCGGGCGGCGCCGGGCGACATGAAGGGCGGGGGATCGGATGCGCGCATCCGTTCGACCGCGCCGCGCGCCAGCGCGTCGCGGTCCGGACCCGCCACGCGGTCCAGCAGCAGGACCGGTACGCCGCCATTGGCCACCTGCGCGGCGATCCCCGACCCCATCACCCCCGCGCCGACGACGCAGACGCGGCGGATCGCGGTTTTGCCGTTCGGCGGGGCGCCGGTGGGTGCGTCGTGCCGCATCACGCCCGCTCCAGCACCGTGGCGATGCCCTGGCCGCCGCCGATACATTGGGTGGCCAGCCCGTAGCGGCCACCGGTGCGCGCCAGCAGGGACGCGGCCTTGCCCACGATCCGCGCGCCGGTGGCGCCCAGCGGATGGCCCAGCGCGATGGCGCCGCCGTCGATATTGACCGTTTCCTCCCGCAGGCCGAGGTCGCGGATGCAGGCCAGGGACTGGCTGGCGAACGCCTCGTTCAGTTCCACCACGTCCAGGGCCTCGACGCCGATGCCGGCGCGCCGCAACGCCTTGCGCGTGGCCTGGACCGGGCCGATGCCCATGATTTCGGGCGCGCAGCCGGACACGGCCAGGGCGACGACGCGCGCCAGCACCCGCAGGCCGTGCGCGTCGGCATAATCCCGGGTGCAGACCAGCACGGCGGCGGCGCCGTCGGTCAGGGGCGAGGACGTGCCGGCCGTCACGCTGCCCTGGGCGTCGAAGGCCGGCTTCAGCGCCGCCAGCCCTTCGGCCGTGCTGTCGGGGCGCGGGCAGCCGTCATCGGCCACGACCTCGCCCTTGGGCGTGGTGACGGGGATGATCTCGTCGGCCAGATGCCCCGCCTCGATCGCGGCGCGGGCGCGGGCCTGGCTGCGCAGGGCGAAAGCCTCCTGCTCGGCGCGGGAGATTTCGTATTTACGGGCCAGGGTTTCGGCCGTCGTTCCCATGTCGGCATAGGCGCCGGGATAAAGCCTGGCGAGCGCCGGATTGGGCAGCGGATTGAAGCCGCCGATGGGCACGCGGCTCATGCTCTCGACCCCGCCGCAGAGGAAGAGATCGCCCGCGCCCGCCAGGATGGCGCCGGCCGCCATGTGGATCGCCGACATGGATGAGCCACAGAACCGGTTGATCGTCGCGCCCGCCACCGACAGGGGCAGGCCGGCCAGCAGGGCGGCGAGGCGGCCAAGATTCAACCCCTGCTCGCCCTCGGGCATGGCGCAGCCGACCAGGGCGTCCTCGATGTCGGCCGCGTCGATGCCACTCCGTTCGACCAGCCCGCGAAAGACCTGCGCCAGCAGGTCGTCCGGCCGCATCCCGGCCAGCGCGCCCCGGCGGGCGGGGTGGAAGGGCGAGCGCGCGAACCCGGCGACAACGACATTCTTCATCGGCCGGACCTCCATCGCGATCGGAGCGGATCGACGCGATTTTGCGCAATATTTTGACGCTTACGTCATGTGGAACGCCATCACCCGCGAACAATGCGCGGCCTGCTTCCCTGTCTCGTAACTTTTTCTTGTGTCCTGAAAAAGCTTCCATACAATAATTCTTGATCTCCATGCCCCCGTGGGGTCCTCCCTTGTGATGCACTGCCACCCGCGCCAACTGATGTGACGTAATCGTCACTTGGTAAGGCCAGGGTGCCCCCCGCCTGCCGATGCGCTTCCGGGACGCGTCGCGGGTGGGAAAGGAAAAAACAAACATGACGATGAAACCGCCGAAAGCCGGCACATTTCTGCTCGCCCCCGCCTTGACTGCCCTGCGTCCCGTCATCCTGTCGCCCATCGCCTTGTCCATGCTGGCGCCCGGGGCGCATGCGGCGGGGCTGGCGCTGCGGGACGGCGATGCGACATCGACCGCCAATGCCTATGTCGGCGGCGTCAGCCGCGCCGGCGACGCCGCGACGGTCAGCCTGAATCCGGCCGGCCTGTCGCTGCTGCCGTCCAGCGAATTCTATGGCAATGTCTTCTATATCGACCCAACCGCGCGTTTTTCGGGCCGGAACCGGGGGGCGGACGGCCGGCCGACCCCGGGTTCGACCGGCGGCGGCAATATCGACCCCAGCGGCAGCGGCGGGTCATTCGGCGCATGGAAGGTCACGGACCGGCTGGCGATCGGGCTCGGCGTGACCGTGCCCTATGGGGTGCGGATGAATTATCCCACCGACTGGGTGGGCCGTTACCAGAGCCTGGTGACGCATGTCAGCGACTATGACCTGACGCTGGCCGCGTCCTATCGCCTGACGCCGAAATTGTCGATCGGGCTGGGCCCGCGCATGGATTTCCTGACCGGGCGCTTTACCAGGGCCCTGAACCTGGCGTCGGTGAACCTGGCGTCGGTGAACCTGGCGTCGGGGCCGATCCCGGGCAACAGCGTGGCCGATATCAGCGGCAACGGCTTTGCCTTCGGCTATGTCGCGGGCATGCTCTATATGCCGGATTCCCGCACGCGGATCGGCGTTGCCTATCATTCGCGCATGGGGATTGCGCTGTCGGGCCGCACGCAACTGGCCGCGGCGCCCGTCCTGGCGCAGATCCCCTTCGTGCGCGCGGCATTCGCCGAAGCGGGCGGGCATGTTTCCGGCCAGATCACCCTGCCCGACAGCGTCGATTTCGGCGTGACCCGCGCCGTGACCGACCGGCTGTCGGTCAGCCTGCAGGGGGAATGGACGCATTGGTCGCTACTGTCCGAACTGAATTTCACCACCGACCATCCGGGCGGAGCATCGACGTCCTTTGCCGTCAACTGGCGCGACACCTGGTTCGGCGGCATTGCCGGAACCTATCGCCTGACCCCGGCCGTGACCCTGCGCGGCGGCTTCAGCTACGACCAGTCCGCCAGCGCCGACGCGGCGACGCGGATCACGCAGGCGCCGGACAGCGACCGCTATACCCTGTCGGGCGGCGTGGAGTACACGCCGCTGCCGCGCCTGTCGCTGGAACTGTCCTATGCCCATCTGTTCACGCCGGCGGCGCCGATCGACGCAACGTCGGCCCCGGAAGCCGGCACGCTGACCGGAACCTATCACGACAGCGCCAATGTCGTCGCCCTGGGCAGCCATCTGAGGTTCTGAGACACGACTTTAAAGACAAATACAGGAGGTTTTCCAAAAGTACGAAGACAAGCTGCGCTTCGACTTATGTTCTGGAAAGGTCTCGGCCATGCAGAACGATCCCGTCCCCGCCGAACAGGACATGACGGTGTGGGACATCCTGGAGCGGTCCGCCCGGCGCGCCCCGGACGCGCCGGCGATCGATTTCCTGGGTGCGCGCCTGACCTATCGCGCAGTGTGGCGGCAGGCGGAGCGCGCGGCGGCGGGATTGCTGGACCAGGGCGTGCGCAAGGGCGACCGGGTGGCGCTGTGCCTGCCCAACACGCCTTATTCCGTCATCATGTTTTTCGCGATCCTGCGGATCGGTGCCGTCGTGGTCAATGTCAATCCGCTTTATGCCGATGACGAGATGCGCCGGATCTTCGCCAATTCGGGCGCACGGATGGTGGTCACCGCCGATGTCAGGATGATCTTCGACCATGTGCGGCACGGCGCCGGGGATACGGGGGTGGAGAAGATCGTCATCTGCCCGATCGACCAGGCGCTGCCGAAGCTGAAGGCCGCGTTGTACCGCGTCGCGAAGCGGCACGACATCGTGCCGCGCTGTGCCGGGCCGCGCCATGTCTATTACGGGACGCTGATCGAATCCCGCACGGTATTGCCCCGGGTGCCGATCGATCCGGCGCGGGACGTCGCGGTGCTGCAATATACCGGAGGCACCACCGGCCTGCCCAAGGGGGCGATGCTGTCGCACCGCAACATCGTGGCCAACGCGATCCAGATCGACCATCATCTGGGCGGGCAACTGCCCACGCCGCAGCGTTTCCTGGGCGTGCTGCCGCTGTTTCACGTCTTTGCGCTGCAGGCGGTCATGATGCTGCCGATCCTGCGGGGCGAGGCGATCTATCTGCAGCCGCGCTTCGATGCCGGGGCGGTGCTGAAATGCCTGCGCCGCGCGCGGATTACCGCCCTGCCCGCGGTGCCGAGCATCCTGACCGCGCTGCTGAAGGAAAACACCGTCCGGCGCGAGGATTTCGCCAGCCTGCGCCTGGTCTGCTCGGGCGGGGCGCCGCTGCCGCCGGCGCTGCGCGCGCGGTTCGAGCATTTTACCGGCAGCTCCGTGATCGAGGGGTACGGGCTGAGCGAGACGTCGCCCGTGCTGACCCTGACGCCGATCGGCGCGCCGCGCGACGGTTCGTGCGGCACGGTCCTGGAGGGCACCACGTTGCAGATCCGCGACCCGGAGGACAGCAGCAGAGTCCTGCCGCAAGGCATGGCGGGCGAGGTCTGCGTGCGCGGACCGCAGGTCATGCTGGGCTATTGGCCCAGCGAGGAGACGGCCGATCCGCTGACCGAGGATGGGTTTTTGCGCACCGGCGACGTCGGATACCTGGATCGGGACGGGTACCTGTTCCTGGTCGACCGGCTGAAGGACATGATCATCTGTGGCGGCTACAAGATCTATCCGCGCACGGTCGAGGACGCGCTGTATCTGCATCCGGCGGTGTCGGAGGTCATCGTGATCGGCGTTCCGGACGCCTATTGGGGACAGGTGCCGGTGGCCTACGTGGCGCTGAAGCCGGGGGCGCAGGTCGATGAAGGGGCATTGCTTGCGCATCTGGAACGCCATCTGTCGAAGATCGAGCGCCCGCGGGAGATCCTGTTCCGCCCCACGCTGCCCAGGACGATGATCGGCAAATTGTCGAAGAAGGACCTGATCCGCCAGGAAGGGCTGGAAGCGAGCCTGTCGGCGTCGCGCGGCCCGGCCTGAGAGCCCGCCATGCCTGCTGCCCGATGCATGGCGAACAAAGAAAGAACGGCGATCCGGGCCGTCCGGCCATCGGCATCATGACGACTGGCCCGATCATCCGCCGCAGCTTCACCACGGTTTCGGTGTTATCCTCTTCCGACGCTCCCTTGCCGTTCGTCTTCCCTGCGAATCGGCCTGCGCCTGAGGCTCCTGCTCCAACCGTTCTGCGTACAGCATGATCTTAGCTGCGGCTCCGGCGGTTGTCACACTCGTTCTTATGCCCTCACCATGACCAGTGATCTCTTTGACCGCACAGGGTGGCAGACTTGGTCGGCCTGCGCCATAATAGCTATATGTGATTTCCATCGCCACAACATGAGGTCCTGTCATGCACCAGTTCTGAATACGCAACCCGGATGATTCTTGTATCAATATTAAGTATTAATTTGGAAAAATGAGCAAAAAACGAAATAACTCTCTAGCCTCTGTCAACGACATCATTGAAATGAAGGGCGATCACCCTGCATCTCCGCTTACCGTGTCTCGTCCCGAACTCATGGTGAATGGTTCGGATCGCATTTTTCGTGAGATGTTACATCGTTTTCTGGCATTTTCGGCCCTTATTCAGTCGAACAGAGATCAACTGGGGCGTCATATCGGCCTCAGCGGCACGCAATACACGGCTCTGATCTCGATCGCCCATATGGAAAGCGACGCGATAGGGATAGCCCAACTGGCTGAACATCTGAACCTCAGCGGTGCCTTCGTGACGATAGCCGTCAACAAGCTCGCAGCCGCTGGACTGGTCAAAAAGCTGCCAAACAAAAACGACCGGCGACGCGTGATCCTTTCAGTGACCCCAAAGGCCAGGGACCTACTCGCGCAACTTGCCGAGGTACAGGTCCCGGTCAATGATACGATATTCCGAAGCCTCTCCCGCGATCAGATGATGGAACTTACACGAGTAATGGCCCAGTTGATCTCTGGAGCACAGGCTTCGTTAATGCTCATGGATTTTTTGAACGAGTGAGCCGTCGCGGTCGATCGATCAAGGCGCGAACGAAGCATTCCCGCCCACTTCAAGTCAGATAACGAGCGCATGCTCGATCCCGGCCGCAATATGCAACAACGCCTGGTCGTCTCCATGGCGCCCCATGAGCGTCAGCCCTACGGGTGCTTCTCCCGGAGTGTGGCATGGAATGCTGACGGCACACCGGTCGAGGAAATTTACGACCGTCGGATTGCGCAGCAGCAGCATATTGATCGCCGCGTAGTGACCATCGTCAGTCAATTCGTCCTGACGGGGAGCCACAATCGGAACTGTCGGCATAATGACGGCATCATAGCAGTCCAGGCAATCCGCAGCACGCCGCATAATACGCTGCCGGCTCTCATGAAGAGCTATGTAATCGATGGCGCTCTGTTCCTGCCCACGCAGTATGCGACGCAGGACGAAGGGATCATAGTCGGCACGCCGTGTTTGCAGGAGTGGTGCATGCCAGGCCAACGATTCGGGAGCCGGAAATCCCCCCTTGCTATTGGCCACCGGAATATCACTCAACGCAGGGCAGCTTACGTCGATGAGAGATGCTCCGCGAACCGCAAGACGGCTCAGACAAGCCTCCCATGTACGCCCGACCGTCTCGTCCATATCATTCAAGACATAGTTAGTCAGCACACCCAGTCTCAGCTGCGCTCCTCCCATACCTGCCGGCGCATCCCGCAGGCTTGCGCCGCCCCCGGCCATCAGGCTGTCGGCCGCCCAACAACAGGCCACGCTGCGAGCAATGCTTCCAATCGAATCGAGCGTTGATGAGAGCGGGACCGTCCCGGCCCGAGGGACACGCGATGCCGTGGGCTTAAAACCGACCAGGCCCGTCAGCGCCGCCGGAATACGGCAGGATCCTCCCGTATCGCTGCCAATACCAACCAACGCCATTCCATCAGTAACCGATATGGCAGCTCCGGACGAAGACCCACCCGGCACCCGGCTCTCCGTACGCCGCCACGGATTGGCCGGGGTCCCGTAATGCGGGTTGATACCGACGCCGGAGAACGCGAATTCCGTCATCGTCGTCCGGCCAACGGAGATCATGCCGGCCGAGTTCAGCCGCGCGATCGCGGGCGCGTCGCCGATGGCAGGGGCGCTGTCCTCCAGCACGCGCGAACCTGCGCGCGTGACGACACCGGCCTCGTCGAACAGATCCTTGACGGACATCGGTAAGCCGGCAAATGCGGACGGAGCCCGCCCATCCTTCCGCAGGGCATCCATGTGATCGGCCCGCAGGCGCGCCGCATGCGCATGCACCGCCATGAACGTCCGCGCGCCTTCACCATCGGGGTCGGCAATTCGGGCCAGCGCGTCCTCGACCAAGTCGCGGCTGGTTGTACGCCCTTCCGCGAGATCGCGCGCCGCAGACAGAAGGGTATGTCGGGGTATTTGCGTCACGACGCGATGATCCTCTCTCTCCAGATCTTCAATTCCCGCCTATAATCGGTCCTACGCAACATTTATTGCGTCACCGGCCATCGCTTGCGTGCGGGAAAACCGCAAGCAATATGTTCTGATCCTGTCTTACAAACGTAGAAACTCTTATGCATGCGAGCGGCACGAGGCGATAAGATCCACTATCCCCAACGACGACCCACCGACTGAAGATTCAATTGCGCAACACGAAGGCCGCCTCGAAGCCCCCCCCCGGCGTAACGCGATCAGTCGCGCCCCGCCTCGATAAATGCGCGTGCGGTCCGCTTGGGATGCGTGAGGAGAACCTCATGACTGCCACGGATGCCTGTCAAGCGGAAGACTCCCAACCTGTTTGAGAGACGCGGGTGACGTCCCCATTCTCCTTGAGAAAGGTCATTGTCTTCTGATGGTGCCAGAAAACTGAATTTTTGAGGCACATTTTCCCAACCGGCCATATCCGCCCTATCGGTAAACGTACGCCACGGCTGGGGTCTAAGTGCGGCGTAGATTTCCCTTGCATGCTCGATGGTTCCATCACCAAAGAAGCCGTCGCGCCATACAGAAAATGGCAGAACGATCGAACCGTCGCCCCGCTCCGACGCGTTCAGTTCAAGAGCGTTCCGCAGATATGGTGGAATTTCGTCCACAAGCGCTTGACCATGCTTCGGAACGAATGCCGCGAAATAGACGAGCCTGCGAAGACGCTCAGGCATTTCAATTGCAATACGCGAAATGAGATAGCCTCCCCAGCTATGGCCGACCAGCACATAATCCTTGAGGTCCGTCTCGCGGATATACCTGATAATCGGAGCAGCGGCACCGCGTAAATCGACATCCGGCCTGTCTCCAACGCCCAAGCCGCCTGCTGTCGGCGTATGCACTTCGTGGCCAGCAGCTTCAAGGGCATCGCGGACCGGCTTCCATAACTCTCCATAATGCCAAGCACCATGAACAAGAACGAATCTCATCAGACCCACTCCATCTGCGTTTGCTTAGGTCAATGCCCCGATGCCGCCCTAGCGATAAAAGAGCGCCTTATGGACCCACCGAGCAGGTAAAAGTCGGTTTCGTACCATGAGCCGCAAGATGCGCGGGGTAAGGGCACCAAAAGCGATCCCCGACCTCCCCATCAAGGGTTGAGACATCAATGACATCCGGGGCGACTCCAGCCTCGGTCCATTTCTCCAGGATCGGAAGAATTGCGTAATTGATGCCAAATCCATCATTCGCATTCCCGCCAGGCACAGGAGGATGGAGACCGGAGGCGCCACTACGTCCATGCCCCAATCCGGGCGCCAGAAAAAAACGATACCAGCTCTTTATGTTGTCGAAACCTCCGAAGGCATCCGAAACGCGTTCATAATAATTGACCGACCCCCCGACGGGAATCTGATTGTCGGCAAGACCATGCCAATGAATAATCTTGCCGCCTGCTTTATGGAACTCTCTCAGATCGACGCTATCTGTGCCGTTCATCGAACCGAATTGCTGCAACGAGCGGATAAAAACACTGACGAAAGACCTATCTCCCGTGTAATCCAATTGCTTCCAGCCATCACGGACAAGAGTTGAGCCGTTCTTCAGCGACTTGTCCGCAAGTGCCGGATCGTCGGCCGCGATCGCCAACCAATGCGCGCCGATAGTGAATGGCGTCACACCCGCCGGTCCGACTCCATAGGTCAACGGCGAGTTGAACAAGATCGCACCACGATTATATCCATACCAGAGGTGACCGAGGCGCAGCGACGGCTCGAATCCATTCGCAGAACCGGGAGAGATGGGCTTTCCGTCGATCGTCGGTCCATACCAGATCTTGTTGACGGCCACCGCCTCTTTCTGAGTCAGGCAGGAGTCACTGTGAGCCGCCGCTTCCGGGCAAAGAAGCTTTGTATCGCTCGTGGGATCATAGTGGCACGACGCCAAATCGCTGATGAAGCCGTCATGCTTTCCCGCAACAAGAGTATCGCATGCTGCAATCGCACGTCGCGTCACCAGATCGAGTTTTCCCGGCGATATCGGATGACCGAGATCGCGCTGCATTACGACCTGGGGCCACATGATGGACGGCACGAAACTCGGCCAGTTTATTGCCGGATAGGCGCTGATGATACCATTGTAATCACGAGGATATCGTTGCGCCAGCATGAGACCCTCGCGACCACCGGTCGAGCCTCCGCTCCAATAGGAGAATTTCGGCTCGCGTCCATAGAAGCTGCGCGAGATGTCGCGGGCGGTCAGGACCATCATATGGAGGTTTCGATACGCCCAATCCTCGAGAAGCGGCCAGTTCAGCTTGCCATTGGGGCGAAACGCAAAACTTCCATCAGCCCCGCCGCCAACCGAATGGCCGTCGTCCGAATCGACAGTCAAGAAGCCGTCTTCCCCGGCACGGAGCGCCGAAATGCCGAGCGCACTCAGCTCGCCTGTATCCTGCACGCTGGGAATGCCGGCATAACCGCCTTCACCAACGCCCAAATATCGCGCGTTCCAATTATCGGGCGCCGGGACCCATACTTCCAGCCCTATGCCCCTGGAGGTAGACGGTTGATTCGGCCCATTATCCGCCCCAGGACCGACCATGACCTTCAGCAGGCACATGGGGCGGTTCACAGAGACGTCGAAACTGGCAGTCGCAGACGCATTTTCCTGAGCCGGCCGGACCTTGATGGGCGCGTTCCGGTTACCAAAATACGCCTTGGTCACGGTGTACGCATTGCCGTTCGCATTGTGGTTCCCCACAAAGGATAAACACATGCCCGCGAATGAGGGCGTTGCCGCACCTGCCGTCGAGCCCGTCACGAGGGAGACACCAGCCAATCCCAGGAAGATGACAGCGTTCGATAGAAACCTGATCATACTTACCATCCAATATAGTTCAGAGATCAAAAAGAGGACGATATTGTACCCGTAATATTGAATCGCGGATATAAATAATAGGTCGCGCCACCGGACGATGCAATCGCGTTTCCATAGACTCCAAGTGTCTCGCGAGCGTTATTGACGACGCTTGCGACGCCCGTGCGGAGAAACGCGCCGGTGAGATTATTCGCATTCAGCCTGAACACGGGGTTTTTGAAGAATCCGACCCCCTTGAAACGCACACCGATTCCAAGTGAATTCGTGAAGTAATCGGGCATTTTTTCATCGTTCATGAACGACGCCCATTGAGAACTTGTGTAGTGAAGGCCAAAATCACCGAAGAACATCCCACGATCGTAGTTAATTCCGAAATTCGCTGTGTAGTGAGGAGCCTGAACCCTCACCACCCATCAGTTTTTATGGAGTCTGGATTGACGTGCTGAATCTGGCTGTGATTCAAGGATTCTGCCCTTGTGAGGAGCGGATTTGGCATGACCCCGGCTATTGTGGAAATGGCGGCTGGCATTGCGGCGGATTTGCAGCGTCGGTTGCCTGGACAGCGCAAGACCCAGCGTGACAAACTCGCGCTGCTTGTCGCCACCATGCTGGACGTTCGCAGCGCCAATCTGATGGTGTTGGCGGCTTCGTTGCCGCGCGCGGCAGAACGAGCGGACATGCGTTACCAGTGGATCGCTCGGTTCATCGACAACCCCCTCGTGGTCTGTGATGAAGTCATGGAACCGTTTGCGCGCGAGGTGCTCACCAAGGCCGCCGAAGACGGGCGTGTGGTGCTGATCATGGACCAGACCAAGGCCAATGACCGCCATCAGATCCTGATGCTCTCGCTGCGTTTTGGCGAGCGCGCGTTGCCGCTGGCCTGGCGGGTCGAGGCGACGGAAGGGGCGATCGGGTTCGCTGTTCAGAAGGACCTGCTCCAAGCGGTTGCCGGCTGGCTGCCTTCCCAGGCCGAGATTTGCCTGATGGCGGATCGGTTCTACGGCACGCCGGATCTGATCGCGTTCGCCATCGCCCGAGGCTGGGGTTATCGGCTGCGCGTGAGGTCCAATCTGCGGGTCGCCGCGGGCGGCCACAAAACCTCCCTGGCCGAACATGTCACTGACAAGCGTCCCTATCTGACCGACGTCGCGCTCACCCATCGGCGTATTGTCACCAATATCGGCATCATCAACGCGCCCGGCCATGCCGAGCCGTGGATCATTGCGATGTCCGACACCCCCAGCTACCTGACAACACTGGATTACAGCGCACGATGGGGCATCGAGCCCATGTTCTCCGACTTCAAATCGCGCGGCTTCGGTCTCGAACACAGTCAGTTGCGTTCCCCCGAACGTCTCGGCCGGTTGGTGCTGGTGATGAGTATCGCTTTGTATTTCGCCGTCTCCACCGGCCTGTGCGACGCACAAACCAATCCATCAGCGGACGAAAAAAAAGCCCCAGACGTCAACCCGCGAACATGAGCCGCAGCAGGCTCTCCTGGTTCACGCGCGGCGTCCGGCGCATTGTCAGGCTCCTCCAGTTCCGCAAACCAATGCCGCCATTATGGGCATCCGGATGAAACTGATGGGTGGTGAGGCCTGAACCGCCTCTTTTCCCTTCGTGCGCAGATAATCCGTTCGACCGTTTTCCGCGGTCGTCTGAAGATTAGTGTCCTCTGTCGCGTGTAAATATTCGAAAGACACATACGGAGTGAAACCATATGTCCGTCGCCAGGACACCATTACGTCCACGCCGCGAGAGGTTTGATTGCCTGCGTTGAGGGTCTCCGCAACTGCAGTGCCATTCAGACTGACGTTGGTGGAAAGAAGGCGGTTAGTGATCGCATAATTAAATAACTCTACACTTGCGTACAGGTATTTACCGCTATGCCTGAATCCAAGCTCTTCGGAAATGACGTATTCCGGCTTCAGATTCGATTGCGAACCGACATAATGGCCCGTCGAGGCATCATAATACGTCGCAAGGCTCCCGGGATCCGGCAAACGGAAGTTTCCGGATCCATTAATGTAGATCTGGTTTTCGCTGTCCAGCTTATACGACATCAAAAGTTGCGGAAGCGGCGATGTCACGCTCTGGGTAGTCATTGTCCCGTTCGACACTTGCGCGTTGCTCAGAATCTCATGGACGACCTTCACGCCTCCTTCGATATCCAGCCGATCATTCAATCCCGTCCATTTTCCCTGAACGAAGCCGGCATTGATGATGCTGGACGCATGGTTGACGTCGAACGTGTAACGATATGCCCCGCTTCCATCCCGAACGTAAAGCAGACGCCCGACATTGTCAGGCTTTGCGACCTCTCCATCGGTATTCAGAGCGGATTCCACCCAGTGTACGTTATCGTGATACTGCTCATACCAGTATCCGGCGTTGATGTTCAGTTTCTTTCCGAGATGCCAGGTCGTCTCCGCCACGACACCCCCTTTGGGACCACTATTGTTCCAAGTGGCGGCGCCAGGAATCGCCGAGGTCAGCAAGGATCCGCTCTCGCCGACGCTCAAGGGTACCACCTTCCCGCCGACTGTCGCCGTGGGTCCGATGAGCGCGCCGCCCCCCGGATTCCAGTGGCCGCTCTGATACGCAAGATAGGGCTTTATATCAATATCCAGAAACGACGCCATCTTAAGATGGGTCGGCATATCCGCCTGAAGCTGGTTATATCGATATTGATTTGTTGCGAAGTAAAGATTTGGATCCTGAGGATTGTAGGTCGATACCAGATGATAGCTGTCGGTCAGCAGGAGGTTATTCTTGTCTTCATGAAACTGAGCGGCCGTGGGAAACCTAAGCACCGCGACCGGGCTCTGATAATTCCAGGATACCAACGGGCGTACGAATGACGACTGCCCAATGGGAGCATATGCGCCAAAATCCATATGGATACGATTTCCTGTCCCGGCTCCCTGCCAGTTACGGGCATGCGCATGCGACATGGAGTAAAAGGCTTTGATCCCCGAATTGCCGATTTCGCCAGATTCGAGACGAATATATTCGCGACTCAGATTATTTGTTCCGTAGGAGAAGTCCGTGAATCCTCCGCGCTTCGACGACGGCATTATGGGAGATTGCTCGAGACCGCCGATGGCAGCGCTCGTGATCGGCAATGCCAAGTCGACCGGCCCCGGTGTGTATTGGACGCTCTCTGTATCCTCGGTCTCGAAATTCTGGGTGGCATGTCCTGCGCCGGAGTTCGGCGCAACCCCGTCGACCGTGATGGCCATATCGGAGTCTGTAAGGCCTCGACTGATCAATTGGCCGCCGATCATCCCGGACGAGTCCGTCGTCGATGCGTTGATGCTTGGCTGATACTTGATGAGGTCAACCGCCGTCGAGGCGCCGCTCTGTCTCGAAATATAGTCCCTGGACACGCCTTCGATATTTTTTGGGGCGCTCGTAATGAGAATGGCCCCACCACCTTTTACGGCGTGTACTGAACCAGACACCTGCAATTCTTCCGGACGAGACCCCTGCCGCCCCGACAAAGGATGGCTGGCCGCCTTTGGACCTGCCGTGAACCTTTGATCAGACTTTTTCGCGTGCTCCGCTGCAGCCATATCGCAGTGAAAAGCGATTAGAGCCGTTGAGGAAACCAAAAAGAAACGACCGAGATATCGATAGCTCCACATCATTTCTACCCCATCCACGCATTATATTCAAAATTACCCGAAATAAGTATTTTACGCCGTCGAGCGTCGCCGAAGTGCCGAAACGCTCCAAAGAGACAGTCATAAGCCACGCGTCACTTGAACGTCGTAACAAGCACCATGCGTCCGCCAACGGGAGAGACGTGCGAGGCCGGTCGTCGCTTAGTCATAGAAAGAAAGATGGTCGGCCGCATAGATCGCTCACATACCTTTCATTGAAAGCTATTCCGTCTCGATTTGGATATCGGATCGTTCCGTATGTCAATCTAAATTTTATAGCGAGGGCGGCGCAATTCCTCATTAATTTTGCGTCTTGAGCGGAAGGATCCCAGCTCCACAAAGCGCTTCCGGGCTCAAAAAGAAACCTTGACACAACGATATTACCTTTCTTACAAAGCTATTAGAACGTTAGAGTATGGTGCTTCCATGGATGCTAGAGAGCTTAGAAGAGCGTTCGGGCAGTTTGCGACCGGCGTTACACTTATCGTCGGCACCAGCGGTTCCGGCGAGCGAGCTGCTCTCACAGCAACATCGTTCAATACGGTGTCGCTCGACCCACCTCTTGTTATCTTTAGTGTCAAGAAAAGCACCCATCCAGGGAGGGTTTTTTCCGAGAGCGATAGCTTTCTGATCAATGTTCTTGGAGACACTCACCAATCCCTCTCGGACCTCTTCGGGCGGCCGGCGCCAATTTCCCAACGGGAAGCAATGCTTGATGCCATGACGCGCAACGGTTCAATCGGCGTAGCGGATGCTCTCGCCGTTCTTCGATGCGAACGGTTTCTTGTTCAGGATATTGGAGAGCATTTTCTATTTGTAGCTCGAGTCGTTGACGTACAAACGAGAGAGGGGTGTCAACCTCTTCTTTTTTTCTCGAGTATGTATCATGGAATAAGAAGTATAAACGAACAATAATTTGCTATTTATATTAACTTTGCATTTTTTATGCAAGCTCTCGCTCTTATGAGTCCGCGATGAAAGGATATCGATGAAAACCGGCGAGCAACATAGGGAGAGTCTGCGCGATGGCCGCGCAGTCTATATAAACGGCGGACGCGTGCCCGATGTTACGGTTCATCCGGCATTTCGACGCTCAATAGATACAGTTTGTGCGCTTTATGATATCGCATCGGACGAGCAGAACCGCGATCTAATGACGTGCAAAAACGAAGCCGGAGTGACCATCAATCGGATCTGGCAACTGCCTCATACCCATTCGGACCTTGTCAAGCGACGAGAAGCCCTTGAATTCTGGAGCATGCAGCATGCGGGCTTTTTCGGCCGCTCTCCAGATCACGTAGCGTCGTGTATTTCCGGCCTCTATATGGGGCGGGATATTTTTGAGGCGGCTGATCCGGCACGCGCCGCGGCGCTCGTGGATTATTATCGCTATGCCAGTGAAAGTGATCTCTTTCTGACATACGTGATTATTAACCCGCAGGGAGACGTCCGGAATCCGGGCGATCCGCCCTCTACACGACGAATCGCGGCATCGGTTGTGGACCAAGGGCCATCAGGCATCGTCATCGACGGTGCGAAGATGCTCGCTAGCGGGGGCGTCATGGCAAACGAGGTCTTCGTAACCTGTATCCAGCCTTTGGCGCCCGGTGATGAGGCTTTGGCGTTTTCTGCTGTTCTTCCAATGAATACGCCCGGATTGCGCATTCTATCCCGAAAGTCCTACGAAGAGGGCGCGTCGTCCGTTTTTGACAATCCGATGGCTAGCCGCTTTGACGAAAACGATGCCATTCTGGTTTTTGAGAATGTCACTGTCCCCTGGGAGCGGGTCTTCGTCCATAATGACCGAGATCTATGCGCGAAACAGTTTTTCGCGACTCCGGCCCATGTTTACCAGAACTATCAGGCGATGATCCGGCTCAAGACGAAGTTGACCTTTCTCGTCGGGATTGCACGCAAAATCGCACAGGTTAACGGAACAGAGCGTTTTCCCTCGGTTCGAGAGACGCTGGGACAACTTGCCGCGGACGTAGGAATGCTGGATGCCATGGTGGCCGGGATGGAAGCAAAAGGCACGTCCTATGGTTCTTATTTCATTCCAGATCATCACAGCTTGTACTCTGCCCAGACAATTACCCAGAAACTTTATCCCCGGTTCATTGAGCAATTGCGCGATCTCGCCGGCGGAGGCGTCATCATGCTTCCTTCTTCATCTAAGGATATGGAAAATCCCGAGATGATGGAGTGGATTCGCAAAACGCAGGCTTCGCCGGTTCTTGATGCAGCCGATCGTGTCAAGTTCTTCAAATTGGCGTGGGACTGCATCGGATCAGAATTCGCTTCGCGCCATACGCAGTACGAAATGTTCTACGCGGGCGCAAGCTTCGTTCCCAAAAACCACTCCTTTCGAACGTTCGATTGGGATCGTTCGACCACTCTCGTCGATCAGATGCTGTCGTCTTACTGATCATTATTTCAATACACAGGGATATACATCATGGCGGTTACGAAAGAACATAAAGAATTCCATACGCTTGATATGAGCGAAGGCTGGGTTCAACCTCCGGCATACAAGGAAAACGTACAGGAGAAGATCCTTTCTGGCAGTCTTGATGAGGTCGCAAAGAAGGGTAGCCGTACGCGGCTTCTACGTTTTGCGCCCGGCGAATACACGAAGAAGCCCTTCGTTCATGATTATTGGGAGGAGGTCTATCTCCTCTCAGGCGATCTGACAGTAGGCAACGATGAGAACGGCAACGGTGGAATACCATTCCTGCCTAACACCTATGCCTGTCGGCCGCCAGGCGCTGTCCATGGACCTTTCAAATCTGAAGGCGGCTGTCTTCTGCTCGAAATTCATTATTACGATCCAGCCTGAAGGGAAAATTACGCCAGATGTTGAAATTTTCCCGAATCCGTGACAGTCGGTCCGATGTGATCTGGACTGAAATCGATCAACTTGTCGTTGCTGGCTGGGCCGGTCGTGACTCTGCGGCCATTGAGCATCACATTCAAGAACTTGAGGCGATTGGGGTTCCTCGCCCGTCATCCGTGCCAGTGTATTACAGGGTGGGCAGTACGCTACTCTGTCAAAGCGAGCATGTTGACGTTCTGGGAACCGATACGTCGGGTGAAGTTGAACCGTTGCTCGTCGCGCTGGCCGACGGGCTATGGATCGGGCTGGCGTCCGATCATACGGACCGCAAAGCTGAGACGATAGGGATCGCTCTGTCGAAGCAGCTCTGTATCAAGCCGGTAGCGCGGGAATTGTGGCACTGGGATGATGTCAAGTCACATTGGGACGAAGTCATTCTCCGCGCGTGGATCGAAGAAGATGGGCAGCAGGTCCTCTATCAGGAAGGGAATGTGTCCCTGCTGAGAACGCCCACGGACTTACTATCGGAATTGTCCAATACGACGCGCTTCATACCTGGCTCGGCAATGCTGTGCGGTACCGTGCCTGTTCATGGCGGGATCCGACCTTCGGCGTTCTTTGCGATGGAACTGGACGACCCGGTTCTCGGCCGCACAATCTCTCATTCCTACAGGGTTAATCAACTCCCAGTCGTTTCCTGACGCTGATTCTTGGTGGAATTATTTGCATAAGGAGAACTTTTAACGGCGTCTTCTTTCGCTAGAATTTGGAATCATTCGTGATTCTGCGTTGGCGGCCCCGCTTCAGAGCGTTGCTGACGTGAACCGTCGAGAGCCGCGCCCGGTATGGCCGGAGCCAGCTTTGCTGTCAGAGCGACCTGACGGAGGAAGACTGGTCTCTGATCGAGCCGCTGATCCCGGCTGCACGGCGCGGCGGCAACAAGCGGACGTGCGCGTTTCCAAACGGGGCGGCGGCGCGTATAAGGGGGCGTCGAGCATCGCACCATGAGGGTAGAGCGTGAGTTCCGGGATATATTCCGTTCTCGTTACATATAATCCTGATCTTTCGCGCCTTCGCCAGGTGGTCGCGGCGCTGGTCCCGCAGGTCGGGCGGGTCGTCATCGTGGATAACGGATCGCGCGGCGCCGCCGAGATCGGTGCCCTGGCGTCGGAGCATGGTCTGCGCTTCCTGCCTTTGCCGGAGAACCGGGGCATTGCCTTTGCCCAGAATGCCGGCATCGCGCAGGCCGAGGCGGACGAGGCGCAGTTCGTGCTGCTGATGGACCAGGACACCGTGCTGCAGGACGGGGCGATCGCCAACCTGGTCGCACTCTATCGGTCGCTGGAGGCCGGCGGGGTGCGGGTGGGCTCGGTCGGCAATGCCTATCGCGACGGGCACGACCAGAAGCTGAACACGATCTGGCGGGCCGAAGGGCGGCGGCTGGCCCGGCGCCTGCCCGAACCGGGCCGCGAGAGCCATGCCGAGGTCGATACCCTGATCGCGTCGGGCTCGCTTATCCCCCTGTCGGTCCTGCGGGAGGTCGGCGCGATGGACGCCGACCTGTTCATCGACCTGGTGGACCTGGAATGGTGCTTTCGTGCCACGGCGCACGGATATCGTCATTTCATGAGCCTGCGGAACATCATGGACCATACGATCGGGTCGGGGCGGCTCAACCTGGGATTCCGCACGGTCACGCTGCATGCCCCGATCCGGAATTACTACCTTGTCCGGAACTCGGCCGTCCTTGCGGCGCGGGACTACATCAAGCCCGCCTGGCGGCGCTTCTTCGCGCGGCAGCTCTTCTTCTACATCCTGGTCTACGGCACCGTGGCGGACCGCAACCTGATCCGCCTGCGCCTGATGCTGCGCGGCCTGTGGGACGGGGTGCGCAAGCGGGGCGGCGCCTGTCCGATTTCCGCGTAAGCGGCTCAACGGGCCGCGATGCGCCCCAGGACCGGGTGATCGCGCCAGGCGCCGGACGCCAGATAGGTGAGCAAGGGCCCGGCCATATCCGCCGCGTCCGACCCGCCGCGCGGCTCGGGCCGCTGGGCGAAGGCGTGCGCGAACTGCGCCATCCCCTGGTGCAGCGGCGCCAGCCCGGGACTGTCGGACGCGCCGAGCAGCGCGTCGATCACGTGCCGGTGCCGGCCGGCGTGCCGCAACAGGCGTGACGGTACGGTGCGGCGATCCAGCATGGCCGTCATCTGCCCGCCCGGGCGCCTGGCCGAGCCCCTGTTCGGGCCGTCGGGCAGGCAGAAATAATAGCCCGAGACGTCGAGCCTCATCAGGTCCTGCACCGCCCAGGCCAGGGCCTGCTGCAGCGCGCCGCCGGGCCGGATATCGACCAGCGCCACCCGGTCGTCCGGGCCCAGCCCGATCCCCTGGAGCGTCCGCAGCAGCGCGCGGCGGTTCCGGCGGCACGTCTTGAGGATTTCCCTTTGCCATGCACAGAGAAATCCGACCAGCCGCCCTTGGCCGGCTGCTGCGACCGGCGCGTCCAGCCCCAGATCCCGCATGACGGATTCCGCCGGCTGGGGGATGCCCAGGCGCCCGAGTGCAGACAAGGGCGCGGATAAGGGCCCGATCCGGGGCCCGACCTGGGGCAACGCGGCGCCGCACAGGGCGAGCAGACTGGGGAGGGAGCGGATGAAATTCCGCTCGTCGATGCCGGCCAGCACGAGCTGCGCCGGGGGGCCGATCCAATGGAGATCCGGCGTGCCGATTTGCGTGTGGCGGCCTTTGAGGCCGGGGGAGGCGATCAGGACATGCGCGATGCCGTCCTGGATCCGCCGCCGCTCCACCCAGTTCAGGAACCCGGCCAGCGCCGGGCCGCCGATCGAAAATCCGATCTGCCGGAGGCTGTCCGCCTCCCCTGCCCCGTCCGGCGCGGGCGGGCATGTGGTTGGTCCGGTCATCGTCCCGCCTACGCCACGATCGCGAAAGGCGCGCCGTGCTGGCGCAGATTGGGATTGTACCAGGGATCATGCATCAGAAAACCGGGATGCCGCCGATAGAGGCGATGCCGTTCCCGATCGAGGCGCGCGCGGCGTTCGGCGCTGGCGGCATCCTGCCCGCGCGAGAGGGATTCGTGGTGCAGATAGATCGCGGCGGGACAGGACACATTGTACAATCCCTGTTCCAGCAAGCGGAAACAAAGATCGATATCGTTATAGGCGACCGGGAAATCTTCGTCGAATCCCTGCACGGCGTCGAATTTCGGCCGTTCGATCATCAGGCAGGCGCCGGTGACCGCCGACCAGTTATAATCGGCGATGTTGCGCAGGACGTAACCGGGATCATCGGCGGCGTGGCGCAGGAATGCATGGCCGGGCCCGTCATCGAGATTGACGACGCCGACATGCTGGACCTGCATCAGTGCGGGATAGAGCAGCTTGGCCCCGACCGCGCCGATATGCGGCAACTGGGCGTATCCCGCCATCCGATCGAGCGCGTCGGCCGTGTGCAATTCGGTATCGTCGTTCAGGAACAGCAGGATGTCGCCACGCGCCTGCCGCGCGCCGATATTGTTGAGTTCCGAAAAATTGAACGGCGCGTCGTGACGGATGACGCGGATATCGGTCCGTTCGTCAAGGCCGGACAGGATGTTCAGCGTTTCGGGATCGGCCGACCCGTTATCGAGAATGACGATTTCGACATGGCGCCAGGACGCGCGCGCCAGGGATGCGATGCAGCGCGCGAGGACCGGGCCGTTGTCGCGCGTGGGGATGACGATCGAAATCAGCGGCGTGCCGCGCACGGCGTATCGGACCCGATCGTGGCAGGGGGCCTGGGCGATCGGTTCGATCATGGCCGCCAGGCCGCGGCGGCGGAACGCGTCCTGGCGGGTTTTGCGGCCGGCGTTGCGGCATGGAGGCCGGTCGGGCGGATGCCGGTCATGGAACAATATCTGGGAAACATGGCCGATATGCCGGGTCTGTTCGGTCACGCGAAGCGCCAGGTCCCAATGTTCGGCCCCTTCATGTTCCTCGCGCAGCGGCCCGGTGCGATGCAGCAGGCTGCGGCGGATGCAACTGACCCGGCCGGTATAAGGCAGGCTGAGCAGCGTGTCCGGCGACCAGTCCGGTTTGAAAAATGGCTGCGTGTAACCGCCGTCCGGGTCGATCCTGTCTTCATCGGCATACAGGAACTCCGCGTCGCCGGCGGCGATGCGGGTCGCGAAGGCGTAGAGACAATCCGGCGTCAGCTCCTGGTCGGGGTCGAGGAGCACGACGAAATCGCCCTCCGCCCGGCGGATCGCCGCGTTGATCGCCGCGATCCGGCCGCCGGCCGGCACATGCAGGGTCGTGATCTGCGGATGCGCGGTCGGGGGCATGGTTTCGGCGGGTCCGGCCAGGATCAGCGTCCAATGGGGAAACCATTGCGCCGTGACCGATGCGATCATCCCTGCCGTCGCCTCGGGCGCCCCCCAGCCGGCCGGCGCGACGACGGAAAAGGAAATCCCGGCCAGCGCCGCCAGGCGTTCGGCGAAGTCGGGCGGCCGGGCACGGGGCACGTAGACATAGCCGGCCGGCGCGGCCTGCAACACATAATGACCGCCCTGTGCAGGATGGCAGGATGCGGGGTGGCGGGCCAGGTGGCGCAGGGGGGCGATTCGACGGACGGCCCGATCGGCCAGCACCTCGTCCAGCCGGCGGCGCATGGCCGCGAGACGGGCCCCGGTCAGCCGGGGTGTCGCGATCCAATAGGCGAGACGCAGGCCGTGCCGCGCCAGGGCGCGCCCGGGAGCCGGCAGTGAAGCCGGTATCCTTTCCGCCAGATGCCGTGCCCGTTGCAGCAGGCGATGACGAAGGGAGACGGCGATCCGTTCGGTCCGTGCGGTCGGTTTCGCCCCCAGCATGTCGCCCCCCGCGCGCAGGATTCGGACCATGCTTTAGGCAGGATGGCGGGCGGGCGTCAAATTCCGCCCCCGGTCGCCCCCAAGCGAGTAGGAGGGCGGCGCGGAAGGCTGCGTTTCAGAACCGGAACACGAAATTGGACTGGTAATAGGTTCCGTCGGACGCGCCGGCCGCCTTCAGCCCGTTCGACGTGACGAAGCGGGCGACATATTGCGTCCAGTTCAGATGGCGGTTCAACTGCAGCGAAAGCGCCGCCTGCGGCACCACCCCGATGAAGCCGCCATTATAGGGCCGGGGGAAAGTATAGCGCGCCGACGAGGTGAAGATCGGCGCGTTGGCGTCCTCGCGCCACATGAAGGGGGCCTTGAGCTGGAAGCTGACATAATCGCGCGGCGTGATTCGCAGCACCGGCGAGAGGCTGACCAGATTGGAGGGCGCGATATAGGTCGTGGTGTCCAGATAGTTGGTCTGTGGGCTGTAGGGGGCGATGTAGGTCCCGACCGTGCCCCTGGTCGGGGCGGCGTCGCCGCCTGAATAGATGTCGGCCTGCACGCCCATGAACGGATGCAGCGGCGACGGCGTGTGGCGATAGCCGATGATGGAATTCACCGCGAACGCGCTGACGTCGCGGGCGCGGTTGGTGGTGGCGTAGTTGAACGTGCCCCCCTGCCACACGCCGCCGACCGAGAATTCGAAGGAGGGCGCCGAGCCGTGCCAGCGGAAGCCGAAATTATTGCGCGTGGTGGCACCGGATGCGGATTTGGTCGCCGTCGGGATCGCGGCGGCGCTGCCGGCCAGCTTGTAGCCGATATAGAACAGGTCCAGGAAGCTCTGCATCCGTTCGCGGCCGACCGCGATCGGGCCCGGCGCCCAGGTCGTGTTGAAACCGTAAAGCCGGTTCTGGTAATTTTCGGTATCGCGGAACATGGACGTGTAGGAATCGTTCGTCTGCACGAAATCATAGGCGTCGATGCGGATGCGCGGCCAGAAGGCGTAGGTCCGGAACCCGTTCCATGAGAGGGGCACCGAAGGTGTCTCGCGCGCATAGAGGATATAGGATGGCGCATCGAGGAATTGCTGGCGCCCGAAGATGAACCCGGCATGCGCCCCGGCGACGCGCCCCGTCAGTTCCAGGAATGCCTGCTGCACGTCCAGGCGCTTGCGATAGGTCGTATTGTAGCCATAGGCGGACCAGCCGGCGGAATCGGCGTTGATCAACTGCGTGAACAGCCGCACATGCTCGCCGAGATGCAGATCGGCGCCATAGAGGTTGCGGATGGACATCCGACCGGAATCATTGGGGCTGCGGGTGCCGAGATTCGGGCGCTGTTCGAACCAGTTGCGCACCCGGGTTTCGCCCGAGAAGGTGAGCCAGATGGTGCCCGAGCGGTTGAGGGGAATGAATTTCAACGCGTCGAACGGGTCGTCATGCAGGTGGGGGTTGCGCAGATATTGCCAGTTTTCGGCGGCCGGATTGACGCCGTAGCGCCCGATCGGGCCGAAGCCCGCGGATTCGCCGTTGCCGGCATTGAACACGCCCCACGGCCCATGGGTCGAGGTCGGGGCGGCGAGCTGCGCCGGGGTGAGGCGACGGGGCTGGCCGACCGGGCCGGCATGGGGAAAGGTCTGGATGGGCGGGCGCGACACGGGGCCGGTGGCCTGCTTGCCGTCATGCTGAATCGCGACCGGCGCGGTTGTCCGGGCCGTATCAGCGGCAGGTGCCCGGGCCGGAATGCACATGCAGAGCAGGATCGTGGCCGAAGGAAAGAGAGCTGGATGAATGCGTTGGATATGCGCCACGGTCGGTACGATGCTCGGATAGATTGTCGATAACGATCGTAGAGCACCGTTGTTGATTCAAATCAACACGCATTATCGTTGTTTATTAATTCACTATATTACTATGTTAAATATGCGGCATGGCCGGTTCGCGGATGTGCCCGCGACATGAGCAAAACGTAATATTTTGGGACCACAATGTCATCGCATATTCATTTTGACATCATATTATTGCGTCCTGTAGGCTGAGAAACGCAACAAGCGATCCCGTCAGCGGCGGCGGGACGAAAGCGGCCGGGAAGGCCGGGACGACACGGGGTGGATCAACGGCGATCCGCCGGCCCATGGGGCGATGATGTCGCGGATGGCGCGCGTCATCTGGGATCGTATTGTGGACAAGGGATTCCTCAAGGCCGGCCATGCGCCGACCCTGCTTGCCGCGTTCCTGTATTTCGACGTCTCGTTCATGGTGTGGGTGCTGCTGGGCCCGCTGGGCATCGCCATTTCCCATGACCTGCACCTGAATGCCGGGCAGAAAGGGCTGCTGGTGGCCACGCCGGTGCTGGCCGGCGCGGCTTTCCGGGTCGTGGCCGGCGGGCTGGTCGACCTGTTCGGCCCGCGCCGGGTCGCCATCGGCGCCCAGCTTCTGGTGATTGCCGGTCTGGCCCTGGCCTGGCTGCTGGCGCCGCACAGCTATGCCGCGATGTTTGGCATCGCCCTGGTGTTGGGGGTGGCCGGGGCGTCATTCGCCATCGCGCTGCCCCTGGCCTCGGCCTGGTATCCGCCGCGCTACCAGGGGACGGCGCTGGGCATTGCCGGGGCCGGGAATTCGGGCACGGCGCTGGCGTCGCTGTTCGCGCCGGGACTGGCGATTCTGGTCGGTTGGGTGAACGTGATCGGACTGGCCACGCTGCCGTTGACCGGGGTGCTGGCGGCCTTCCTGCTGCTGGCGCGCGAACCTGCGCAGCGGCCGGTTTCGCCCGGGATATCCGGTTGGTGGCCGGTGCTGCGGTCGGCGGATTGCTGGTGCCTGATGTTCTTCTACAGCGTCACCTTCGGCGGGTTCGTCGGGCTGGCCTCGTTCCTGACCATCTATTTCAACGACCAGTACGCGCTGCCGCCTGCCGTCGCGGGCACCTGCACGGCCCTGGTCGTCTTTGTCGGGTCGTTCGTGCGGCCGCTGGGCGGGGCGCTGGCCGACCGGATCGGCGGCATGCGGGCGCTGACGCTGATCTATGCCGCGGCGGGGCTGGTGTTCGGGGCCATCGGGACGGGATTGCCGTCGATCTACCTGGCGTTTCCCGCCTTTTTCCTGGGCATGATCGCGCTGGGGCTGGGCAATGGCGCGGTGTTCCAACTGGTGCCGGCGCGCTTTCCGCACAAGGTCGGCGTGCTGACCGGGCTGGTGGGGATGAGCGGCGGGTTCGGCGGGTTCTATCTGGCATCGTCGCTGGGCGCGGCGCGGCAGGCGACCGGTTCCTATGGTCCGGGCTTTCTGGCCTTCGCCGCCATTGCCGGCGCGGCCCTGGCCTGCGTGCTGGCCTGCAAGCGCCGCTGGTCGCCCACGTCCGCCATGGCGGACGCGGGCGAGCGCACGACCGCCGCGATCTGACCCCCCGGCCTGTCGGCTGTTCCTTTCCTCTCATTGGCTGTGATCGACCCGAGGCGGGTCGTCGCGCCGACGCGCCATGGCGCTGAAAGACCTGGTTCATGACGGATATCCGTCCGCCCTGCATCGTACGAAACCTCCCCGCCCTGGTTCTCCCCACCTTGGCCGCCCGCGCTGTGGGTGGCGTGCGCGGCGGCCTGTTGGCCGGGATGGTGCTGACTCAGTCCGCCCAGGCCCAATCTTCCGGAAAACAGTCTGTCGGAATACAGTCCGCCGGGACGCAGTCTGGCCGGGTGCAGCCTGGCCGGGTGGCCGTCCGGCCGGCCCTCCTGCCCCGTCGGCATGCGACGGATTGGGGGGTGTTCAATGCCGGCAATGGCGCGGCGGCGGGGTTCGGCACCGTGGCGGGCTATGGCCAGGTCCGCTGGGCCGAGGACTGGCGCGACCTAGCCGGGGCGCCGCCCGCGCAGCGCCGCCGGGACTGGTTCAACCGGCTGAAATACATCCCGCTGACCGACAAGGGCGATATCTGGCTGACGCTGAGCGGCGAGGAACGGCTGCGCTATGTCTTCGAGAACCGGCCTCTGATCGGCATGGCGGGCAAGACCGACGCCAGCCGCGTGCTGCTGCGCAGCCAATATGGCGCCGACCTGCATCTGGGCGCGCATGTCCGGGCCTATGCCGAATTCCTGTACGGCGCGGCGGGGGGATCGAACTCATACGGCTACCAGACCGGGACGCAGCGCGAGCGGCCGGACCTGCAGCAGGGTATCCTGGAGGTGACGGGTACGGTGCTGGGGGCCCGCGCCGGGGTGATCGGCGGGCGGCAGGTGTTCCTGGACGCGCCGGTTTCGATGCAGTCGGCGCGCGACCTGACCAATGTCCAGCAGACCTGGGACGGGTTTCGCGGCTATGCGGTCTGGTCGCGTTTCCGCCTCGATTTGTTCGATTTCATGCAGACCGACAAGCTGCCGGTCGGCGCGTTTTCGGACGGCACGAACTATAATGCGCGGATGTACGGCGCCTATGGCGCGACCGCGCTGCCGGGCTTTACCCTGCTGGGCCGCAAGAGCCAGGTTTTCGCCGATCTGTTCTTCATCGGCTATCTGTACGGGGGCGCGCCTGCCGCCATTCCCACCGCCACGCCGGGCGGGGCCGAAGCGGGTTCGACGCGGCGCGACAATGTCGGGCTGCGCCTGTGGGGCAATGCCGGCCCGGTCAAGCTGGATTTGACCGGCGTGTTCCAGGGGGGCCAATTTAGGCCGGCGAAGAATGCGGGGCCGACCCGGCCGGTGCGGGCCTATGCGGTCAACGGGTCGGTGCTGTACAGCCGTCCGGACCTGCCGGCCAGGCCGGCGCTGGGGGTGCAGGCCGATCTGTTTTCCGGCGGTTCGTATCGCAGCCGGGACGGTGCCGTGGGCACGTTCGCCACGCCCTATTTCCCGCTGCCCTATTACAATGACGTCACCCTGTCTCTGACATCGCAGAATCTGGTCGGCGTCGGACCCGTTTCCGATCTATCCTTGAGCAGGACAGTGCATTTCAGGCTGCATGTTCCGCTGTTCTGGCGCGCCAGCACGCAGGACGCGGTTTATGGCACGGGGCGGATCTATGGCTGGCGGAACAATTTGTCCGGCGGCTTCATCGGCGCCATCCCGCAGGCGCAACTGGCGTGGCGTTTCGCGCCGCACTGGACATGGACCCACGACATCGCGGGCTTCGCGGCATCGCAGGGCATGCACAGGGCCGGGGCGCGGGACGGCGCGTTCTATATGCAGACGATGGATTTCACATTCTGATCGGGATGGGCCGGGAGCAGAGAATCATGAGCAGACAAAACAACATCATCGTCATCGGCAACGGCATGGTCGGGCATTATTGCGCCGAGCAGCTTGTGACCCAGGGATTGCACGAGACGCATCGGATCCACGTCTTCGGCGCCGAACTGCACCATGCCTATGACCGGGTGCACCTGACCGACTACATGACCGGGCAGGACGCGCTGGCGCTGCGGCTGCACGAGGAGGATTTCCACGACGCGCATGGCATGACGCTGCATCTGGGGGCGATGGTCAACCGCATCGACCGCGCGGCCAGGACCATCGAGACCGATGGCGGCAGCTTTGCCTATGAATCGCTGATTATCGCGACGGGATCGACGCCTTTCGTGCCGCCGGTGCCCGGCAACAGCGGTACCGCCGGCCTGGTCTATCGCACGCTGGACGATCTGGACATGATCCGCGCCGCGGCGCAGGGGGCGCGCCACGGCGTGGTCATCGGCGGCGGGCTGCTGGGGCTGGAAGCGGCCAACGCGGTCAAGGCGCTGGGGCTGGAGGTCTGCGTGGTGGAATTCGCCCCGCGGCTGATGCCGGTGCAACTGGACGACGAGGGCGGCCGCGCCCTGCGCCGGCGGATCGAATCGCTGGGGATCGAAGTGCGGACCGCCCATGTGACCAGCGAGATCGCGGCCGGTGAAACCCTTCGCCATCGTCTGAACTTTTCCGACGGGACATGGCTGGAAACCGACCTGGTGGTGTTTTCCGCCGGGATCCGCCCGCAGGACCGGCTGGCGCGGGAGTGCGGGCTGGCGATCGGCAGCCGGGGCGGCATCGCCGTCGACGACCAGTGCCGTACCTCGGACCCGCATATCTTCGCGGTGGGCGAATGTGCGGCCTGGCGGGACCGGGTCTTCGGGCTGGTAGCCCCCGGCTATACGATGGCGCGCACCGCCGCCGCCGTGCTGGCCGGCGAGGACGCGGCCTTTACCGGCGCGGACATGTCCACCAAGCTGAAGCTGCTGGGCGTCGATGTCGGGTCGATCGGCGACGCGCACGGGGCCGAAGAGGGATCGAGCAGCTATCGCTTTATCGGCGAGGCCGAGGGATCGTATCGCCGGCTGGTACTGTCGGCCGACGGCACGCGGGTGACCGGCGCGGTGCTGGTGGGCGACAATTCCTATTACGATACGATCTTGCACTATGTGCAGAACGCCATCAGGCCGCCGGCCGATCCCGCCGCGCTGATCCTGCCGCGCGGCGAGGGCGCGCCGCTGCTGGGCGCGGACGCCCTGCCCGACGGCGCGACGATCTGTTCGTGCCATAACGTGACCAAGGGCGCGATCTGCAACGCCATCGACCAGGGCTGCGGCGATCTGGGCACGCTGAAGCAGGCCACCAGGGCCAGCACCGGCTGCGGCGGCTGCGCGGCATTGCTGAAGAGCGTGTTCGAGGGCGCGCTGACCGCGCGGGGGATCACCGTCGATCGCAGCCTGTGCGAGCATTTTTCCCATACCAGGCAGGAGCTTTATTCGCTGGTGCGGGTGCAGGGCATCCGCACCTTCGAGGACCTGATGGCGCGCCACGGCAATGGCGGGCTGGGCTGCGACATCTGCAAGCCGGCGGTGGGGTCGATCCTGTCGTCGGCGTGGAACAAGCCGATCACCGATCCGGCCCATATCCCGTTGCAGGACACGAACGACACGTTCATGGCCAACATGCAGAAGAACGGCACCTATTCGGTGGTACCGCGCATCGCGGGCGGCGAGATCACGCCCGAGCGGCTGATCGTTCTGGGCGAGGTCGCAAAAAAATACGGCCTGTACACCAAGATTACCGGCGGGCAGCGGATCGACCTGTTCGGCGCGCAGTTGCATCAATTGCCGGATATCTGGGGCGAATTGCTGGATGCGGGGTTCGAGACCGGCCATGCCTACGGAAAATCGACCCGCACCGTGAAATCCTGTGTCGGCAGCACGTGGTGTCGCTATGGCGTGCAGGACAGCGTGGGCAAGGCGCTGGACCTGGAAAACCGCTACAAGGGCCTGCGGTCGCCGCACAAGCTGAAATTCGCGGTCTCGGGCTGCACCCGCGAATGCGCCGAGGCGCAGAGCAAGGATGTCGGCGTGATCGCCACCGAAAATGGCTGGAACCTGTATGTGTGCGGCAATGGCGGGATGCGCCCGCGCCATGCCGAGCTGTTCGCCACGGACCTGGATTCCGAGACGCTGGTGAAATATATCGACCGGTTCCTGATGTTCTATATCCGCACCGCCGACCGGCTGCAGCGCACGTCGGTGTGGCGGGAGAACCTGGATGGCGGGCTGGATTTTCTGAAGGACGTCGTCATCCATGACAGTTTGGGCCTCTGCGCCGAGCTGGAGCAGCAGATGCAGGCGGTGGTGGACAATTATCACTGCGAATGGCGCGACGTGCTGAGCGACCGGGAAAAGCTGAAGCGCTTCCGCACCTTCGTCAATGATGCCCGCCCGGACCCGAATGTCCGCACCGTGCCGGAGCGCGACCAGGTCAAGCCGGCCGACAACCTGCCGCGGGCGGCGACCGGCGCCGGACCGGCGGCGTGGACCGCGCTGTGCGCCGAGGGCGACCTGGTGGCGCGCTCGGGCGTCGTCGCCTGGCATGACGGGGCGCAGGTCGCGCTGTTCTACCTGCCGGCCGAGGGCGGCGTGGCGGCCCGGGTCTATGCCGTGGACAATCATGACCCGTTCTCGGGCGCCAATGTCATCGGGCGCGGGATCGTGGGCGACCTGAAGGGGCAGATCGTGGTGGCGTCGCCGCTGTACAAGCAGCATTTCCGCCTGGTCGACGGGGTGTGCCTGGAGGATGCGTCGCAGCGCCTGCGGACCTGGGATGCCCGCCTGGCGGACGGCAAGGTGGAAATCCGCGCCCGCGTGCCTGAGACGGCGCCGGACCTGATCCCGGCCTGAGCATGGCGCGGCAGGAGATCCGCACGACCTGTCCCTATTGCGGCGTCGGCTGCGGCGTCGTGATGGAGGTGGAGGATGGCCGCATCGCCCGGGTGCGCGGCGATACGGCGCATCCGGCCAATGGCGGACGTCTGTGCACCAAGGGCAGTTCCTGCGACAGGCCGATCGCGGCGCCGTCGCGGCTGGATGGGGCGCGACGGCGCGCCGCGCGCGGCGGGCCCGCCCTGCCCGTCGCCACCGAGGCGGCGATCGCCGAGACCGCGTCGCGCCTGCGGCGGATCCTGGATGCGCACGGGCCGGATGCGATCGCACTGTACGTCTCGGGCCAGATGTCGCTGGAGGCGCAATATCTGGCCAACAAGCTGGCCAAGGGGTACATCCGCACCCGGCACATCGAATCCAATTCGCGCCTGTGCATGGCCGCCGCCGGCGCGGGCTACAAATCGTCGCTGGGCGCCGATGCGCCGCCCGGCAGCTATGAGGATTTCGACTGCACCGACCTGTTCTTCGTCATCGGCGCGAACATGGCGGATTGCCATCCGATCCTGTTCCTGCGGCTGCTGGACCGCAAGCGGGCGGGGGCGCGGCTGATCGTGGTCGATCCGCGCCGGACGGCGACCGCCGACAAGGCCGACCTGTTCCTGCAGATTCGGCCCGGGACGGACCTGGCGCTGCTGAACGGGCTGCTGCACCTGCTGGTCCGCGAGGGTGCGGTCGATCCGGCCTTCATCGAAGCCGCGACGCGGGGGTGGGAGGCGATGGCCGATTTCCTGGCGCCCTATACGCCCGAACATGTTGCGGCGGTGACCGGCCTGGCGCAGGCCGACATCGAGACCGCCGCGCGCTGGATCGCCGAGGCCGGCGCGTGGCTGAGCCTGTGGACGATGGGGCTGAACCAGAGCGTCGCGGGCACCTGGCACACCAACGCGGTGTGCAACCTGCACCTGGCGACCGGCGCGATCTGCCGCCCCGGCGCCGGGCCGTTTTCGCTGACCGGGCAGCCCAACGCGATGGGCGGGCGGGAAATGGGCTATATGGGGCCTGGCCTGCCGGGGCAGCGTTCGGCGCTGGTGGCGGCCGACCGGGCCTTTGCCGAGGCGCGATGGGGCCTGCCGGCCGGCACGATCCGCGAGGCCGGCGGCGATGGCGCGATCGCGATGTTCGACGCCATGGCGCGCGGCGCGATCCGTGCCTGCTGGATCATCTGCACCAACCCGGTCGCCACGGTGGCGAACCGGGCCCGGGTCGTCGCCGCCCTGCGGGCCGCCGAGCTGGTGATCGTGCAGGATGCCTATGACGACAGCGAGACCGGGGCCCATGCCGACATCCTGCTGCCCGGCGCGCTGTGGGCCGAGGCGGACGGCGTGCAGGTCAATTCCGACCGCACCCTGACCCTGGCGCGGCAGGCGGTTGCCCCGCCCGGCGAGGCGCTGGCCGACTGGGACATCATCGCCCGCGTGGCGCGCGCCATGGGGTTTGCCGAGGGGTTCGACTTCGCCTCGGCCGCCGACGTGTTCGCCGAGGCCAGCGGGTTCGCCAATCCGGCCACCGGCTACGACATTTCAGGCATCAGCCATGCGCGGCTGCGCGCGGGGCCGGTGCAATGGCCCTGCCCGCCCGGCGACCAGGCCGCACGGCATCCGATCCGCTATGTGCCGCAAGCGGGCGGGCTGCCGGTCTTTCCGATGCCGGACGGGCGGGCGGTCTTCCACCCCCGGCCCCATATGCCGTCGGGCGACTGGCCGGATGCGAATTTTCCGTTCGTGCTCAATAGCGGCCGGTTGCAGCACCAATGGCACACGCTGACCAAGACCGGGCGGGTCGAGGGGCTGAACCGGCTGAATCCCGGGCCGTTCGTCGAAATCGCGCCCACGGACGCGGCGCGGCTGGAGATTGTCGAGGGCGACCAGGTGGAAATCCGCTCGCGCCGGGGGCGCGCCGTGCTGCCGGCCCGGCTGTCGGACCGGGTGGCGCCCGGCACCTGCTTCGCCCCATTCCACTGGAACGACCGGTTCGGCGCCGAACTGGCGGTCAATGCGCTGACGCCGGACGCGGTCGATCCGATATCGCTGCAGCCCGGATACAAGATCTGCGCCGTCATGCTGGCCCGCGCCGCCCGGCCGGCCGCCCCATCCCCGGCGGAGCCGGCCGCGACGATATCAGCCCCCGCACAGGACGAGATCGACATGACCCTGCCCCGCCTGGCGGCCCATCTGGGCCTGGCCGAGACGGACGCGCCCGCCCTGTCCGCCGAGGCGCGTGCCTGGCTGGGCGGGTTTCTGGAAGGGCTGCGCCTGACGCCGCCGGCCGGCGACGTTCCGGTCGTCCCGGCCGGCGCGCCGCTGGCGGCCGCGCAGCGCGCGCGGGTGAACGGGCTGCTGGCCGGCCTGTATTCCCGCGCCCGGGACCATGCGGCGGCCGCGCCGGACGCGGGCAGACCCCGCCTGTCGCTGTGGTGGGCGTCGCAGACCGGACGGGCGGAGGCGCTGGCGCAGGAGATCGCGCTGTGGCTGCGCGAGGCCGGATACGAGGTCGCGGCGGCGTGCCTGGACCAGTGCGGGGCCGATGCGCTGGCCGAGGGCGCGGCGATCTTCGTGGTGTCGACGTTCGGCGACGGCGATCCGCCCGATTGCGCGACCGCGTTCTGGGACGGGCTGCGGGCCCGCACCGCCTTGCTGCCGGGCCTGTCGCATGCGGTGCTGGCGCTGGGGGATTCGTCCTATGCCAGTTTCTGCGGCTTCGGCCGGGCGCTGGACCGGCGGCTGAGCGAGCTGGGCAGCACCGCGCTGCTGGAGCGGACGGATTGCGAGCCGGACTACGCCGACGTGGTCGATGCCTGGCGGCATCAGGTCCTGGCCCGGCTGGGCCGGGATGCCGCCCCGCCGGCCGCGGAGCGTGCGCCGGCCGTGGCGGTCCGGGCCGATGCGCCCGCCGGGATCGGGCGCGACCGGCCGGCCATCGCCCGGCTGTGCCAGAATCGCAGGCTGGGGGGCGTGGATGCCGGGAAGGATACGCGCCTGATCGGACTGGATCTGTCCGGCACGGGCTTGACGTACCAGCCGGGCGATGCGCTGGGCGTCTGGCCCTGCAATGACGCGGCGATCGTGGCCTGCGTGCTGGCGGCGCTGCGCCTGCGGGCGGACGAGACGATCGTGCTGCGCGGCCACGGCACGGTGGGGCTGGCCGACGCGCTGCGCCGGCACCTGGACCTGTCGCGTCCGCTGCCGGCCATGCTGGCGCGCCTGGGGCGGGAGGACGGCGGTTTCCTGCCCGACCTGCTGGCCGGGACGACGCTGGAGGTGACGCCGCAGGATGTGCCGGGGCTGTTCCGGCGGATGCAGCCGCGGCTTTATTCCATCGCCTCGTCCCCGCTGGTCAGTCCGGATGTCGTGCAGTTGACGATGGGGGTCAGTCGCGACCCGTATCCCGGGGTCTGCTCGACCTGGCTGGCCGGGCTGGAGGCGGGCGGCGCGGTGCCGGTGTTCATCCAGGCGACGTCGCATTTCCGCCTGCCGGACGATGCGGCGCCGATCGTCATGATCGGCCCCGGCACCGGGATCGCGCCGTTCCGCGGCTTTCTGCACGAGCGTGCGGCGCGCGGCGCCGCCGGACGCAACTGGCTGTTCTTCGGCGAGCGCCATGCGGAGAGCGGGTTCTATTACCGCGAGGAACTGGAGGCGTTCCTGGACCAGGGCTGCCTGACCCGGCTGGATACCGCGTTTTCGCGCGACCAGCCCGAGCGGATCTATGTCCAGGACCGGATGGAGGAGGCCGGCGCGGAATTATGGGCGTGGATTCGCGACGGCGCCATTTTGTATGTCTGCGGCGACGCGGCGCGCATGGCGCGGGACGTCGACAGCGCGCTGCGGCGGATCATCGCCCGCCATGGCGGCATGCCGGCGGCGGGCGCCGACGATTACCTGGCCAGGCTTGCGCGGGCGGGCCGCTATCTGCGAGACGTGTATTGACGGACGATGCGCGATCGGAACAAGCGGTACGATGAAGATCCTGCTGGCCGATGAGAATTCACGACGGGCGAATGCCCTGTCGGACATTCTGCGCGCGGATCCGTCGCTGGACGTCGTGCGCCTGGCCGCCGGCACGTCGCTGATCGACGCGGTGCGCGCCCATGCGCCCGACATCGTGCTGGTCGACATGTCGCGCGCCGACCGCGACGCGCTGGACAGCGTACGGGCGCTGTCGGATTCCGGGCTGGAGCGCCCCATCGCCCTGTTCGTGGACGAGGACGACGTGCGCCTGATGGAGGATGCGTTCGAGGCCGGGATCTGTTCCTATAACGTGCTGGACACGCCGCCGCGCGACGTCAAGCCGCTGCTGCGCGCGGCGATCGCGCTTTACAGCCGGTTCCGCCAGACGCAGAACGAACTGCATGCCGTGCGCAAGACATTGTCGGAGCGCGAGACGATCGACCGCGCCAAGAAGGTCTTCATGCAGGCCGAACGGTGCGGCGAGGCCGAGGCCTATCGCTGGCTGCGGCGGCGGGCGATGCGGCAATCCCGCAAGATCGCCGACATCGCGGCGGAGTATCTTCGCGCCCGGCGCGAGCCTTCCGAGGACGACCTGACATGACCCAGACCATCCGTATCGGGTTGCTGCGCCTGGCCGACAGCGCGCCGGTCCTGGTCGCGCGGAATGCCGGGCTGTTCGCGCGGCACGGGATCGACGCCGAGATCGTGGTGGCGCCGTCCTGGGCCAATATCGCCGACGGGCTGGCCTGGAACGGGCTGGATGCCGCGCTGATCTTTCCGCCGCTGGCGATCATGACCGCGCTGGGGCAGCGGGGGCGGGATATCGGGCTGCGCCTGGCGCTGCCGGTCAGCCGCGGCGGCAACATGGTCGTGCTGCGCGGCGCGGCGCGGCCGGATCTGATGTGGACGCCGGGTCCGGCGGGGCGGCGGGCGTTCGAGACCTGGCGCGCGGGCATCGGCCGCCGCCCGAAACTGGCGGTGGTGCATATCTATTCGACGCACCTGCTGATCCTGACCCGGTTCCTGAAGGCGATCGGCGTTTCGGCCGAGGACGACACCGAGATCGTGGTCATGCCGCCCGACCGCATCACCGACGCGCTGCGGGACGGCGCCATCGACGGGTTCTGCGCCGGGCCGCCCTGGGGGGAGGATGCCTGCCTGCAAGGGTTGGGCTTTGCCGTGGCCGGGTCGGAATCGGTCTGTCCGGGCCATATCGAGAAATCCTTCGCCCTGACCGATCGCTGGGCGGCGCCGCATGCCCAGGCGGTGCCGGGGCTGCTGGGGGCGCTGCGGGCGGCGATCGGGCTGTGCATGGACCCGGCCCGCGGCGACGCGATCGCGGCACAATTGGCCGCCCCGCTGGCGGAGGGGGGACTGGCCCTGCCGCTGCGCGCGACGCGGGCCGTCATGCCCGGCCGGCCGGGGACCGATCGCATGGTGTTCGGCGACGGCGCGGCGGATCGGATCGGATCGGGACGGATCGGGCTGGACTGGATCGGGTTGGACTGGATTCTGGCCGATATGCGGGCGCATGGATGGCTGGACGAGGCCGACATCGCACGCCTCGACATGTTGGGCCGGCGGGAGAACGCGGTGACGTAATCCCCGGATCGGCCCCCGCGTCAGGCGGGCTGCGCGACGTCCGGCAGGGCCCAGTCGATCGGCGCCAGCCCGTTGCGGGCCAGGAAGGCGTTGGCCTGGGAAAAATGGCGACAGCCGAAGAAGCCGCTATGCGCCGACAGGGGCGACGGGTGCCGGGCCTTCAGCACCAGGTGCCGCGACTGATCGACGAAGGCGGCCTTTTTCTGGGCGTAGGCGCCCCACAGCATGAAGACGACCGGCGCGGGGCCGTCATTGACGCGGGCGATCACCGCGTCGGTGAAGCGTTCCCAGCCCCTGCCCTGGTGCGAGGCGGCGCTGGCGCGTTCGACGGTCAGCACGCTGTTCAGCAACAGCACCCCCTGCTTCGCCCAGGATTCGAGATAGCCGTGGCGGGCGGGGGGAATCCCCAGGTCGCTGTGGATTTCCTTGTAGATATTGACCAGCGAGGGCGGGATGCGGATGTCGGGCCGCACGCTGAAGCACAGGCCGTGGGCCTGGCCGTCACCATGGTACGGGTCCTGGCCCAGGATGACGACCCGGACCGCGTCCGGCGGGGTCAGGTCCAGCGCGCGGAAATATTCCGAGCCCCTGGGGAAGATCACCTTGCCGCGGCTCTTCTCCGCCAGCAGGAAATCCTTCAGCGCCCGCATGTACGGCGCATCGAATTCCGATGCCAGCGCCGCCTTCCAGCTTTCGTCCAGTTTGACCGTCATAGAACAGCGGCCCCCGGCGGGAGCCTGGTTTCCCTTGTCGTTTTCGAAGTTCGATCAGCATGTTCGTGCATGAACCGCCCGCCATTCAGCGACGCCGCGCGGAAAAGATCAAGCCGCAATCCGTCCCGCCGGCGGTCCGCCGGCCGGCCGCCTGCTCGAGCATTTCCACTGAACACCGGTTCAGTGGAAATGCTCTATGTTGTTATTTTGTCGAGCATCTTCACGGGATCTGCTCTCGTCAGTTGCCGGGGCAGTATCTCCAACCCCATAAAAACGGGCCGGGACTGCCCAGATAGGGGCCGGAGAGGCCCGTGACGCAATTCGCCAGGCGCCGCGCCACGTCGTCCTGATGGTCTTCGATCAGCCTGGAGCGCGCCTGGTTGGTCGCGGCCAGCAGCATGGCGCTTGCGTCGCCGTCGCTGATCCGCCCGGCGTCGCGCAGCAGGCCGGCCTTCTGCCGGGCGCTTGTCAGATAGGCGACCGCGGCCGGGTCGAGGCCGGTGGCCGTTCCGAAGGCGGTGTCCGCCTTATTTTCGCATCCGGCCAATTGCGCGTAATGGCCGATCGCGGGCGGGTACTGGGCCGCGCAGCGGGCATATCGGTCCTGGACCAGCCGCACCTGTTGCTTCTGAGCGTCGGTCATGTCGAGCGGCGGCGTCAGCGGCGTACCGCTGCATCCCGCAAGGAGAAGGGCCACCAGGACAAGTCCGCATGGTTTCATGAGCGCGTTTTCCTTCTCTTGCGACCTGCCGTTGCGACACGGAAATCGGACCAGACAATTTATTTATTACAAAATATGTCCAGAGAAGGAGAAAGCGAACATTTCCTCGTCCAATGGCGGGAAAGTGAACAGGCCGGCATGGGGGCCGCGTCCCGGCGCTGTGCGCGGGACGCGGCCTGCGGCCTTACGATTCCGGCAGCTTGAACAGGTCGCGGTGGATGGCCGGCTGGCAGCGCAGATACTGGCTGGCCGCCGTGACGTGGCCGCCCAGATGCGCCGCCGCGTGCCAGGGCCAGCGCGGGTCGTACAGAACGGTGCGCGCCAGGGCGATCATGTCGGCCTCGCCGTTGGCGACGATCGCCTCGGCCTGCTCGTAGCCGGTGATCAGGCCGACCGCCACGACGGGCATCTTCGTTTCGGCCTTGACGGCGCGGGCCAGCGGCACCTGATAGCCCGGATGCACCGGGATGCGCTGCAGCGGGCTGAGGCCGCCGCTGGAGACATGGATGGCGCTGCACCCCCGGGATTCGAGTGCCCGAGCCAGCGCGATGGTCTGTTCGATGTCCCAACCGCCCTCGACCCAGTCGGTGCCGGAGACGCGTACCGTCACCGGCCCGCCGGTGAAGGAATCCCGCACCGCGTCGAAGACCTCCAGCGGGAAGCGGAGCCGGTTTTCCAGGCTGCCGCCATAGGAATCGTCGCGGCGATTGACCAGCGGGGAAAGGAACTGATGCAGCAGGTAGCCGTGCGCGGCATGGATCTGCACCGCGTCGATGCCCAGCGCCGCGGCGCGCTTCGCCGCTGCCGCGAAGGCGTCGCGCACCCGCCGCATGCCGTCGCGGTCCAGCGCCATGGGGGCGTTGTCGCCGTCGGTATAGGGCACGGCGGATGGCGCCACGGTCTGCCAGCTTTGCGGGGTGCCGGGCGGGATGTGCCGCCCGCCCTTCCACGGAATTTCGGTCGATGCCTTGCGCCCGGCATGGGCAAGCTGAATCGCGACCGGCATGCCGGACCATTGGCGGACCCCCGCCAGCGTGCGGCGCATTGCGGCCTCGGTCGCATCGTCCCACAGCCCGACATCGGCATAGGTGATCCGCCCTTCGGGCAGGACCGCCGTCGCCTCGATCGTCAGCAGGCCGGCGCCCGACTGGGCCAGGCCGCCCAGATGGATCAGATGCCAGTCGTTCATGCGGCCGTCAGTGGCCGAATATTGACACATCGGCGCGATGACGATCCGGTTGGGCAGGGTCAGCCCGTCGATCGTCACCGGTTCGAATAATTTGGGAGTCGGCATGAGAATTCTCCAATCCAGATATACGGTTGGGGGAAACGATGCGTCAGGCCAGCGGAAAGCCCAGCGCGTGCAGGGCCTGGCGCAGCCGGTCGCGGCCGCTGAGCGCCTCGGGCCCGCGCATGCGGTGAACGGCCCCGTGTGACCAGGGCCGCGCCCCCCGCGCCCGCGCGCTGTCCGAACCGGTGAAGATCGCGTCATAGGCCGCGATGATGTCCGCTTCCGCGCCGCTGTCGTAGCGTTCGCGATGAAGGACGGCGGCCTGCGGCAGGCGCGGCTTGACCGGCGGCAGTTCGGCGGGCTCGGGGTAGCCCACGCACATGCCGAACAGCACCATGGCGGCGGGCGGCAGGCCCAGCAATTCGGCCACCGCCTCGGGGTGGTTGCGCATGCCGCCGATATAGACCAGGCCCAGCCCGTTTCTCTCGAACGAAACGGCCGCGTTCTGGGCCGCCAGGCTGACATCCACCGCGCCCAGGACGAAGCCTTCGAGATAATCCAGCCCGCCGGTGGGCACGCCCTGCGCCCGGCCGAGCCGGCGCAGGCGCGACAGGTCCAGCACCCAGGCCAGAAACAGCGGCGCCTGCGCGACATGCGCCTGCCCGCCCGCCAGTTCGGCCAGGCGCGCCCGGGTGCCCGCGTCGCGAACGGCGATCACGCTCCATAATTGCAGGTTCGAGGAGGTCGAGGCCGACTGCGCCGCCGCGACGGCGCCTTCCAGCAGCCGGTCATCGACCGCCTGGTCGCGATAGGCGCGCACCGAGCGGTGCGCCAGCATCTGGCGCAGCGGCGCGTCCAGCGCGGCGAGCCCCTCGGCGGGGCCAAGGTCGGTGCCGTAGCGCGCGCGCCAGGCGGCGGCCGTTTCGGCGGCTGTTTCGGCGACCGTTTCGGTTGAAGATGACGGGTGATCCATCATGCGGCCAGAGTTCCCTTGAATGCGACGATTGATCCCTCGGCGATCTTGGCGTCAGTCATGTTACGAAACCGCCGCATTGTTCGCCCGGGGTTCAGCGCCCAGGTTCAGCAGCCTTTGCGTCGTCGTCATCGCGTCGTCGAACGGGCGGCGGTCGCGGGTGAACTTGGCCAGCAGCGTGGCACCAAGCCAGAGCTGGTAGAGGGACATGGCCAGCACGGCCCCCGGATCGGCGGTCCCCGGATCGGCGCCCTTCCGCTCGGCAAGCACCAGCGAGCCGTCCCGCCGCCCGTCATCGATGCAGCGTGCCAGGCGGTCGACGATCCGCCCGGTGCCGTCCTGCAGGATGGCCCGCATGCCCTCGGACAGGTCGCAGACTTCGGCCCCCAGCTTGACCGCCAGGCACTGGCTGAAGATGTCGCCGCTGACATAGCCCTCGCGCCAGCCCTGCCAATAGGACATCAGCCGGTCGGCGGCCGGCGCGCCGGGCGTGCCCAGCACGACGTCCAGCCGCGCGAGGTATTGGGTGAAATAGCGCTCCAGCAGCGCCTCGCCGAATGCCTCCTTGGACGCGAAATAATGATAGAACGATCCCTTGGGGACCTGGGCGGCACCCAGGATCTCGTTCAGGCCGACAGCGGAAAATCCCCGCCCGCCGATGATCGGACGGGCCGTGTCCAGGATGCGCTGCCGCGTGTCGCCATGGGCCGGGTTGTGGACCTGGCCACGGGTCGGGCCAAGGGCTGGAGGGGCGTTCATGCCCCGATCCATAGCGCGGATTAGACCGGTCGTCTAGACGGCCGTCGCGGTTCACCGACCGTACGCTCCAATGCGTGGAGCCGATCGACCGTTTCCGCCGGAACGCCAGTCTGTTGCCGCTCTCGACGGGCGTTCGCCCGTCTGGTCCAGATCCAGACGCACCGTCCGGGCGAGAACGTCAGCAGAAATGGCCTCCATCAATTCCAAGGTGGCCCGTCGTTCAGAATGCAAAGGAAGCATCACCAAAAAGTGTAGCCACCATAAAAACGCAAAGATAGCGCGTAAGGTGCGCAATTTTCATCACGAATGACTGCTCGCCCCTGCAATAAAAACATTTTATTCTTGACAGAAACGTATGCACATTTTCTACAATTCCCCTTGATAGGAATGAAACAACCCCCTGAAGCAACGCCCGATACGATGTCTGGAGGGTTAATGCGTGCAGTAACGCGCACTCTTGCACGACAAAAGTTATATACGGCGATCAACATCGCGGGGCTCGCGTTGGGTATCTCCGTATTCGTGACGATGAGCCTCATCGTACGATACGAGTTTGGTTATGACGCCTACCTCCCCAATACGGACTCGATCTATCGCGCGGACACCGTATGGCGTTTGCCCGGCAGCGCGCCCGAGGAGTGGCCGGTTGCGAGCTTCTTCGCTACATCATTCCTTAAACAGGATTTTGCAGGAATCAGCGATACGCTGCGTGTCTGGCCGAGAACGACAGCGATTCGGATCCGGAATGGAGCGAGCCGCGAACCTCTGACACAAGCCGACGCTCATTTCTTCTCGTTTTTTCATCTCGCGGTTGTCAGCGGCAACGAGACGCAGGCGCTAACGCGACCCGACTGGATTGCGATTCCCGCCAGCCTGGCTCTGAAGTATTTTGGGACCACGCAGGCGGTCGGAAAAACAATGACGCTTTTGGATGACGGGCGGACGCATATCGTCTCGCTCGTCTATGCCGACCCACCTGCCAACACGAGCTTTTCCTTCGGCATCATAGAGTTGGTTCCGCCTGATTTCATCAGACGCCAAATGTCCACGCCTGAGTCCGGGCTTACCTACTGGGGATCGACGCCGGGTACACTCTGGGTGCGGATTCCTAACGAACGGGATGTCGATACCATCGAGACCGGGATTGCCCGCTACGTGACGCGTCATCCCTCTGCGCCGAGCGTTGCGCAAGCGCGCGCCTACTGGGGCGATAGCGGGCTGCATCTCGTTGGACTGCGCGAACTCCATTTTCACGACGCAGCGATCGGCTGGGGCGGCATGCATCGGCAGCTTGTCGTCATCCTCGGACTGGTGGGTTTGTCTGCCCTGGCGACGGCGGCTGTCAACTACGTCAATATGGCCACCGCCCGTGCCGGGATTCGCGCTCGCGAGGTCGCGATGCGCAAGGTACTGGGTGGCACACGTCGGAATTTGGTTGCTCAGTTCCTTTCCGAAGCCATCTGCCTTGTCGCATCCGCTGCCTTCATTGGTCTCTCCCTGGTCGAATTGTCCCTCCGTTCAATCAATGCCCTTGGTGGCTGGCACGTCACATTGGCGCCTTCCTTTACGTTACCATTGTTGGTGATCATCACATTGGGCGTAGGAACGTTGGCTGGTCTTTACCCGGCATTTGTCCTGTCATCGTTCCGTCCTGCGGTTGTGCTGGCAACCAGCCGGATGCCGGCCGGCGGACGGATGGCATCAATGTTGCGCAACGTCCTGGTGACAAGTCAATTTACGTTCGCCATCGCCTTGGCGGTCTGCACCCTGGTCATGAAGGAGCAGGCGTATTTCGTGCAACATCTTGCGCGCGGCATTCGAACAGACGGGATAATAATTCTGGATGCAGATGGTGCTGCAGGTCGCGAGAGTGCGATTTTGCAGCGGCTTCGTGCAGTGCCTGGCGTTCTTATGGTAGAACGCTCCAATCTCTACCCGCATCACCTCCAGAGTGGCGGCGTGTTTATCCGGGAGGTTACCGGGGCGACCCGTTCGGAACTTGCCGTGGGGCATGTGTCGTCCGGTTTCCTCGATTTATATGGTCTCCAGCTTGTTGCCGGACGGTGGTTCGATCCGGCCCGTTCAGATGACTTCGAAGACCCCGCCTCTTCTTCCGACAGGCGAAGCGACGTTCCATTCGTCCAGGGCGTGGTTATCAGTGCGCTGGCGGCGCAACGATTAGGCTTTCCACGGATCGAGGATGCTTATGGACAGATTATCAGGGAGGCTTCCGATCCGACGCCCTTGAGGATTATCGGAATCGTCCGCGATGTTCGACTATCGGGCCCGCATGATTCACTTCGGCCCGTGATCTTCTACGGCATCCGTGCGACTGGCCATACGACTGCGGACGTCGCGTGGCAGGTCCGATATTCCGGCGTGAATGAAGGGCTGGAGATGGCGCGCCTTCGTGCCGCGTGGGAAGATATTCTTCCCGATACGCCCATACAGGCGCAGAGCGTGCCGGACATCTTAAGTGCAGACTACCGAACGGATCGCAATCACAGCCTGTTGTTTGGAATAGGGTCGGCTATCGCCATTGGTATTGCCTGTCTTGGTCTTTACGGTCTGTCTATTTTTCATGTCTCTCACCGGATGCACGAAATCGGCATTCGCAAGGTTCTCGGAGCCCGCACGCGCGATATCCTGTTTCTGCTCTCAACACAATTCATTCGCCCGATCATCATCGCCAACTTGATCGCATGGCCCCTTGCGTGGGGGATCATGCGGCACTGGCTGGATACGTTCGACCAGCGCATCACGCTTACGCCGGTACCGTTTGTCCTTGTGACCGCCGCAGCAACGCTGATTGCCGCCCTTACTATTGCTGTACAGACGTGGCGGGCCGCAAGGAAGCCGCCTGGCGCCACATTACGTCAAATTTGAATGGGAATATAGAATTGGCCCTACGCGATCGAGACTGATTGTGCTGCCTCCAAAGGCTGATCCAGAACCCGCTCCGCTCGATCCCGGCGATGCCGTTATTATGTTTGCGGGCCGGGGAAACGGTTACACTTCTTACTTTTGGTTTTCATCCTTCAGGTATTTAATGCACGAAACGGATAGACTCCTGATAGAAGACATTTCCCCTGCTCATGCAGGGGAAATGTTCAATGGCTTACAAGATTCTCGCGCGTATAAATTTATACCGGATGATCCGCCCAGGCATTTCACCGCCCTGAGAGAACGTTACAGAAAATTATCTGCCAACAAAATATCGCCGGATGGCCGTGAAGAATGGTTGAATTGGGTCCTACGCTTGAAGGACGGAGGATCGCTTATTGGATTCATCCAGGCGACTATAAATGTTGGTGATAGGGAATCGTTGGTCGCCTATCAGCTATTTCCTGCCTTTTGGGGAAAAGGATACGCTCAGGAATCCTTGGAATGGTTGGTACAAGAACTGTTTCACAACCGTAGCGTGAACGTTTTGGTTGCACTGATTGATACGCGCAACACGAATTCCATTCGGCTTGTGGAAAAAATAGGCTTTACTATGGAAAAAATCACAAAAGATTCCGATTACTTCAAAGGGCGCACAAGTGATGAATTCCGGTTTATTTTGCGTCGAGAAAAATTCAGTCTGTAGGTAGGGGCCCGATGTAATGCCGCGCCAACCGATATAACGCCCGGCGCCGAACTTGTGAATCATTGAGCGCTTTGCCAGACGGATACGGAGCGGGCGTATGTTTCGCTTTATCGAACGTTCGTCTCCACCCTCTATGGCCGGCATCGTATTGTCTAAATTCGCAAATGCGTCTCTTATTCGCCCATGGCGAGTGATCGGACATGGCCCTGGCGCGTGGCGCCTTTTTTGCTGCTGGGTGGCTGCGCGGTGCGTGGCGCGCCCGCCTTTCCTCTGGTCGGGGCTTATTTCCCGGACTGGATGCTGTGCGCCATGATCGGGATCGGCTCGTCGCTGCTGTTGCGCGCGCTGTTCCTGCCCGTCGGTATCGACGCGGTCCTCGGTTTCAGGCTGTTCACCTATGTCGCGCTGGGGGTCGTGTCCGGCCTGGTTGCCTGGCTGGCCTGGTTCGGACCGTAAGAGACGAGGATGCGGGAGATCCGGATGCCGGGCAGGAAGCCCCTGGGTGTGGCGATCGCCGTGCTGTGCGTCGCGGTGGCGGTCGGGCTGGGCGTGCATGTCGCGCGCGAGGACAGTGCCCACCCGTCCTCGGACAACGGCACGATCGACGCCGAGCTGGTCCATGTGGCCAGCACCGTTGGCGGGCGGCTGGTCGCGTTGCCGGTGCGCGTCAACCAGGCGGTGCGCAAGGGCGATCTGCTCTATCGCCTGGACCCCGAGCCCTATGAGCTGGCCGTGCGCCAGGCCGAGGCCAATCTGGCGCTGGCCGAGGCCGAGGTGGAGAACCAGCGCCGGCTGGTCGCGGTGAAAACGGCCACCGCCGAGCAGGCGCGGGACCAGGTGGTGCGCGCCCAGGCCGACCGCGACCTGGCGTCCCGCACCGTCGCGCGATTGGGGCCGCTGGCCGGCCATGCCTATATCCCCCGGCAGCAATATGACCAGGCGCTTGTGACGCTGCACGATTCCGAAATCACGCTGGCGCAGGCACGCCAGCAGCAGCAGGCGGCCCAGGTGGCGATCGGCGACCTGAACAGCACGCTGGCCGCCGCCGCCGCCAGCCGGGCGGCGCTGGACCATGCGCGCTATGAACTGCGCCAGACGGTGGTGGTGGCACCGGCCGACGGCTATGTGACCAGCCTGCGCGTCCGGCCCGGGGAGATTCTGGCGCCGTCGCAGGTGCTGTTCACCCTGATCCTGAACGATGCGTGGTATGCGACCGCCAATATCCGCGAGGTCGACATGGCGTCGATCCGCCCGGGCGATTGCGCCACGGTCTATTCGATGATCGACCGCCACGCGGCCATGCGCGGCCACGTGGATTCGATCGGCTGGGGCGTGCTGTCGGCGGATTCGGCCGGCGCGCCATCCGCGCCGCCGCTGGTGCCGCGCGAAATGGACTGGGTGCATGTCGCCCAGCGCTTTCCGGTGCGGGTGAGGCTGGATCTGAAGCCGAATGGGGCCGACCTGAACCTGCTGCGCCTGGGGGCGACCGCCACAGTCGAGATCCGGCATGGCGCCGCCTGCCCCTGATCCCGACCCTGATCTCGACCATGATCCCGCCCCTGGCCTCGGCGACGGGCCCGATCGGGGGCGGATGACGCCGGCGCGGGTCTGGTCGCTGGTCCGCGACCCGGTTCCGGGGCGGCTGGGCTATGCCGTGCGCATGGCGGCCGCCTGCACGGTCACGGTGCTGCTGGGGGAAATCTGGCAGGTGCCGGACCTGGCGGTGGCGGCGCTGGTCACGATGGCGCTGTGGCAGAAGGACCGGGTGAGCAACCTGATCGTCGCCGTGGTGGTCAACCTGATCATGCTGGTCGTGCTGGCGCTGATCTATGCGACGATGCGGCTGACGCTGGATCATCCGGCCGGGATCGTCGCCGGTGTCGCGGTGCTGAGCTTCGGCTTCTTCTTCCTTGGGTCGGCCAGCAAGCTGAAGCCCGTTTCCTACGTGCTGGGCCTGATGACCGTCTATGGGCTGATTTCCATCGACCAGTTGCCGGTGGGCGAAATCATCACGCGGGCGCTGCTCTATACTGACCTGTTCATCGCCCTGCCGGGCCTGGTGATGGTCGTGCTGGGGCTGCTGATCTGCCCGTCGCCCAAGACGGTGCTGACCGATGCCATTGCGGCGCGCCTGCGCATGGCGGCCGCCTTGCTGCGGCCCGGTGCCCAGCCCGGTGCCCAGCCCGGTGCGCGATCCGATGCCGCGACGCGCGAACGCGCGCGCGACATGCTGCGCGAGGGCGCGCGCGGCATGATGGGCAGTCTGGGCATGGCGGCGAAGGAGCGGATCTGGTCCCGGACCGACCTGGCCTGCCTGAAGGCGGCGGCCAATGCGGCGGTCGGGGTGCTGGCACTGGCGTTGGCGGAGGCGGAAGCGGCGGCCCGCGCGGATACGGCCCCGGCGGCGCCGCAAACGCTGATCGCGACCATCGAGGAGATGGCCGCGATCTTCGGGCGCGGCCATTATCCGGTGGAGATCGCCCGGCCGCCGGTGCCGCCGGACATGCCTGTCCTGGCCCGGATGGCGGACCTGCTGGCGGTGTTCGCCACGCCCGCGCCAGAACCGGTGCCAGGACCGGGGCAAGAACCGGCTCCCGGAAGGGCACGCGAGACGAAGGGGGGCGGGTTCTTCCTGCCCGACGCCTTCGGCAATCCCGAGCATGTGCGCTATGCCGTCAAGGGCACCGCGTCGGTGATGGTCTGCTATTTCCTGTTCAAGATCCTGGACTGGCCGGGCATCCATACCTGCATCATGACCTGCTTCATCGTGGCGCAGCCGACGATGGGCGAGATGATCGCCAAGCTGCGCCTGCGCATCGGCGGGGCCGTGATCGGCGGCGCGCTGGGCATCGCGTCCATCATCGTGATGATGCCGCACCTGAACGACGTCGCGTCCTTCCTGGCGCTGGTCTTCGCGGGCGCGCTGGCGGCGGCATGGGTCAAGACCGGGGATGCCCGCATCGCCTATGCCGGGTTCCAGATCGGGCTGGCGTTCTTTCTGTCGGACATCAAGGGGTACGGCCCGACGACGGACATGACCACGGCGCGCGACCGGATCGTGGGCATCATGCTGGGCAATATCGTCAGCTATGTGGTGTTCACCGCCATCTGGCCGGCCAGCGCCCGTGACCGGATCGCCGGCGCGCTGGGCCGCGTGCGGCGCGCGCTGGCCGCCCAGCGGGAGGACGCCCCGATCCAGGCGCGGCTGGCGCACGCGGCCGAGGCGCAGGCGGCGATTTCGGCCGGCGAGCGCATGCTGGAATTCGCGGCCGCCGAACCGGCGCATGTCCGCGCCGCGACGGCGGCGATCGCGCGCTATCGCGGCGCCCTGGACGACGCGGCGGCGCTGAGCGGGGACATGCTGGCCGGCACGACGGACGCACGGGCCGACGCCCGCCTGGAGAGACTGGAGCGCATCGCCTCATGACCCGTCCGCTTCTTCCTGTTTTCCGTGGTGTTTTACGTGGTGTATTCCATGTTGTTTTCCGGGCGCTCGTTCTTCCCGGATTCATGGTCCTGCCGGCGGGGTGCGCCACCCAGGCGCTGCGATCGGCGCCGCAGCGACCCGACGCGCCCTGGCGGCCGGAGGTGGCGGCGAACGGCGAGATCCTGCCAGGCCGCGCGTCCGCGCACGGGCTGGCCCTGCCGCCCGGCTATGTCCTGCCGTCGAACCGGGCCATCCGCCTGCGCCCTGCCCCGGCGGACCTGCAGCCCGCGCATCGCTATGCGCTGGCCGAACTGATCGACATCGCGCAATCCAGCAATCCCGTCACGCGCCGGGCGTGGAACGCGGCACGCGACGCCGCCCTGGCCGTGGGGATCGCGCGCGCGACCTATCTGCCGCAACTGACGGTCAGCGTGGTCGGCGGATATAACGAGACGCAGGATGGCGGGGGCCTGCCCGGCATCAGCGGCGGCGGCGCGGCCGGGCAGGCCGCCAACGGCGTGCTGCGCACCGCGGGCGGCCTGGCGCCCAGGGGCAGCCAGGCCACGGGCAGCGGCGAGGTACAGGCGCTGGGCCTGGAATGGCTGCTGTTCGATTTCGGCAAGCGCGACGCGATCGTCGACGCCACCCGGCAGGACCAGGTCGCCAGCAACGTGCTGTTCACCGGGGCGCACCAGAAGCTGATCTATGACGTCGCGCTGGCCTTCTACACCCATGCGGCGGCCGATGCCCGGCTGGTGCTGGTGCGCCAGGCGCTGGACAATGCGAAGCAGGTCGAGGCCGCCGCCGAGGCCAGGCTGCGCCAGGGCCAGGGCACGGTGGTGGACACGTCCCAGGCCCGGCAGGCCACCGCCCAGGCGGCGCTGCGGCTGGTCCAGGCCGAAGGCGGGGCGGAGACGGCCTATCTGGACCTGCTGACCGCGATGGGGATCTCGCCCGCGACGCATCTGCAGACGCAGGACCCGGCGGGCCGGGCGCTGGAGCTGTCGGACATCCGCCTGAGCGACGACATGGTCCAGCGCGCCGTGGCCCGGCGGCCGGACGTGCTGGCGGCGTATGCGGCCGCCAAGGCGTCGCGCAGCCGGGTCGCCGCGGCGCGGGCCGAGTTCCTGCCGAAGATCTTCGTCACCGGCAATGTCGCCTATGCGACCGGCGCGCTGGCCCTGTCGTCGGTGCCCGGGGTGGGGGGCAACGCGCCGCCGACCCTGAACCTGTCCACCAATCATTTCAGCAGCCTGATCCTGGGCGGCATCGCGGTGCCGATCTTCGACGGCGGCATGCGGGCCGCCGCCCTGAAACAGGCCGGGGACCGGGCCGACAGCGCGGATGCGACGCTGCGCCAGACGCTGGACGAAGCCGCCAGGCAGGTCGTCGTCGCCCAGAACGGGCTGCGCACCGCGCTGCACGCCTATGACGCCGCGGGCCGGCTGCGGGATGCGGCGCAGACCAGTTTCGACGCGTCCCTGGCCGCCTATCGCAGCGGGGTGGGCGCGGTCACCCCGGCGATCATGGCGCAAAGCGGCCTGCTGGATGCCCGGCTGGGGCGCTCCGATGCCTATTACGGCGCGCTGATCGCCGCCGCCGGCCTGGCGTTCGCGACCGGCGCGCTGGGCGACGCGCCGGGCCGTGCGACGGCCAGCGCGATGGAGGCCGACGGGCCGTAGGCGCGGCCGTGCGCCGGCAACGTCACGGGCGGGCCGCCCCCGGGCCCCGAGCCGGTCGAGATGGAAACAGCCGCGAGGGGCGCATGCACCCCGTTGCGTTCCGGCGGAGATCTGCCTGAAGGCAGCCTTATCGGCCGCCTGCCCGACAATCCGCGCCGCGCCTTTTGTCACCGCCGACACATTATGGGGGCCCCGAAACAAGGCCGACATCACGGCGGGAATAGCCACTGGTAGTGTCCGCATCGCAACAACGGCCCCGTTGCCGGCACCAGGAGTCCCACGATGCGGCTTTCCCCACGTACCGCCTGCCAGACCACGATCATCGCCCTGCTGTCGCTGGGCGCGCTTGGCGGCTGCGCAAGTCGCGGCGAACAGGGTGGCGAGAACGACCCTTTCAGGCCGACCAACCGGACGATCTTCTCGGGCAACCTGTTCCTGGACCGGCATGCGCTGCGCCCCGTCGCGCGGGCCTATGCCGACGACGTGCCGCACGGGGTGCGCGGCGGCATTCACAATTTCCTGTCCAACCTCGATACGCCGGTCATCCTGATCAACGACCTGGCGCAGGGCAACCTGTCGCGCGGCTGGAACACCACCAAGCGGTTCGTCATCAACACCACCGTGGGCGGACTGGGCGTGTTCGAGGTCGCGGACGGTTGGGGCATGCCGTACCACAATGCCGATTTCGGGCAGACGCTCGGCGTCTGGGGCGTTTCTCCTGGCCCGGACGTCCAGTTGCCGCTCTTCGGCTTCTCGAACCTGCGCGATGCGGGCGGCCGTGTCGTCGACGCGTTCCTGAACCCGCTTTCGGTGGCGTCCGCCGGGACCAGCAATGCGGCGATCATGGCCCTGAACGTGACGAAATCCGGGCTGGGCATGGTCGACGGACGCGCCCGGATGCTGCCGGTCACCGACCAGGTCGAGCGGAATTCGCTGGATGAATATGCCACCCTGACCAGCCTGTACAGCCAGAACCGCACCGCGTTCGTCAAGGACGGCAAGGCGGGGTTCGTTCAGCCCGAGGCGGCGCGCATCATGGCGCGAAATGCCGCGATCGGGCAAACCGGCAATGGCGCGGACTGACCATGGACGCGCGCCCGGCATGATAGGGTGATCCGGACAGGATGAACCGGGCACGGGCATGCGACGCGCCCGCGGGAAGGCCAGGAGAGAATGAAAAGATGACGCTCGGCCATCGTCTCGACACGATTACGGGCCGGATCGCGATGACGATCGTCGTCGCGATCCTGGCGGCCATGACGCTCTATATGGTCATCGTCGACAATGTTCCCGACTGGTCGCGCCCGGCGCTGGTCGATACCGGCGTCCTGGATCAGGCGGCGACGGTGGTCCGCCTGATCGCCGCGATGCCCGACAGCCAGAAACCGGCGCTGGCCGCCGCCGCCGCGACCGCGTCCTATACGGTCGCCTGGAAGGCCGCCCCTTGCTCGCCCGGGCCGCTGCGGCGCGCGCCCGAGATCGAACGGAGGATGCGGCGCCTGGCGGGAGGCGACCTGGCGGCGGTCGGTTTCTACGTCGCGGAGCCTTCCGCCGCGTCGCCGGCCGCCGATGCGCGCTTCAACCGCGCGCCGTTCGGCATGGCGGTCACGCTGCGGAACGGGGCCTGCCTGATCTTCACGGTGCCCCATCGCGTCTGGGGCCTGTCCTGGTGGAAGCGCGACGCGCTGATGTCCGTCTTCGTCATCCTTGCGACCGTCTGCGTCTCGACGATCGCCAGCCGCACGCTGATCCGGCCGATCGAGGAATTCTCGCGGGCCGCGCGGCGCTTCGGCAGGGACACGTCCGCGCCGCCCATGGTCGAATACGGCCCGCGCGAATTGCGGCTGGCCATGCGGGCCTTCAACGCCATGCAGGACCGGATCTCGAAATTCGTCGCCGACAGGACGACCATGCTGGCCGCGATCTCGCACGATTTGCGGACACCGCTGACCCGTATCCGGCTGAGGGGGGAATTCATCGCGGACCGTGAACAGCAGAAACGATTATTTCAGGACGTGGCCGAGATGCAGGCCATGATCTCCTCGGCGCTCGTCCTGTTCCGGGACGACGTCACGGACGAACAGGGGACGTCCTTCGACCTGTCGGAGCTGGTCCGCGACGTGGTGGACGACGCCGTCGACCAGGGAAAGCCGGCCCTGTTTTCGGGGCCCGACCATGTCATTTTCCATGGCAGGCCCATGGCCCTGAAACGGGCGCTGGAAAATATCATCGGCAATGCCTGCATCTATGGCGCCTCGGCGGATGTGCGCCTGCACGAACGGGGGGATTGCCTGGCGATTTCCGTCGCGGATGACGGCCCCGGCATTCCCGAGGAATTCCTGGAGGCCGTCTTTACCCCGTTCTTTCGCCTGGAGCGATCGCGCAACCGCAGGACCGGGGGCACGGGTCTGGGCCTGACATCGTGCCGCGCCATCCTGCAGGCGCATGGGGGATCCATTTCCCTGAGCAACCGCGCGGACGGCGGATTGCTGGCGCAGATCATCCTGCCCCGGAACGCCGCCGCATGACGTGACCGGCCCCGAAGGCCCCGACGATCATCCGCGCCTGACGCTGGGGGTGAACATATACCCGCCGCTGCGGATCGTGCGGATGATCGTCGGGTTCTTGGGATCCGGTTCCAGCTTGCGGCGTAGCCTGCTGATCTGCGTGTCGATGCTGCGGTCATAGACGTCGTAGGCCACGCCATGCGCGAAATCGAGCAGGTGTTCGCGCCCCAGAACCTGCTGCGGACGCTCGGCGAAGGCCAGCAGCAGGTCGAACTCGCGCCCCGACAGGGGGACGAGCGTGTTTCGGGACGATCGGAGTTCCCGCCTGGCGATATCGAGTTTCCATCCGTCGAAATACAGGCTCGGCCTGACCGCGTCGCGGGCCGGCTCGGCCCTGATTTCGCCGCGGCGCAGCACGGCGCGGACCCGCGCCAGAAGTTCCCTGGGGTCGAACGGCTTGGTGATGTAGTCGTCCGCCCCCAGTTCCAGCCCGACGACGCGGTCGGTCGTCGTCACGGCCGCGGTCAGCATGATGACCGGTATGCCCGATGCCGTCCGCAGGCGCCGGCAAAGGTCGAGCCCGCCCTCTCCGGGCAGCATCAGATCCAGTATGACCAGGTCGATGTCCTCGGCATCCAGGATCTCGAACATGGCGCGGCCATCCCGGGCGACACGCGTGTGATGGCCGTACGAGCGGAAGAAATGATCGAGCAGAGACAGGATCTCTTCGTCATCATCCACGATCAGGAGTTTCAGCATGGCCGTCATTGCCCCACGGTAGCCGACCGAAGCCGCGATCCAATGTCAGTCGATGCCGTTTTTATGGCCCGGATGTCGCATTTTGTCCAAGCCGACACGCGTCCGGCGTTGCTGTCGATGGTCTGGACGACGGTTTGGGGCGGCGGTCTTGAATCGCGCCGCGCGCGGCGAACATTCAGCACATGCTGCGCATGCTGCACAGCCCATGAGACCGGAAGAGCGCGCCATGCGGCGGCCACGCAGACAGCAGGCACCAAAGGCGGGATCACGCTGGTCGGCGGACGTGACCCGGCACAGCGATGCCCTGGACCTGGAGCCGGCGATCTTCGCCAGCGACGATCCGCGCCGCATCGCCGAATCGCTGAAACATTCGGCGCAGGCCAGCACGCGCCGCAAGGCGGAGCCTTTCCGTTCGGCCATGTCCATGCTGGTCTTCTATATCAACCGCGCCGGGCGCAACCTGCCCGCCGCCCGCCGGGCGGTGCTGGAGCGGGCCAAGGCGGAGCTGCGCCGCGTCTTCGGCCGCCCGCTATGACCGCAGCCGCACGACATGCACCATGTCGGACAGGGCGGCGCCGGCATGCGTCCCCGGGGTCAGCAGGATGACGGCCCGGCGGGTGGCCTGGCCGCCCTGGCCGTCCCGGACGATGACATCGACGACGACGCTGCCCGGCCGGTTCTCGCTGGCCGACGGCGGGGGCACCGGCGGGCCGCCCGCCCTGCGCAGCGCCTGCCGCACCACGGGATCGGCCTGCCTGGCATCCGGGTCGTTGGGCTGCGTGACCGACAGATGCGGCCTGACGGCCTGCAGCAGGCCCGGCGTCATGCCCAGGACCAGCCCGACCTCGCCGACGCTCTGGAAGGGGCCGCCCGGCGGACGGTAGTTCAGCCCCGCGGCGAGGTAGCGCGCCTGCGACACGGCGCGGTCGGTCTGGGCGGTGCTGCGCCAGTCGACCATGTTCGCCGCGATCGACGCGGCCTGTTCCCTGGTCGCGCCGCATTCCTGCAGCAAGGCGGCCAGCAGCGGCCGCGGCGCGGAATTGGGATTGATCAGCCCGGCCTCGCTGCGTACCCGCAGCGTCGCCTCCATGCCGCCCACCCGCGTGACATAGGCGCGCCCGTCGGTGCTCCAGCGCGCGGCGGAATGGTCCATGACGTGGAAGACCGCGTCCCAGACCTCGCCGTCCGCCGCGTCCTGCAACTGTGCCGCGCTGCGCAGCGCGTAGACGCCGCGCAGCCCGGCGTCGGCCGTCGCGATGACGATGGACACCAGCAGCGACAGCCCGGCCAGGGTCCATAGCACGATCAGCAGGGCGAAGCCGCCCTGCCCCGCTGACGCGCCCCGGCGCGTCACCGATCGAGCCCGACCTTCTGGCGCAGGCGCTGCTGGGGATCGGCGCTGCCGGTCACATGCATGGGCGTCAGTTCGTCCGGCACGTTCGCGGCGTTGGGGTGGGTGTCGCGCAGGTCCTCCATCAGGCTGACCGCGTCGCGCTGGTCATGGATGACGTGCGGGGTGATCAGGATCAGCAATTCGGTGCGCTGGCGGCTGTTGTTCTGGGTCCCGGCCAGAAAGCCCAGGACCGGGATGTTCTTCAACCAGGGAATGCCGCTGTTGGCGCGGCTGGAATTCTCGGTGATCAGCCCGGCCAGGCCGACGGTCTGCCCGTCCTGCACGACGACCCGCGAACTGACCGACCGGTCGTTGAAGGTGGGATTGGCATTGCTGCTGGTCGTGGCCTGCACGGGCGAGGTGTTGCTGACCGAGCTGACTTCCTGCGCGATGTCCAGCGTGACCAGCCCGTCCTGGCTGACATGCGGCGTGACCTCCATAATCACGCCGGTCGGCTGGTAGGTGAACTGGTTGTAGATCGAGGTCCCGATGGTGCTGGATTGCGAGCCGATCTGCACCGGCACCAATTGCCCGACCTGCAGCCGTGCCGCGCGATTGTCCTGGACCATCAATTGCGGCGAGGACAGGACATGCACGGTGGTGACGTTCTGCAGCGCGTCGATCGCGAACGGCGCGCCGCCGCCGCTGGCCCCGCCGATGATGAAGCCCGGCAAGGTGTGGCTGAAGGCCGCCGTCGCCAGCGTGCCGGTGGTGATCGTCTGGCTGTTGTTGCTGAGCACGCCGTTGATGCCGCCGGACTTGAAGAAAAACTGCGTGCCGTATTGCAGCGCGTCGTTCAACTGGACTTCGGCGACCACGGCGTCGATCCGGACCTGCAGCGGCATGACGTCGATCCGCCGCAGCATCTGTTCGACATTGTCGCTTTCCTGGTCGGTCGCATAGACCAGCACGGCGTTGTGCTGGGCGTTGGAGAGGATCCGCATGCCCTGGGCATGGGATTCGCCGCCCGCCGAACTGTCCAGACCGCCCAGCAGGGGATTGTTGAGGGACGCCGCCTGCTGGCTCGCCCCACCCTGGCCCACACCGCCTTGGCCCACGCCACCTTGGGCCATGCCGGTATTGCCGCCCAATCCGCCGGCCATGCCCGTATTGCCCCCCAGGCCGCCGCCCCCGAGGCCACCGCCCGCGCCGCCCGTGGCGCCGCCCAGATTGCCCATGGCACTGGCCATCCCGCCGGTAAAGCCGGCCTGGCCCAGTTGCGACGCGGCACCCGGCGCCCCCCCGGGCGGCAGCGCCGTCACATTGTCCGGGGTGAAGGCCTGCTGCAGCGTGTAGGTGACGTCGTTCACGCTGGAATTCTGCACGTAGAAGATATGCCATGACCGGATCGTGGCGCGGCGGTTGCGTTCGATCAGCGCGAAAAGGCGCCGCGCATCGTCGACATAGCGTGTGTTGCGCGCAACGATCAGCACCGCGTTGACGCGGCTGAGCGGCAGGACCTGCACGATCTGCGCCAGCGCGCCGCCGCTGCCGTGCAGCGCGGTCTGCAAGGCTGTCGCCATGTCCTTGGCATTTCCGGATTCGACCGGAAGCAGGGCATAGGACTGGCTGCTGAGCCAATCCACGTCGAAGGCGCGAATCACCTCGACCAGCGCGTTGCGCGCCGCGGGATCGCCGCTGACGATCACCGCGTTGGCGCTGTCGACCGGCGTCACGCGCGCGCCGTTCTGCACGAAGGGTTGCAGCGCGCGGGCCAGGTTGGCGGCCCCGGCATAGCGCAGCGGAACCATGATATTGCCGCCCAGCGACGGGTTTTCGGTCATTCCGGCGGCACCGGACTGGGCCCCGGATTGGGGATTTCCGGCCTCGGCCTGGCTGGGGACGATGCGGTACAGCCCGTCGCTGTGCAGCAGCACGGCGTGGACCTGGGCCAGGATGATCTGCAAGGCCGGCAGCACCTGCGCCGCCGTCAGCGGCGAGGACGTATGCAGCGTCACCTGCCCGCGCACCGCCGGGTCGATCGAATAATTCACGTGCAGGATGTCCGTCAGGACCTGCGAGACGGCGTCGCGGACGTCGGTATCGGCGAAATTCAGCGAGATTCCGCCCACACCGCCCGCGATGCCCGAGGACGGAAGCGCGGGGACGGCATTGCGGCCATAGCTGTACTGCACCCGCCCGAGCTGATCGCCTGCCCCGATCCGCCCCTCGGCCGTATCGGGTGCCGGGCCGGAAAGCGGCAGCGCGCCCGACAGGGGCCTGACCCGTGCCGGTCCGCTGCTGCACCCCGCCACGGACAGGCAGAGGGCCAGGCCCGTCCAGACGGGGTGCGTGCGGCGGATCGTCGTCATGCCGTCGAGAGAACGGATCAGAATATTCATTGCATATGGCCTGGAAGCTGGTCGTCTGTCTGGTTGTCGGGCTGGCTGGCGGGCGACGCGCCGGAGGATGGGCCTGCTGGCCGGAGGTCGGCGCCGCGGTCTCGGTCGGGGCGCAGGGATTGCTCGCCCCCGGCACCCCGCACGCGCACCGCGCCGCCTTCGATCGCGACGACCCGCCATGGGCCGACCGTCGCGCCGATATCGGCCACCTGGCCGCGATCCTGCCCGGGAATCATGAAGATGGCATGACGCCGTCCGCCGCTGACGACGATGCCCGCCAGGCGCGGCGTGCCGGCGGCCGCGCCTTGTGCCGTGGCCGGACGCCGCGAGGGGCTGAACAGCGGGCGGGCCAGGACGGTCTGCCGCCACGCATCGATCCGGGCGGCATCCGGCAGGCCCTGCCCGCCGGGCGCGGGCGGGGATTGGGCGCGGGCCGGCGCCGAAGCGGCGCAGAGCATCATCGCAGCCAGCCGGAAGGCGCCGGTCCGCCACGGGGCCCGGCGGGCGGAGGGATATCCGGTACGGGTCATGGCGTTTCCTGCGGCGGCGTGCCGTCGGCGCGGCGAAAGGCGTAGACCACCATGTCGCATTCCATCGTCGCGGACGATGCGCCGTCATCCTCGGACTTGCGCAGATGCAGCCCGTCGATGACGATCGCCGGGGTGGCGTGTTCCAGCCTGGCGATGAACTGGACCAGGGTCGCGAACGGCGCGCTGACATCGACATGCAGGCCGATCCGCCGATAGCGGCCGGCCGCCGCCGCGGACACGTTTTCGGCGCTGGCGATATTGGCCCCCATCGCCGTGGCGGTCTGCTGCAGCATGTCCTGCAGGTTGGCGCTGGCGACGGCGTCGGTGGCGCCGCCGATCAACTGCGACGGTCCGGGAGACGCGGCGGCGGCGGCGCGCCGCAGGGCCGGCAGGGACGCGGCCAGGCGGTCCATGCGGCTGACGGTGGCGCGCTGGAGGTCCAGCGCCTGGGCACGGACGGCGTACCAGTCCCAGAGCGGGCCCAGCACCAGCAGCCAGGCCAGCATCAGCCCGATCGCCAGCATGCCCAGGGCGAGCAGCCGTCCCTCTCGCCCCTCGGGCAGGGTGCGCACCATTGTCCGCAGTGATTTCATCCTCTGGTCCATGATCTGCGTGACCTCGCATCCCGCCTCCGAAATCCACAGGACGAATTCCGGATGGCAATGGGACACCAAGCCATTGATTTAACTACCGCCCGACATCGGCGCGAATCGAAAACAGACTGGCATTCTGTCCCGACACGCGCGTCACCGGGGCGACGAAGGACGGATTGCGGAAGGCCGGGTCCCTGCTGAGCGCCTGGATCAGCCCGGTGGCCTCGGAGGACTGGCCGCTGATGATCAACTGGCCCTGGCGCAGGATCAGGTCGGTCAGGAAACTGTCGTCGGGCAGGACCTGCGTCGTGACCGCCAGGACCGCCAGCGGATCGCCCCATTGCCGGCGCGCCCCGGCGATGACGGTCACGCCCGCCTGGCGGTCTTCGACCTGCCGGCGCAGCAGGGCCGCCTGCTGGGCCGCGGGGCGCAGCGCCGCGATCCGTGCCGACAGCGCCGTCCGTTCGGCGGACTGGCGCCAGAACAGCGCCGCCACCAGCAGGGCCGGCAGAAGGGCGATGCCGGCGGCCGCGGCGACCCTGGCGTCCTTCAGTCCCGACGCGCGCCGGGCCTTCAGCGGAATCCGCACCGCGCGGGCCGCGTCTTCCAGCCGGTCGGGCTGGAGCCCGATCCGTTCGAGCATCTGCACGGCCGGGGCGACGGATGCCCGGGGCACGACCGACAGCATGATCCGCAACTGGTTCAGTTCGGGATCGCGACGGATGATGTCGTGGCTGTAGAGGATCGCGCCAGCGGGAAAAGGCGTCAGCCGGTCCATTTCATAGGCCAGCACGCTGTCCAGGCCGGATTCGGTCGCCGCGGGCAGGGTCACCTCGCGCTGCATCACCATGCCGGGGGGCAGTCGCAGGACCGTTTCGGCCGGCCGGTCCCGCCCTGCCAGGGCGGCCAGGGCCGCCCGGCAGGCGGCGCGCGCGTCGGCATCGCCGGTGTCGTCGGTGCCGTCGATGTCGCCGGTGTCGCCGGCATCGGACGGACCGTATGCGCCCAGCGGCGCGAGGCCGCCATTGCGGTCCAGGAACAGGGCCAGCGACGCGCCGTCCCAGGCCGCGACCAGGACCGGCCGCGACGACAGCCGCGCCAGGCGGGCCCGGCCCGGGACCAGGTCGCGGACCTGTCTCCACCACCAGGCGAACATGTCCCTGGCGACCGTTCCGCTTGCGGTCATCGGAGACGAATGCCGGGATGCGGCGGCATGGCGGGGGCGTCTATTGCGGCATCGGATCCAGCATCGGCGCGGCGACGATGTCCGGCCAATGACGGCGATCGCCGTCGGGAAAGCGGATGTGAATGCGCACCAATGCCGGCAGGCCGTTGCCGTACCATGTCTTTTCCCAGTTCCCGTTCGAAAGATAGTCGCAGTCTATGTCGGCAATGCCCGTCAGCAGAACCCGCTGCTGCTGCTGGGGCGTCGCGGATTCGATCACGTGGCGGTAGGGCTGCCATATAAACATCAGACGGTGCCGGCCATCGACCGACAAACGGATATCCGCCTGCATGTCCTGGCTGCCGTCCAGGGCCATCGGCAGCGTGCCGCGCAGCACCAGCCCATGGGGCCGGCCGACGAAAAGCGGCCCCTGCCGCCCGGCGCCGGGGTCGGCGTGCGCGACCAGGCCGCGCAGCAGGTGATCGACCGCGCCCAGTTCGGCCTGCGCCGCCAGCATGCCGCGCTGGCGGTCGAAGATCATCGTCGCGGCCTGGAACGCCCGCTGCAGCACCAGCAGCACCAGCGAGAACACGACCAGCGCGATCAGGATTTCCACCAGGGTGAAGCCGGCGGGGCCCTTGAAACGGTCTTTCACGGTCCGGGTCATGGTCCGGGCGCCCGTATGCCCAGCCGACGGGTGCGCAGCATCACCGACCGCTGCCCCGATTCGGTCGCCGGATCGGACCAGGATTCGGTGACCTGCACCTGGTACAGCACCAGGCCGGGCGCGGCGGAGGAGGACGTTGCCTGTTCGGGCGCGATCCGGACATGCCAGTGAAAATCGCTGCCGTCATCGCCGTCCTGTTCCAGCGGACCGATCTGCATGCCGTGGCCGACCGCCGCCAGGTGGGACTGGGCGCGGGAGACCGCCTCTTGCATACGGTTGGACAATTGTGTGGCCGCGATGCCGTCCAGCATCCCCCGATAGGCGACGCCGAGGGCCAGCATCGCGATGACGAAGGCGACCAGGACCTCGATCAAGGTGAAACCGTCCTGCCGGCCGGTGGGGCCCGTCGCGGTCATGGCCCCTCGACCGCGATGGCGCCGGTCAGCCAGTTCAGCCGCAGCGTGACCAGCCGCCCCCGTTCGACCAGCGCGGCCCCCCCGCCCGCGGCGCTGCCGTCGGGGTAGAAGACGAAGCGCCCCGCCCCCGGCCCGGTCGCGATCCCCACCCCGGTCGGCAGGGCATGGCGTGCCCCGTGCCAGAGCCCGTAATCCAGGCGGGCCGGGTCGATGGTGAAGACCAGCACGGTGCCCGAGCGTATCGCCTGCAACCGGGTCTGGCGCATGGAGGCCGCGACCTGCTGCCCTGCCCCGCGCAGGTCCAGCGTGACCGAGCGGAACGGCCCGCGCGCGACCACGATCGCCCCGATCAGCCCGAGAATCAGGACGACCACGAGCATCTCGATCAGGGTGAAGCCGTGCTGAACGCCCTTTCGGGCGCGGCTGTCGGGTGCCGGGCTATTTCGCAAGGTCGTTCAGGCTCAGCATGGCCAGCAGCAGGGAGGACACGATCCCGGCCACCAGCAGCCCCATGACGATGGTGATCGCGGGCACCAGCAGTGCCACCAGGCGCTGGGTGGCGACGCGTACCTGTTCCTCATGGATATCGGCGGCGCGCAGGGCCATCGGCCCGAGCTGCGCCGTTTCCTCGCCCAGGCGCAGCAGATGCACCATGCGCCGCGGAAAGACCGACGCGCCGTCCAGCGCGGCGGCCAGCCCGCGCCCCGACTTGGCGCTTTGCGTCGCCGCGTCGATCGCCGCGATCGCGGCCCGGTTGGCGATCGCCCCGCGCACGATCGCCAGCGATGCCAGGATCGGCACGCCGTTTTCCAGCAGAGTGCCCAGGATGCGGGCGAAGCGGGCGGCCAGGATTTCGCCGGCCAGCCCGCCCGCGACCGGCAGCGCCAGCAGCCAGCGATCCGCCCGCAGCCTGACGGACGGCCGGCGCAGCATGACCCGGCCCAGCGCGACCAACGCCAGCAGGACCGGCGGAACGGCAGGCCCGTAGCGGCCGAGCCAGTCGCCGGCCTGGATCATCAGTTGCGTCGAAGCCGGCAGGGTGGCCCCGTTCTGCGCGAAGAGGGGCGTGAATTGCGGCAGCACCTGGGTCAGCAGCAGATAGATCGATCCGGTCGCGGCCAGGGTCAGGATGGCGGGATAGATCATCGCCGATTGCACGGTCGCGGCCAGGGCGCGTTCCCGCTCCAGCAGCAGCGCCAGCCGTTCCATGGTCGGCGCCAGGTCGCCGCTGGCTTCGGCCGCGCGGACCATGCCGATATACAGGCGCGGAAAGCTGCCGGGATAGCGCCCCATCGCCACATGCAGCGCCCGGCCGTCGCGCACCATCGTGCGCACGCCGTCCAGCACGGCGCGCACCCGCGCCCGCGGCATGGTCTCCACCAGGAAGCGCAGGGCCCGGTCGATATCCTGCCCCGCGCCCAGCATGACCGCCAGTTCGCGCGTGATCGCCGCAAGTTCGGGGCGGCGCAGGTCCTTGCGCCGCAGCGCGCCGGCCCCGATCGCCCCCAGGATGGTGGTAGTCCCCAGGCCGGCCGACAGGGCGAAGCGCGCCGGCGCGCCGACCCGCATCGGAATATGGCCCTGGCGGCGCAGGGTGGCCAGGACCGCGTCCTCGGTCTCGGCCTCCAGCGTGCCGCGGACCAGGGCACCCTGCGCATCGACGGCGGTATAGCTGAATTCAGCCATGCGGCCGCGCCCCCATCAGGCGCCCGCCCGGACGCTGCGCGTCACTTCCTCGATCGTCGTCTCGCCCCGCAGGGCGGCGACCAGGCCGGCGGTGAACATCGGGACCATGCCGGCCTCGACCGCCGCCCGTTCGATCGCCAGATGGTCGCTGCGCGCGAAGATCAACTGTTCGATCGCCTCGTCCGGTTCCAGCAATTCGGCGATCGCCTGGCGGCCGCTATAGCCGGTATGGCGGCACCTGGCGCAGCCCACGGCATGGAACAGGGTGACGGGGGCGTCCTGGTCCGGCGCGCCCTGGATCACCCTGTCCTGGGTCAGCGCGTTTTGGGCCAGCGTGTGCAGGTCGAAGCGCTCCACCAGTTCGCGGGGCGGGGTATAGGGCGTCTTGCACGCATCGCACAGCCGCCGGACCAGCCGCTGCGCCAGCACGCCGCGCAGCACCGCCGTCAGCAGATAGTCCTCGACCCCCATGTCGCGCAGGCGGATGATCGCGGCCGACGCCGAGTTGGTATGCAGGGTGGACAGGACCAGATGCCCGGTCAGCGCGGCCTGCACGGCGATCTGCGCGGTTTCGATATCGCGGATTTCGCCCACCATGATCACGTCGGGGTCCTGGCGCAGGATCGAGCGCAGCAAGGTGGCGAAGGTCAGCCCGATCTGCGGCTTGACCTGCACCTGGTTGATGCCGGCCAACTGGTATTCGATCGGGTCCTCGATCGTCACGACCTTGCGCGTGACGCCGTTCAGGTCCGACAGGCCGGTATAGAGCGTCGTCGTCTTGCCCGAACCGGTCGGACCGGTCACCAGGACGATTCCGTTGGGCTGCGCCAGCAGGGTGCGCATGCGCGCGACGATATCGGCCGGCAGGCCCAGCGTGGCGTAGTCGAAGCGGACGCTGGACCGGTCCAGCACGCGCAGCACCACCGTTTCGCCGTACAGCGACGGGATGGTGGAGACGCGGAAATCGATTTCATGCCCGCGCACCGCCAGCTTGATCCGCCCGTCCTGCGGCAGGCGGCGTTCGGCGATGTCCAACCGGGCCATGATCTTGATGCGCGAGATGATCGCCGGGATCAACTGGGCCGGCGGGTTGTCGACCTCGTGCAGCACGCCGTCATAGCGATAACGCACGCGCAGCCGGTCCTCGAACGGCTCGATATGAATGTCCGAGGCCTGGGTTTCCACCGCGCGGCTGACGATCTGGTTGACCAGGCGGATCACCGGCGCCTCGGACGCCAGGTCCTTCAGCCGCTCGGCATCGTCTTCCAGCGGGGCGTCGTGATCCTCGGGCACGACCGTGTCGTCCTCGGCGCGGGGATAGAGCCGATCGAGCGCGGCCTCGAGTTCGATCGGCACGCCGACCAGGCAGGCCACGCGCAGGCCGGTGGCGGCCGCGACCGAAGCCGGCGTGAATCCATCCAGCGGATCGTGCAGCGCCAGCGACAGCACGCCGTCCCGCACCGCCAGAGGCACCGCATGGACGTCGCGCAGGAATCGCGCGCCCAGCCTGTCCGCCAGCACCGGTTCCTCGGGGTAGCGTTCGGGCGGCACCAAAGGAATGCCCAGCAATTCCGCGTAGCTCTGCGCCATTTCCCGTTCGGACACCAGGCCCAGTTGCAGCAGGATCCGGTCCAGCCGCCCGCCGCCCTGTTCGGCGGCGCGGCGCGCGCGCTCGATCGCGCGCGGATCGCAGCGGCCGCGTTCGACCAGCAACCCGGCCAGCGCCTCGACCGGCGCGGCGTCGGCGCCGTATGTCACGACGTTACTGTCCATGGATGTCCCAACCGTCCTTCGCGCTCATCCCCATGGCTGAAAGGCGGTCTGCCATAGCCAGGTTCCCCACATTGCCGCGGCCAGGCCCGGGCCGAAGGGAATCATCATGCCCCGGCCCGGCCTGCCGCGCGCGGCGATCATGGCGCCGCACAATGTCAGGAGTGCGGCCACGAACACGATCGACGGCAGCGCGGCCGGCCCCAGCCAGGCGCCGCCGGCCGCCAGCAATTTCGCATCGCCCAGCCCCAGCCCGTCCCGGCCCCGCAGCCGCCGATACCCCAGGGCGATCCCGGCGAAGGCGCCATAGCCCAGCAGAGCGGCGGCGCCGTGCGCCAGCAATGCCTGCGCCCCGCCGGCCGCGGCCAGCGCCAGCCCCGCCGCCGCCAGCGGCAGCGTCAGCCCATCCGGCAGGCGGAAGATTTTCAGGTCGATCGCCGCCAGGACCAGCAGCCACCATCCGAACAGGCAGCCGCGCCAGACCAGCGGTGCCGGGACCGGCGCCCCCGCCCCGCCCCGCCAGGCCGCGAGCAGGACGAGGGCGGCGACCGCCAGGGCCGCCAGTTCCATGGCCGGATGGTGCGGATCGATCGGTGCGCGACAGGTCCGGCACCGGCCCTTCTGCGCCAGGTAGCTGACCAGCGGCACCAGGTCCCGCGGCGCCAGCGCCGTCCTGCAGCACGGGCAGGCCGAACGCGCCAGCACCACCGGCTCGCCCCGGGGAAGGCGCCAGGCCAGCACGCCCAGGAACGACCCGACGAAGGGCGCCAGCAGCAGGGGAAGCCAGGGGGCGCACAACATCGGCGGATACGGCATCGGCGGACAGGTCAGGGGTTGCAGATCTGCGTCGCCGTGTTGGCGGTATTGCCGCTGGAGCCGGCCGAACAGAGGTCGTAATCATGGCCGGGCCGCTCGGACGGGTTGCGGTAGATATAGGGATGGTGCCAGGGGTCCAGCGGATCGCCCCCTTCCTTGACGTACGGGCCGTTCCAGTTGTCGGCCCCAGCCGGGCGGGCGACCAGCGCGTGCAGTCCGTCCTCGGAACTGGGATAATTGCCCATGTCCAGCCGGTACAGGTCCAGCACCTGGCCCAGGCGCTGGATCGATTCGCGCGCCACCGAATTCTTGGCGCCGCCCAACTGGCGCAGCGCGGCGGGCGCCACCAGGCCGATCAGCAGGCCGAGGATGGCGATCACGACCAGCAGTTCCAGCAGCGTGAACCCGTCGTCACGGCCGCGCGCCGGGCGTAAGCGGGATGTCGGGCCCGACAAGGAGAACTGCGCGGATTTCGGCATATTGAACCTGCTTTCCTGTGATATGGGACGAGGTGCGTGCATCAGGGCAGGCATCGAACAAAGGAAGGGCCCGGCCCCGTCATGGCAATCGCGTACCTCGGCTGCATGGCGCTCGCCGCTTCGATTTATCATCTGCCCCCGCGTGTCCTGCCATCGATCCAGGCCGTGGAAGGGGGGTGGAACGGCTTCGTGCATCACAACGCGAACGGCACGGATGACCTCGGCGTCATGCAGGTCAATACACGCTGGATCGATCCGATTGCAAGGTTCACCCATGTCGCGCCGCTGGTCGTCTATCGCAATCTTCTGGAGCAACCGTGCTATAATATCAGCGCGGCCGGGGCGATCATGCGCCTGTACCTGAACGAGACGCATGGCGACCTGATGCGCGCGGTCGGCGATTATCATTCCCATACCGCCCTGCTGAACCAATCCTATCAGGCGCTGGTACTGGCCTGGGCGCGGCGGTTGTTCCGCCCGGCGCGCCAACCCGTGACGCGCCGGCCGTAGAGGGCGCCCCTGTCACCGGGCCGGCGTCGCCACGCGTATCGCGCTGAATCGGGTGCTGCCGCCGTCGGAAAACAGCGAGACCCGGTCGCTGCCTGCCGAGGGGAAGATCAGGTCGGTCATGCGCAGCACGCCGCCATTGGCGAAGAGTTCGACCGAACTGCGATCGACCACCAGATGCAGCGACACCACCCCGCCCGGCGCGGCCAGATGGGCGATGTGGACCAGGCTGAATTTGGGGGAAAACCCGACATTGCCGGAATGGCCGCGATCGAGGGTGAGATTTCCCTTGGCGAAATCATAACTGATCACGGTGCCGGTCCTGCCGTCCGGCGTCTGCCGCACGACGATCCCGGCGCGTGCGGCGGCGCCCCGCCGCAAGGTCAGACGGATATCCATGACGTCGCCGCGGACGGGCGCGCGCCATGACTGTCCGCCGCCCACGACCCGGTCGCGATAGGTGGCGACACCCTGCCGGCGCACCCAGTCTTCATACGAGGGCGCGGGGGCCTGGACCAGCGCCGGCCGGCCCTCGACCGTCTTCAGCGCGAGTGCGACGGGCAGCGTCATCTGCCCGCGCCAGGGCGCGGTCGGCACCGCGTCGGCGTAATCCCAATTGTTCATCCAGCCGATCAGCAGGGGCGCGCCGGATCCCGTATTGGCGAAGCGGGTCGTCGCATAGTGATCGGCGCCGTGGTCCAGCCAGTCATAGGCGGCCGGATCCGACCCCGCCGGCGGCAGCGAATCCGGCGTGAAGGTCACGCCGTCGAACCGTCCCACGAAATATTGCACCCCCGATCCGCCGGCGATGCTCCAGGGATTGACGCTGACGATCATCACCCAGCGCTTGTCATGGGCATTGCCGTCGAGAGGAAGCGAGACCAGAACCGGCATTTCCCACAACATGCCGGGCTTGCGATAGCCGGACGGCTGAAAATCGCTGAGGAACGACCAGTGCAGCAGGTCGGTCGAACGATACAGCTTGACCACCTGGGCGTCGCCGACGACGGTGGCCATGATCCAGCATTTTCCGTCGGGATACCAGAAGACGGACGGGTCCCGAAACTGCCTGGAATCCGGATGCAATGTCAGGATCGGGTTATGGTCGTAGGGTCGCCAGCTTGCGCCGCGATCCAGGCTGTAGGACAGCGATTGCGCCTGCGTGCCGTCGGGGTGCGCGGGATTGTTGTAGAAAACCGACGTATGGAATGCGAGCAGCGGCGGCGCCGAGGCGCTGCCGAGGCCCGAGCGGTTCTGCCGGTCATAGATGACGGAACCGGAGAAGATATCCTCGTTCGGCGTGGCGGGGATGGCGATGGCGTCCTCATGCCAATGAACCAGGTCGGGGCTGGTCGCATGGCCCCAGGACGTATGGCCCCAGACCATGCCGGCCTGGTTGTACTGGTAGAAAAGATGATAGGTGCCATCAAGCAGGAACGGGCCGTTCGGGTCGTTCATCCAATGGGCGGCGGGTGAAAAATGCAGTGCCGGCCGCCATTGCGGCGTCTGCCCGTCCTGCGCCCCGCCCTGCGCCCGCGCGGCCATGGGCAACAGCGACAGCAGACATGCCGCCAGAATGCGGCCCCAGCGCGCATGGACGATGCACCGGCCGGCCGTTGATCCCAAGTTTTTCATCCTGCGTGACATACCCTATTCCATGAACCCGAAATCGAAAGACCAGCCTGCCCCAAAATTGCTTCGGGGGACAGGCCGGCCCATTCTTGCCGCGTTGGCCTGGTCGCTATTGAGCCGCGTTGACGAAGGATGTGACGCTGCCCGTCGTACCCTGGCTGACCTGCATGTTCTGGGTGATCAGGTCCTGGATGAAGCCGGCGATGTTGATGTCCGCCCGGTTGGCCGGAATGTCGCCATAGCCGCCCAGGCCGCCATTGCCGTAACGCAGATCGACCATCGACATATCGGACCGGATCCGCAGTCTCACCGTCGGCGACAGCGTGCCGCCACGGCGATCTTCGACTCTGTCGATGAAGGATTCGACCAGCCCGCCCGGCATCACGTAATGCGAGTAGGACTGGAACGCCCGCGGATTCTGCAGCGGGTTCGGAGCAAAAGCCGTGCCCGCCGGCGTGTTGAGGTCCGTCGGGTTGCCCATCACCAGGCCGCTGCCATAGTTCATCGGCTGGAAATCGCTGCGGATGCCGTTGCCGACGAAGCCGTACACGCCGTCCGGACCATCCACGCCCGGCGCATAGGTCGAACGATGGCTGATCGTGAAGATGTAGTATTTGTCTTTCCTGATATAGACCTGCGGGCGCTCGGTCTGGTCGTTGACGCAGTTGGCCGAAATCAGCGGCGGCAGGAACGTCCATTTGGACAGCGACGCGTCCTCGGCGACCGCCAGGCCGATCGTCGCCTTCTGGTAATAGGCACCGCTATCCAGGACCTGCTGCAGGGTCTCGGCGTTCGGATCCCCCGGACGATAGCCCAGGTCGGCGTCGGTGCAGTTCGGAACGCCGAGCTGGCCGGCGGTATTGCCCTCGAACACCATGTAGTTCACGCCGGGATGGTTCGGATCCTCGAAGGTGAACGGATCGCGGAAGTTATAAAACGGGTTCTGCGCCCCGTTCTGGTACAGCACTCCGTCGGGACGCAGCAGCGGCGTGTGCGTGGTAAAGCCGGTGAACCAGACATGGTTGAAATCGGCATGGATCTGGCCCAGGCTCTGGGTGATCACCGCCTGGGCGGGAGTGATGTCCTGCCCGGCCGCATTCCGGTTGAATGCCATGTCGGTATAGAACAGCGACACCTGGTTGCCGTTCGGGTCCAGCAGGCGCATCGACCCCGACCATTCCGCCGTGATCGTGTAGGTCGTGCCGGCGAAGACCTGTTCCTGCGCGCCTTCGGGGATGATGTGCCCGCCATAGATCCAGCCACCATTCGCCGGACGCTTGTCGGCCGGAATGCCGGCGCGGCGGTAGAAGAAACCGATCCGCGCATGAACGTGACGTTCGTCGAAAGAATAACCGGCATTCGGGTCGGCGGTCAGGCTGAAGATGACTTCCCAGCCGTTATAGCTGAACTGGTTGGCATGCTTGTCGATCAGCGTCCAGGTGTCCCACACCCAGACATCCGGGTTGATCAGCGGGAAATCCTCGGGGATATCCGGCATGACCAACTGCCCGGGCAGCGAGTTCTGGCCCGCCGCGACCGACGGATTGGAATGCGCCTTGATCTGCATCGCGTCGGCGCGCGTCCAGCGCGACGTGAAATCCGCATCGGGCGCATAGGCCTGCTGCGTGTGGATCGTCGGCAGCGGGAAGCCGGGCACACCCTGCGCAAACGCGGTCTGGGCCCCTATGGACGAGATGAAGGATCCAGCCAATGCCATTTTGAGCATCGGTCTTTTTTGGCGTTCGTTCGCCATTGCCATTCTCCTGAAGCAAGACACTCCTGTGGCTGCGGAAATATTCCGCAGCCCTGCAATCATCGAAAAATCGTTGATATATAGAGACTTGCCCTCGCTCACCGCCCCCTTGAGCGGCGCCGAGAAGATCACGAAGAATTTATATTTGTCAATTTCTGCCGAATGACAATCTGATGACAGAGCCTTTCCGGCATTTTATTTCAAATCAAAAACAATATAATGTACGCCTTGAGATCAATATGTTTAATTTTTACGACTTATTAATCACATTGCGAACGCGATAACGCGCCAGGATATTCTGGTTTTAAAAAAACTGGTTTTTAAATACGGAAAAAGCTGCGTCCAACACGGACGTGGCCATCCGGATACCCGGATATTCGAGCACGCGAAGAGCTTCTACCCGATCGCGTCTCGCGGCAAGGGAACGGCATGACGGACCGAATAGTTCCCGGACCCCGATAAATCAACAAGAGGACGCCAACGCGAGGCATGCGGGCGATTCGGCATTTGCACGTTCCTTGCCCGTGATGATGGGTGCGCTCTGTGCGGGCCAAGCGTGACCGGGGACGTGTGGAAGCGCGCCGCCTCTTCCATACCCGAGGCGAACGAGAGAGGCTGCGTGACCGGGGTCACGGCAATGACCGGAACAAGGGGGTGAGCGGAAAAATATGGAAACGAACAGTTTCATTCATTTTCGTTTTTGCGCGAACAGAAGGATGTTAACAAATTCCCATCGGCAACGGCCCCGAGCCGGCGCCTGATGAATTTGGCATGATCCGTCCAAGGAATTTTGAAATGTCCCGATATCTTCTGACGATTTCCGCCGCGACCGGGGTCCTTCTCACCGCTCTGGCCGGCAGCGCCTCGGCCCAGGTTCCGGCCAAGCCCGCCGATGTGCAGGCCGGCACCTATCAGGTCGAGTCCAGCCATACGCAGATCGGCTTCTCGCTGCTGCATTTCGGCTTTACCAATTATTCGGGCCTGTTTTCGGGCGTGTCGGGCAGTTTGACGCTCGATCCCAAGAACCCGGCGGGATCGGCGCTGAACGTCACCATCCCCATCGCCTCGGTCCAGACCACCAGCGACAAGCTGACCGGCGAACTGAAGGGCGCGCAGTGGTTCGACGCCACCCAGTTCCCGAACGCCACCTTTACCTCGACCAAGGTGACGGTGACCGGCAAGGGCCGTGCCGTGGTGACCGGCAACCTGACCATCCGCGGCATCACCAAGCCCGAGACGCTGAAAGTGCGCTTTATCGGCGCGGGCGTGAACCCGCTGGACAAGAAATACACGGTCGGGTTCGAAGCCACCGGCACGATCAACCGCAGCGATTTCGGCGTGAAGATGTACGTCCCCTATGTCGGCGACGCGGTAGATCTGCGCATCGCCGGCGCCTTCGAGCGTCAGGGCTGAGCCCGTCATGCCGGCCAGTTCCGACAAGGCCGGCACGGCCGGCCGCTATGATCCGGTTGCGATCACCCTGCATTGGGTGATCGCCGCCGGAATCCTGGCCCTGATCGGCATGGGCCTGGTCATGGACCACCTGAAACTGCCGCCGATGCAGGTCTTCAAGCTCTATCAACTGCATAAATCGATCGGCATCACCACCATGCTGGCGGTCGGCCTGCGCATCGTCTGGCGGGCGTTCCACACGCCCCCTGCCCTGCCGTCCGGCATGCCGGACGCCGAGCGCCGGGCCGCGCACGGGGTGCATTGGCTGCTCTATGGCCTGCAGGTGCTGCTGCCGGTCAGCGGCTGGGCGCTGGTCTCGGCCTCGGTCTTCAATATTCCGACCGTACTGTTCGGCGTCGTGCCCTGGCCGCATCTTCCGGTCCTGGCCACGCTGCACGACAAGGCGCCGGTCGAAGCCGCGCTGAAGACCCTGCATCACTGGAGTGCCTGGATCCTGACCGCGATCATCGCCCTGCATGCCGCCGCCGCGCTGCGCCATCATTTCGTCCTGAAGGACGACATCCTGCGGCAGATGCTGCCCGCCCGCCGCCGTGCCCCCCGTTCAAACCCCGTCTGACAGGCTTCGCTTCCATGCCCCATCCTGCGTCTTTCCCCATTCCTTCATCCGCGCGCATCGGGGGCGCGCTGCTGGGCGCGGCGCTGCTGCTGCCCGGCGCGCACGCCCTGGCCGCCGGCTGGACCATCGATCCGGCCCACAGCACGATCGCCTTTACCGGCACGCAGACCGGCGCCAGGTTCACCGGCCATTTCAAGACGTTCGGCGGCACGATCCAGTTCGATCCGGCCCATCCCGAAGCCGGGCACGCGCTGATTACGATCGACGTCGCCTCGGCCGCGACCGGCGACGCGCAGCGTGACGAGGCCATGCCGGGCGCCGATTGGTTCGATATCGCCAAATTCCCCAAGGCGACGTTCGAGGCCCGGAATTTCCAGTCCAAGGGCGGCAATGCCTATGTCGCCCAGGGCACGCTGACCATTCGTGGCGTCAGCCAGCCCGAGACCCTGCCCTTCACGCTGGATATCACCGGCGGCACCGCGCATGCCAAAGGCCATCTGGACCTGGTCCGCACGCCCTTCGGCGTGGGCCAGGGACCGTGGGCCAGCGGCCAATGGGTGGCGCTGGAGGTCGGCATCGACATCGACATCACCGCCCACGGCGCCTGAGCCGAGACATATCCGGGCATTCGCCCATTCTTCATCCCGTCATTGACGACGACACCGGCTATTACGACAGCGGCGCCGCGTGACCCATGGGTCGCGCGGCGCTTGGCGTTTCTGGGGCCGGAAATCCATGGCATTCGATCATGCATCTTTTGGAATCAATGCATTTCCGTCATTTCCATTTAAACGATGATCGCCGCGATCTATCTCTTTTCGTGTAGCAGGCCGATGCGGCCGGGAGGCATCACATGATAGACGTCAGATCATTCGACAGCCTGGGCGGAGCCGATCATGGCTGGCTGAAGGCGAAACATCATTTCTCCTTCGCGGAATATCGCGACCCCGAGCGCGTGCATTGGGGCAATCTGCGGGTCTGGAACGACGACACCATCGCGCCGGGCACGGGCTTCCCCGCCCATCCGCACCGCGACATGGAAATCATCACCTATGTCCGCAAGGGCGCGATCACCCACCAGGACAATCTGGGCAACAAGGGCCGTACCGAGGCCGGCGACGTGCAGGTGATGTCCGCCGGCACCGGCATCACGCACAGCGAATACAACCTGGAGCCGGGCGAGACCCAGATCTTCCAGATCTGGATCATCCCCACCGGGCACGGCAAGGCGCCAAGCTGGGGCGCGCGTCCGTTCCCCAGGGAGAACCGGGCCGGTCATTTCGTCACCCTGGCCTCGGGCTATGACAGCGATGCCGACGCGCTGCCGATCCGCACCGATGCCCGCGTTCTGGGCGCAACGCTGAAGGCCGGCCAGACCGCCGAGTATGTCCTGGGCACCGAGCGCTTCGCCTATCTGGTGCCCGCCACGGGCGCGGTCGAGATCGACGGCGTGCGGGTCAATGCCCGCGACGGCGCCGCAATCTCAAAAACCGACACCCTGCGCGTCACCGCCCTGGAGGACGCCGAAATCGTCCTGGTCGACGCCGCCTGACAAGCGGCACCCGCCCGCCGGTCGGCGGGCGGGTGCTCTGCCGCGTCGCGGCACTCCTGAAAGCAACTCTGGCGAAAGCAACTCTGGCAAAAGCAACTCTGGCCGCCGACGCGCTCTTATCGCTGGACGGCAGTCGGAGTCCGTTCGGCGACGGAGCAAGAACGCCATGATCAAGATCCTGGGCATATCGGGCAGCCTGCGGCGGGCGTCCTTCAACACCGCGCTGCTGCATGCCGCCCCGCCCCTGCTGCCCGAGGGCGCCAGCCTGGAATTCCATGCCGGGCTGCGCGACATCCCGCCCTATGACGAGGATGTTCGCCAGGCCGGGTTTCCCGCCGTGGTGGCGGAACTGCGGCAGAGCGTGCGCGACGCCGACGCCCTGCTGATCGCGACGCCGGAATATAACCGGTCCATCTCCGGCGTCCTGAAGAACGCGATCGACTGGGTGTCCCGCCCGCCGGACCAGCCCTTCAACGGCAAGGTGGTCGCCATCATGGGCGCCAGCCCCGGCGCCCTGGGGACCGGGCTGGCCCATTACCATTTACGCCAGGTGCTTTCGACCCTGGGGGCCTATGCGGTGCCGGGGGCGGAGATGCTGGTCGGCAACGCCGCGACCAAATTCGACGCCAGCGGCGCCCTGACCGACGATCCGACACGCGTGCACCTTCAGAAACTGCTGAACCAACTGGTGGTGCTGGCCGGCCGGCTGCGCTGACGCGGTCGGAGGCGGCGCGCGCAAAAGGCGCGGAACAGGGATCAGCGCGGCGCGGCGTAGACGGCCAGTTCATGCGCCAGATGGTCGCAGACCGCCCGGACGCGCCGCACCGGCTTGAGGTCCTGGTGCATCACCAGCCAGAGTTCCAGCGCCATCGCGAACTGCGCGGGCAGGACGGGCAGCAGGGACGGCGCGCGCCGGGCCAGGGGCTGCTGGCAGATGCCGATGCCCAGGCCCGCGCGGATCGCCGCCAGTTGCGCGACATGGTCATCGATCCGGATCGCGAAATCCTCCCGCGCCAGGCAGAGCCCCGCCTGGCGGATCATCGCGAGGTCGCCTTCCCGCCGGTCCGGCCCGATCAGCGCATGGCGGGCCAGGTCCCCGGTCCCGGCCGGCAGGCCGTGCCGCTCGGCATAGGACGGGGCGGCGAACAGGCCCAGCTTCACCGCGCCGATCCGGCGGGCCAGCAGGTCCCCCTGGCTGGGCCGGACCATCCGCACCGCGATATCCGCGTCACGCCGCAGCAGGTCCTGGTTGCGGTTGTCCAGGTGCAGTTCGATGACCAGTCGCGGATGACGAACGCGCAATGCGGCCAGCATCGCCGGCAATACCTCGGTCCCCATGGTCTCGCTGGCCGTGATCCGCACCACCCCGGAAACGGCCCCGGCGGGCGCCGAGGACGCCCGCATGAAGGCGGCGGCTTCCGACGCCATGGCTTCGGCGTGCCGGCCCAGCACCAGGGCGTCCTGGGTCGGGGTCAGCCCCGCCGGGGACCTGGTGAAGAGCACCGTCCCGATGCTGCGCTCCAGGGCTTCGAGCCGCCGGCGCACGGTGGGTTGGGCCACGCGCAGCGCCCGCGCGGCCGCCGACAGGCTGCCTTCGTGCAGGATGGCGAGGAAGACGCGCCGATTGTCCCAGTCGAACGGCTGGGGGCTCATGAATTGGGGCTCATAAATTTCATACTAGCCGATCGACGGATTCGGACAATTCCGTTTACCCCCGAGATCGGCTCGTCATGAGTCATGTCACAGGAGGACGACATGACCATACCCGGAACGGCCTTGATTATCGGCGCGCGCGGCGGCATCGGCCGCGCGGCCGCCGGCACATTGCTGCGCCATGGCTGGCGGGTCCGCGGCCTGGTCCGCGGCACGGCGCCGGGCGGCGCATCCCATCCGCCGCCGATCGAATGGGTCGTCGGCAACGCAATGGATTCCGCCGCCGTGATGGCGGCGGCGCGTGGGGCCGATGCCGTGATCCATGCCGTCAATCCGCCCGGCTACCGCCATTGGGACAGGCTGGTCATGCCGATGCTGGAAAACAGCATCGCCGCCGCGCAGGCCGCCGATGCGCGGCTGGTCCTGCCCGGCACCGTCTATAATTTCGGCCCCGACGCCGGCTGCGCACCCGATGAGGACGCGCCGCAGAACCCACTGACCCGCAAGGGCGGGATCCGGGTCGCCATGGAGCGCAGGCTGCATGACGCGGCGCGCGGCGGGCTGCGCGCGCTGATCGTCCGGACCGGCGATTTCTTCGGCCCCGGAGCGGGAAACAACTGGTTTTCCCAAGGACTTTTGGGCAACGGACGCCCGGTGCGGGCCTTGACCGACCCTGGACGGCCGGGGGTCGGGCATCAATGGGCCTATCTGCCCGACGTGGCCGAAACCATTGCCCGGCTTCTGGCGCGGGAGGAGGCGCTGGAGCGCATGGCGCGCTTTCACATGGCGGGCCATTGGGACCCGGACGGGCGGCACATGATCGCGGCCATCCGGCAGGCGCTGGGCGATCCGGATATGCGGGTGCGCCGCTTTCCGTGGTGGCTGGTCGGCCTGATCGCGCCCGCCGTGCCGTTCTGCCGCGAGTTGCACGAGATGCGTTATCTGTGGCGGACCGGGCTGCGGCTTGGCAATGCGCGGCTGCTCGGCCTGCTGGGGAGCGAGCCACATACGAGGCTGGACATTGCCGTCCACGCGACGTTGCAGGCCCTGGACGCCTTTCCCCAGGAGGCTCTTCCCCGGCACGCATAGGCGTAGGCGGCGGCGCGTTCCGGATGCCGATCACGAATCCACGAGCGCGATTGCAGCCATGCCGGACCGCACGCATGTCGAGACAGCGACTTGGAGCCGGTTTCTTCCGCTATCGGCCGGTATCGGCTGGCGGTATCGGCGGGACGCCGTCTCTGAAAAGTTCGTGAGAGAGCATCCGTGTGACCGGGCCCACCGCCCAGCCGCGCATGCTTGAGAGAAGGCTGCCTGTCATGCAAGTCAAGGACGTCATGACCTCGCCGGCGATCGGGATCGCGCCGACCGATGCCATTACCGATGCCATCCGGCTGATGCTGGAACACAGGGTCAGCGGGCTGCCGGTCATTACGCCGACCGGGGAACTGGTCGGTGTCGTGACCGAAGGCGACCTGATGCGCCGCAGCGAGCTGGACACCGAGGCCGCCGTTTCGTGGTTCGGGAACCTGTTCCGCACGCCCGGCCGGCAGGCATCGGATTACGTGCACAGCCATGGGCGCCGGGTCGGTGACATCATGTCGGAGCGGCCGGTTTCCATCTGGCCCGAGGCGCCGCTGCGCGATGCCGTCATGATGCTGGCCCTGCACAATGTCCGGCGGCTGCCGGTCGTGAAAGACGACCAGGTGGTCGGCATTATTTCCCGTTCCGACATTCTGCGCGCCTTGCTGCCCCTGGTTCCGCAGGACCATGCCGTCTCGGACGACCGGAACATCCGCGAGGCGATCCTGCGGGAACATCGCAGGGTCCTGCCCTGGAGCGCGCGCACGCTGATCGGCGTCGACGTCGCGAACGGCGTGGTGGAACTGACCGGCACGGTCACGGACGATCGCGTGCGCACCGCCGCCCGCGTGGCCGCGGAAAACGTCAAGGGAGTCGTATCCGTGGTCGACCATGTCGTCTACACCAACCCCTATGAAGGCGTGACGATCCCGCCGCCGCCGCTGCTTTAGGCCGGCGCGCGCCGGACAATCCCCAGGAAACCAACCGAGAGAGCACGGGATCGGCGCCGCCGGTCGCACGCGGCTTTGGACAGGAGCAGACGATGACCCGCAATATCGTGATCGTCATTGCGGACGGCGAGCATGCGCGCTTCGTGCGGCCCGCCGAGAACCATGCCCTGCATACCGTGGATTCCTTCGATTCCGTCGTCGCGCACCGCCAGACCTCCGACCTGGGCGACGATGCGCCCGGCGCCAGCTTCCATAGCGGGTCGAGCGCCCATCATGCGCTGAATCCGCGTCATGACCGGCACCATGTCGAAATGGAGAAATTCTCCCGCCTGGTGGCAAGCCATATCAACGACCATTACCAGGGCTGCGAGGGGATGGTGATCTTCGCCCCGTCACGCAACCTGTCGATCATCGTCGATCACCTGAAGCCGGACCTGAAGGGGCGACTGGTCGGCACCGACGACAAGGACCTGGTGAAAATCCCCGACCACGCGCTGATGACGCATGTGGCGCCTTTCCGGCTGAAGCTGGGCATATGATCCGCCCATCCCCCGTCCACCCATCACTGGCCGCATGAGGTGCGCCATGACGGTGTCGTCCGACACGCTTCGCTGGTTCGACGCGATCCGGCTTGAGGATCTGCCGCTGGTCGGCGGGAAGAATGCGTCGCTGGGCGAGTTGTACCAGGCGCTTTCGGCGCAGGGCATCCTGGTGCCCAACGGCTTCGTCCTGACGGCGCGCGCCTATGACGACGCGCTGCGGGACGCCGGCGCGTGGCCTGCCCTGCATGCGCTGCTGGACGGCCTGGACACGACCGACATCGCGCTGCTGGCGCAGCGCGCGGCCCAGGCGCGGCAGATCGTTTATGCCGCGACCGATAGTGCGCCGCTGCGCGAGGCCGTCGCCGGGGCCTATCGCCGGCTGGAGGCGCAATATGGCGCGGGCGTCCCGGTGGCGGTGCGCAGTTCGGCGACCGCCGAGGATCTGCCCGCCGCCAGTTTCGCCGGCCAGCACGATTCCTTTCTGAATATCGGCGGCGCGGAGGCCGTCTTCGACGCCTGCCGCCATTGTTTCGCGTCGCTGTTCACCGATCGGGCCATCGTCTATCGTGCCAATAACGGGTTCGATCATTTCAAAACGGGCCTGTCGGTCGGAGTCATGAAGCTGGTCCGCGCGGACCGCGCGGCCAGCGGCGTCGTCTTTACCCTGGATACCGAATCCGGCTTCCGCGACGTGGTGCTGATCACCGGGACCTGGGGACTGGGGGAGAATATCGTCCAGGGCACGATCGACCCGGACGAGTTCTATGTGCACAAGCCGAGTTTTCGCCAGGGACACCGCGCCGTGCTGCGCCACGTGCTGGGCGGAAAGCAACTGACGATGGGCCTGGCGCCGGATGAAGGGGGCACGGCCACTCGCAATGTGCCGACGCCGGAGGCGCTGCGGGCGCGCTACTGCCTGGAAGATGACGAGATCCTGCATCTGGCCGGGCAGGCGATGCTGATCGAGGCGCATTATTCCGAGCGTGCCGGCCATCCGGTGCCGATGGATATCGAGTGGGCCAAGGATGCGGACGACGGCCGGCTGTATATCGTCCAGGCCAGGCCGGAAACCGTGGCCGCGCGCAAGAATGTCGCGATGCTGGAGAGCTACGCGCTGAAGGGAAGCGGGCGCGTGCTGGCGCGCGGGCGGGCGGTGGGCGAGAAGATCGGCAGCGGCGTCGCCCGCATCGTGGCCAGCCGGGACGACCTGAAATTCTTCCGCCCCGGCGAGGTGCTGGTCGCGCCGTCGACCAATCCGGACTGGGAAGCCGTGATGAAGACGGCTTCGGCCATCGTCACCGACCATGGGGGCCGGACCTGCCATGCCGCGATCATCGCCCGCGAACTGGGCGTGCCCGCCGTGGTGGGCACCGACGCGGCGACCCGGGTGCTGCGCAGCGGGCAGGCCGTCACCGTGTCCTGCGCGGGCGGCGAGAGCGGCACGGTCTATGACGGCGCCATTCCCTTCGCGGTCAGCCGGGTCGATGCCGGCCTGCTGCCGCGCCCGCGCACGCCCGTCATGGTCAATCTGGGCAATCCGGACCTGGCGTTCCGCACCGCTCTTATGCCCTGTGCCGGGGTCGGGCTGGCGCGCATGGAATTCATCATCAGCGAGGCGATCGGCATCCATCCGATGGCGCTGGCGCACCCCGAGCGCCTGCCGCCCGAGGACCGCGCGCGGATCGCGGCGCGCACCGCCGCCAGCCCGTCGCCGGGCGACTATTTCGTGCGGACGCTGGCCGAGGGGGTCGGCACGATCGCCGCCGCCTTCTACCCCCGGCCGGTCATCGTGCGGCTGTCGGATTTCAAGACCAACGAATATGCGGCGCTGATCGGCGGGCAGGTGTTCGAGCCCACGGAGGCCAATCCGATGATCGGGTTTCGCGGCGCGGCACGCTATGCCCATCCGGCCTATGCCGACGGGTTCGCCCTGGAATGCGCGGCCCTGGCGCGGGTGCGCGGCGCAATGGGCCTGACCAACCTGATCGTCATGGTGCCGTTCTGCCGGCGGGTCGAGGAAGCCGAGCGCGTGCTGGCGGCGATGCGCGAACACGGGCTGGCGCGCGGCAGGGACGGGCTGAAGATCTACATGATGTGCGAGATCCCCAACAACGTCATCCAGATCGATTCCTTTGCCGCCGAATTCGACGGATTTTCGATCGGGTCGAACGATCTGACGCAATTGACGCTGGGGGTGGACCGGGATTCCGACCTGGTCGCGTTCGATTTCGACGAACGCGACCCCGGCATGCTGGAAATGCTGCGCCTGGCCGTGACCGGCGCCCGGCGCAATGGCCGCAAGATCGGAATCTGCGGCGAGGCGCCGGCCAATTATCCCGAGATCGCGCGCTATCTGGTGGCGATCGGCATCGACTCGCTGAGCGTCAATCCGTCGAGCCTGCTGCGCACCATGGAGATCGTCCGCCAGGCGGAGGAGAACGAGAGCCGCGCGGCGTAGAGCAGATCCCTGACCGATGGATGCCGGATATGTCCCAGATCATCGCGAGCCAGGTCATCGCGACCCAGGTCATCGCAACCCAGATCATCGCAACATTGACGCTGAATCCCGCCGTGGACGTGGCTTGCGTCGCCGCCGAAATCCGCCCCACGCACAAGATCCGCACCATGGACGAGCGGCTGGACCCCGGCGGGGGCGGCATCAATGTCGCGCGCGTCGTTCATGAACTGGGCGGCGAGGCCCTGGCCGTGATCATGACCGGCGGCGTCACCGGCCGGCTGGTCGAGGAGTTGCTCGACCAGGCGGAGGTGCCCTGGCAGGGGCTGCCGATCGGCGGCCGCACCCGGATCTGCCTGAACGTGCAGGAGCGCGCGACCCGGCTGGAATATCGCTTCGTGTCCGAAGGGCCGCTGATCGCGGAGGCGGAATGGCGCAACAGCCTGGACCTGCTGCACGGGATCGATGCCGGCTGGATCGTGGCCAGTGGCAGCCTGCCGCGCGGCGTGCCCGATGATTTCTATGCGCGTGTCGGCCGCATCGCCGCGGCGCATGGACGGCAATTCGCCATCGACACCTCGGGCCCGGCCCTGCACGCGGCGATCGGCCCCGACGTCGCGCTGCTGAAGCTGAGCCACGGCGAGCTGGAATCGCTGGTGGGCCATCCGGTCAGGGACGCCAACGGGATGGCGATGGAGATCGCGGAGCTGATGCGCCGGGGCGCGGCCCGCATGGTCGCCGTCAGCCTGGGGCAGGACGGGGCCATTCTGGGCCATGCCGACGGCATCGTGCGCCTGCCGGCACCGCCCGTGGAAACCTGCGGCACCGTCGGCGCCGGCGACAGTTTCATGGCCGGTCTGCTGGTCGGCCTGACGCGCGGCATGCCGGCCTGCGACGCGCTGGCGCTGGCCATCGCCGCCGGTTCGGCCAGCGTGGAGATCTACGGCACCGCCCGGGCCCGGCGCGACAAGGTGGAGGCCCTGTTCCGGCAGATCAGGGAAAAGGCATAGATCTTGGAGAGAATCGATGACGGATCGTCCTTCCCTGCCCTTACCGGCGCCCCGCCTGTTCGCGCTGGCCGGCACCGAGGCGCTGGGCCGGGACATCGCGCGGCATATGGGCATCGCGCTGGGCCGGCATGAGGAACGCGATTTCGAGGACGGCGAGCACAAGGCCCGGGTGCTGGAGAGCGTGTGCGGTGCCGAACTGTATGTGCTGCACAGCCTGCATGGGATGGGCGTGGGCAGCGCCAATGACCGGCTATGCCGGATGCTGTTCTTTATCGCCGCCTGCAAGGATGCCGGCGCCGCGCGCGTGACGGCGGTGACGCCCTATCTGTGCTATGCGCGCAAGGACCGGCGGACGAAACCGAACGACCCGGTCACGTCGCGCTATGTCGCGGCATTGTTCGAGGCCGCCGGCGCCGACCGGGTGATGGCGCTGGACGTGCATAACGAAGCCGCCTTTGAAAACGCGTTTCGCTGCCGGACCTTGGCCCTGACCGCGGCACCCTTGCAGGTTGCCGCGATCCTGGCCGTCACGGCCGATGAACGGCTGTGCGTCATATCGCCCGACCTGGGCGGGGGCAAGCGCGCCGAACGGCTGCGCGAGGCGCTGGAACGCGCGGCCGGCCGGCCCGTCGGCCACGCCTTCGCCGAAAAATACCGCAGCGCCGGGATCGTGTCGGGGGACCTGTTCGCCGGCGATGTCCGTGATGCGACTTGCATCATCGTCGACGACCTGGCCAGTACGGGGGGCACCCTGGTCCGGGCCGCCCGCGCCGCGCGCGAGAACGGGGCGCGGCGGGTCCTGGCCTGCGTCACCCACGGGCTTTTCGCCCGCGCGGCGGGGCCGGTCCTGGCCGATCCGGCCATCGAGCGGATCATGGCGACCGACACCATCGACCCGGTCCCCCTGCCCGGCGGACCGGCGCGGGACAAGCTGGAAATCGTGCCGACCGCCGCCCTGTTCGCCGAGGCCATCGGCCGGTTGCACCGCGGCGAATCGCTGGCCGACCTGCTGGTGCTGTAGGCCGGGCGGATACCGTCGAGACCCTGGCGCCGTTGAAAATCCTGACGATCGCCGCCATGTTTTCATAAACAATCGGAAGATCGATACAGGTGTCATGCCGTACTGGCCCATATCCCGTCGCGGCGCGCGGATATTGTCCTCCGCCCTTGCGGCCTGCTGCGTGCTGACGGCGCCTCTGCCGGGTCTGGCGAGCGGCGCCGCGCCGGCGCGGACCGAAATCGAGGTCAAAATCACCGATACCGGCTTTATCCCCGCGACCTTGACGATCGGGACCGGCGCCACGGTAACCTGGACCAACACCGGCGACACGGCGCACGAACTCGTCGCCACCGTCCAGGGAGTGCCCGAGCCGGAGATTTTCAGGTCACCGCCGCTGGATATCGGCGACAGGTTTTCCTTCCGGTTCGCCGCACCGGGCCGGTATCGCTATTTCTGCGCGTATCATCCGGAGATGACCGGAACGGTGACCGTGCGATAGGAAAGCTGCCCCCGTCGCCGCGGGTCAGGCGTTGCAGCCTCAACGCGTCGGACAGTGCCAGGCGCAGATAGGCACGCGCCTGGCGCGGCCATTTTTCCGGGGTACGCTGCCGGGCGTCGCGCAGATGCATGATGGCCAGCCGGGCCCGCAGCATGGCGCGATGGCTGCGATAGAACAGCAGCAGGGCATCCGTGCGGCGCCCCTGCATCACGGGCTTCAGGCGCCGCGCGATGCGCGCCCCGGCCCACGGCGCGCCCAGTCGCGCACATTCCAGTTGCAGGAAGGCGATTTCGTCGAGCGGATCGAGCGCCCGCAGGCGCGCGTCGAATTCCAGGCAGTCGATGATGGTGACATCCCGCGCCAGCCAGATATGTTCGGGCCGCAAATCGCCATGCGCGTCGACAATGCGTCCGGCCCGGATGCGCGCCAGGATCGCGCCGAAATGACGATGCAGGAACCGCGTCTGGATCCGGTCGATCCGCGCCACGATGCCCCAGGGCAGGTGCCAGGGCGGGGGAAAGCCCGGATCCAACAGCACATGCCGGTTATAGGCCAGGGCGAGGTCCCAGGTGCGCCGCAGGGCGGGCGCAGCCGACCGGACGGGAACGGACGCCGCGTGCGCGTAGAACCGCGCCAGCGCGGCCGACAGCCGGTCCAGGCTGGCGGATGGCAGCGCGCGGGCGCGCAGCGCGGCGTCGAGAAACCCCCGATCGTCGAGGCGCCGCATGACGACCAGCCAGTCGACGGCGCGCCCCGCCCCCCCGATGCCGAGACCCAGGGGCCCGGCGACCAGCGGGACGACCCCCAGATAGACGTCGGGCGCCAGGCGGCGATTCAGGCGATCTTCGGCCCGGCATGCCGCCGCGCGACGACCCGGCGTGGAAAAATCGAGATAGGGGAAGCGAACCGGCTTCTTGAGCTTGTAGACGCGTGATCCCGCCAGGAACACCCAGGACATATGCGTCTCGCGCATGATGACCGACCGGGGATGTCCGGGATAGTGCCGCGGATCGGACAGAAAGCGCACTTTTTGGTCCAGAGACACGGGAGGTTCCGGCGATACGTGCCGGAGCGCCGGCGGGTTATCGGCAGATTCCCCCTTGTCCCGGCGTGCGGACGATCTTCGGCGCACGCCCCGGTTTTTGATCCCTTTCGGCCGCGGCGGAACCGGATCCTGTCTTTTCTCCTGCACGCGTCGCTCGGTGATCGTCATGCGGTGATGGCTTTGGCGATGATGGCTTCGACGGCTTTTTGGCGGTCATGTCGTCCCTTCCCGAGGCGCTGCCCAGAGGATGGTTCGGAGAATGATCAGAAGATGGGCCGGAAAGGAATTTTCGGAAGGCGGGGCGGAACGCGTTCCGCCCCGTGCCTGCATCACGTTCGCGCGCCGTTGATTGAACCATGATCACGTACTCCCAGATGCAGGCCCGATTCAGATGCATGGAGAAGGAAGATGTTACGTCTGAAGCCGGTTCCCGCGGCGGCGATGGAACTGGTGGAGCGCCATGGCGATCAGGCCGCCGGCGTCGCGCGGACCAGGCGGGATGAGGCGATGGAGGCCGATGACGCGGAATTGACGGCCTATTGGAACGCGGTGCTGGAAGCGTCCGAATACCTGATCGAAGAGACCCCCAAACCCCTTTGCTGACGTGTGGAGCCACCCGACGGCATGATGCTGCGCACGGGATATTGGCGGTATGCGGGTCGGCCGGGCATCCTTCGCGCCGGCCCGCATGTGCTGGCGACCCTGCTGATGGTGGCGGCCGCGCTCTCCTGCACCGCGCCGTCCTGCATGGCGGAGACGATCGGCACCGGCGCCATTCCGATCCTGGTCTATCATCGCTTCGATCCCGTGCGGCGCGGCCCGACGACCGTCACCATTGCCGCATTCGAACGGCAACTGGACTGGCTTGCCGCGCATCGGTACCGCATCGTGCCGCTGCGGCAGGCCGTCGATATCCTGCAGGACATCGCAGCCTCCGACGGCCCCGTCGCCGCGATCACGGCCGATGACGGCCATGTATCGGTCTATACGCAGCTTTATCCGATCATCCTGCGCCGGCATGTTCCGGTGACCCTGTTCCTCTATCCCTCGGCCATTTCCCGGGCGTCCTATGCGCTGACCTGGGCGCAACTGGCCGAGATGCTGCGATCGGGCCTGGTGTCGGTGCAGTCCCATACCTATTGGCATCCGAATTTCCGCGTGGAACGCGCGCGCCTGGCGCCAGATGCCTATCGCACCTTCATCGCGGATCAACTGGCACGATCGAAATCGGTCCTAGCGCAGCATCTGGCGGTGCCGATCGACATGCTGGCCTGGCCGTTCGGCATCGCCGATCCCGAACTGTGCGCGGCGGCGCGGCGCGCCGGCTATCGCGCGGCCTTCGGCTATGGCGGCGGGGCCGCGCGTCCGGGCGTCGATCCGATGGATATTCCCCGTATCCCGATGTCGGATATCTCCATGCCAGGCGCCATCGCGGAGCATCCGCCTGCCGCCCGGCTGACCACCCGGCTGACCACAACGCCGGAGCGGGCGGCGCCATGAGCGACATGCGCCATTTCCGCCGGCCTGCCCTGGTCCTTGCCCTGGTTCTTGCCCCGGTCTTTGCCCCGGTCTTTGGCAGCCTGGCCTGGGGGTTGCCGCCGGCGCCGGGCGGCCGGGCGGCGGCCGTGACGCTGCATGTCGTCGATGCCGCGACCGGCCGCCCCGTCGCGGGCGCGCGCATCGTGCTGGGTGGCCAGGTGCCGGATGACCAGGTGCTGGAGACCGATGTTTCGGGGCGCGGCGTGATTGCTCGGACGGACGGGCGGGCCTTCATCCGCGCCCCCGGCTATCGCGCCGGCACGGCCGACATCGCCGCTCTGCCGCCCGATGGGACGATGGCTCTGACCCCCTTCGTGCCGAAGGCGCTGTATCTGTCCAGCTACGGCATCGGTTCGGCCGCGTTGCGGAACCGGGCGCTGGCGCTGATCGGGCAGTCCGGGCTGAACGCACTGGTCATCGACGTCAAGGGCGATCGCGGCCTGGTCCCCTATCCCAGCCGCATTCCCCTGGCGATCGCCGACGGGGCGCGCCGGATGACGACCATTCCCGACCTGGGTGCCCTGGTGCGCATGCTGCATGCCCGGAACCTGTATGCCATCGCGCGGATCGTCGTCTTCAAGGACCTGCCGCTGGCCTCGGCCCGGCCGGACCTTGCGGTGCGCCTGCCCGATGGCCGCCTGTTTCACGACCGGCAGGGCATGGCCTGGACCGATCCGTCCCAGCCCGCGGTGCGCCAGTACAACATCGCGGTCGCGATCGAGGCCGCGCAGGCCGGGTTTGACGAAATCCAATTCGATTACATCCGTTTTCCCGACGAGGCCGCGCGCAGCCGCTTTTTGGGCGCGGCCAGCCAGGCCGGCCGCGTCGCCGCCGTCACGGCGTTCCTGGCCGAGGCGCGCCGGCAGCTTCTGCCCTATAACGTCTATCTGGCCACCACGATTTTCGGCTATGTCGCGTGGAACCGGGACGATACCGGCATCGGGCAGCAACTGGAACGCATGGCGCCCCTGGTCGATTACCTGTCGCCCATGCTCTACCCGTCGGGCTTTACCTTCGGCATTCCCGGCGTCGGCGCGCCGACGCGCCATCCCTATGAGATCGTCTATCGCAGTCTGGAGATGGCACGGCGGCGCCTGGATATTTCGCCGAAACGCTTCCGCCCGTGGCTGCAGGCGTTTCGGGATTACGCATTCGACCGCATTCCGTTCGGACCGGACGAGATCGCAGCACAGATCCGGGCCGCGACCGATTTCGGGTCCGATGGATGGATGGTGTGGAATCCGCGCAATGTCTATGACGCGCTGCCCGCGAGCGCGTCCATGTCCGCGACCGCGCCCATGCCCGTCATCGCGGCGGGGCGTTAGTCCGACCCGGCGGCCGATCACCCCGGCCGGCATCGTCCAGAAACCCGAGGGACGAAACGGACGTTGTCCGGCCGGCCGCGGAACGCGGCCCAGCAGTGGAGGTGCGCATGCCGCCGATCCCGCCCCTGCCCGCCCTCCGGCGCTGATCCGGAATGGCCGGCCATGGCGCTGTTCAGCCCCGTCAGCAATCTTTACGCCCGGATCGGCGTGATTGCGGTCGCGCTGCTGCTGGCGGGCGGCGTGGGATGGTGGCTGGCATGGCCGCGCACGCATTATGCGCGCGGCGTGGGGTTCGATCGCGACCAGCCGGTGCCGTTCAGCCACCAGCATCACGTCGCAGGCCTGGGGATCGATTGCCGGTTCTGCCACAGCACGGTCGAGATCTCGTCGGACGCGGGGATGCCGCCCACCTATACCTGCATGACCTGCCATTCGCAGATCTGGACCAATGCCGCCCTGCTGGCGCCGGTGCGCCGCAGCCTGGCCGAAAACCACCCGATCGCCTGGCGGCGGATCACCGACCTGCCGGATTATGTCTATTTCAACCATGCGATCCACGTCGCCAAGGGCGTGGGCTGCGCGTCCTGCCATGGGGCGGTGGCCACCATGCCGCTGATGTACAAGCAATATAGCCTGACCATGGCGTTCTGCCTGGCATGTCATCGCAACCCCGGGCCGAACTTACGCCCCGCCGATGCGATCTTCGATACGGAATGGGTGCGCGGCCCGTCGACCCCGCCGCCGGCCGCGCTGATGGCGCGCTACGGGATCGGGGGGCGCAACCTGACCGAATGTTCGATCTGTCATCGCTAAATGTCCGGTCACGGAACAGCGAGGGCACGGAACAGCGAGGCCCGCATGGATGAGATTGCCGGCATGGACGCCGCACGCAGCGTTGCCGATGCCTGTCGCGGCCGCTGGCACAGGCTGCTGGACGGGCCGGCCGATCACAGGCTGGGACGGCGGCAAGTGATGCAGGCCGTGGCGGCATCACTGATGCTGGATGGGCTGGCGGGATGCGGCCAGGGCGAATCCCTGTTTCCTGCCGTGCGCGCGCCGGCGGGGATCGTGCCGGGGCGGCCGGACCATTATGCCAGCGCCCATGTGCTGGGCGGCGACGCGCTGGGCATCGTCGTGCGCCACACCACCGGCCGGCCGATCAAGATCGAGGGCAATCCGCATCACCCGGCCAGCCTGGGGGCCACCGACCCGTGGGCCCAGGCCAGCCTGCTGGATTTCTACGACCCGGACCGGGCGGCCGGCCTGCTGTACCGCGGCAGGCCGGCCGGCGCGGCGGCGCTGCGGGCCGAGCTGGCGGCGTTGCGCGACCGGCTGCAGGCGCGCCAGGGGGCGGGGCTGCGGCTGGTGACGGGACGCGTGACCTCGCCGACCCTGGGGCGGCTGATCGACCGGGCGGTCACCCGGTGGCCCGGGGCGCGGTGGCATCAATGGGAGCCGGCCTGGCGCGCGAATGCCGATGCGGGTGCGGTGCGCGCCTATGGCCGGCCGGTCGACCTGCTGCCCTATCCGGCCCGCGCCGACGTGATCCTGGCGCTGGACAGCGACCTGATCGGGTCGGCGCCGGGCCATGTCCGCCATGCGCGCGACCTGGCCGGACGGCGCAACCCGGCACGGACGGCGCGGATGAGCCGCCTGTACGCCATCGAGCCGACGCCGACCCTGATCGGCGCCGTCGCCGATCACCGTTTCCCCGCCGCGCCGGACGCGTTGCGGCGCCTGCTGGGCATGATCGGGGCGGCGATCCTGCAGGGCGCGGCCTTGCCGTCGGACGCGCCGCGCTGGCTGGCGCCGCTGATCCGCGACCTGCAGGCCCATCGGGGGGCGGCGCTGCTGCATGCCGGCCCTTCCCTGGCGCCCGAGGACCATGCGCTGGTCCTGGCGGTCAACGAGGCGCTGGGCGGACGGGGCCGTACCTTCGACCTGATCGACCCGACCGCCTATCGCAGCGTGGACATGGCGTCCGACATGGCCGAACTGCTGGACGACATGCAGGCCGGCCGGGTGGAGGCGCTGCTGGTCCTGGACAGCAACCCGGCCTTTACGCTGCCCGGCTTCGCCGACGCGATGGCGCGGGTGGACCTGACCGTCGCCCTGGCCCGCGCGCCGGACGAGACATCCGCCCTGGCGCGGTGGTCCGTGCCGCTGGCCCATGATTTCGAATGCTGGGGCGATGCGCGGGCCTTCGATGGCACCGCCACGATCATGCAGCCGCAGGCGCTGCCGCTGTTCGGCGCCGTCAGCGCGCCGGCCATCCTGGACGCGCTGGCGGAACCGGAGGGCGCTGGCTCTCCGGGGTCCTACGACGCCTGCCGCCTGACCTGGCGGGATCGGCTGGACGATGCGGCGTGGCGCGACGCGCTGGCGCTGGGGGTGGTGGGCGGGACGGCCCATGCCCCGCTGGATACGCCGCTGCGCCTGCCCTTGCGCGACCTGGCGCCGCCCCTGCCGCCCGTCCTGCCGCCTGCCGCCCCGGATGGGCCGCGCCTGGCCTGCCGCCCCGACCCGCATCTGTGGGACGGGCGGTTCGCCAATAATCCGTGGCTGCAGGAACTGCCCCGCCCGGCGACCAGGCTGGTCTGGGACAATCCGCTGCTGATCGCCCCCGCCACGGCGCGGGCGCTGGGCCTGGTGAACGGGGCGGAGGTCGAGATCGCGGCCGGCGGCCGGACCATGCGCCTGCCGGTCTGGATCGTGCCGGGCCAGGCGGCGGGAATCGTGGTCGCGCAGTTCGGCGCGGGCCGCCATGTGGTGGGGACGGTTGGGCGCCACGCCGGCTATGACACATATCCGTTGCGCCCGGCCGAGGGCGCCGCCGTCACGTTGCGCCCGACCGGCCGGCAGGTCGCGATCGCCAGCACCGATCATCACGACATCATGGATGCCGGCCCCGGAGACATCGCGCGCCAGGGCACGCTGGCCGAATTCCTGGCCCGTCCCGATTTCCTGAAAGGGGACGCCGTCGGTCCCGAACTGTACCGGCTGCCGCCCGGCGGGCAGACCGCCTGGGGGATGAGCATCGACCTGAATGCCTGCATCGGCTGCAATGCGTGCGTCGCCGCCTGCGGCGCGGAAAACAACGTGCCGGTGGTCGGCAAGGATGCCGTGCTGCATCAGCGCGAAATGCACTGGCTGCGCATCGATCATTATTTCGACGGGCCGGAGGACGCGCCCGACATCCGCCGGCAGCCGGTGCTGTGCATGCAGTGCGAGCAGGCGCCGTGCGAGGTCGTCTGCCCGTTCGGCGCGACCATGCACGATCAGGAGGGCCTGAACGTCATGGTCTATAATCGCTGCGCCGGCACGCGCTTCTGTTCCAATAACTGCCCTTATCGCGTGCGGCGCTTCAATTACGGCGCCTATGCCGCCGCGGAACCGCGCCCCGCGGAATCGCGCAATCCCGACGTGACCGTCCGCGCCCGGGGGGTGATGGAGAAATGCACCTTCTGCATCCAGCGGATCGCGCAGGCCCGGATCGCGCACGATATCGACGGCACCCCCGAGCAGGTCACCACCGCCTGCCAGGCCGCCTGCCCGACCCGGGCCTTCACCTTCGGCGACCTGAACGACCCGGCATCCGACGTGGCGCGGCGCAAGCGCAGCCCGCTGGATTACGTGCTGCTGCCCGAGCACAACACGCGGCCGCGGGTGACCTATGAGGCGCAAATCCGCAATCCCAACCCGGAGATCGGCACATGACCGGCACAGGCGAGGCGCCGCTGGTGGCCCCGGGCCAGACCGCGACCACGATGACCGACGCGGTCTGTGCCGTGCCGCTGGGCGGCGCGTCCTATCGCTGGTGGTGGGCGGCCTTCGTGCCCGCGCTGGCCCTGCTGGCGGGAATGGCGGTCGCGGTGGGGCGGCTGTTCTATCTGGGCATCCGGATCTGGGGGAACAACTGGCCCAATGTCTGGGGTTTCGACATTCTTTCCTATGTCTGGTGGATCGGGATCGCCAGCGGCGGCACGTTCATTTCGGCGTTCTTCTTTCTGGTGCGGGTGGAATGGCGCACCGCGATCAACCGCATCGCCGAGACGATGACCCTGTTCAGCGCGCTGTGCGCCGCGCTGTATCCGATCCTGCACCTGGGGCGGCCATGGTATTTCTACTGGCTGTTCCCGTATCCAAACACCATGGATCTGTGGCCGAATTTCAAAAGTCCGCTGATGTGGGACTTCATCGCCATCCTGACCTATGTCGTCGCGTCGGCGCTGTTCTGGCTGTTCGGGCTGCTGCCGGACCTGGCGACCTTGCGCGACCGGGCCGCGGAGCGGCGGACGCGGATCCTGTATGGCATCGCGGCGCTGGGCTTTCGCGGCGACGGCCGGCAATGGCGGCATTTCCGCGCCATCTATGCCGTGATGGCCGCGGTGATGGCGCCGCTGGTCTGTTCGGTCCACAGCGTGGTCGGGCTGGATTTCGCGGGCGGCGAGGCGGCGGGCTGGCATGCCAGCTTCTATCCGCCCTTCTTCGTCTTCGGGGCGGTGCTGTCGGGTTTTGCCGCCGTGCTGCTGCTGGTCATCCCGCTGCGGCGGATCTGGCGTTTCCACGCCTATATCACCGCGCGCCATATCGACGTGCTGTGCCGCCTGACCCTGACCGCCAGCCTGTGCGTCAGCTATGCCTATCTGGTCGAGATCTTTACGGTCTATTACGCGCAGGACGCGACCGAGCTGCGCATGTTCCACGAGCGTCTCTTCGGCTTCGATTCCGGCGTGTACTGGGCGACCATCGTGCTGAACTGCCTGCTGCCGCAGCTTTACTGGTGGCGCGCGGCGCGGCGGACGATCCCGACCGTGCTGGTCGTCTCGCTGGGCGCGGTGGTCGGGATGTGGCTGGAACGGTACGGCATCGTCATCCAGATCCCGCGCATCGGGCCGCTGCCGTCCTCGTGGGGCTATTACCACCCGACCCTGTGGGACTGGACCCTGTTCGCCGGCACGGTGGGGCTGTTCGCCACCGGCTTTCTGCTGACCATCCGCGTGGTGCCGGCGATTTCCATGTTCGAGATGCGCGCGCTGCTGCCCGCGCGGCGCGCCTGAGCGGGACAGGGCCCATGGCGCCAACACATCCTGTCCACCGTCATGTCCTGGGCGGCTTCGCCACCGCCGCGCAGCGCGATGCGGCCATGGCGCGGCTGGGCGCGCAGGGCTTTCCGCCCGCTTCGTCGTACGGCCCGACGGAGCCGGACGCCGGGATGGGCGCCGGGATGGGGAGCGGGTCGCGGTTGCCGGTCGTCATGCTGCTGGGCGGGATGGTCGGCGCGCTGGGCGCGTTCGGCCTGCAATCCTATGCCACGGTGGCGGCGTATCCGCTGGATATCGGCGGGCGGCCGCATTTCTTCTGGCCGGCCTATATTCCCTTCGCGCTGGAGGCCGGCTTCATGGGCGCCATGCTGAGCGGTTTCGCGAGCTATCTGGTCGCCGCACGGCTGTTGCGGCTGTATGACCCGGTCGACGAAAACCCGTCCTTCCGCCGGGCGATGATCGATCACTGGTTCGTCGCGGTCGCGGCCCCCGACGACGCGGCGGGCGCGCGGATCGCCGACCTGCTGGGCGCGGAGGGCGCGTCGAGCATCGAGGAATACGCGGCCGATGCGCAACAGGCCGGTATGCGAGAGGAGCGCCGGGAATGAGAGATCGGCGGCGCCTTCTGCTGGCCGTGCTCTGCCTGCTGCCCGCCGCCGGGTGCGACGACATGCGCCACCAGCGCAAGGTCCTGCCCTGGTCGGACGCGCGGGGCGACCCGCCGCCCGTGCCGCCGCATGTCGTGGCTTTCGAGAGCCGTCCAGAGGCGCCGCCGCTGAGCCTGGCGCTGTTGCAGCGCGGGCAGCAGCGCTATCGCATCTTCTGCGCCCCGTGCCATGGCGAGACCGGCGACGGGCGCGGCATGATCGTCCAGCGGGGCTTCGCCCCCACGCCCGACCTGGCGGACGCGCGCATCGTCCGGGCCCCGACGCAGCGCTATGTCACGGTCATCGCCCAAGGCACGGGCAACCAGGGGACGGGCAACCAGGGGATGGGCAAGATGTACGGCTTCGCGCAGCGCATCCCGCCGGCCGACCGCTGGGCGATCGCGGCCTATGTCCGCGCGCTGCAGGCCGCCCGCGCCACCCGGCTGGCCGATCTGTCGCCCGGGGAGCGGAGCCGGCTGCCATGATGATGATGACGCCGCCCCGCCGTCCGGACGCGTCGATCCTCGGGCCCGCATTGGCCTGCGCGGTGCTGGGCGGGAGCGGCGCGCTGCTGGGCTGGCTGCTGGATCCCGCCGATTTCGCCGGGGCGTGGCTGGGCGCGCTGCTGCTGTGGATCATGTGGTCGCTGGGCAGCATGGCGCTGCTGCTGACCCATGCCCTGACAGGCGGGCGCTGGGGGCATGCCCTGCGCCCCGCGCTGCGCGATGCGGTGGCGGCGCTGCCGCTGCTGCTGCCGCCGCTGCTGGTGCCGCTGCTGCTGAACCTGTCGCCGCTCTATCGCTGGGCGCGGCCCGAGGCAGGGGCGGAGGCGGGGGCGGCGCTGCGCAATGGCCTGTGGCTGAACGCGCCTTTCTTCTCGGCCCGGGTGGTGGCCTATGCCCTGTTGTGGAGCGTGCTGTCCGCGATGATCGTGCGGCGGCTGCGCGCGGGGGCGTCGGTGGCGTCCTTTGCCGGACCGATGCTGTTCGTGCTGGCGGTAAGCTTCACCCTGGCGATGTTCGACCTGGCCATGTCGCTGGAGGATTTCACGTCCGGCATCTATGGCATGCTGTGTGCCGCCGATGCCGCGATCCTGGCGCTGTCGGTCGCGACCGCCAGTTCGCCCGAGCGGATTGGCGGCGCGGTGCGGGACGATCTGGGCCGGCTGCTGCTGGCGCTGACGGTCCTGTGGGCCTATCTGGCCTTCTGCCAGTTGCTGGTCGTCTGGCAATCGAACCTGGCCAGCGATGCCGGGTGGTATCTGCGCCGGCTGACGCCCTTCTGGACCGGGATGGGCGTGGCCCTGGCGGTGCTGCGCTTCGCGGTGCCGTTCTTCGTGCTGATCTGGCCCGCGGCGCGGCGCCGGGCGCGCGTGCTGCGGGGCATCTGCGTCCTGACCGCGGCCACCACCGTGCTGCATGTCTGGTGGCTGGTCCTGCCCGCGCTGGGGCGGCGGCCGGACGGGCTGGATGCGGCATGCCTGCTGGCCTTCGGCGGGGTGACGGCGCTGGCGTGGCTGTATTACCGGCCGCCGGCGCACCCGACCCGCGCGGGAGGCGGCGCATGAGCCGCTATGGCGAACATGACCTGCCGCCCGCGCGGCGCGAGGAGGCGGATATTTCCTTCCGCGCGGCGGCGCTGGGCCTGGGCGCCACGCTGCTGACGCTGGCGGGGCTGGCGGGGGCGTGCATCCTGCTGTTCGGGCCGGCGATGCGCGACCAGGCCACGATGCTGCCGCTGCCCGTCCTGCCCGCGCCGCGCCTGCAGGCCCGGCCGGACATGGACATGGCGCGGGACCGGCAGCGGGACCTGGCGGCGCTGAACGGGCTGTACTGGGTCGATCGCGGCGCGGGGCTGGTGCATCAGCCGATCGACGCGGCGATGGCGCGGCTGGCGCGGCAGGGGATCGGCGACTGGCCGGCCCCGCCGCCCGGCGGCCGCTAGGCGGGCGGCATGATCGCCGCCACCCGCACCGCCGCCGAGACCGACTGGCTGCTGCTGGCGCTGGTCGTGGTCAGCGCTTTGGTGCTGGTGCTGGTCTTCGGCCTGATGGTGTATTTCGGCTGGCGGTTCCGGGCCGGCAACCCGATGCGGCGCAGGCCGTTGCCGACCCGGACGTTCGGGCTGGAAGTCGGCTGGACGGCGGCGACCATGCTGGCCTTCTTCGTGCTGGATGTGTGGGCGGCGGACCTGTATCTGCGCCAGATGCACGCGCCGGAGGGCGCGATGAAGATCGCGGTCACCGCCAAGCAATGGATGTGGAAGGCCGAGCAGCCGAACGGCGTGCGCGAGATCAACCTGGTGCATCTGCCGGTGGATCGCGACATCGAGATCGTCATGACGTCCGAGGACGTGATCCATGATTTCTCGGTGCCGGCCTTTCGCATCAAGCGCGACGTGCTGCCCGGCCGCTATACGATGATCTGGTTCCATACCACCCGCACCGGGCGGTTTCGCCTGTATTGCGACCAATATTGCGGATTGGACCATGCGCTGATGGTCGGCCACGTGATCGTCATGCCGGCCGCCGCCTATCGGGACTGGCTGGATCATCCCGGCGGCGACGCGGCATCTCCGGCTGAAGGAGCGGCCCCATGAACGTCCTGCCATCCCACGCGCCCGGCGGGAATTACCTGACCGACGGGCTGACCCTGCGCTCGTGGCTGCTGACGACCGACCATAAGCGCATCGGCCTGCTGTATATGGGCACGATCCTGCTGTTCTTCCTGCTGGGGGGCGCGGCAGCGGCGCTGATCCGCTTCAACCTGCTGTCGCCGGCGGGGCTGCTGGGGTCGCGGGCGGCCTATGACCGGCTGTTCACCATGCACGGCATCATCATGGTCTGGTTCTTCCTGGTGCCGGCGGCGCCGGCCGTGCTGGGAAATTTCGTGCTGCCGCTGATGGTCGGCGCGCGCGACCTGGCCTTTCCGCGCCTGAACCTGGCGAGCTGGTATCTGTTCCTGGCCGGCGGGGCCTGCGTGCTGACCGCGTTCTTTCGCGGCGGGCTGGATACCGGCTGGACCTTCTATGCCCCGTTTTCGACCGGTTATGCGCACGGCATGGTGGCGCTGGCGGCGCTGGGCATCATCCTGGCGGGCTATTCCTCGATCGCCGGGGGGCTGAATTTCATCATCACCATCCACCGGCTGCGCGCGCCGGGCCTGACCTGGTACCGGCTGCCGATCTTCTGCTGGTCGCTCTATGCCACCAGCATGCTGAACGTGCTGGCGACGCCGGTGCTGACGATGGTCCTGATGATGATGGCGGCCGAGCGGATCTGGGGGGTGGGATTCTTCGGCCCGGTCATGGGCGGTGATCCGCTGCTGTTCCAGCACCTGTTCTGGTTCTATTCGCACCCGGCGGTCTATATCATGATCATGCCGGGCTTCGGCATCGTCAGCGAGGTCATTCCGGCCTTCGCCTCGCGCCCGCTGTTCGGATACAAGTTCGTCGCCTGGGCCAGCATCGCCATCGGCGTCATCAGCTTCTTCGTCTGGGGCCACCATATGTTCGTGGCCGGCGTCTCGACCTTTTCGAACACCGTGTTCTCGCTGCTGTCCTATGGCGTCGCGGTGCCGTCGGCGATCAAGGTGTTCAACTGGATCGGCACGCTGGAGCGCGGCTATGTCCGCCTCGACGCGCCGATGCTCTATGCGCTGGGTTTCGTGGGGCTGTTCACCACCGGGGGATTGTCCGGGCTGTTCCTGGCCGGGCTGGGGGCGGACGTCTATCTGCACGATACCTATTTCGTCATCGCGCATTTTCACTTCATCATGGTCGGCGGCATGGTCACCGCCTTCTTCGCCGGGCTGCATTTCTGGTGGCCCAAGATGACCGGGCGGCTCTATTCGGCCTTCTGGTCCCGCTGTGCCGCGATCCTGCTGTTCGCCGGCTTCAACGTCACCTTCATGCCGCAATATATCCTGGGCTATCTGGGCATGCCGCGGCGCTATGCGTCCTATGACCCGCAATTCACCGCGCTGAACGTCATGTCCACCGGGGGCGCGCTGATCCTGGCGGCGGCCTATGTCCTGCCGCTGGTCTATCTGGGCGCGTCGCTGCTGCGCGGCGCGCGCGCGCCGGCCAATCCGTGGGGGGCGACCGGGCTGGAATGGCAGGCCGCCTCTCCGCCGCCCACCGAGAATTTCGCCGTCATTCCGGTGGTCACCGGACCGCCCTATGCCTATCCCCGCCGGGAAGAGGACATGCCGCCATGACGATCCAGGACCGGGTGGAATTCCAGTTTCGCGACATGCGCGAGCAAGCCGCGACCGCGATTGCCGGCATGTGGCTGTTCCTGGCGACCGAGGGCTTGTTCTTCGGCGGGCTGTTCCTGGCCTGGCTGACCTATCGGGTGCGTTTCCCGGCCGGTTTCGCCCAGGCGGCGCGGCAGACCGACCTTGCGATCGGCACGATCAACACGATGGTGCTGATGACCTCCAGCGCGCTGTTCGCCTGCGGCCTGCCGGCGGTCCGGCTAGGCCACAGGCGGCGCCTGATCCTGCTCTGCCTGGCGACCGGGCTGCTGGGACTGGTCTTCATGGGGCTGAAACTTTACGAATGGCGCCTGGATCTTGCGCGGCACCTGCTGCCCGGCGCGATCGCCCGCGACCCGGCGACGCCGCCGGGCGCCGCCCTGTTCTGGATGTTCTACTGGCTGGGAACGGTCCTGCACATGGCGCATCTGGCGATCGGGCTGGGGCTGATCGCGTGGATCGGCCGGCTGGCCGCGCGCGGCCGGGTCCATCCGGGATATTACACCCCGGTCGAAGCGGTGGGGCTCTATTGGAGTTTCGTCGACCTGCTGTGGATGATTCTGTTTTCGCTGATCTATCTGGGTGCGTCGTGAAGCCGCCCGCCCGCCATCCCTACCTGCCCTATGGCCTGACCTGGCTGGCGCTGGCCGGGCTGCTGGCGGCGCAGCTTCTGGTCACGCGCGTGCTGGGGCGGCCGGACTGGGCGCCGCTGTTCGGCCTGGCCATGGCGGCGCTGGTTGCCCTGTTCTTCATGAATCTGCGCAATGGCTCGGCGTTGTCGCGCATCTTCGCGATCGCCTGCGTGGTGTGGCTGACGGTCATGCTGGGGCTGGGGATCATCGATCCGCTGACGCGCACCGCCGTCATGCCCCCCTGACGTCCGGCCCGGGCTCGCGCAGCAGGCGGTCCAGGTCGGCGGCGATGCATGCGGCCGGATCGTTGCCGTCATGCTCGGTGGAAATCAGCAGGCGTGCCCGCGACGCACGGTCGAAGACATAGAGGGCCTCGCTGTGCGTCACGCGATAGGGAGGGCCCGGGGTGACGTCGTAGGCCAGGCGATAGCGCGCGGCCAGGCGGGCCAGAGCGTCGTCCGAGCCGCGCAGCCCGACGAAGGACGGGCCGAACTGCGCGACATAGGATCCGAGGCGCGCATCGGTATCGCGCAGCGGATCGACCGTGACGAACAGCACCCGTACAGCCCCCGCCGCCGCCCCCAGGCGCGCGAGGGCCGATGCCGCATAGTTCATGGTCATGGGGCAGAGATCGGGACAGAGCGTATAGCCCAGATAGAGCATGCAGATCGTGCCGCGGAAATCGGCCTGCGTCACCGCCCGGCCCTGCGGCGCGCGATGCAGGGCGAAGGCCAGGTCGGGCGAGATGCCGCGCACGTCCATGCCGTACCAGGGAGCCTGGCGCCGGCAGGCGGCGAGCGCGACGCCGCCCAGCATCGCCAGCGCCGCGCGGCGCGTGACGGGCGGACGCCCGAGCGGGCCGGTCATGCGGCCCCCCGGACGGTCGCGGCGGGCGTATCGTCGCGCCATAGCCGGCCGAACAGGATCAGGGCGGCGAGCGCGCTCATCATCCCGCCGCCATAGCAGACGATCGAACCGCCGATCTGCTGGTCCAGCCCGGCATCGATGCCGGGGACCAGCCGGCCGCATATGTCGTAATAGGGATAGATATCGCGCCCGGCGAAGGCGATCGCCGCCCCGGCGGCGATCTGCGGCAACTGCACCGCCGTCACCAGGAACAGGCGCGCCGGCTGGGAAAGGATGCCACCCCCTCCCCCCGGGCGCGGATCGAGGATCAGGAACCAGAACAGCAGGCCGTCGATCACCATGCCGGCATTCATGACCGCGAACAGGGTCGGGTCCAGCATCGCCCGGACATGCACGGGCGGGATCAGCCACAGCCAGACCAGTCCGAAAAACAGCAGGCAGGCCGGCACGGGATGCTGCACCCACCGCATGACCGCCCATATCGCCGGCCGGCCGAGGGCGGCCCGCAGCCGGCGCGGCGCCCCGTGACGGAGTACCGGCCCCGGGTCGGACAGCGCGATCAGGAACGGCCCCAGATGATGCATCGCCAGATGCTGCACCCGGTTGAAGGTGAAGAGATGCTGCGCGGCATAGAGGAAATGGGTCTGCAGCACCGCATAGATCGCCCCCACCCCCAGCAGGAAGAAGACGGGCGCCCGTCCCGGCCCGATCCCCGATATCATCCCCCGGCGGCGCAGGCGCCGCCAGCCGCGGCAATAGAGCCACAGCGCCAGCATGCAGCCGCCATAGACGGGCCAGGAAAAAACGCTGGGCATCCACCAGGGCAGATGGGCGGGCCAGCGATCGCACAGCACGTCCATCGCGCCGCCGGCCAGCACGATCGCGGCCGGCACGACGCATTCCCCAGCCCGAGCCCGAGCCCTGGCCCAAGCCCTGGCCCAAGCCCTGGCCCAAGCCCTGGCCATGTCCCGCCATGCCGCACCAGACACGGCATTCCTCCTTTGCCGGCACCACCCTGTCCGCCGACCGTAACCGCGCGGATGCGGGCGGGTTCCGGCGGTATCTTCACCCCTGTTTTTCATCCCCGCCGTCTTTTTCACGTCGCGGTGACCATGGCTTCCATCCACGGAAGCGCGGGCGCACATTAGGCCCGCCAGCCGGCCCAGCCCTGGCATCATCCCGAGCGGGGGGCGATCCTGGCCCCGTCCGCGAAACGATGCGAGACGTGTCATGGGACTTTTCACAAAAGACGTGCATTCGATGAATGATCTCTTCACGCATCAGTTGAAGGATATCTTCTATGCCGAAAAGCGAATCCTCGGCGCCCTGCCGAAGATGATCGACAAGGCATCGTCCCCCGAGCTCAAGGAGGGATTGCGGTCGCATCTCGAGGAAACGAAAGGCCATGTCGTCCGCCTGGAACAGGTGTTCCAGATGCGCGGAATCACGCCCGCCACCGTGAAATGCCCGGCGATCGACGGCATTATCGAGGAAGCCGAGGACGTGTCGGGCGATGTGGACAATGCGCAGGTGATGGACGCCGCCATCGCCGCATCGGCCCAGGCGGTGGAACATTACGAAATCACCCGCTATGGCACGCTGATCGCCTGGGCGAAGGAGCTGGGCCATCCGGAATGCGCGGACATCCTGGGCATGACCCTGAGCGAGGAATACGCCGCCGACGACAAATTGACGAAACTGGCCGAGGAGCGGCTGAACAAACAGGCGGCGTAACGCCCGGACGGGCCACCGGCCGCCCGGCGCGGCTGGTGGCGGGAGCCGCGTACGGAGGCGCGTAATGGCGATATCTGCATGACGGCGCGGGCCAATTGGCGCGGCACGCTGCGGATCGGCGAACTGGATTGCCCGGTCGCGCTCTATACGGCCGTATCCACCGCCGAGCGCGTGGCGTTTCACATCATCAACCGCGCCACCGGCCACCGGGTTCGCCGGCACTATGTCGACGAGGCCACCGGCGAGCCGGTGGAGCGGGACGACCAGGTCAAGGGTTATGAGACCGAGCCGGGCGAATACGTGATCCTGGATGCGGACGACATCGCCGAGGCGGTGCCGGACAGTGACAAGATCCTGTCGGTGACTGCGTTCGTGCGCAGCGACGAGATCGATGACCTGTACATGGATCGTTCCTATTACCTGGCGGCGGGCACGGCGGACGCGCGCGCGCGCCATGCCCTGGTCCGCGATGCCATGCGCGCCAGGCACGTGGGGGCGCTGGCGCGGACGGTGCTGTTCCGCCGCGTCCGCACCCTGTTGATCCAGCCGGAGGGCGACGGGCTGATCGCGACCGTCCTGAACACCAGGGACGAAATCCATCCGGCGCAGGAGGCGTTTGCCGACCTGCCCGACCTGGCGCTGGACGACGACATGATCGCGCTGGCGCAGCAGATCATCCGAAGCAAATCGGGTCATTTCGACCCCACGCAATTCACCGACCGGTACGAGGCCGCGCTGGGCGACCTGATCCGGGCGAAGCTGGCCGGCCGGGTGCCCCGGGCACCGCCGCGGCGTCCGGCCGGCCAGGTGATCGACCTGATGGCGGCGCTGCGGGCCAGCGCGCAGTCCGCGCCCCCTGCCCGCCCCGCGTCCGGCCACGCCAGGCGCGGAAAGCCGCAGCGTCGCAAGGCCGGATGAACCATGGGCCTGGCATCCTATCGCCAGAAGCGCGATTTCCGCGTGACGCCGGAACCCGCCGGCGATGCCGCCCCGGCGGGCGGGCACATGTTCGTGGTCCAGAAACATGCGGCGCGGCGCCTGCATTACGATTTTCGCCTGGAGATGGACGGCGTGCTGAAAAGCTGGGCCGTCACGCGGGGGCCCAGCCTGGTCGCCGGCACGCGGCGGCTGGCCGTCCATGTCGAGGACCATCCGCTGGATTATGGCGGGTTCGAGGGCGTGATCCCGCGGGGCCAATATGGCGGCGGTACCGTGGAAATGTGGGACCGGGGGACATGGACCCCGCTGCATGACCCCGCGGCGGGCCTGGCGAAGGGCCACCTGGATTTCGAACTGCATGGCGAAAAGCTTCGCGGGCGCTGGCATCTGGTGCGCATGCGCCCGCGCAAGCCGGAGCGGCGCGAGAACTGGCTGCTGATCAAGGGCGAAGACGATGCGGCCAGGGCGGCGAGCGATCCGGATATCCTGGAAGAACAGCCGGATTCGATCGCCACCGGACGGTCGATCGCCCAGATCGCAGCCGGCCAGAGCGCGGCCCGCCAGGGCACGGCCGATACCGTTACGGCCGATGACGCGGCGGCGCCCGGCGCGCCGGGCGGCCTGCCGGGGGCGCGGGCCGGAACGCTGCCCGATTTCGTCGCGCCGGCCCTGGCCAGCCTGGCCCGCATCGCGCCCCGGGGTCCGCAATGGCTGCATGAGATCAAGTTCGACGGCTATCGCCTGCTGGCCCGGATCGATGGCGGGCATGTCCGGCTGCTGACCCGGACCGGGCTGGATTGGAGCGATCGCTTCGGCCCGCGACTGGCCGCCGCCCTGGCCGCCTTGCCGGTCCGGCATGCGCTGATCGACGGCGAACTGGTGGTGGAGCGGCCGGACGGCGCGTCCGATTTCTCGGCGCTGCAGGCCGATCTGAGCGCCGGGCGGACCGATCGCTTCGCGTTCTATGCCTTCGACCTGCTGTATCTCGACGGGTACGACCTGCAGGCGGCGCCGCTGGACGCGCGCAAGGGGCTGCTGCATCGGCTGGTATCCGCCGAGACCGGCGTGCTGCGCTTCAGCGCCCATTTCGGCGCGGCGGGGGACGCGGTGCTGCGCCAGGCCTGCCGGCTGGGGCTGGAGGGCGTCGTCTCCAAGCTGCGGAATGCGCCCTATCGGCCCGGGCGGAGCCGGGACTGGATGAAGACCAAATGCCGGGCGCGGCAGGAATTCGTGATCGGCGGCTACATGCCCTCGCGCAGCGCGCCGCGGGCGATCGGTTCGCTGGTGCTGGGGGTCCACGATGCCCATGACCGAAGCCGGCTGGTGCATGTGGGGCGGGCCGGCACCGGCTTTACCGCCGACATGGCGCGGGACCTGTTTCGCCGCCTGGCGCCGCTGACCATTCCGCGCAGCCCGTTCGCCACGCCGCTGACCGCCGTGGAGCGGCGCGATATCCGCTATCTGCGCCCCGAACTGGTGGCCGAAATCGCCTTTCAGGGCTGGACGGCCGACGGGCATGTGCGCCAGGCGTCGTTTCGCGGCCTGCGCGAGGACAAGCCGGCCGCCGACATCATCCGGGAGGAGACGCCCCTTGCGTCGACAGGACGCGCCATGGACCTGACCCATCCCGACCGGCCCTATTGGCCCGATGCCGGCATCACCAAGCAGGATCTGGCCGCGTATTACGCGGCGATCTGGCCGCATATCGCGCCCTTCATCACCGATCGGCCGCTGGCGCTGCTGCGTTGCCCGACCGGGATCGGAGGGGCGCGGTTCTTTCAGAAACATCCGTGGCAGGGCGCCGGCAAGCCTGTCGTTGCGCTGCACGATCCCCGGGCGGCGGCGGGGGAACGGCTCATCGGCATTCGCGACCTGGACGGGCTGATCGCGCTGGTACAGGCCGCAAGTCTGGAAATCCATCCCTGGGGGGCCACGAGCCGGGATTGGGAGCATCCCGACCTGATCGTCATGGACCTGGACCCCGGCGAAGGCGTGCCCTGGCCGGCGGTCGTCGCGGCGGCCCGCGAGGTCCGGGCGCGCCTGGAACGGGCGGGGCTGGCGGCGTTCGCCAAGCTGTCGGGCGGCAAGGGGCTGCATGTCGTCAGTCCGCTGGCGCCGCGGGCGGACTGGGACATGGTCAAGGCCTTCGCCCGCGGCCTGGCGCAGGACATGGCGGCGGACAGTCCGGGCGCATACGTCGCCACCCTCAGCAAGGCACGCCGCCATGGGCGGATTCTGATCGATTACCTCCGCAACCAGCGCGGCGCGACCGCCGTCGCCCCCTATTCCACCCGCGCCCGGCCTGGTGCGCCGGTCGCCACCCCGGTGGCGTGGGACGAGCTGGGCCCGGACATCGGCCCGGCCCATTTCACCCTGGGCACCATCGCCGCGCGGCTGGCGGCGCCGGCGGCGGACCCATGGGCGGCGTTCCACGCCGCCGCCCGGCCGCTGGAGGCGGCGCGGCGAACGACAGGCGGGCGGGCAGGAGGCGGGCGGGCAGGAGGTGGGCGGGCGTGAACGCCCGTGGGCGGTCAGGACCGTTTGCGCCGCTTTCCTTTTCCGCTTTCGTCCCCGCCGGTTTCCTCCAGGCTGGCCCGCAGTGCGTCCATGATGCTGACGACCTGGCCGCCGGGTGCGGGCGCCGCGCCGGCTTTCGCCCGCCTGCGGCCGCGATGCCTGGCCGCGATCATCTCCAGCAGTTTCTCGCGCACCGGGTCGTCCAGCATGTCCGGGTCCCAAGGGCGGCTCTGCCGGTCGATCAGTTTCTGCAGCAGGCCCATTTCCGCGCGCCCGTATCCGTCCTCGGCGGGGGCGAAATAATCGGCGGCGTCCCGGACCTCGTTCCCGTAATGCAGCGTCCACAGGACCATCCCCCGGTCCCTGGGTTCCAGCAGGACGGCGCGTTCGCGCCGGTACAGGACCAGGCGGGAGATCCCGACCATGTTGCCGGCCGCCATGGCCGCCCGGATGACCGCGAAGGCTTCCGCCCCGACCGGATCGTTGGGCAGCAGGAAATGCGGCGTGTCGTACCAGACCAGGCCGACCTGCCCGGCCGGCACGAACTGCGTGACGTCGATCGTATGGGTGCTGTCCAGCGCGACCGCGTCCAGTTCGGCGTCCTCGAGCAGGACGTAGGATTCCTCGTCGCGCGGATAGCCCAGCACCTGGTCGTCATCGGCCACCGGCCGGCCGTCCAGGGCATCGACATAGCGGCTGAGCACCCGGTGGCCGGTCCGGCGATTGAGCGTGTGGAAATGCAGCGCGCCGCTGTCGCGCCGCACCGGCATCATCGCCACCGGGCAGGTGACCAGGGACAGTTTGAGATAGCCGGACCAGAATGCGCGTGCCGCCATGGTGCCCCCCTGGCATGCCCCCCCGCCTGCCTCCCCCCGCCTGCCCCTTCGCCGACAGGCTGCGAACGCCGGCGCCGCGCCCGGGTTGCCCGGTGGCGGGGTTGCCGCGCGCCGGAGCAACCGAATCCGGATCTTGCGCGTCATCAGCGGTCGGGATGAAAACGCAGCACGCCATCCGCGTCAGGCGGATCTACGACCCGCCCGCCCCCGATGACGGGGCGCGCATCCTGGTGGACCGGCTGTGGCCGCGGGGGATCAGCAAGGCCCACGCCGGCCTGGCGCTGTGGCTGAAGGAGGTCGCGCCGTCGGCCGAACTGCGCGCGTGGTTCGGGCATGATCCGGCGAAATGGGCGGCGTTCGCGCGGCGCTATCGCGCGGAACTGGACGCCAACCCGGCCGCCGTCGCGGAATTGATGCGGCAGGTCGCGGCGGGCCCGGTCACGCTGCTTTATGCCGCCCATGATCCCGCGCATAACCAGGCAATCGTGCTGGCCGCGTATCTGGCCGCATATCTGAAACGGGCGCGAGGCGGCTGACGGTCAGGGCAGTCCGGTGGCGAAACACGTCCGCACCGACGCCAGGCGCGCGACGCCCATCGACAGGCGCCGTATTCCGGCCTCGACCAGCAGCCGCGCCGTGCGGGGATCGCCCGCGGCCTCGCCGCAGACCGAGACCGGCCGGCCCGCCGCCTGGGCCACCACATGCGCGCACAGGTCCAGCACCGCCGGATGCGCCGCGTCGGCGAAGGCGGCCAGCGCCTGCTGCCCGCGTTCGGCCGCCATGACATATTGCGTCAGGTCGTTGGTGCCGATCGAAAAGAAATCGCAGCCTTCCACCAGGTCGCGCACCCGCAGCGCGGCGGCCGGGACCTCGATCATCGCGCCGACCGGCGGGACGGCGATCGCGAGCGCGCGGCAGGTTTCGGCCACCAGGGCGCGGGCGGCGCGCATTTCGTCGGCGACGGTGACCATCGGCATCATGATGCGCAGGTCCATGCCGGCCCCGGCCCGCAGGATCGCGCGCAGATGGGCGCGGAAGAAATCCGGACGGCGCAGCAGCGCCCGCAGGCCACGCACGCCCAGCGCCGGATTGTCCTCATGCGCCAGGGCCAGGAAGGGCATGGGCTTGTCCGCCCCGGCATCCAGGACGCGCAGCACGACCGGGCGGCCGGCCAGCGGTGCCAGCAGGGCGGCGATCCGGTCCTGCTGTTCGGCCTCGGACGGCGCGTCGGGCCGGTCGAGGAACAGGAATTCGGTGCGCACCAGGCCCGCGCCCGCCACCCCGGCGGCGGCGGCCGCCATGCTGTCGCGCACGCTGCCGATATTGGCCCAGAATTCCAGCATCGTGCCGTCGCGCAGGGGCAGGCTGGCGGGGCCGTCGGACAGCACGCCCGCGACGCGCTGCGCGAAACGCGCGGCGGTCGCGGCATCGGGGTCGGCCACGATCTCGCCCGTCGCGCCGTCGAAGGCGACGGTGCGGGGCGTGCCGTCCAGCATCACGCCGGCCAGGGCGGGAATGCCGGCGCCGCGCAGCAGGATCGCGGCGTGGCTGGTCGCGCCGCCCTGCCGGTCCAGCACGCCGATGACCGAGGCCGGCAGCGACGCGGCCTCGGCCGCCGACAGCGCATCGACCAGCAGGATGCAGGGCGTGTCGGGGATGGCCGGACCCGGCCGCGCGCTTTCGGGCACCAGGTGCCACAGCACCGCGCGTCCGATTTCCGCCACGTCCTGCCCCCTGGCGCGCAGATAGGGCGCGCTGAGCGCGTCATAGCGGGCCTGGGCCGCCGTCACCGCGCGCCACCAGGCCGCGGCCTCGTTCAGCCCGTCCTGCCGGATCGCCAGGAAAGCGGGGTCGGTCAGTGCCGGGTCGCGCAGCAGCGCGGCCTGCGCCACCATGATGGGCGCCCCGGCGCCGAGTTGCGCGAAGGCGGCGTCGATCGCCGCCTGCAGGCGCTGCCGCGCCGCATCGCGGTCCTGGGCCGGGTGGTCGGGAATGGCCGGCATCGCGCGGCGGACGACATGCAGCGGCCCGGTCACCCGGCCGGGCGAGACCGGAATCGCCCCGGCGGGCGCGGATGAAGGGACCCCTTCGGCGGCCGGCGCGGAAAGCGGCGCCTGGGCGGGCTCCTGGACCGACTCCTTGGCGGGCGCCTGGGCCAGCACGGCCGCCAGGGCCGCCGCCGCGCCGTCGGCCTGCGGGCCCGCGGCCTCGATCACGCAGGTCGCGCCGCCCGTGGCGTCCAGGGTCAGCAGCGCCGTCAGGCTGTCGCCCCGGGCGCTGCGCCCGTTCACCGTCAGGCGGATATCCGCATCATAGCGCGCCGCCGTCGCGACGATGGATGCCGCCGGGCGCAAATGGAGGCCGGCTGGGTCGGCGATGACGACCTGGCGGCGCGCCGTGGCGGCAATGGGCGGCGGCGCCTCCTGGGGCGGCCCGATATCGGCATGTTTCGCACCCAGCGCGTTCGCGGCCTCGGCCAGGATCCGCGCCACCGGCAGGTCGGCGCCGGCCGCCGTCGCGGCCGCCAGCGCGCCTTCGACGAACGGGGCGGGCGAGAGGTACAATTTGGCGCGCAGCGCGTCCGGCACCATGTCGCGCGCCATGTCGGCGCTCAGCAGGGCGCTGCCGATATCCATCAGCACGACGATGGCGCGGCAGGTTTCAGGCAGGGCCTCGATCGCGGCGACGATGGCCAGCGGGTCGGTGCCCAGCTCGCGCCCGTCCGGGCCGGCGCCGGCGGCGCGCGCGACGGCGACGCGCGCGCCGGTCATCTGCCGGACCAGCGTTTCGGTCGCCTCGGCCAGGGCCGCGCTGTGCGACACCAGCAGCAGGGCGACCGGCGCCGTGGGCGGGGCCGCCATGTCCGCCGCGATCATGCCGGGACCATCATGTCAGGCCGCCGTTTCGGCCAGCATGGACAGCAGCAGCGCCGAGGACGCGGCGCCCGGATCCATGTGGCCGGCCGAGCGTTCGCCCAGATAGCTGGCCCGCCCCTTGCGGGCGACCATCGGGATCGTCGCGTCCGCGCCCTTGCGCGCGGCATCGGCGGCCCTGGCCAGGGCCTTGCGCACGCTGTCGGTCCCCGACAGGGCCGCCGCCGCCGGGATCAGGGCATCCAGCATGGTCTTGTCGCCGGCCGCCGCCTTGCCGCGCGCTGCGACACCCGCCACGCCGGCGGACAGCAGCGCATGCCAGGCGGCCGCATCCAGCACCGGGACGCCCCTGGCCGCCTTGCCCATGTCCAGGAACAGCGTGCCGTAGAGCGGCCCCGAGGCGCCGCCGACCGAGCCGATCAGGGTCATGCCGACCAGCCGGAACAGCGAGGCCGCGTCGGCCGGCGGGTCGCGCAGCTTCTCGGCGACGGCGCGGAAGCCACGCGCCATGTTCGCCCCATGATCGCCGTCGCCGATCGCCGCGTCCAGTGCCGAGAGCACGTCGCGCCGTTCCTCGATGGCCTGCGCCGCGCGGCGCAGCCAGTCGCACAAAAAGGCGACGTCATCCGCCTGCTGCGCCTGCATCGGATCACGCCCCCCAGCGCAGTGCCGGCGTCAGGCAGGGCGCGTCCCAATGGCGCAGCATGTCCTCGGTCAGGCGCAGCAGGGTGATCGACGTGCCGGCCATCTCCAGGCTGGTGATGTACGAGCCGACCAGCGAGCGGACGATCTGCAGCCCGTGCGCGGCGGCGATGCGGTGCGCGGCGCGATAGACGATATAGAGTTCGATCAGCGGCGTGCCGCCCAGCCCGTTGACGAACAGCAGGACCGGGTCGTTGCGGCGGAACGGCAGGTCGGCGAGAATGGGCGCCATCAGCATCTCGGCGATGCGGTCGGCGCTTTCCAGCGGGATGCGCCTGCGGCCGGGCTCGCCATGGATGCCGATGCCGAATTCGATCTCGTTCCCGGCCAGCTCGAAGCTGGGCCGCCCGGATTGCGGCACGGTGCAGGGCGTCAGCGCGGCGCCCATCGAGCGGACATTGGCGTTGACCTCGCGGCACAGGCGGACCAGCGACGGCAGGTCGGCGCCGGCCTCGGCCGCGCCGCCGCAGATCTTCTCGGCCAGCACCGTGCCGCCGACGCCACGCCGCCCGGCGGTATAAAGAGAGTCCGTGACCGCCACATCGTCGTCGATGAGGACGGATTCGACCGGAATCCCGTCCTCTTTCGCCAGTTCGGCCGCCATTTCGAAATTCATGACGTCGCCGGTATAGTTCTTGACGATATGCAGCGCGCCCAGCGGGCCGGTCACCGCCCGGGTCGCCGCCAGGATCTGGTCCGGGGTCGGGCTGGTGAACACCGCGCCGGGACAGGCCGCGTCCAGCATGCCCAGCCCGACAAAGCCGCCATGCATCGGTTCATGCCCCGAGCCGCCGCCCGAGACCAGCGCCGTCTTGCCCGGCACCGGCGCATCGGCCCGGATGATGAAGTCGGGGTCCAGATTCACCTTCAGCAGATCCGGATAGGCCGCCGCCATGCCCTGGAGGGCCTCGGTCACCACCTGTTCGGGGGCATTGATCAGCTTCTTCATGCCGGTTCTCCGAAGCGCCGTCTCCGGCCTTCAGCGCTTCTTCTTCGGGGCCCCTTCTTCAGGGCTTCGTTCGGCGGCCCCGTTTTTCGCGGGCTCGGGCGCCCATATTGGTAAACCATGCGACCGCGCCCGGGTTTCCGCCGATTACGACACGGTGAGCGGGGCCGGCTGCCGATCGAGAGCGTTGTCGCGCAGGAAGGCCTGCAGGCGCGGCGCCATGAAGTCCAGAAACAGCCTGATGCGATAGGGCATGTGCGGGCCGCCCAGCGACAGGGCATGGATGTCCTCGGTCTCGCCCTGTCCGGCGTCGGCCAGGATTTCGACCAGGCGGCCGGCGCGGATATCGGCGCAGACATCAAAATCGGCCAGCCGCGCCAGGCCGACTCCGGCCAGCGCCATGCGATGCACGCTGGGGCCGTTATTGGCCAGCAGCGTGCCGCCGACGCTGCGGTCCACGATCCGCCCGTCCTGGCGCAGCGGCCAGACCGGCGCCGCGCGGCGGAAATTGAAGCCCAGGCAATTATGCCCGTCGAGATCGGCGACCGTCCGGGGCGTGCCGTGCCGGGCCAGGTAGAGGGGCGAGGCGACGATCACGCGCCGGGCGCTGCCCAGCCGGCGCGCCACCAGGCCGGAATCCGCCAGCGGACCGACGCGGAACGCGATGTCCGTGCGGTCCAGGTACAGGTCCGCGATGTCGTCGGACAGCGAGAGGTCGATGACGATGTTGGGGTAGGCCTGCCAGAACGCGGGCAGCAGGGGCTCGATCCCGAGCGTGCCGAACGCCACCGAGGCGTTGATCCGCACCGTCCCGCCCGCATGGCGCGCGCCCTGGGCCAGTTCGCCCTCGATCGCGTCCAGTTCGGCCAGCAGGGTGGCGCTGCGTTCGTAATAGAGCCGTCCCTCGTCGGTCAGGGACAGGCGCCGGGTCGAGCGTTCGACCAGGCGCACGCCCAGCCGTGCCTCGATCCGCGCGACCAGCTTGCTGATCGTCGACGGCGTCATGCGCATCTGCCGCGCCGCCTCGGAAAAGCTGCCGGCGGCGACCACGCGGGCGAATGCCATCATCTCGCCGGCTCGATTATCCATGCCCGTTATCCATGCCCATCCCTTCTATATCCGTCCCTTCTGTGAAATCCGATCACAGATCATGTGCGACACGGACGGATTATCAAGGGGCCGCCCGCCGGACAGAGTGGCGGAAGAGCGATCCCAAGCAGGAGAACACCATGAAGATTTTCGTGACCGGTGCCAGCGGCTATATCGGCGGTTCGGTGGCGGCCGTGCTGGCCGGCCGGGGCCATGAGGTGCGCGGCCTGGTCCGCGCCCCGGCCAAGGCGGATGCCGTGCGGGCCCACGGGATCATCCCGGTGATCGGCACGCTGGACGACGCGGCGCTGCTGACGGCCGAGGCGCGGGCCGCCGATGCCGTCATCAATGCCGCCGACAGCGACCACCAGGGCGCGGTCGAGGCCCTGCTGGCCGGTTCGGGCGGCGGCAAGCCCTTCATCCATACCAGCGGGACCAGCCTGGTGGGCGACGAGGCGATGGGCGAGCCGTCCGACAGGATCTTTACCGAGGACACGCCGGTCACGCCCGAGCCCGACAAGGAACACCGGGTGGCGCTGAACAGGCTGATCCTGGATGCGGCGCCCGAAATCCGCACGATCGTGCTGTGCAACAGCCTGATCTACGGCAACACGCTGGGCGCGCCGGCGCAAAGCGTGCAGATTCCGCCGCTGGTGGCCCAGGCGCGGGAAAGCGGCATTCCGCGCTATATCGGGCGGGGCCTGAATATCTGGTCGAACGTGCATATCGCCGACATGACGGACCTGTACCTGCTGGCGCTGGAAAAGGCGCCGGCCGGCAGTTTCTATTATGTCGAGAACGGCGAGGAATCCTTCGGCGCGCTGGTGGGGGCCATCGGCCGGGCGCTGGGGCTGGGGCCGGCGCAATCCTGGCCGGCGGCGGATGCCGTCGCCCGGTGGGGGCGCGAACTGGCGGTGTTCGCGCTGGGGTCGAACAGCCGCGTGCGCGCCGGCAAGGCGCGACGCGACCTGGGCTGGGCGCCGACGCGCGGCTCCGTCATCGACTGGGTGGAACGGGACATGAAACGGGACATGGAACGCGGCTGACGCGCTTGTGACACAGGGCGGCGGCAGCGCGGCTGCCGCCGCCTGTCGTTTCCGGCCCGATATGGGGGGCCGATATGGGGGGCCGATATGGGGGAAGATGTGGGGCAAGACGTGGCGGAATAAGTGCGATTACAGCATCATCCCGTCCATTGACCGGCCTTTCCCCGCATGGCATGGCCGAATCATGCATGCTATTCTTTCCGTTCTTCTGCCGATCTTCGGCCTGATCCTGATCGGCTTCGTCGCGGCGCGGCAGAACTGGCTGGGCCAGGGGGCGACGGACATCCTGAACCGGTTCGTGATCCGGCTGGCGCTGCCGGCCGAATTGTTCCTCAGCACGGCGCAGGTCACGCGGGCGCAGATCGACCATCCGGGCTTTGCCGTCGCCTTCACGCTGGCGACGCTGGCGACCTTCGCCCTGGGCTGGATGTTCGACTGGTTTCGCCCGGCCGACCGCATGCACCGGCTGTCCGGCGCGGCGATCGAGGGGCTGACGGCGGGCTATGCCAATACCGCCTTCATGGGGCTGCCGCTGTGCCTGGGCCTGTTCGGGCCGTCCGCCCTGCCCGCGGTGGTGATTGCGACCCTGGTGACGGTCTGCGGCCTGTTCGCCGTCGCCATCGCGCTGGTCGAGCTGGAGGAACTGGCCGGGCGCAGCACGCTGCAATTGCTGGCGCGGGTGGGCCTGGCGCTGCTGCGCAACCCGCTGGTGTTCTCGCCGCTGGCCGGGGCGGCGGTCAATCTGTCCGGCCTGGGCCTGCCGGCGGCAGCGCAACAACTGGCCAGCCTGCTTGGGGCGGCGACCAGCCCGTGCGCGCTGGTCACGATCGGGCTCTTCCTGGCGGAGACCAGCGGAAGAAGCGCGCCCCTCGGCGCGGTGGCGCGGGTGGTCGGGCTGAAGATGCTGGTCCAGCCCGCGCTGACGGCGCTGCTGGTGTTCGGCGTGTTTCGCATCGACCCGGCCTGGGCGAACCAGGCCCTGGTCCTCAGCGCCCTGCCCACCGGCACCGGCCCCTTCATGCTCGCCCGCCTGTACCAGCGCGAAGCCGACGTCGCCAGCCGCGCCATCCTGACCTCGACGTTGCTTTCGGTGGTTTCGATTTCGGCGATCATGGCATGGATCGCGGCGCATTGAGGGCGACGGCCTAAGGATCGCTTGCGCAGAAGAAACCGGCTTCGTACCATGCCGCCATGATCCATTCTCCGACGATCATGTGGTTCCGGGAGGATTTCCGCATCTCGGACAATTTGGCGCTTCATGAAGCGGAAAGGCGCGGCCAGCCGGTTTTATGCATCGCTGTTCTTGACGACGACCGCCTGCCCGGCGCTGCGGCGCGATGGTGGCTGCACGGCGCGATCCGGTCGCTTGACGAAAGCCTCCATAAAAAAGGAGGCGCGCTTCACGTGTTTCGCGGTCCGACCCTGAAAGTCCTTGCGGCCATCGTCCAGGCGACGGGTGCCGGCGCCGTGTTCTGGAATCGCCGCTACGATCCCCAAGGGCGAAAGACGGACACCGCCGTGGAGACCATGCTGAACGCAAAGGGAATCACGGTCCGGAGCTTTTCCGGGGCACTTTTGCATGAACCTTGGACCGTCCGCACACGTTCCTGTCAGCCCTATAAAATCTTTACAGCATTCTGGCGCGCCGCCCGCGCGCTTCCTCCCGCGATTTTCCTTCATCCGGCGCCCGAAAAACTCGTCTTCGCGCGCCTTTCCCCAGCACTCGACCACCTGACCGTAAAGGACATGCGGTACGGATTGCGCCCCGCGCATCCGGACTGGGCGGCCGGGCTGCACGAAACATGGACACCTGGCGAAGAGAGTGCCCGGGACCGGCTCGCCGCCTTCCTGCAATACGACCTGGCACGCTATGCTGCCGAGCGGGATTTCCCTGCAAAGGACAGGACATCCCGGCTCTCGCCCTTTCTGAGGTTCGGCCATCTCAGCCCCGGCCGGATATGGGATGCGGCGATGCGCGGCGCTTATGCCGAAAAGTTTCTGACCGAGCTGGGATGGAGAGAGTTCGCATGGTCGGTCCTGTACTCCACGCCGGATATAGCGACGCGAAATTTACGGCCGGAATTCGACGCGATGCCGTGGCGCGACAGTCCCGGCGAATTGGCGGCATGGCAGCAAGGCCGGACAGGATATCCCCTGGTTGATGCCGGGATGCGTGAATTATGGCATACCGGCTGGATGCATAACCGGGTCCGGATGGTCGTCGCCTCCTTTCTGGTCAAGCACCTGCTTATCGACTGGCGAGAGGGAGAGCGATGGTTCGCGGACACGCTGGTCGATCACGACCCGGCCAGCAACCCGATGAACTGGCAGTGGAGTGCCGGAACGGGCGTGGACGCTGCGCCTTATTTCCGAATTATGAACCCGCTTCTCCAGTCCCGGACTTTCGATCCTGGCGGGGACTATATTCGCCGCTGGGTTCCCGAACTTGCCCATCTTCCTGCCGACGCCATCCATGCGCCCTGGATCTCCGGCCGCCCCGACAACTATCCTGCCCCCATCGTCGATCATCGCATGGCACGTGAACGTGCCCTTAAAGCCTGGAAGACGATTTGACATCGGATGCCACCGGACGATGACGGAGCCGTAGGCCCTTCCGGCCCACGGCCTCCGCTTAAACCCGATGCCAGCGCGGCAGACGACAGGACACCGTCCGCGCATGCTCCCGCACGGCTTTTGGCAATGCGACAGTCAGTTGCTGTTCGAGGGAGTCCACCGACAGGGCAAGAATGTCCGCCATATGCATGCGGTCCGTCGCGGGCAGCAATGTCCGTACTACCGCCACCGTCGTTGCGTCCGGGTGTGGCGATGTTCTCCAGCGGGCGACCCGGTCGTAAATCCCGTGGTCAGCAGCCCGACGCATCAAGGCTGCATATCCCCGATCCTGCTCGCCATCGCCCAGATAGTCGGCCAGCAGAACAGACAGGTCAGCGTTGATCTGAAATGCCGGGGGCATCGTGCTCCCGTTCTGGGTATAGGCATGAAGGGTCACGACACACTCCTCAGACCGGCTCGTGAGAAGAGACCGCGCCTTGCGATCTCGCCGCGCTGCGGTTCAATGGTGCATGCAGTGCACGCGGTGCTGCGCGGGATAGCCGCGACGTCGCGACCGCGCTGTCATCCGGCCTCTGCCGGGCGTCGTCCGAAGCCAGAGCCTGCGCGTCCAGGGGACTGACGGTCAGACCGGAAATGGTGGTGGCGACGTCCACATGCGCGGCACCGAACAGATGCATCAGAGCGTTCCGGGCCGTGTAGACCCCCTTCACCGCCACCGCATTCCGCCCTGCCAGCAAGGAAGGGTCGACCAGGACCGGACACCCGGTCTGCCGGGCCAATGTCTGAACGGCCCGCGGTAACGACATGGACGCGATGTCGATGGGCTGAGTCTCCACCTCGCACGAGAGTGCATCATGCAGAGACTGAGCATGTGCCGGCGCAACGGTTCCGAACAGCAGCATCAGGACGAGGCTGGTCGCGAAGCGTGATCCTTTCTCTTCGCTGAGACGCCGGGCCTGCTTGCATACCAGTTCATTCCGGCCTGCGTTTTCACCTTGATACAGCCGTATTGACCGCATCACCCCCGATGACCGGTGCGTAGAGGAACGACGACGCCAATATTGTTGAAACGCCGTCAGGTTGAGAAAATGGATAAGGCTCGACATCTCCTTGCTCTCGCTGTTTCGATACATGGCGCTCAAACGCGGGGTCTCTCAGTGAAAGACCCCGCAACCGAAGGCCGCCGCCTCGTTCCACCATGCGTCCCGACCAGGACGACAAGTCCGGTCGAGAGGGACGCTTCCGATCCGGGACGCGCTCCGTGCCTTATGCTGCCACCGGCACCGGCGGTGCCGCTTTTGCATGCAAAGGCAGACGGAATGCGAGATCCGAGGCCAGAGGGTCACATCCGGCAGGCACGACCGCTCCGGTCTCGATCAGGCGTTCCAGCGTGGCGCGGAGTCTGATCCCGGGTATGCCCGTATGCGCCGCCAGGGACGTCAGGGTAACGCCTCTTCCGTCATGGCCGAGGCGCCGAAGCACCAGGAGGATACGCTCTGCCAGCGGGTCGTCGCCAAAGAAAGGACGCGTTACCATGACGCGCCTCCTTCCAGTCGATTGCGCCATCTCCGGGCGGTCATACGCAGGGAGCGGCGATAGCGAAAATAGAGTCCTTTCAGCTTCGACATCCACATCCTCCAATCAAAGCAACATGGATCCCAGTTTTCCGATCACACAACCGATGCCAGACCCGGTGGCGTCTGGCGGAGAGAAGATTGGAAGAGATTTTTGCGTCGTCAAGAGGGCACGAGGTGTAGATTTCTCCCTATGCATCGATTCGTCTTGGCTGGAGACGGGGAGATGAATTTTCCTCAAAAATTTACAATTATATTTCTGATTTTTTTTGAATATTTATTTATGATAGAACAATAATTACTGAAATATTTCTACAAATTCGATATCTTATCCTCTACGCTGCTACGGCGACCCGACAGTGCCGGGCCGCGCAGACTGCCCACGAATTCTTGCGCCGTGTCGATCAGCCCGGCTCGGCCCGGACGCACCTTCGGCGATCATGGCGTGGATCGCGGGGAGGTTGGGGACGTGTCGGGGATGCCGGCAAGGATTGATGTCCGGCATGGACGAGGCGTGAGCCGCCCTCTTGCTGTTCAGCGTTCAAGAGCGGTGCTTGCCAGATCGACGATCTGACGTTGGACCAGCGGAGTGAGGCCATCTTCCAGAAACCAAACCGCAGAAAGGGCGCTCCAGGCGCGTATCCAACGCAGCAGCCGAATGGGATCAAGGCCTGCCAGAGTAGAAACAAGTTGAACCCTGCACACAAAATGCGATGAGGCAGTAACGTGGCGACCATCTGGCTCAGCGAGATCAGGATTCAGAAAGAGAGCCGCAAAGTCAGCCGCTCGTTCACCGCGGAGCCCTTTCGGATCAATCGCCAACCACCCTTTCGGTCCAAAATCAAGAATATTCCCGTGATGTAAATCACCATGCAAAATAGTGTGGTCAGCTTGCTCAGCAAGAAGATTCCGGGCCTCATGCGCACAGTCTGTTAGCCAGGTTTCAGCCGTAGCATCAAAGCGGAGTAAATCGTCAAACCAGTCTTCCAAGGGAAGTATATCCGGCGTACATGGCGCCTTGTGTGAATGCAGTTGTGCTGCCACTACACAAATTACTCGTGTTGCGTCGTCATCATCGCCGGCCAGAGATAGTTGAGCAAGCGAGCCTGGCCCCATAGCGCGTTCCAGCAATATCGCATTTCGATCGTGATTGATGACGGGCGCAGCACCACTACCATCCCACCAGGCCATAAGTGCGTTGCCTCTGCATTCATCTGTGTCGGCTGAGATTTTCAAGATAGCCTGTGTTCCGGCGTGAACAACCGGAAACAGATATGAGGTCGCCGTCACCGCCGGTCTCCCATCTTCTGTCAAACCCCACTCGGACAAATAACGGGCGGTTTTGACGGCGACGTCTTCGGGAATTTTCGTCATTTTTCGCAGGACTGCTCCTTGCGTTCATGTCTGCTACCGGGACTGGAATCGGATATGGCTATCGGCCGCCATGAGGCGATAATCGTCACACATCGAACACGCGCACAGCTTTTGAAGGGTTCTCGCGATAATGAGACAGCCTGGTCTCAAGAGACCCCATGTGAATCTCAAGTTTATGTCCGTCCGGATCGAGGAAATATATCGAGTCTCCCTCGCTTTTATTGTCCTTCCAGATGATGGATTCAATCATGAGCCGTTCGCTTATAAGAGCGTATTCCGCCTCGGAAACGGTAAAGGCGATATGGGTATAATCCTGGCGCGGGGATGATGGAACATTATCGTCACGGGATAAACAAAGCCAGATCGACCCAGCTTCAAGATACGCGCCATCGGCCCAGAGGGCTCGTACCGTGCAACCAAGAACGTCGCGATAGAAGGTCAGAGACCGCTCCACTTCAGCCACCGCTAGGGTGATATGGCTCAACCCGGTTATGCCCATCGCCGACCTCGCTATCGTCTTGATGTCCGCTCTTGCTCGTCGTTTTCTTTCAAGAAACCATAAACTCGTCTCAAGTGAGGGCATATGCCGGCATGGAACCCGGGCGCATCCCGCCCATGCCGGCGACCCCGCTACTGCCCGTAGCGCACGACGCCCAGATCCTCGTGCGGGATCTCGGGCATGCGGCCGGAGAGCAGGTCGGCCAGGACCCGGGCCGAGCCGCAGGCCATGGTCCAGCCCAGGGTACCGTGGCCGGTATTGAGGAACAAATTGTCGATGCCGGTGCGGCCGATGATCGGGGTGCCGTCGGGGGTCATGGGGCGCAGGCCGGTCCAGAAGGTGGCGCCGGCGATGTCGCCGCCGCCGGGAAACAAATCGGTGACCGAGTGGGCCAGGGTGGCGCGGCGCGGCGCGCGCAGGCTGGTGCTGAAGCCCGCCAGTTCGGCGGTGCCGCCGATGCGGATCCGCTGGCCGAGGCGGGTGATGGCGATCTTGAAGGTTTCGTCCATGATGGTCGAGACCGGGGCGCGGGCCTCGTTCACGATCCTGGCCGTCAGCGAATAGCCCTTGACCGGATAGATCGGCAGGTCGATCCCCAGCTTGCGCACCAGCGCGGGCGAGTAGCTGCCCAGCGCCAGCACATAGGCGTCGGCCGTGAGCGTGCCGCGATCGGTGACGACGCCCGAAATCCGGCCGCCCTCCTCGCGCAGTGCCCGGATGGTGGTGCCGTAGCGGAAATCGACCCCGGCCTGCGCCGCCATCGCCGCCAGGCGCTGGGTGAACAGGAAGGCGTCGCCCGTCTCGTCCCCCGGCAGGCGCAGGCCGCCCACGAATTTATGCGCCGTGTCGACCAGCCCGGGCTCGGCCCGGACGCAGCCCGCCGCGTCCAGGACCTCGTACGGCACGCCGTATCGTTGCAGCACCCGAATGTCGCCGGCCGCGGCGTCGAGCTGCTTTTGCGTGCGGAAGATCTGCAGCGTGCCCTGTTGCCGGTCGTCATAGGTGATGCCGGTATCGGCCCGCAGGTCGCGCATGACGTCGCGCGAATATTCCGCCAGCCGCACCATCCGGCCCTTGTTGCGGGCATAGGCGGCGGTCGTGCAATTTTCCAGCATCTGTACCAGCCAGGTCCACAGATGCGGGTCCGGCATCGGCCAGAAGACGAAGGGCCGATAGGACATCATCAGCCATTTCAGGGCCTTCAGCGGCACGCCCGGCCCGGCCCACGGCGCGGAATAGCCCGGCGAGACCTGGCCGGCATTGGCGAAGCTGGTTTCCATCCCGGCTTCGGGCTGGCGGTCGATGACCGTGACCTCATGCCCCGCCTGGGCCAGGTACCAGGCGGAGGTGACGCCGACCACGCCGCTGCCGAGAACGATGATTTTCATGCGTGACGATGCTTTCGGAAAGGAAGGGAGCCGAAGGGCGTTCAGGCCGCGATATAGTCGCGATGATAGCGATGGCCCAGCGCGGTGAGGATTTCGTACCCGATCGTGCCGGCGGCTTCGGCCACCGCATCGACGCCACGGCGCGGGCCGATCAGATCGACCGTCATGTCCGGCGACAGGCGGGAATCCGGCACGTCCGAGATGTCGAGGGCAAGCGAATCCATCGAAATGCGTCCGACCACCGGCAGGCGGATATCATCCAGCCACGCGCAGCCCCGCGACGCGCCCTGGCGCGCGAAGCCGTCGGCATAGCCGGTGGCGATGGTGGCGATCCGGCGTGGCGCGGCCGCACGATAGGTCAGCCCGTAGCCGACGCCGTCGCCCGGCGCGATGTCGCGGATCTGCATCACATGGGCGCGCAGCCGCACGACCGGATGCAGCGGGTTGGGCGCGGCGGCGGTGGGGGCCACGCCGTACAGCGCCGCCCCCGGGCGCACCAGGTCGAAATGATATCCCTCTCCCAGGAAGATCCCCGACGAGGCGGCGAGGCTGAGCGGCGCCCGGGGCAGCATGGAGGCCAGATGGCGAAACTGCGCGCGCTGCGCGGCGCTGGCCGGATTGGCCGGGTCGTCCGCGCAGGCCAGGTGGCTGATGACCAGGTCCGTGTCGATGCCGGCGAGCAGCGACCGGTCGGCGGCGATGGCGCGCACGTCGTGCGGCGACAGGCCGAAGCGCGACATGCCGCTATCGACCTGCAACGCGGCCGCGAGCCGCCGTCCATGGCGGCCGGCGGCCTGCCGCCATGAGGCCAGTTGTTCCATGCTGTTCAGGACCGGACGCAGATCGTGCCGGACGCAATCATCCACCGCACCCGGGCGCGGGCCGTGCAGGATGGTGATCCGCACATCCGGCGAGACATACCGGCGCAGGGCGATGCCTTCATCGACATGGGCGACGAAGAAATCCCGCGCGCCGGCCGCCTCCAGCACCGGCGCCACCCGGGCGGCCCCCAGCCCATAGGCATCGGCCTTGACCACCGGGGCGCACACCGCCCCCGCCGCCCGTTCGCCGAGCAGCCGATAATTGGCGGCGATCGCCGCAAGGTCGATCGTCAGCGTGGCCCCGGCCCGATCGGCCGGCCAGGCACCTGGAGCAAGGGACATCGTCATGAGGCAGGAGCTTATACCGGATCGTAATGAAATATCCTGCCGATTGTTGGCATTATTCGTCGAAATATGACACATTAACGCATTATTCTACGAAATTTGGCGGAAAATTTCATCATGATCGTCGATCGCGTCACCGAAGCCATCCTGCGCCTGCTGCAGCATGACGGGCGAATCAGCAACGCCGACCTCGCCCAGCGGGTCGGGCTGTCGCCCTCGGCATGCCTGCGGCGGGTCAGGATGCTGGAGGAACAGGGGGTCATTCGTGGCTATCGCGCGATCATCGACGAGCGGTCGGCCCACAGCATGACCACCGTGATCGTGCAGATCACGCTGGAACGGCTGACCGATGACGCGCTGCGCCGGTTCGAGGCCCGGGTGCGGGATTGCGCGGATGTGCGCGAGTGCTACCTGATGACCGGGGACGCGGATTACCTGGTGCGGGTCGAGGCCCGCGACCTGGCCGATTATGAGCGGATCCACAAGGAAGAACTGTCGCGCCTGCCGGGGGTGGTGCGGATCCAGAGCAATTTCGCCATCCGGCCGGTGGTGCAGCGGTGAAGATAGCCTAGTGTCCTGATTCCGAAATTCGCAAGCGAATTTCGGAATCGAAAGGACACTAGAATCAATATTTTAGTGGCCTGCTGGTCCGAGAAATTCTCATAAGAATTTCTCGGGCAGGACACTAGAGCATTTCCACTGAACACCGGTTCAGCGGAAATGCTCTATGTTGTTATTTTATCGAGCATCTTCACCCGTTCAAACGATTCCGTTTGAACGGGATCTGCCCTAACAATCGTCGGGGCCGCGCAGCACCCAGGCGCCACGCCGGCGCAGCACCAGCCGGTAATAGAGCGCCGAGGCCACGCAGATCGCGCCGGTGGCGGCCAGGCTGGGCCGGCCGATCACCGGGTCGAGCCAGTTGGTATAGACGATGGACAGCATGGCCAGCAGCGCGACGGCCGGCAGGAGGGGAAAGAGCGGCATCCGGTAATGGCCGTGGTCCGTGGTGCCGTTATGGCGGCCCATGATGACCGCGACGCAGAGCAGTCCGGCGATCAGGACGAGGGTGGAACTGGTGATGACCAGCAGCGCGGTCTCGGGCACCAGGCAGGCCAGGCCCGCGATGACCCCGCAGACCAGGGTCGCCACCCAGGGCGAATGGAACCTGCGGTGGGTGCGCGTCAGCGCGCCGGACAGGCCGGCGGGCCAGATGCGGTCGCGCCCGGTGCTGTAGGCGATGCGTGCCGCCAGCAGCATCATTGCGATCAGCGCGTTGAAGATGGCCAGCGCGATGCCCAGGCTGACCATCGTGGCCAGGATCGGCCCGCCGCGCGCCGCGATGAAATCGCCCAGCATGTTGCGCGCGCCCAGCAGCGCCCGCAGGTCTGGCGCCCCCATCAGGATGGCGATCACCGGAACCAGTTCCGACGCGATGGCGATGGCGAAGGCCCACATCACGGCCCGGGCGATATGGCGCCCGGCATCGTGGGTTTCCTCGCCGAAATATACGGCCGCGCCATAGCCGTTATAGGCGAAGAGAGCGACCGAGGTCGCCATGCCGATCATGGCGGGCGAGGCCGGCACCAGGCCGGTGCCGCCCGGCATCGCCGGGTGCAGCAGCAGGCCGGTGAGCGGCCGGGCGACATGCAGGAAACCCAGCGCGACCAGGACCAGCAGGGCAAGGATTTCAACGACCAGGAACAGGCCGGTGAGCACCGCGTTGGTCCGGATATTGAGGATACCGACCAGGGTGACGATTGCGATGGTGACCAGGGCGGTGGGCACCGGCGGCAGGCCGGGCAGCAGCACGCCAAGATACGTGGACAGGCCCAGCGCCATCACCGCCGGGATCAGGCAATTGCCGATCAGGCTGGCCCCCATGACCAGGAAACCCCAGAACGGCCCGACGACCCGGCCGACGATGGCGTATTCCCCGCCGCTGAGCGGATAGGCGGAGGCCAGTTCGGCGAAGACGAAAGCCAGGCACCAGGCGATGGCCGCCCCCGCCGCCATGCTGAGCAGCGCCCCCGACCCGGCCGTGGCCAGGACGCCCGGCACGATGATGAATACCGACGAGGCCGGCGAGATCGCGGACAGGGCGATCAGCAGCGCCCCCGGCAGGCGCATGCTGCGGCGCAGGCCGCCGGGTGCCGGGTGTCCGGGGGCCGAGTGTCCGGGGGCCGGATGACCGGCGGGTACGGCCTGCGGCGACCCGGTATCGAAGGGCGGGCGATCCAGCGTCTCGGCGTCCGGCATCAAGCATGCTCCTTGCGCGTATCGTGCCTGTTCGTCTTTCGTCTTCGTCTTTCGTCCGGCGGGTCCTACCGGGCACCCGGAACCAGCGCCCGCAGGCGCGCGGGGTCGATGGCGTGTACGACGCGGCCGGCCTTGCCGGTCATGGTCTCGGCCCCCAGCATGGCGTTGAGGATGGCTTCGTCCACCGCTTCGACCGTCGCCAGGAACAGGGCGTCCATGTCGTCATTGCTGACGGCCTCGAGACGCAGGCGCGGCGGCTCGGGCAGTGCGCCCTGGTCGTTGGCGGTGGAGAAGGCCAGGAAGATATCGCCCGAATTGTTGCCCGAGGGCGTGCCCCCGCGCCCCATGCCGATCGCGATGCGCCGGGCGATGCGCTGCAACTGCACGGGCAGCAGGGGGGCGTCGGTCGCGACGATGGCGATGAGCGAACCGCGCTCGGAGGGAAACAGCGTGTGTTCCGGCATGGCGGGACCGACCGGCGCCCCGCAGACGGTCAGCCAGGGGCGGCGGCCGTGATTGGCCTGCACCAGCGCGCCCAGCGTGTAGGTGCCGATCCGCGTCGACACCAGGCGCGACGCGGTGCCGCTGCCGCCCTTGAATTCATAGGCGATCATGCCGGTGCCGCCGCCGACATTGCCCTCGGCCACCGGGCCGCCGGAGGCGCCGTCGATCGCGGCCAGCACGTGGTCTTCGGTCACGTGCTGGCCGGCGATGTCGTTCAGCCAGCCGTCGAATGTCTCGCCCACCACCGGCAGCGGCCAGAAACTCTCGCCCACCATGTCGGGGAAGCGCCGCGCCAGCCAGCGCACGATGGCATGGTGCGCGATGCCCAGCGAACAGGTGTTGGTGACGGCGATCGGCCCGGTCAGGCAGCCGGCTTCGCGGATCCAGTGGCAGCCGGTCAATTCGCCATTGCCGTTCATGGAAAACGCGCCGGCCCAGACCGGGTGCAGCAGGTCGGGCTTCGGCCGGGGCAGCAGGACAGTCACGCCGGTGCGGATCGCCGCGCCGTTCGGCGCCTCGCCGATCAGGGTCGTGTGCCCGACCGTGACGCCGGGAATGTCGGTGATCGCGTTCAGCGGTCCGGGCGTGCCCGGCATCGGCAGGCCGAGCGCACGGGCGCGCGGGCGCCCGCCGGGCGTGGATTGTCGCCGCATACGATACTCCGCTTGTCCCAGCCCGCGCCGTGAGCCGGCGCGCATGGTGCGATCATGCCGGGATCGTTCCGATTCCGCCATCCCCCATGCGGGGCGCCGGTGCTATTCCACCAGCATGTCGGGCCGGAACAGGGCTGATTTGTCGATCACCCGCCCGGCCAGCATGAACACTCCCCTGCCCGTGTAATGCAGGGTTTCGGGGTGGGCCGGAACGGGCCGGACATGGGCCTTCACGACCTCGAAAATGAAGAAATTATAGCGCTCCACCAGGGCATCGTCATGGAGCACGCATTCGAAGCCGGCATGGCATTCGTCGATCAGCGGGGCGGCGACATGCGTGGCGGCTTTCGCGGTCAATCCGAAATGCGTGAACTTGTCGGCCGCCGCGCCGGATATGTTGCCGATCCCCACGACCTGATCGACCATTGATGCCGTCGGCAGGTTGATCACGCACTCCCGGCTCTGGCGGATCATCTCGAAACTCTGATTGCCGTTCCAGATCATGCAGCCGACCAGCGAAGGCGCGAATTCCAGGACCGTGTGCCAGCCCAGGGTCATGATGTTGCGCCGCCCCTGCCAGGACGACGAAACCAGCACGATCGGCCCCGGCTCCAGATAGCGGCGCACCTGCGCGACGGGGAAATCCTTGCGGGCCGTTTCCTGCCCGGCATGGGGCTTCGCCATGACGCCCTCCGTTCGGATCGGGCCGGCGGCGCGATGCACGCGGCCCGCAGGGGGACATAACCGCTGTCGCGAATCCCGGTTCGCCGCCACCGCCGCGCAGCCCGTTCAACCGATGGCGAGGACCAAGCCAACCGCCCGTGGAAACGTTTCCACAGGATGACGAGACGTGGGAGGAGAAGCCCGATGCCGATGACACTCGAAGGATCCTGCCAGTGCGGGGCGATCACGTTCTCGGTCCAGAGTCAGGCGCCGGTTCCCTATCAGCGCTGCTATTGCTCGATCTGCCGCAAGACGGCGGGTACGGGCGGCTATGCCGTCAACCTGTCCGGCATGGCCGCCACACTGCACGTGCATGATCCGGCCCACCAGAAGCGCATCGTCCATGCGGTGATGGGGCGCCGGGGCCGGCATGTCGAACATAGCAGCGCCGAGCGCCATTTCTGCGGGCGCTGCGGCACAGCGCTGTGGCTGTATGATGCCGAATGGCCGGACCTGGTCCATCCGGCGGCAGGAGCCATCGACACCGAACTGCCGGAACCGCCCGCGCGGGTGCATATCATGCTGGGGTCCAAGGCCGGCTGGGTACAGCCCGATATCCGGCCGGGCGACGGTGCCTTCGACGGATATCCCGAGCAGTCGCTGGAGGAATGGCACCGTGCGCATGGGCTGTGGCACGCATGACGGCCGCGTCGCCTCTGGCGGGATCACGGCCGATCAAGCGTCGCCTGTTCCAGGCCGGCCCGCAGGGCGTCGATTTCGTCCTTGAGCCGCATGAGCTGCTCCGGCGTCCGGCCCGTGGCCCGAAGGATACCGGCTGGAACCGACGCGGCACGGGCCTGCAAGGCCGCCCCCTGCTCGGTCAGCGTCACCCGCACCTGCCGCTCGTCGCGCGCATCGCGGGTCCGGCGCAGCAGGCGGGCGGCCTCCAGCCGCTTGAGCAGCGGCGTCAATGTACTGCTCTCCAGCGCCAGCTTCTCGCCGATCTGCCCCACCGGCAACCCGTCCTGCTGCCACAGCACCGTCATGACCAGATATTGCGGATAGGTCAGGCCGAGCGCATCCAGCAGTGGCTTGTAGACGCGATTGAACGCGTGGCTGGTGGCATAGAGCGAGAAGCACAGGAAATGATCCAGCGTCGGTGCGGCGGTCGGAATGGCGTCGGGCATGGCGGGCCTCCTTCGAACCGCGCAAGATAAATCGTGCGCGACCTTATCGACAGCGCACTGTCCGCATGGCAGCCATACGAATTATTATATAGCCAACGATCAAATCGTGCGCGATTTATTGGTCATCGAAGGCGGCGTCGATGGAACCGGCCACGGGCGCCGCGCCTTCGCCACCCATTGCAGGAAGGATCAAGACCATGTCCGTAAATGTCCTCTACCGTACCTCGGCCCGTGCTACCGGGGGTCGCGACGGCCGTTCCGCCACGCTGGACGGCGCGCTGGACGTCAAGCTGACCACGCCGAAGGAGCTGGGCGGTCCCGGCGGCGAAGGCAACAACCCCGAACAATTATTCGCCGCCGGCTATGCCGCGTGTTTCCTGGGCGCGATGAAGTTCGTGGCGTCGCAGGGCGGCAGCGCCAAGGTGCCGGCCGACACGACCGTGACGTCCACGGTCGGCATCGGGCCGCGCGCCGAAGGCGGGTTCGGGCTGGAGATCGCACTGGCCATCGCCCTGCCGGGCGTCGAGCGTGCCGCGGCCGAGGATCTGGTCGCCAAGGCGCATCAGGTCTGCCCCTATTCGAATGCCACGCGCGGCAATATCGACGTGAAGCTGTCCGTCGTCTGACCGTGCCCGATCGGCCGGCCATCGCATTGGCCGGCCGGTGTTCCCGCGCCTTCGGGATTCGGGCGCAGGTTCGGGGCCGGTCAGAGCAGAAAGGCCAGGGCCTGGGCGCAGGGGCGTGAGATTTTCAGCGTGAACAGGTCGTCGGCCCTTGACCGCCCGAGGGTCACGGCCGCCACTTGCTTACCGGTTTCCACTGCCCGCCGCACGAAGCGATAGCCGGACGGGACCATCAGCGACGACCCCACGACCAGCACCCCGTCGGCCCGTTCCAGGTGCGCCATCGCCCGGGCCTTACGCGCCCCGGGAATATCCTCGCCGAAAAAGACGATGTCGGGCTTGAGAAGGCCACCGCACTGCAGGCAGTCCGGCACCGCGAAGCCCGAAAAATCCTGCGCGTCGAGATCGGCATCGCCATCGGGCGCGCTGTCCGCATCGAACCGCGACCAGGCCGGGTTCAACTGCTCCAGCCGGTCCTGCATCTCCAGGCGGGTCGTCCGATGCCCGCAGACGGTGCAGCAGACCCGCGCGAGCCGGCCATGCAGTTCGATCACCCCCAAACTGCCGGCCGCCTGGTGCAGCCCGTCGACATTCTGGGTCACGACATGCTCGGTCCTGCCCATCGCCTCGAGCCGCGCGAGCGCGCGATGCGCGTCGTTCGGCCGGGCGCGCAGCAGATGCCGCCAGCCGACCAGGCTGCGCGCCCAATAACGCCGGCGAGCGGCATCGCTGCCCATGAAGGCCTGCCAGGTGATCGGACTGGCGCGTTTCCAATCGCCATTGAGATCGCGATAATCCTGGATTCCAGATGCCGTGCTGCATCCCGCTCCGGTCAGGACCAGAAGCCGCCGATGGCGATGCACGAAATGCCGCAGCGCGTCTTGCTGCTGCACATCCTTTCCTGCCGTCGTCGCATACCCCTGTCCGGTTCCCGCGCCCATCTCACCCCCTGTCCACCGTCCACGCGTTTCGGATGGGCTGGCTGGATCTTGTCAGAAATCCTCCCCTCCGTGCGGTCAAATCCGGCGGCGCGCCCCGCCCTTTTTCATGGTGCCGCGCCGCTTCCCGCCAATTCCTGTTCCCGGGCCGCACGACGATGTTTACACTGTCCGCATGAAGGATGATGTGGCGAAGCCCGCCGTCAGGCGCCAGACCTACCACCATGGCGACCTGCGCGCCGCTTTGATCGAGGCGGGGCTGCGCCTGCTGGCCGATCGCGCCGTGGATGCGCTTTCTCTGCGCGAGGTCGCGCGGGCCGTCGGCGTCAGCGCGACCGCCGTCTATCGTCACTTTCCCGACAAGGACGCCCTGCTGCGCACATTGGCCGGTGAAGGGCTGAACCGCCTGGCCCGGGCGCAGCGCGCGGCGTCCGACGCGGCGGGCGGCGGCAGCGCGGGCTTTGCCGCCACAGGACGCGCCTATGTCCGTTTCGCGCTGGCCAATCCCGCACTGTTCAGGCTGATTTTTGCCTCACCGTGCCAGGACGGAGTTGCCGGCGGAGCACCCGAGCCCGAAGCCCTGGCCCTGCTGCGGGCGAACGCCGCAGCATCCATCGGGAACGACCAGGACAGTGACGCGGCCCGGATCGCATCCATCCGAGCCTGGTCGCTGGTCCACGGCCTGGCCATGCTGATGCTCGATGGCCAGGTGCCGGTGGATGACGCGCTGATCGAGGCCGTCATCGATCGCGGGCCCCGCCCCATGCCATGACCGGCGTCGTACCATGACACGCGGGCATCCGGCAGGATCACGGACGCGCGCGCGGAGATCTATCGCCGGTTGACGACATGACGGCCCGGTCCGCATCCGCCAGCGTGTCGCGGACCACGGGCAACAAAGCCCTTTTCCTTGCAATAGAGTTCCGGTTCCGGCTGCGCGGCGGCCGCCGGGATCATGGCGTCGACTGCAAAAAACCTGCCGAGTACCGGCTCACGCAAGCAGGCGCGATCAGCATGGAATTGTCCGGAAGGTAAAAAACCCCGGCCAAACCACGTGATTCACGGATACGGATGAAGCCGTCACCATGCGACAAGCGTCGCCTGACTCGCCGCGCGTTTATAATTTCATTGTAACGACTCTTAGTTCGTCAAATCCAGGCTACATGGACGATTCAGCCCCAAAACGTAACGCCGCAAGCTCCGCCATTCCCGGTTCCAGAAAAGAACCGAAATATCCCAAGGAAACAGAAATGATATTAGATAATATTCCAAAATCCGTTGGAAATTATAAAAAAATAGAACACCAGAACATATTGGAATTCTATTTTTATATAAAAAACTATATCAATCCATGACTCGGTCATGGATTGTTTGAAACGAAAAAACCTAAAGCAGAGACATTATGTCCATATCTCGTCTCTCTTTCAAGAAAAATCGTTATCAATTAAATTTTAAAAGTCTTCCGCCGAATCTTCGTGGACTTCGTTTGTGTGTCGTCAACAAACTCTATCGTTCTGAAGCACCTTCTGGGTATTCGGAACCGCCTGATCACGTCACCTCGTTCAAAACCGGAGGTCGCTGTGGAAGAACAAATGACTATCAACAATTCCCTCAATCTGTTGGGGGCTATTGGAACGGGCCTTACGCCTCTCGAAGGAACCGTGGTTGTCAACTATGCCGACAACACCGTAACGGGATCGCTGAATCTGCAAGCTGCGGGATTACTCAGCGCTCAGACCTACGATAACCTTACCTTAACCCAATCCGGCAGCAATTATACGATTTCCGGAACGAACGGCCTGACCAGCGTCGCCGTCACCTATACCGGACAGGCACCGACTTCTTCCACATCCACCGTTACCTTGCTCAGCACCGGCATCGCCGCGGCTTCAGGCACGGGCAGCGTGACATCGTCGGTCGTTTGCTTTGCTTCCGGAACGCTGATCCGGACTCCGGATGGCGACGTGGCGATCGAGACGCTTTCACCGGGCGATCGGGTGATCACGGCGTCGGGCGTCGAGCGCTCGATCAAATGGATGGGACATGCGACCATCGATTGCCGCAGGCACGCCAAGCCCAGCCAGGTCAAACCGATCAGAATCTCGGCCGGCGCATTTGCTCCGGGACTTCCGTCGCAAGATCTCTGGGTGTCGCCCGGTCACAGCGTGTGCGTTCCGGTCCTCGACGAAGTGCTGGTGCCGGCGGATCTGCTGGTAAACGGCTCGACGGTCCAGCAGATCAACTGCCAGGAAATTACGTACTGGCACCTCGAACTGGACAGCCACGATATCATCCTGGCGAACGGCCTGCCGGCCGAGAGCTATCTCGACGTGGACAATCGCTCCTTCTTCCTGACCGGAGAAGGCCTGCTCGATCCCGACAGGTCGGCATCCGATCTCAGTAACTATTGCCGCCCGTTCACTATCGACGAATTGATCATCAAGGCGATCAGGGCGCGCCTGCGTACCCGTGCCCAGGCCCTGGGTTGGCGCTTGACCGATTTTCAGCTCAATGAAGTGCTGATCATCGCCGATGGCGATGTCTATCATCCTACGGTTCATGGGCAAACGCTGCGCTACGTGCTGCCGGCTTCGATCAAGAACGCGACGCTGGTCAGCCCGACGAACGCGGCGGCCTTCGTTACGGACAGTATGGACCGGCGCGAACTCGGTATCGCCATTCGGTCCGTCACCATCGATGACGGGATCGGTGCCTGCCGCACGGTATCGGCCGACGATGACGTGCTGAGCCTTGGGGCTTATGGCGCAGAGGGCCCGGCCGATGCACGTTTCCGCTGGACCTCCAACCGCCTGCCCCTGCCCTCATCTCTCTGGAACGACTGCAAGGGTCATTTCTTCATCCGCTTCGACCTCGGTCATAGCGGCCTGCCGCGCTGGAATGCGCCGGAAGCAGGAGAACCCACGCAGGGCAAAGACCCACAGTTTCATGCCGCCAAGCTGAATCGCGCCGCATAGATTTGATAATGAGGAGGGAGTGCAAACCCCCTCCTCACCTTCCATCAGGCGGCCCGGAAACCAGCCAACCCATGAAAGACCAGCCTGCCCATAGGGCAGGCTGGCTTGGCTTATCGTTATTGCTTCGCGTTCAGGAAGGAATGGATCTGGCCATTGACATTCGGCCCGACCGGCGTGTTCTGGCTGGCCAGGTCCTGGATGAAGCCGGCGATGTTGACGTCCGCCCGGTTGGCCGGAATGTCGCCATAGCCGCCCAGGCCGCCATTGCCGTAACGCAGATCGACCGCCGACGCGTCGGACTTGATCTGCACCTTCACCGTCGGCGACAGCGTGCCGCCACGGCGGTTTTCAACCGTGTCGATAAAGGATTCGACCAGCCCGCCCGGCATCACGTAGTGCGAGTAGGACTGGAACGCCCGCGGATTCTGCTGCGGGTTGGCGTCGTAATCCGTGCCCGCCGCCGTGTTGAGGTCCGTCGGGTTGCCCAGCACCAGGCCACTGCCATAGTTCATCGGCTGGAAGTCGCTGCGGATGCCGTTGCCGACGAAGCCGTACACACCGTCCGGACCATCCACGCCCGCCGCATAGGTCGTGCGGTGGCTGATCGTGAAGATGTAGTATTTACCGTCCTTGATATACATCTGCGGACGTTCGGTCTGGTCGTTGACGCAGTTGGCCTCGACCAGTGGCGTGAGGAACTTCCACTTCGACAGCGACGCGTCCTCGGCAACCGCCAGGCCGATCGCTGCCTTCTGGTAATAGGCGCCGCTATCCAGCACCTGCTGCAGGGTCTCGGCATGCGGATCGTTCGGGCGATAGCCCAGGTCCGTCGCGGTGCAGTTCGGGATACCGCGCTGGCCGGGGGTGTTGCCCTCGAACACCATGTAGTTCACGCCAGGATGGTTCGGATCCTCGAAGGTGAACGGATCACGGAAATTATAGTACGGGTTCTGCGCCCCGTTCTGGTACAGCACCCCGTCGGGACGCAGCAGCGGCGTGTGCGTGGTAAAGCCGGTGAACCAGACATGGTTGAAGTCGGCATGGATCTGGCCCAGGCTCTGGGTGATCACCGCCTGGGCGGGGGTGATGTCCTGCCCGGCCGCATTCCGGTTGAATGCCATGTCGGTATAGAACAGCGACACCTGGTTGCTGTTCGGGTCCAGCAGGCGCATCGACCCCGACCATTCCGCCGTGATCGTGTAGGTCGTGCCGGCGAAGACCTGTTCCTGCGCGCCTTCGGGGATGATGTGCCCGCCATAGATCCAGCCGCCATTCGCCGGGCGCTTGTCGGCCGGAATGCCGGCGCGGCGGTAGAAGAAGCCGATCCGCGCATGGGTGTGGCGGTCATCGAAGCCATAGCCGGCATTCTTGTCGGCGGTCAGGCAGAAGATGACTTCCCAGCCGTTATAGCTGAACTGGTTGGCATGCTTGTCGATCAGCGTCCAGGTGTCCCACACCCAGACATCCGGATTGATCGTCGGGAAATCCGCCGGAATATCCGGCATGATCAACTGCCCGGGCAGCGAGTTCTGGCCCGCCGCGACCGACGGGTTGGAATGCGCCTTGATCTGCATCGCGTCGGCGCGCGTCCAGTGCGCGGTAAAGTCCGCATCGGGCGCATAGGCCTGCTGCGTGTGGATCGTCGGCAGCGGGAAGCCGGGCACGCCCGTCAGCGACGTTCCGGGGAACAGCCGGGCGGCATGCGGCATCATGCCGACATGCGGCGCGACGCGCACTGCTTCGCGCTGTTCGTCGGGCGTCACGTCGCGCGCCAGCGCGGCATGCGCCGTCGTGGTGAGAGCCAGCGTCCCGACCAGGGCCATTTTCAGGGTGAGATTCCGTCGGCGTACGTTCGCCATTTCATCCTCCATACGGGAAAGAGACAAGCAACCTAAAGGGAGGGTCCGATTGCATGAGCGAAGCCTGAGCAGCGCGCGCGAATAGACTCCCCGAACGCTTTCAGGCTGCGGCCACGTAACCGTGAGAATGCTCGGAATGAAACGATAGACTTCAATAATAACCGCCACAAATGTGGCGAAAAACCGTAATAACACTTACATCAGGAATAACAACATTCGCGTATGTTTTTATTTACTAAACCGCGAATATATGAATAGTCCCTACCCTCCTCGCACGTTTAACCTCTAAAATTCCTCCGCAGCGCACCACCAACTGATGTGAAGCCTGCGGGACAGTAAGATCATGAAACGGCGATATCGACAACCGCCGATTTCGACAAAAAGGAATTTTTTTTCATCCAAGCATTTCAGACATAAAATTGTCATATTTTCGAGACACGAACATCAATTCTACTCGATATTTCTTTATTTTCCGGAAATGTATTTAACAATTTACCTGTTGATTTTGTTAAGTTATTTACTTGTTTCTACAAAAAATTTTGTGGATACACTCTCAATACCCGCGACAGTGCCCGCGACAATGCGATGACGTCATCTTTGACCCCGCCCATCCCCATCACGCGATCGCGCAGCCCATGCCGGGTGAAAAGTCTCTATGATCGCCGCGGCGCGGCAGGACAAGCAGGGCGACGGTGACATGCCTACCGGCAATCGGGGAATCGCAATATTATGCGCGGGGCTGATGATCGGCCCTTTCGGATGCGCCGGCCCGACCGGGCCGATCTTCGGCGATTGGTATGGCTATCAGCCCCTGCCCGGACCGCAGGCGCAACTGGCCGTCGAGCTTGTCCTGCATGGACCACCCACGGCACGGCTCGGCGCATTTCGCATGCACGTCCAGACGATGTGGATGGTCGCCAATCCGCAGAATCAGTCGGACTACCCGACCGGTACCTGGACGATGCAGCCTGTGACGATCGATGGCCGGACCTATCGGCGGATCGACCTGTCCGGCCTGGATACCGCGATGCACCACGCGACGCTGATCGCCCATTACATCGAACTGCCGAACGGCACACTGGTCCCCGCCACTGCCGACGGCAAGCCTGATCTCAGCCCGGGCGGCCTTGCCTTCCGCCTGGTGCCGCGCCCGCGCGGCAGTTTCGGCTATGGCCGCGTCTGAGCACGCCGGGCCGCCGTCACGCCGCCATGGTCAGGCGCCATGGATGGGCGTGGGGCTTCTGTCGCCCCGATAGACGCGTCCGAACCGGTTTTCGAGAAAGGCCGCCAGCGCGATGTCCTCTTGCCGGACCACGCCGCGTTCCGGCAGGTGACCGTCCTTCAACAGGTCCAGCACCGCGCAGATCGCGCCGGCTGTCGTGATCTGGATCGCGGTACGCGGCCGGCCATGCACGATGTCGCCATGGATGCGGCGGACGAAGCTTTCCTGCATCAGCCGTCCGTCGCGCCGGCCGGAAACCGTAACGAAGATCAAAACGACGTCCTGCCGGGTCGCCGGAATGGCATATTCCAGAATATCCTTTAACAAATCGCGTCGTTCCGCAAGGCGCAGGTCCCGCAGCAGCATCTTCATCGCCTGCGCGTGGCCGGGATAGCGAATGGTACGGTAATTCAGTTCCCGCACCGCGCCGGCATAGGTTTCACACAGCGAGCCGAGCCCCCCCGAGGTATTGAAGGCTTCGTAGGTCACGCCATCCACCCCCAGCGTTTCCAGCCCCTCCAACGCCGGAACCATGCGGCGTTCGCCCGCCACGATGGCCTCGCACGGTTCGATATATTCGTTGATGACGCCGTCCGTGCTCCAGGTCAGGTTATAGCCGAGGGCATTGGAGGGAAATTCCGGCAACGCGCCGACACGCAGATGGATCGTGTCCAGGGCGTCGAACCGCCGGGCGATGTCATGGGCGACGATGGAGACGAAGCCGGGCGCCAGGCCGCATTGCGGCACGAAGGCGGTGCGCGCGCCGGCCGCATGGTCGCGTACTGCGCGGGTGCTGGCCACGTCCTCGGTCAGGTCCAGATAATGGAGCCCGGCCTCGGCCGCGGCGCGCGCGATCGTCGTGGTCAGATGATAGGGGGCCGCGGACAGCACGGCATAATGCCCATCCATCAGCGGGCGGAGCATGCCGGGCTCCGCGATGTCGGCCTGCAGCTTTCGGACCGAATCCGCAACGTCGGCGCGATGCAGGCCGGCCTGGTCCCGATCAACCAGGCTGACGGCATAATCGCCGGTGGCGTCAAGGAAATCCGCGATCGTCGCACCGATCTTGCCGGCGCCGACAACGAGTATCTTCTTCATCCGATCCGCTCCCGCCATATGGAATCACGACATCGAACGAAGGAACGATATCGAAAACAACTGGCCGTGTGACGCGTCGCGCGGGCTTTTTTTCGGCAGAATGTCGGATAAGATCGGCATTATGCACATGGACGCCACGGACAAAGCCCTGCTCGCCCTGCTTCAGGACAATGCGCGGATATCGACCGCAGCGCTGGCCCGCCGCACGGGCCTGTCACGCACGACGGTGCAAAGCCGCATCGAACGGATGGAACAGACGGGACTGATTGCCGGCTATACGGTCGTGACGGCGCCCGAGGCCGAGGATGCGGTGCGCGCGCACGTGATGGTCACCCTCGCCCCGCGCCATGCCGCGTCGGTGGAAGCCGCGCTGCGGCACATCGGGGAAGTGCGCGAGCTGCATGCCGTCAGCGGCACGGTGGACATGATCGCGATCGTCGGCGCGGCCTCGACCGAAATCATCAATCGCGTCATCGACCGGATCGGATTGCTGGACGGTGTCGAGCGCACGATTTCGGCGATCATCCTGTCCACCCGGTTCCGGCGCCGCGGCACGCACGGCCGCTGAACACGCGCCCGGGCATGCGCAGACCGTCTGGAGGCGGTCTGCCATACGGGCGGCAGGCTCGCGATAGAAGGACGGGGGTTTTGCGTCGTCGGCGCGATACCCCCCAACCGAGCGCACGCTCCCGGACCTCAGGCGCAACTCTCCGGCTCATGATGTTCATGATAGCTCCTACTTACAGGTAGGAGCCCCCGGAAAACGGGACGCTTCACGTCCAGATCCGGGAACCGGCCGCATGACGATGAAAGGGGCGCAGGGACGGAATCGATTGCAAAAAACACAATTAAATGTTGCCAAAATAACAATTTAAAATCGCAAAAAAATATGCGTGTTATTAAGAAAGGTACCCATCTGTATTGCACGAAGATTATCGCAAATACCAAACTCACTTCGCAAAATGACGTTTTTTTTGCGAAATATTGATCCGCGGCACTTTAGGCGTGGTCACGCCCCGAACGTGGAGTAAATAAAATGGCGAATGGCAAGACAGTTATGGTTGTCGGAGCTGCCGGAGATATATGCTCTGAAGTCTGCCGTCGACTGGAGAGTGACGGTTACAAATTAATATTGATCGACCGCGATGAGGTTCGGCTCAACAGGTTGCTCAACACCCTCGACAGTGACCGTGTCACGCCGGTAATCGCTGATGCAGGTGCAACAGAGCCCGCAGACGGAGGCATAGCCGACGCGGTTGACCAACACCGGCCGGAGGTGCTCATAAACGGTGTCGGCGGCGACACCAAAGTATTAAGGATCGAAGACCTTACGGCAAGCTATGTTGCCGAAAAGATAAATGAAAACCTGATAACGACGTTCAACGTAACCAAGCTCTGCGTGCCCCACATGAAAGCCAAACGTTATGGACGCATCGTCAACTTTGCGTCCGCCGGCGGGCGTACATACAGCCATTTCAATAACGCGGCGTATGTCGCTGCAAAAGCCGCGGTCATCGGGTTTACCAAACAAATAGCATATGAACTCGCTCCCTTCGATATTGTTGCGAACGTCGTTGCACACGGGCCGATGCTGACGAGCCGCATTGAATCCGCGTGGGAGCGGCGCCCCGAAGAGCAGAGGAAGGACGTGCTGAATAGAATCCCTCTCCGACGGATGGGCACTCTCGATGAAGCCGTCGGAAGCGTAATGTATTTGGCATCTCCTTCCGCGGGTTTCACAACAGGAAGTGTGATGGACATCAATGGCGGTCTTTACATGTAAACTGGCCCAAGGAGATAGGTGATGATTACATTTATTGTAAAATACATATATAACGTTACCAGATCTGCGCGAGAACAGGTTATGGCGTCGCATCGAGAAAATCTGGAACAACAAGCGCAGTCGGGCGCCTTGATTTGTGCGGCGCGCGTCGAAGGCGAAGAGGCGGGTGTTCTGATATACAAGGCCGAAGATCGCGAGAAACTGGAAAACATACTACAAAAAGAGCCCTATAAGAAAAATGGATTTATAGAAAAGACCGAGATATCGGTTTTGAATCCAACAATAGGGCTCCTCTAACGATCGCAACACCTCAAAAAACGTGAAGACTGGCCATCAGAATATAAAATATTCCAATATCGAATGACGAAGATCCAACTCCTGGGAGACCAAAACCATGGCTATCACCGACTGGTCGCTCAATTGGTTCGATCGCAGGTCAAGTTTCATCGAAGAGTGCAACGCTGCGCGCAACGCGCTTATCGATGATCTAGCCGATGGGGCTGCCACGCAGCAGCGCGTATTGGACGATATATATCGCATTTGCGGCCCATCGCAATCATGGCAACAATCGGGGTATAGCGACGCCATCCGGCGTGGCGCAACTTTCCGGGAAATTGTACCAATTCGGACATACGCGGATTTTGAACCGCTCATTGACAGCGAAGTGCACACCAAGGGTGGCGTTCTGTCGACCAGTCCTGTCCGTCGCTGGTTAAAAACAAGTGGCACGACCGGAAAGCCCAAGCGTATCCCCTATACGGACCACTGGATGACGGCTTATCGCGTGCCCGCGATGAAGGCGATGTGGGGCACGTTTCTGCTGAATTGTCCGGAACTTCTTGCCCATCCGTATGCGACGTTCGACACCCAGACAGTCCGCGAAGTCCCCGGCGATCACATCTTTGGCGTGCCTTATCAGGGGATCAGTAACCGCAACCCGCCACTCGGCGCCTCAGATTGGACGCCACCCTGGTACGAAGCCCCTTGGTATATCCCCTCTCTCCCCAGCGACCATTTAACCAAAATGTATTACCGGCTACGATGGCTCGTCACGAAAGATGTCCGGTTTTTGACTGCAATAAACCCAAGCACCATCTTGTCCATACTCGATAGTCTCAAACTGTTCGCATCAGTTCTGGTCAAGGAGATAGCGGACGGATCCGTGGCCGGGATAAACATGGTTGCGCCGGATCCGGAAGCGGCTCGGCGGCTGGAGAAAATTCTCGGACGATCCACTTATTCATTGAATGATGTCTGGCCCAACTTGATACATTACAGCACATGGGCGTCGGCCGCCGCGAGGCTCTACGATGCGCAAATGCTCCATGCCTTGCCCTGCGCCAAGCGACTTCCCTTCATGAGCTGCGGAACGGAAGGGGTCGTGACAATACCGCTGGACGGTTCTCAATTGGGTCAACCATTGGCGGTCGACCAAGCCTGGTTCGAGTTCATCCCCGCTGAGGATGAACCGAACGAGTATTTAAGCGGCAGGAGAAGAACCGACACCCTCTTGTATGACGAACTGGACGTCGGAAAAGAGTACCACGTTATAATGTCTCAGTTGAACGGTTTGACGCGACTCTACACCGGAGATATATTTTCTGTCGAAAAAATAGAGGCCGGAGTGCCGCATATTTACTTCACCCGTAGACACGGTGTTTATCATTCATTCACGGGCGAAAAATTGACCGAGGCTGAAGTCGTTTCTGCAATTGAACGCGGCCTCGCGCAGTTCGGAGCACCTCTCGGATTATTTCTCTGTGGCGCGCGATGGGGATCTCCGCCAGGTTATTCAATTGCGATCGAGCTGCATCTGCCCCGGAAACTTGATGTTACGGAAATCGCCACGGCGATTGATCTCCATCTGCAGCACATCAGCATCGAGTATGCGTCGAAGCGGGAGAGCGGTCGCCTGGACGGCATACAGGTCGCATTGATTCAACATCAGGCGATCGCGAAATACGTCGAATCAAAACGGAATCCAGGCAATACCACTCAATACAAATATAAGCCGTTCCATAAGGACACGTCCTTTCTCGATGAACTCGTCCGAGATAACAACATTATCCAGGGGGAGATGCACGGTGTCAGCGTCACGTAAAATCGAACAACTTCATAGCGACGGTGCGGATTTGGCGTTGCACTCTTGGATGCCGCGTAACCCGCGCGCCGCGGTCTTCTACCTCCATGGCCTTCAAAGCCACGCTGGATGGTCATGGCAATTTGGGGAGTATCTCGGGCGTCGCGGCGTCGCCTTGTTCGTTTTGGATCGGCGTGGGAGTGGTCTGAGCGGGGGCGTCCGCGGGGACTATGCATCATTGGACTCCCTGGCCTATGATTATCATGTCGCGTACAACCATATGCTGGCGCTACTTGAAGATAAGCAAAATGTAACGCTCTTTGGTCACTGCCTCGGAGGATCGCTGCTCGGTGGTCTTCTGGCTAAAGGAGGCGTATTCGCGAATTATCGCTCGTTTGTTTTTTGCTCCACGTGGCTGGGTCGTCTTCACGCCGTGCTTTCGCCTGAGGAGAGATCAATAATCGCCGGAGAGAGAAGCACCGAGCTTGTAGACGTAGACTTGAAGGCGCATGACTTTACGGATGTCAAGAAATATCTTGACTTTATTTCCTCCGATCCGCTCTCAATAAAATGCATTACCGCTCGAAGCAGAGCGTTGTTTCTGGAAATAGAACAGATTTATCTCGAGAGGGGGATAGATTCAGGCGCTGCATCAGCACATTATATTATAAGTTCAACCGATCCCATTGTGAACCATCAAGCATCCTTCGAGGTATTTAACGCGATCACTCGAAATGCCGGATTTCTAACAGTTATACCGACAAATAAACACTATATTCCATTCACTGATGCAAGGGAGGTATTGTTTAAACGAACGGAATCAATTGCGCTAGAGCATCATCCGACCGGATGGGCTCATCCGGTCGGATAAAGATGCTCGTTAAAACAAAGAGCTAAGAGCCATATCCGTGAACCTGTGAGAATGGATATGGCTTTAGAGCATGTCGGTTGAACACCGGTTCCGTGAAAATACCCTAAGTTATTATTCTGTCGAGCATCTTCACCCGTTCAAACGACTCCGTTTGAACGGGATCTTCTCCAGCCGAGGGGACATCGGGATGAGAACGCGTTTTTTCCACGTAACGCTCCCCTTAAAGCGGCCGTTTGCTCACATGGCACATAAGCGGACCACATCCGACAGCGTTGTCCTTATGATTGAACACCAAGGCGTTACAGGAATCGGTGAATGTGCGCCGCGGAAATATGTCACCGGAGAGACGGCCGAGCAGGTGATATGGTCGGTGAACTCCGCTCTTAAGAGTCGCGGCGTCGCGGAGGCACTCGAAGCAAGTCCCATCGAGTTTCTTTCCGGAATGCTAAACGGTGACAAGCGCTTTAGTGACATCGCATCGCTGCCCAACAACGCGCGATGCCTGTTGGAAATGGCGCTGCTCGATTGGCTCTGCCATGCAAGATCGATCGCATTATGTGACGTCATAGCTGCGTCATTTGAGTCCGGCTTGATGCCGAGCAAGGAAATCACGCGTGTTCTCGATGGCCATCGGAATCTGGATGATTTTCTCAGTTCGGACGGTCCGTTTCACTGCATAAAGGTAAAGGCTACGATAAATAGCCAATCGGATATCGAGACCGTTGAGAAATTGCGTGAAAGCATAGGGCCAAACCGCGATATAATAGTCGATGCCAATATGGGCTGGACAGACGAGAATGCCCGGTCGTCGATGGCCAAACTTGGACGAGCCGGAGCTACGCTGTTTGAGGAGCCTCTTCCCGCACGACGATACCTGGATTTGGCCGATCTCAGGGCCACAACGAATCAGCCAATTATGCTGGACGAGTCCCTGTGCACACTTCAGGACGGAGAGGAGGCAATTGCGCGATCGAGCGTTGACGCCTTCAACATCAGAATTTCCAAGAATGGCGGGATATCGGGCGCGCTTGGCCTGATACGCCTGGCTCAATCGTCGGGTATCCGTTGGCAACTGGGCGTTCAAGTCGCCGAGGTCGGGCCGCTGGTTGCGGCCGAACGGCATTTAGCGTGTACGGTCGGGGGCTATTTGACTGTCGAGGCGGGAATTGGTGACGAGATATTTGACGAATTTGTCGTGGATCCTTATCCCACGCCCGATCGAAAAAATAATACAATAATACTTCCACCAGGCGACGGGCTTGGCGTTCAACTATCTTCAAATATAAATAAGTACAATACAGCACTTACCTGAAGACGTTCGTTTTGTCTGGCGTATTTGATTTGTCATTGGTCGATTGCGATATTGGATCCGAGGTTGCCATGTATACCTTGTCAAGGTGCGATGTGCAGAGCCGTGTGTTGACTTTTCTCGGCAACGGGCGAACGAACAGGGCGCTCACTGCTGTGCGCGACGATCCAGCAGATCTCATACAATCTTCCATCGCGGGAAATACGGAGCGGCTCGCCGTCTCGATTTTGCAAGGGGCATCAGTTGAAAACCGACGTCCAAAGGGATTTTTTCACTGGCGGGCGCCTTTCGAGATGCACGCTCAGAACCGTGTTATAGTCGGAGGCTTCGGCAAAACGCACGGATCGCGCCATGCGGACGTCTCTGCTGCCGACGCGCCTGCGTGGTTCTTCAAAGGGACCGACGCTCAGCTGCTTCTGAATGGCGAGGCAATAAAAGGCGTGGGGCGCGCTGCCCAGATTTGTGAGGAAGCAGAAATTATACTGGTCTACAGTACTGACGGCTCAGGTGTTGCACAGTACGTTGGCTTTATGTTTGGAAACGATGTTACTGACATTGTTACTGCCCGCGGCCAGCCCTCCAAGCTTGGACGCGCAAAGCTTTATCCGACGCCCGTTCACCCCGAATTGTTTCTCGGCCCGCCGCCGGCGCGTGTGACTGGGCGAGTCTCATGTTATCGCGACGGGCAATTGATGGGCGATTTCCACGTTGAAACTGGAACGGATGAGCTTGTCTGGCCGGTCGAGGAACTTATTATGGGACTCCTGTCCAATGCACCGATGGCAGTCCCTGGGACTATACACATGATATTCATGGGGTGTCCCATGAATAGCTACGATAAGGGTATCCCGCTGGCGCCGAAAGATGAAGTCGTGATCGAATTTCCGGATTACGATGTGCGGATAAGTAATACCCTGGAGGCCTGAGGGGGGTCGGCCCGCTACGGGACGCCGGAGATTTTCAACACGGATCAGGGCAGCGCTTTCCAGACCGGGGCAACCTCTGGGTCAGGCGGACTCCAAGCGGTTTGTGATGCCAATTCATGCAAAGCATCATGAGGAGCAGCGTTCTTCTCCAGGTGCAAAGTTTTTCTCGCACGTCGACTCGGGTGGGCTTAAGCTCATCGTCCTGAAACGTTGGGGCGCGTCACCGTAAATGCATCCAAAAGATTTATCTTTGCTGGCATGTCTCGACGTTCTCTTATCCGAGGGCAGCGTAGCGGGAGCAGCTTCGCGCATGAATCTCAGTACTCCGGCCATGAGTCGAATCCTCGGGAGGATTCGGTCATTGACGGGAGATCCGATTCTTGTGCGGGCCGGCCGGGGCATGGTGCCCACACCGCGAGCAGAAGAAATTCGTGAGCAGGTGAGCGCGCTCGTGGAGAACGCTCGGCAGATATTGCAAGGCTCGAGCCAATTCTCACCGCACCTTCTCAAACGTACCTTCACGCTTCGCGCAACCGACGGCTTTGTATCATCATTCGGCTCTCATTTGATTGATTCTCTCTCCAAATGTGCTCCTCACGTCAGCCTGCGATTTGCCCCACAAGGGGACGAAGACGTTGCGGGGCTTCGAGAGGGGGCGGTCGATCTTGACATCGCCTCAATAAATATCAGTGGTCCCGAAATTATAACCCAGTCCCTGTTTTCCGACCGCTTTGTCGGGGTGGTAAAGAAATCCCACCCTCTTGCCTCCGGTAAGGTTACGGTCGAACGATTCTGTAATTATCCTCAGATCTCCGCGTCACGCCGAGGACGCAAGCAGGGGCCGTTGGACTTGGCGCTCCAAAATCTCGGCCAGTCGCGCACGGTCGCCGTGGTCGTATCCGGCTTCGCGGATGCGGTGTTCCTAGCCGACCAGGCGGGCCTGGTCGCGGTTGTGCCGGAGTTGCTTACACGTAGCGTGCGTCATGGATTGATGACGTTCCAGTTGCCGGTGGAGACGCCACCGGTCACGGTGTCCCTGGCGTGGCATCCCAAATTTCAATTTGATCCTGCGCATAGCTGGTTGAGGACGATTGTAAAGGCAATCTGCTCTTCTGACGACTCGTCAGATACATAGTTGCATTTCTATCAACGATACATTTCAATAATTGCAGTTTCCGCATCTTCTTTGTCTGGCGCATTATCATCCAGCTTCAGGGCCAGCTTCAGGGAAGGAAGAAGGGAATGGCGACGGCATCCACAGACATGGCTCCTGCCTCCGGTCGAGAAGCAACGCGGCGGCTGCTTCCCTTCACGGTTCTGGTTGCTCTCGGTTACCTCACGGTGGGATTGCCCCTAGCTGTTGTACCGATCTATGTACATAGTACGCTCGGTTTTGGTCCGGTTGCCGTTGGCTGGGTGATAGCAATGCAATCGATCGGGACATTACTGACTCGCCACTTTGCAGGTGTTGTTTCCGACACGCGTGGTTCGAAACTCGCGGTTATTTCTGGCGCTGCCACATGTTCTTTTGCAGCAGTGTTATATAGTCTGAGCACTCCGTCGCTTTTCGGGAGGACTGGTGGGCTAGGGATCCTATTATTAGCCCGGTTGATTCTCGGGTTGGGAGAAAGTCTGCTGATCACCGGCGCGTTAGCGTGGTGCATAGGGGCAGTAGGAAGCCGGTATACCGGGCGCGCGATGGTTTGGGTCGGCATAGCAATGTTCGGTTCGATCGGAGCCGGCGCGCCTGCCGGCGTTGGCCTGCTCCGAGCAGGCGGTTTTACCTTTCTTGCTCTGGTAGCGGCTCTCCTCCCGATTCTTGCGTGCCTGATTGCGGCAAGGAAGCCCGGCATACCTCCGCATCACGGCCGGCGCATGGGGTTCCTGAAGGTTGTCGGCCTCATCTGGCCATTTGGGGTAAGCTTGGCGCTGAGTACTTTCGGGTTCGGCACGCTCTTCGCGTTTCTTGGCCTCTATTACGCGTCTCACAATTGGTCCGGTGCGTCATGGGCGCTCTCGGGATTTGGCCTCGCATATACGGTCACCCGCCTCATATTCGGTGGCCTGCCCGACCAAATGGGGGGAATCAGGGTCGCGTCGGTCACTATCCCTCTCCAGGCACTCGGATTGATTATTTTAGCGGCGGCACCGGTGGCTGAAGTGGCTTTGATCGGCGCTGCCATTCTTGGAGGGGGGTACTCACTGACATTTCCGGCGCTGGGAGTCGAAGCCGTCAAACATGTTCCTCCGCAAAGCCGGGGCGCTGCAATGGGTGCTTACGTGGCGTTCGTCGATATAGGGCTTGGTCTAACTGGGCCAATTTCCGGAGCCATTGTCAGCCATGCGGGTTATCCAGCGGTCTTTGTGGCGGGAGCCCTCGCATCGGGGGGGGCGTTCGTCGCAATGATGTTGACGAGTAACCTCTTCGTTAGGCCCACCGTAGATTAAGTGTTTGGTTTCAGGAACTCGACGTCATACCCCTCCCTGCGGCGTACGAAACGTGGCATGATCCTGAAGGGTCAGCAGGCGTCCTGCGACACGGTACCGAAGACCCCGCGCAGCAGGGCCTCCATTTCAGAAACATCATGTTCGATGAAATCCGGAAGCGTGTCGCGCGCCACCTGCCTGAGATGGTCGGAGAATTCGGCGAGAACCGGCGCCAGCGGCGTGGCGCTGCGTGAAATGACGCCGAAATGGAACGGAATCTGCACGTCGAGCGGCCGCACGACGGCACCGTCCACCGGCATCCCATAGGCCGTGACCGGATCGATCACCGCCACCCCCATGCCGGCGCGCGCGGCGGCGACGGCCGAGACGCTGGCATTGGTGTCGATGGCGGAAAACGGCGCGAGGCCGGCCGCGCGAAAGGCCGCATCGATCCGGGGACGCAGCCGGAAGGGGTTGGACGTGGCGATCAGCGGCCGGTCCTGCAGGTCGATCAGACGGATCCGCCGGCGCCGGACAAGGGGATCGGAATCGGACACCACCGCCACGCAGGCGGCCGAACCGATCCAGTGCACGTCCACCCCCGGATGGTCGAGCGGCAGCGACGAGATGCCGAGTTCCGCCGTGCCGGAACTGACGGCCTGGACGACGTTTTCGGCCATCATCGTGTGGAGGAAAATCTTGCGCGGCAGGCGGCCCGGCGGGATGCGCGCCAGGGCGAAGGGCGCGATGGTCGCGGTGAAGGCCGGGATCGACGCGATTTCGAACGGCTGCGGCTCGCCGAAGGCGATGGCGTCCGCGCGCTCCTTGATATGGCGCAGGCCGCTGAGGAAACGCTCGACCTCGGAATGGAACAGCACGCCCTGGCTGGTGGGCGCGATGCGCGGGCCGTTCCGCGACAGCAGCAGGAAACCGATATTGTTTTCCAGGTCCTGAATCGCGCGGCTGATCGTCGGCTGTGACCGGTTGAGGACGCGCGCCGCGGCGGTGATGCTGCCGGCCGACATCACGGCCGCGAACGCATCGAGTTGCTTGATGTCGAGATCATCCAAATTCATGCCGCGCATCATAGCAGGCCCGATGATCGTTGCAAACCAAGGATGCCTTACAAGGATCATAATGGCATTGTCATTCGTAATACGCATGATAAGGTGACCACGGCCGGGACGCCGGAACCGGAACCGGCCAAGTCGCGTCATTTCGATATGAGAAAAAAATGCCACCACCGGACGTCAATTTCTTCGCGGATAGAATTGCCGCGACCCGATCGCCGGCGATGCGGGACATGTTCGCCGCACGGGCGGAGATCATGCGCCTGTGCGACGCCAGCGCCGCCGCGGTCCTGACCCCCATGGAACCCGGCCGGATCGGCCGGGCCGAACGTTTTGCCCTGGCATCGCGGATCTCGCGCTGGAATGGTGATGCCGCCCTGGCGGACCGCTACGGCCGGCAGTTGGACGAGATGTCGGCCTGTCCGGTGCTGCGGGCGCTGGGCCTGGGCGAGATGCCCGAACTGGACGCGCGGCAGGCCGCGATCGTGACCTATGTCGATATCGTCACCAAGGATCCCGTCAAGGCGGGGCGGGCCGAAATTGCGGCGATGCAGTCGGCCGGCCTGACGGATGCGGACGTGGTCCGGCTGGCCGAACTGGTGGCGTTCGTCAATTTCCAGGCCCGCGTCATGGCCGGCCTGACGCTGATCGAGGAGCATGCGGCATGAAGCCGGCAACGGAATTTACGGTCGAGCCCCTGGAATGGGAGCCCTACATCACGCCGGTCAACCTGGACGAGGCGACCGACGCGCAGCGCGACGCGCTGAAAATCACGCCGTCGAACAAGAAAATCTCGAATTATGTCCTGACCCTGGCGCTGGATCCCGAAAGCCTGGCGCACCGAACCCCGCTCTTCAACGCCATCATGTACGGCCCGGCGGGCCTGCCGCGTTCAGAGCGGGAACTGGGCGCGGTCGCGGCCTCGATCGTCAATCATTGCATCTATTGCGCGTCCACCCATGCCGCGCGCTACAACCAACTGACATCCCGGCCCGAAATCATGCAGGAAATCTTCAGCGCCGGCACCCAGGCCGCGCTGGACGAGCATTCCCAGGGTCTTTTCGATTTCGCGGTCCATTTGTCCCGGACGCCCCCCGCCCTGTCGCGCGACGACGTGTCGGTCCTGGAATGTTTGGGCCTCACAGCGCTGCAGATGTTCGACCTGGTGCTGTCGGCGGCGATTTTCGGCTGGGCCAACCGGCTGATGCACCCGCTGGGCCAGGCGATGAAGGCGCAATAGCGCCGGCCCGGCACCGCATTGCCGGGTGGGGCCCTACCAACGCGTCAGAGGCGGCAGGACCAGCCGCGCGGCCAGCGCCGTCACGCCGCCGCCGAGAAGATACCAGACGGCGACATAGAGCGGGTCGTCGAAAGGACAGGCCAGCATGAAGACCAGCGCCCCCCAGGCGGCGGCGGCCATCCCGGCGGCGGCGGCGCTGCCGCGCCGGTCGGTCGGGGCGCCGCGCCGCATCAACAACCCGAACGCCGCGACCGCCGGCAGCGACAGCAGCACGATCTTCGTCGCGCAAATGATGCCATGCACCGGGTCCAGCCGCTGCCCGAGCGACGCCCCCCCTGCCCGCGCCGCATCGACCAGCCAACCGGCCGCCAGGGTGGCCAGCACCAGCATGACGGCCGCCCGCACGCCACGACGCGGCGAACGGATCGGGCTGAGGGACAGGATGGCCGCCCCGCCGCCGACCAGCGCGATCAGCGCCAGGCTGATCGCCTTCCACCAGAAGCTCGGCAGCGCCATGGCCGCCGACAGATCGGGCCGCATCGTGCCCATTCCGGCGAAACCCGCCATTTCGACCGCGCCCAGCAGCAGCAGCAGCGCGGCGTCGCGCAGGGGGGTACGCCGGCGCACCGGGCGCAGATCGGCGCTGAGCCGGTCGATCAGCGGATCAATCGACATCGTCACCTCGCTTGACCAGATCGCTCAGACGTCCCAGCCCCCGATGGATATTGACCTTGACCAGCGACACGGTCTGGCCCGTCCGCCGCGACGTTTCCTCGACGCTGAATCCCTGCAGCTTCACCAGCCGGATCGCATCCGCCTGGGCCGGCTTCAGCGTCGCCAGCAGGCGCTCCAGCGCATGGGCGGCCGTCACCGCGTTCCCGTGATCGGGAATGGCGATGTCCTCGCACAAGGGTATCTCGGTCTTCTGCATGGCGCGCAGCCTGTCGATCCATTTATAGCGGGCGATGGCCGCCAGCCAGGGCGCGAACGGCTTGGCCGGGTCATAGGTATGGCGCTTCTCGTGAACCGCCAGCAGCGTATCCTGGACCGCGTCATCGACCATCGACACCGGCAGCCGCCGGGAGAAATAGCGCTTCAGCCAGACGGCGATTTCGGCCAGCGCGCGGCGATAGGCCTGCGCGTCGCCGCGCTGCGCCGCCGCCATCAGCATGCTCCAATCGGCGTCCGTCACATCATCTCCCGCCATGTCCCCCGCCCCGCGGCGCGCGCCCATCCTATCCCGGCGCACGCTGGCAGAGAACAGGGGGGTCGCAAAACAGCGGCATGAACAGCGGCACAAACAGCGTCTTCAGCACCGCAAGGCACGGGGCGTGGCCGGGATGACGGCGCAGCGACGGTCCTTTGATCTTGTCGTCCATGATCGCCCTCGTTCTCATGCGAACGTCTCTCACGCGGGCGTGAAGGTCAGCGCCGCGCCGTTCATGCAGTAGCGCAGGCCGGTCGGCGCCGGACCGTCGTCGAATACATGGCCCAGATGGCCGCCGCAGGTCGCGCAATGGATTTCGGTCCGCTGCATGCCATGGCTGTCGTCGCGTGCCTCCTGCACCGCATGGACAAGAACCGCCAGAAGCTGGGCCAGCCGGTGCCGCTGTCGAATTTGGTCGCGGCATCGAAATTCGCCGTGCCGCACCCCGCGCAATGGAACCGGCCGGGCCGGTGCTCGTTCAGCAGCGGACTGGAGAAGGGTGGCTCGGTGCCACCCGCGCGCAGGATCGCATATTGCGCGGGCGTCAGCAGGCGGCGCCATTCGACGTCGCTGTGCATGACCGGATAGCGCATATCGGCGCGCGCGAGACGGGGCATGGCCCCGAATGCGAGAAGAACCGTGCTCCGCAGCAGGAAATCGCGTCGGGATGTCATCGTGGCCTCCAGCGCCCATGGCGTCGGTGGCATGTTCGGTACCCATGCCCCGCCGGTTACAGGCGACGCGCGAAATCCCGCCCGCGACATGCCGTCCAAAAATTTTTCCCAAAAATTCCGCCGGACCGTAACCCGCGCCCCTGCCCCCGCGAAGATCCGCCTGTCCGAAGGGAGAAGACCATGAAACCCGACCGCAGGCGCACACACACGCGGATCGTCCGGCTGACGCATTGGGTCGCGACGGCGGCGATGCTGTGCATGATCGGCAGCGGCTGGCAGATCTATAACGCCTCGCCGATCCTGCCCTTCACCTTCCCGCCCTGGGCGACGCTGGGCGGATGGCTGGCCGGCGGGATCGCCTGGCATTTCGCGGCCATGTGGGTGCTGATGGCCGCCGGCCTGGTCTATCTGGCCCATGGTTTCGCATCGGGTCATTTCCGGCGGGATATCCGGCCCCAGGGTGTGCGGCGCACCGCGCAGGATTTCGCCCTGGCCCTGCGGCTGCGGCTGCATCACCGGGCCGGCGCGTACAACGCCGTGCAGCGCCTGTTCTATACCGGGGTGCTGGTGGTGGCGGTTCTGGCCGTTCTGAGCGGGCTTGCGATCTGGAAACCCGTGCAGCTCGGCTGGCTGAGCTGGCTGCTGGGCGGGTACGACATCGCGCGACGCATCCATTTCACGATGATGGCGCTGATCGTCGCCTTTCTGATCGTGCATCTGACGCTGGTGGCGATCGTGCCGTCGACCCTGGTCGGCATGATCACCGGCGGCCGCCGCATACCCGATTCCGACAGGACACAGCCCAGGATACAGCCATGAACCGCCCGATCATCGACCGCGCGGCGATCGCCCCGGACCTGCGGCGCATCGAGCGCCGTCTGATGCTGAAACACGCGCTGTCGCTGGGCGGGCTGGCCATGCTGTCGGGCTGCGTGCTGGACGACAATGCCGGCATCGAGCGCGCGCTGGCCACGGCGCTGCGTTTTACCGACCGGATGCAGGCCCTGCTGTTCAGCCGCGCCCGCCTGGCCCGGACATTTCCGCACAGCGCCCTGACCACGCCCTTTCCGTTCAATGCCTATTATGGCATCGACGCAGTCCGCACCGTCGATGCGGGGCAATGGCGGCTGGAACTGTCCGGGCTGATCGCCGACCGGCGCCCCTGGTCGCTGTCGCAGTTCCGGGCCCTGCCGCAGGAAAGCCAGATCACCCGCCATATCTGCGTCGAGGGCTGGAGCGCGATCGGTGCCTGGTCCGGGGTGCCGCTTGCGACCTTCCTGCGGCACGTGGGCGCGGATCTGCGGGCGAAATACGTGATGTTCCGCTGTTTCGACGATTATTCCACCAGCATCGACATGGCGACCGCGCTGCATCCCCAGACCATCATGGCGCTGGATTACGACGGCCGATCCCTGCCCCCCGCCTATGGCGCGCCGATGAAGATCCGCATTCCCACCAAGCTGGGCTACAAGAATCCGAAATATGTCGCGGCCCTCGAGGTGACGAACAAGTTTCCCGGCGGCTATTGGGAAGACCAGGGTTACGACTGGTTCGGCGGATCGTGAAAGAATCGCGCCCCATCCGTAATCCGCGCCGTCGGGAAAGCGAAGAACGGGACGCAGGAACACGTGCCGCGCGTTTCGATCGCAAGTTCAGGAGACAGGCAATGTTCACACGCTCATTTTCCACCCTGTTCTGCACCGCGCTGCTGGTGGGCGGCTCCGCCATGGCGCAGGAGACCATGCAACCCCCGGCGGGACAGACGCCGCAAGGCCAGATGCAACAGAGCCCGATGACGCACGAGATGCACCCCGGTGCCATGGCGCCGAACGCGATGGCGCCAGACGCGATGGGCCACATGAAGATGAAGAAGCCCCCCATGCAGACGAAACCGGGGCAGCCGAAACCCGGGCAGATGAAACCCACGCAGACGAAACCCGGCGCGATGGAGAAATCCCCGATGAGCCCCAATGCGATGCCGCATGGCGGGATGGCGCCCGACCAGACGACGGGACCGCACTGAACCCGCCCGGCCCCGCCGTCGTCACGCGCGGGCAGCGGGCCGCAGGAACTGGCCGCCTGACGGGGCGGCCAGTATCCTGTTTTCGCACATCGGGCATTTTCCGCGCAGCACGACCATAACCGGCCAGCCGGTCATGCGGCGCCCTTGCCCCGCACCATCGGCCCCCGGCAGGACCGACGGAGCCGCGGCATCGTTCGTCCTGATCGTTTGTCTTTGCAAATGACATACCATGCGCATACCATTCCCCGCGAAAGCCGATGCGTGCGGACGCACGAAGAGAGTGCGTGAGGAATACGAAAAATACCGGGAGACATGACGGACATGATGGCGGAATCGTCGCGGCGCCCGCGCAAGACCGGGCGGAGCAGGGCAAAGACGGCCAGCTCCATCGCCAGGAGCCTGACCGACGCCACGTACGAACACGTGCTGGACCTGATCCTGAGCCGCAGGCTGCCCGGCAACACGATCATCCAGGAACGGCGCATGGCCGAGGAACTGGGCGTCTCGCGGACCCCGATGCGCGAGGCCCTGGGGCGGCTTGAAGGCGAAGGGCTGATCGTGCGGCACGGTCCCCGCACGCTGGCGGTCCGCCTGGTCTCGCTGGAGGAATTCCTGCAAAGCCTCGACCTGCGCCTGCTGATCGAACCCCATGCCGCGAGCGTCTCGGCCCTGCACATCCCCGATGACCGCCTGGCCGAATTGCGCCGCTCCTTGCGGAGCATCGATCCGAGGCAGGGCCACCCGCCGGCCATGCACTGGGTCTTCGACGACAATCTTCACGGGGCGGTCGGGGAATATTGCAAGAATGACCTGACCGCGAACACGCTGCTCGCCATGCGGCGCCTGACCAAGATGTTCGAACGCCAGCATCTGCCGGAGCGCACTGCACCGGGCTGGAAGGAGCATGACGAGATCCTCTCGGCGCTGGAGACACGGGACGGCGCGCGCGCGCGCCGGGCGATGGCCGAACATCTGAAGACCGCGCGCAGGAACGTGCTGGAAATAATCCTGGGCGGCGCACGCCTCTAATGTCCTGCCCGGGACATTCTCATGAGAATTCCCCGGGCAGGACACAAGGGCGGCCAATCGCGACCGCAGCCAGGTCGTCGATCCCCATACGGTCGTTCTATCTTCACCCGTCCGTCGCCCGGCTTTCCGCAGGGCACGTCGGTGATCGGCGGGCGTCGTGGCGTGAACACCATGGGGAGACAACATGATGATAGCGATCAGGGCCATGGCCTGCGCGGTCCTGGGAAGCCTTTGCATGTCCGGCGCGGCGCTGGCGGCCGAACTGGTCATCCGCAATGACGGGCCCGCATCGGCGTCCTGCCATTTTCAGGCCCCCGCGACATCGCCGGTCGCCATGCCGGACCGTGCCGTCGCGGCAGGCGCGACCATCCATGTCCTGCCGCCGCCGGGCAGCCTGATCGACAGCGTGCGCTGCGGCGGCCTGACGGCGCGCGCCATGCGGATCGGCCCGGCCGGGCCGAACGGCTTCCTGCGCCTGAACGGCCGCCAGACGCGCGTGCTCAATGTCGCGCTCTATCCTTTTATTCCCAGCCTGCCGAACGGCAATTTCGACCGGCTGATCCGGCATGTCGTCGCGCGCTACCAGGCGGAGAACCAGGACGTTCTGCTGCATGTCGTGATGAGCGAAAGCGTCGATATCTATGACCCTGAAACCCTGGCCGGCCTGTTGTCCGCCGGCGGTTACGACGTGGTCGAACTCGACACGCTCTATCTCGGTTTTCTGGCGGGCAAGGGACTTCTGGCCCCGATGCGCGTGACCGGGGACGCGCCGCTGCCGGCAGGCCGGGCGGCGGCGACCCATGATCACGTTCTCTATGGCATACCAAGCTGGCTCTGCCTGGATTTCGCCTATGCCGACAACCCTGCCCTGGCTTCGGCGCGAAACCTGTCGGATTTCGTAAAAATCCTGTCTCGGCACGGAAGAAAATCGCGCGGCCTGTCCGCCGATTTCTCGGGCACTACCCGTCTGCCGTCCCTGTATATCGATGCCTACGCACAGCGTTACGGCACCGCCAGGCTGTCGGACGCAATGAGAATGCCCCCGGACGACGCGGTGATCGACGCGCTGGCCACCCTGGTCCGCGCCTGTGACGAGGGCCCCCGCAATGTCTGCGCCGACGGAACGCTGACCCGCGCGCCCGATGGAGAGATCGAACGTGCGTTCGCGACCGGCCGCAGCATGGCCGATATCGGCTTTTCGGAGCAGAGCTTCTATATCGCGCTTTATGCTCCCAAACGCGCTGCGCGACCGACGATGATCCCCGTGCCATGGGGGCCCCACCCCGCGCCGCTGCTCTATAGCGATGCTTTCGTGACCAGCAGGGCCAGTTGCGGCAGCGGACGCTGTGCCGAGGATGGCGCGCGCTTCACGGCCCTGATGACCGGCATCGCGATGAAGAATTATATCGCATTTTCGGGCGACCTGCCGGCAGGGGCGCCGCCACGGCATCTGCTGGTCGCGACCCGGCCGTTCTGGCAACAGCCGCGCGTGCGGCGCGACCCCATCTATCGCCAGGCCGCCGACGCGGTGGCGCAGGGCACGGCCTTTCCCAACGCGCTGACCCAGGCCACGCGCGACCGCATGGCGCGAGAGGTCTGTCTTGCGCTGAAGGCCCGGGTTCCGGTCTATGATTGCGGCGACACGCGCGGCCCGATGTAGGACGCGCCTTGGGTTTCATGACGAAAACCGCCCTCCGCCTCCTCCGAAAGATCACATGAACATCTTCAGCGTCAATAATATCCTGGTCCATATCCCGATCGGCCGCGCCGGGTATGACCTGTCCTGGGTCGAAGCGATCGGCACCGCGTTCTGCCTGCCCTGCATCTGGCTGGCCAGCCGGGAACGGGTCGAGAATTATGCCTTCGGACTGGTCAACGTCACCTGCTTCGCCGTCATCTTCTTCCAGATCCAGCTTTATGCCAGCCTGCTGCTGCAGATCTTCTTCTTCGCCGCGAACCTGTACGGCTGGTATGCGTGGACCCGTCCGCGCGAGAATGCGGCGGCCGCGCCGGCCGTGCTCTGGCTGGCGCCGGCGCGGCTGGCGCTTTGCGCCTGCGCCTGCGCCGTGGCCATCGCGCTGTTGAGCGTCAGCATCGACACGCTCTTCGGCGCGATCACCCGGGCCGCGGTGGCGCTGGGCGCGCCGCGGCCGGCGCGCCTCGCCCCCGATCCGTTCCCGGTCTGGGATTCCACGGTGCTGATCCTGCAGGTCGCGGCGATGATCCTGATGACGCGAAAATACGTCGAAAGCTGGATCCTGTGGAGTACGACCTATGCGCTGGGCGTGCTGCTTTACTATGCGCAGGGTGTCATGGTCATGGCGCTTGAAAACATCGTCCTGACCGCCATTTCGGTTTCCGGCACGCGCGAATGGATTCTGGCGGCGCGCGGGCCGCGCCGCACATGAACGGATCGTGCTAATCTTCTTTTCATGAAAACGGGTGCCGGACGATCCATGATCGCGGGAGAGAACGCATGTCAACCAACAGGGTAATGCGCGCCGTGCGGCTGGAGGCGCCGGGCCGCCCCTTCACGCTGCGCGCGGTCGCCGTGCCGGAACCCGGTCCCGGCATGGTGCGTCTGCGCATCGGCGCCTGCGGTATCTGCCGCACGGAACTGCATCTGCGCGACGGCGGCCTGGATCTGGGATGCCGGGATTTCACGGTCGGCCACGAAATCGCAGGCATCATAGACGCGCTGGGCGACGGCGTGGACCCGCGCCGCCTGGGCGAGAAAGCCGTCGTCTATTACTATCAGGGATGCGGAACCTGCCACCATTGCCGGATGGGCGAGACGCATCTCTGTCCCGCGCCGCTGGCGCAGCCCGGATTTACGAGCGATGGCGGCTATGCGGAGTATATCGCCGTCCCGGCGACGCATGCGGTTCCGCTGCCGGGCGACGCCGACCTGGCCGAGGCGGCACCGCTGGGCTGTGCCGGCTCGACCGCGGTCCATGCCTGCCGCATGGCCGGTATCGTGCCGGGCGAATGGATCGTCGTGAACGGCGCGGGCGGGGTGGGGCTGGCCGTGGTGCAGGTCGCGCGTGCGGCGGGGGCACGGGTCGTCTCTGTGGGCCGGGGCGCGGAACGGCTGGCGCTTGCCCGCGAGATGGGGGCCGAGGCGGTGATCGACGCGGCGCATGAGGATGTCGGCGCCCGCATCCGCGCGGTGACCGGAGAGGGGGCGGACGTGGTGTTCGAACTCGTCGGCACCGAGGCCACGATGCGCATCGCCACGGCCGCATTGCGGCGCAAGGGACGATTGGTGCTGATCGGCTATACGGCCGACAGCTATACCGTCCATCCCGTCGAATTGATCGTGCGGGAACTGAAGATCATGGGATCGGTCGGTGCGACGCTGCAGGATCTGCATGATGCGGTCACGCTGTTTTCGCGCGGCCTGCTGCGCATGCCCGTCGCCCGGCGCCTGGCGCTGGAGGAATTCGCCACCGGCCTGGCACTGACCGAGAAAGGCGGGATCAGCGGCCGCATCGTGCTGATGCCGCAGATCGCGCCCTGACGGGCGATTTTCTTCATCCATCCGTGGAAAGCGTAACGGACTTCCACGCCTCGATTTCCTGCTTCAGACGTTCGATCCTGTCCGACACGAGGGCGAGCGCATCGCTGCCAAGCAGAAGTTGCGGCGGAGGGGTATCGGTTTCGATCAGACCCAGAACGGCTGCCGCGAGCTTACCGGGATCGCCCGGCTGCCTGCCGCTTCTGGCCTGCCGCGCCTCTCTGATCGGATCGAACAGCGCGTCATAGTCCGGGATCGATCGCTTCGTCCTGACCATCGAGCGTCCGGCCCAATCCGTTCGGAAGGAGCCGGGACAAAGCGCCGTCACATGGACCCCGAACGGGGCCATTTCCGCGCGCATGACCTCGGAAATACCCTGAAGGGCGAATTTGCTTCCGCAGTAATAGCCGATGCCGGGCATGGTAATCATGCCGCCCATCGAGGTCACGTTGACGATGAATCCGCGACGCCTTGCGCGAAAACGCGGCAGGAAGGCCTTTGCGACGGCAACCGCACCGAAGACATTGACGTCGAACTGGCGCCGCATCTCCTCAAGTGACGATTCTTCGAGAATTCCCTCGTGACCATAGCCGGCATTGTTGATCAGAACATCGACCGGGCCATGGTCCTCCTCGGCTTGTCGGACGATATCGGCGATCCGGTCGAATTCCGTCACGTCGCAGAGGACGGACCGTACCGCCGGCAGGCGTTCCGCAAGGGCAACCCGTGACCGTTCCGATCGGACGGTGCCGATGACCTTATGCCCCTGGCGGCTCGCAGCCGACGCGATCGCGAAGCCGAAGCCGGAATTCGCGCCGGTGATGAAGAAGGTTTTCGGTGACATGCTGGGCGTTCTCCTGTTGATCGCGCGAAGCTATTGACCGATAATATGCGAACAGGCGGAAATCGATCGTGAAAACTCTGAATGTCTTGCCCAATCCTATGAATTCCGAGCAGGGTCCGGTGAAGCGCCGCGAACTCGTGGAACTGGCGGACCGTCTGGCACCCCGCCAGGGATACAACCCGACGCCGCTGCCCGGCGTCCGCATCCTCCGGACCGAGACGATGCTTCACGACGTTCCCGTGCTCTACAAGCCGGGCGCGGTATTCGTGTTGCAGGGCCGCAAGCGGGGCCTTCTCGAAGGCGAGATCTATCTCTACGACGAGGAGCATTATCTGGCAGTGTCGGTGCCGGTCCCGTTCCGAATGGAATCCGTAGCCAGCCCGGAACGGCCGCTGCTCGCCGTCTATGTCGATTTCGACATGAAAATGGCCGCCGGGATCGTCGCGCAGATGGGCGCTCCGGAAACGTCCGGCAAGGTGAAAAGCCTCCTCTCGAGCAGAATGGATCCCGCTATCGAGGATGCCGTGCTGCGGCTGCTGAATGCCTTGGATAATCCCGTCGAGCTTGCGGTTCTCGGCGCGTGCATCCTGCGCGCGTTGCATTACCGGGTGCTGGTCGGCCCGCAAGGCGGCGCGATGATCGCAGGTTTGCAACAGCGCGGGCCATCGGGGAAAATCCTGGAAAGCATCGCCCGCCTGCGCGAACGCTACGCCTCCGGAATTTCGGTCGCCTCGCTGGCCGGCGAAGCCGGCATGAGCATTCCGTCCTATCACACGCACTTCAAGGCGCTGACAGGCAGCACGCCGATACAATATGTGAAGGCGATGCGGCTGCATGAGGCACGACTGATGATCGCGCGCGGGGACAAGACGATCGCGGACGTCGCGGCGTCGGTCGGCTACGCCAGCCCCGCCCAGTTCAGCCGCGATTTCAAGCGGCACTTCCGGCGCACGGCGTCCGAGGAAGCCGAATGGGTGCGCCGACATCTCGGCACCCTCACCTGATCGCCCCTTTTTCGGGCTTGACGCACTACCTACTAGAAGGTAGGAACGCGATATGGCGAATTCATCCACGACTTCGGACGATATCCTGACCTGCGCACGGTCCCTGATCGTCGCAGGTGGTTATAACGGTTTCAGCTACGCCGATATCGCGGAAGTGGTTGGCATCCGCAAGGCGAGCATTCATCACCATTTCCCCAGCAAGGCCGATCTGGTGCGGACATTGGTCGCGCGTTATCGGGAAGACGCCAAAGCCGCGCTGGCGGATCTCGCCCTCCAGGTCAGCGATCCGCTCGAACAATTGCGGCGCTATGTCGGGTATTGGGAAGCCTGTATCGCGGATGCAACCGCTCCGTTCTGCGTGTGCGCGCTGCTGGCAAGCCAACTCCCCGTCTTGCCCGAGGAGATTGCCTTGGAAGTCCGCGCGCATTTCCGCGCATTGTCGAACTGGCTGGCAACCGTGATGGAGAGCGGTGCGCGCACCGGGGAAATCCGGCTGACGCGTTCGCCGCATGTCGAGGCGGACGCGTTCATGGCCACCGTTCATGGCGCGATGCTTTCGGCACGCGCCTATGGCGATCCGAAAATTTTCGGTGTCGTAATCGGCGCTCATATGGAGCGGATGATCGCACCGCCCGACCGTGATATGAAGAAGAGACCGAGAGAATTTCTGTCCTGAGCGGGACAGAAAACGATCTCCGTAACAATTATACCTTGACTGGAAAAGCTTACCTTTCATACCTACCTACTAGTAGGTATATATCGGTTCTGCAAGATGGAGACTGACATGTTTGGAATCACCCCCGTTGGCTGGATACACACGCTCGGAAGTCTGCCCGCCATTCCATTGGCCGGGTATATGTTCGTCCGTCACGGGCGGATCGTCCCGCGATCGGCGCCTGGGGTTGCCTACCTCGTGGCGATGCTGACAGGCGCGGTGACGGCATTCCTCGTGGCCAAGCAGCCGGTGAGCTACGGCTTCGGCGCCGTGACGATCCTGCTTCTTCTTGCCGGGTACGGCGTCGGCCACATGCCGATTTTCGGTCGTTCAGGCCGA